>CALRBT010000016.1 GCA_943354475.1 Parcubacteria group bacterium | reverse complement strand
AAAATAAAAAACTCACTGGTTTAAACACCTGAATGAGTTTCTTTCTTTCAAAAACATTGCGTAGGCGGGTAGCCGAGCATAACAAAAATTTTCAAGTTTTATGTGTGTTTTTGAAAGAAAGAAACGAATGTTATCCTACCAAGCAAAATGTGCGAACGCCCTGTTTGCCTCTGCCATCTTCAAGGTGTTATCACGCTTCTTGATTGCTTCACCTTCGTTCTTACTTGCAGCGATGAGCTCATCGGCAAGTTTACGATGCATTGGAAGGCCTTTCTTTGCTTTTGCAGCATCGAGAATCCACTTCATTGCCAGGTACTGTCTTCGCTCTGGGCGGGTCTCGCGAGGAACCTGGTAGTTAGCACCGCCAACTCGTCTTGATCGAACTTCGGTCACAGGACCTGCATTCTTGATAGCAAGCTCAAAGACCTCCATTGGGTCTTCTACCTTAGCCTTTTCCTTGATCACCTCAAACGCACCGTAAACAATTTTACGAGCAGTTTCTTTCTTTCCAGCCTCCATCACGTTATTGATGAATTTAGAAAGGCGTGTAGAAGCATACTTTAAGTCTGCGGTTGGCTGATTTCGATTTTTTACTCGTCTTCGCATATAGATTATTTCTTAGCTGCACCTGCCTTAGGCTTCTTGTTACCGTAGAGACTTCGACTCTGTCGTCGTGCATCTACTCCTGTCGCATCGAGTACACCACGAACAATGTGGTAACGAACTCCGGTAAGGTCCTTAACGCGTCCACCTCGCAATACTACCACTGAGTGTTCCTGTAGATTGTGTCCCATTCCAGGAATGTAGGCGGTTACTTCCATACCATTAGTAAGACGGACACGTGCAATCTTTCGAAGTGCTGAGTTCGGCTTCTTTGGAGTAGTGGTAGAAACCTTGGTGCAAACACCACGTTTGAAAGGAGAAGGATAGAATGTTGGTCGGTTCTTCAGTGTATTGAATCCACGCGCCAAAGCAACCGCTCGTGATTTACGGCCAGCTTTTGATCTGTTTTTCTTAACGAGTTGATTAATTGTTGACATCTACTTGTGCAAATTCCCTACAAAAATAAAAAGCTCTGTAAGGAAAGCGATTAGTGCATACATTACTATAGGTCATCCTTGATTGCAAGTTATTGAGGACAATTAAAGGAGTGGGGTAAGATATGTTGAATTACCTCCTAAAAACAGGTCTCATGTGGGTGTACCCGTGAGCAAACCAAAGATAAGAGCAATGGCTGGATGGAGTATTTTAAACAAGAAGAGGACGAATAGTAGCACTAAAATAAGGCCGTACTGTTCGAGAAACTGGAAGAATTGATTGTGGCGGGTGTGGTATGGGAGGATTGAGAAAAGCACCTTAGAACCATCAAGTGGTGGAATTGGCACGAGGTTAAAGATTGCCAAAACGATATTACTGATGATTATGGCACTGACAACACTATAGAAGGATGCTGAATTAAACCCTGAGGCGAGCGCAAACCTCATTACCAAGCCAAAAAAGATAGCTATTGCTAAGTTTGAGAGAGGTCCTGCTGCCGCCACGATTGCCTCGCCCCACTGTTGATTCTTTAGATTTCTTGGGTTATACGGCACCGGCTTGGCCCAACCAAACATGAATCCTCCACCAAAAACGGTAATAAGTGGTACGATGACCGAACCAACTGGATCAATATGTGGAACTGGATTCAGCGTCAATCTCCCCTCAAGGCGAGCAGTTGGATCGCCAAGAAGGTTGGCGATCCAACCGTGAGACACTTCGTGGATAATGACCGAAAAGATAATGATAGCTATCTGGATGATAAGAAAAAGTGGATCTGTTTGCATAATATAGAGCTTATGGTAACATACGGAAACTAAATCAAGAATCTTTATGGCTAAAATTTGTCCAATAACAGGATCAGGGTCACTCGTCGCAGGAGGATACTCCAACGCTACTCGTGCTACCCAATTTAATCCTACCGGCAAGGTGCGTAAGTACCCAAATCTCCAGAAAAAGCGCATTTATGTGCCTGAACAAAAGCGCTTTGTAAAAGTAGAGATTTCAACCCGTGGTCTCAAAACGATTCAAAAGAATGGTGCGTTTGCTACCCTAAAGAAAGCTGGGCTTATCTAAAACTAAAACCTGTGAAATACCTACTAAACACATCACCGGCAACAACTCCTCTGGCATGAGCGGATTGACTTGGTAGTGTTGAAATATCTCAACTAGTAAACAATCCCCTCATGCGAGGGGTTGTTTTCGTATTGAGGAAAGTAAGGCACTCTAGGAGACATAGCGATGACTGTTGATAGGAAAATGTTCGATGCGGACGGTATGTCCATGGAGGGCACTCCTGCACACCTTACCCGTGGTTGGGATAATCCTGATCCAAAATCTATTGATGTGGAAGAGTACGTTTATTCCGTCAAAGGTGAAGGGTGGATGCAGCGCCGCGACTTTGAACGAAAGTACTCAGGTGGAGAGTATCCATTTGAGTAAATCTAGATAGGACTGAGCAGACCTCCTGCTCCCCGTCGTTTCGCAAGATTCGACGGGTTTTTTATTCCAAAACTATTTATTAAACACAATCTTTTCGCCATTAGATTTCATAATGACCGTACCGAGCTCATCAGTACGAAAGACTTTGACATCAAACCTAGCCAGATTATCGAGTGTTTCTTGATGTGGGTGACCATAACTATTCCCTTTACCATCTGAGATTACTGCATAGGTCGGATCAACGTAGCCTAGAAATTGCTCTCCCGTTGAGGTTCGTGAACCATGATGTCCTACTTTGAGCACGTCACTTTTTAAATTCTTGCCATCTATCGTAGATAAATAATTTTCAATCGATTGCGGAGAGTCACCAGTAAGCATTACCGAAGTATTCCCATAAACAAGCCTAGCTACAATTGAACCATCATTTGTTTTTAATCCCGAAACGTCACGATCGGGAAATAGTATATAGATATATGCATCAGCTTCCTCGTCTAGGATAATTTTCATTCCACGACGTGCTAGCACGTCGGGGATATTGTGCTCTTTGATACTTTTCTGTAACACTTTATACGTTTCTGTTGGTGTCAGTGTGCCTGGTTCGAGAACCTCAGAGACTTCATAACTCTTGAGTAGATCAATGAAGCCTGCGTAATGATCCTTGTCGGGATTGGTCACTACCAACATATCAATTGAACGATCATAGAGTGGCAATAGTTTGGCTAATTCACTAAGGATTTTACCGTTTGGTCCTCCATCGATAATGACCTGATTGCCATTAGGAGCTTCTATAAAAATAGCGTCACCTTGGCCGATGTCGAGAAAAGCAACGGTGAGTAAGTCGTCTCTCGACTCAAAATAGACTCCGTAATAAATTCCGGTGTTGATCAAAACAAAGAAAAATAAAATTCCTGCTCGTACTTTAGTTTTTGAATACAACATTTCTAATAAGTATACAAAATATTTATTGACTTTTATGTATCGTCCGTGTTATTAATAATGAAGACCTTGTACAAAGTTTGAGTAGAAAAAAAGCATTCGGTTATACACGCATAATCGTTAACAGTGCGGGTGGAGTGCTTTTCTTCTACTTAAGCCTGATAGTTTCAATATGACTTGAAACGGCTACGGCCGTTATTAGTCGTCTTATCAGGCAAGTGTAATAGGTTGGGTTCAACAGCAAGCGAGGCGAGGTGATGGGGTTTTTCTTTCGATTGGCGTTAGTAGGATTTGTTTTCCTGACATCAAGCGCTGATGCAGGAACGCGTGTCGTACTAGCGAGCTGGTACGGTGGATACTTCCATGGAAGAACTATGGCAAACGGAGATCCGTTTGACGAGAATAACCCAGAGAATGCCGCCAGTTTAATGTTTCCATTGGGGACAAGGGTCACCCTTTGTAATATTAAAGAAACCAGTGAGCAAGTTTGTCTTGAGGTAACAATCCAAGATCGAATTTCGCCTAGATATCGAAACAGAATCGACTTGTCAAAGGCCGCAGCAGAAGAGCTGAACTTCAAGGAGAAAGGAGTGACTCGACTTCAAATAGTGAGTATCGTTTTGCCATAGCCTGAAAACGTATCAGGTGCGTGGCAAAGGAAGACGCCCTCTCAGTGAGGGCCTTTTCTTTTTCTAATACTAATCAGTGTTATAATCTAGCCATCTTTATCACTAAACGACACATCATATATGTATACAGAGAAAAAATTTAACCTCCCGGAGCTCAAAGGATTTTCCAAAGAAAGCGTCGAGGCTCATCTTGGTCTCTATGCTGGATATGTGAAGAACCTCAATCTCATACACGAAATTGTCGAGAATCAGAATAACCCCGAGTACGCGAGGCGTGAAGCATTCCGTAGACAAGGTTTCGAGTTTGGTGGCATGCGCAACCATGAAATTTATTTCGCAAGCTTCGAGGGTGGTCCTCAGTCTCTCTCTCCTGATTCCTCACTTTATAAAAAAATTATAGAGTGGTGTGGAACATTTGATACATTTATAACCATCTTCAAAAATCTTGCGATGACCCGTGGTGTTGGCTGGGCAATGCTTGGCTATGATTCTATAACTGACACATTGGTTCAATACTGGGTAGATGAACAGCACATGGGCCACCTGCCCGGCATCACCCCCATCATCGCTCTTGATGTTTGGGAGCATGCGTTCATCCAAGACTTCGGCGCCCCTGGCCGCGGTAAGTACATTGAGGCATTCTTCGAGAATCTCAATTGGTCTGTGATTGAGAACAGATTCCAAGCAACACAAAAATAAATCAGCTATGAAGTCATTGAGGACAGCGGAAGTTAGAGAGAAGTATCTTGAATACTTAAAAACCAACAATGGTGTCTGCCTACTTTGTGAACAAGATTCGATAAAAGACTTTGTGCACTGGAAACTTACTATCAACAAATTCCCTTATAATGAAATTGCCGAGACTCACCACTTACTAATACCCCGCAGACACACTACCGAACGAGATTTGACCGAGGAAGAGCTACATGAGCTGAGAGAGATAAAGGAGGACTTTGTTAACACAGCAGGATATGATTGTATTCTTGAAAATACAATGAGAGCTGAGTCGATCCCAGATCATTTCCACCTACATTTCATTGTAGTATTGGACCGTCCTTAAAGAATTAAATTTTCTTTTGGCTGTTTTTGTTTGTCTTCAAACTAAGAGTATGGGTGGGGAGCAGGAAACTAAGGTTGAAAAAGTAAAACGCCACCCTAACTGGGTGGCGTTTTGAATTTCGGCAGATGAGAAAGGAGACTGAGAAGAATACTCCCACCAACTAAGACCGTCACGATATATACTAAGGCAACAAAGAGGGTAAAAAATGGACCTACGCTTTGCGCGTAAAGCAAAACAGGAATCATACCGAATGCACAGACAGTATTGATGGTCTCAGCCCAACCAAACAAACGATCTCGATTACTTTTACTCTTCAGTGAGGAGCCGTTCTTCACCACAACCTTCATCGCCGCAGTATGAATTCCCCACGTAGATAAGCCAATGATGATGAGGGTGGGGGTTAGAGTCCCTATCGCTAGGGCAATTTTCTGACTTAACTCAAAGTCAAAGTTTGCAGAGAAACCAAAATCAAAAAGAAGGTAGGCTAAAAAGGTTACAAATAAGATACTGAACGAGAAAAACACTACCAATAAGATTTGCTTGAGCATATCACGATCCTCCATATTTCTATCCAACTTAAGGACAAATCTAGTAGTAGGTTAGTTGACAATTGAAAATTTATCAATAGAATATTATGATATCTTTCATTAGCAAAAACACTATAGAATATAAGCTTTTTTATGACTTTATCAAAGAAACCTGATGATTTAGCACTAGCTGAAATGATACGCGGACTCGAAAGTGCTGGTTTGCGACCAAAAGAAGCACAGGTCTACCTATCCCTTTTGCGCTCAGGACAAACAGGAGCATCTCAAATATCACGCGATACCACCCTACATGGACAGTTTGTCTACAGCGCACTAGAGACACTCGAGAAAAAAGGCCTTGTACAACACATAATCGTACGCGGTAGACGAAAATACAGCGCCAAAAATCCTCGTCATCTTTCGGAACAACTGGCGGAGCGCAAACGACAACTCGATGACTTGATTAAAGATATTGAAACAAAGATTACCGTCGATCCTGAACATCAATTCGAAATATTCCAAGGTCAAGAATCATTCGTCGCCAATGAGATGAGGTTACTGCAAGCAATGCCCGAGGGAGGCACTATACTAGTCATTGGTGGTAATAACGACGGTTATATAGAAAAATGTGGAAACGCCATAAACGAACTCGATTACATTCGTAAAAAGAAAAATGTCCAGACGAGATATATCGGAGCAGAAGCTCAGAAAAAGGATTTGGATACATGGAGTGAAAACCGTTTTGTTTCTTCTCGTGCACTTCCTGGTGTTTTTGAAGGAAGTTCAAATTATGGTATCTATACAGAAATAGGAGTATTTGGTTTGTATGTGTTTACCGACCCTGTAACAAGTTTCATTGTCCACAATAAAAAAATTGCAGACAATTTTAAGACATTTTTTGAAACACTGTGGAAAATGGGTCATTAGGGTTTCCGATCTCCGAAGTTACTACGTAGCACTTCAATATCCCTATTTTGTGTTTTTTACCTCTCCTGTACTTTTGCATAAAAAGAAAACGGTAAACCCAATATAGACAAGGGCCATTAGCCAAAGTGGGAAGTAGGAAATGGAAATCGAAGCGAAAGGGAGGGCTGCGAAAATTTCAACTACTTTGAGCTCGTACCACAACAAGAGATGTGTGATAAAGGTAAATGGGAGCGCTACCAAGGAGGAGACGAATCCCACCATCCCAACCACGAAACCAAAGAACATGGTCATCGGAATTAATGGCAAGATGAGAAGATTCACTGGAAGCGCAACCAGAGAGAGCGTCCCCATACTATAGAGAAGCAGCGGGAGGACAAAAATCTGGGTTGCCATTGTTGAAATGGCTAATTCTTGAAGTCCAAATCGCTCTGGAATAAAGGTAAAATATTTTTTAAGGTATGGTGCGAGGTAGATGAGGGCGATGGTTGCCAAAAATGAGAGTTGAAATGACGGGTCAAAAACTAAAATGTGAGGGTTCTGCATAACCATAAAGAACCCGGCCAAGAGGAGGGCCCTTGTTATGTCGTAATCACGACGTATTCCTTGTGCCAAAAGTACAAGGAGAGCCATAATTGAGGCTCTGATGATTGTAGCCGAACCTCCAGTCATAATGGCAAAAAATACAATCCCAAGCCCGCCGATAGAGAGTGATACCATCTGCGGTAAGACTGAGGAAACTCGCATCATTGCTTGCGCGACGATAGTGAGGTTATACCCAGAGAGAACGACAATATGAATTACCCCGACCACACGAAAGTCATCGAGCAACTCCTTGCCGAGTGACTGCTTGGCACCAACGACCAACCCTGCAAGAAGCGAGCTCTCTGGCTCTGGAATAACACGATTGATATTTGAAAGAAAAGAGTGCTTGATCTGAAAGAGGATTGCTTTGATTGGGTTGCCCTTGCCTTCACCCATCTTCTCCATACTTGGACGAATCATCTGATAATAAATTCCATCCTTTGCTAAATAGGAAACATAATCAAATGATTCTTGAGCAGTCTCTTTCCCACCACCACTCTCTTTTGAAACAAAATTTTCTGGTCGTCTTATTTTCCCCGTAATTACTATTTCATCACCATAAGTTAATGTTGTATATCGATCAGTGATAACCAGAACATTGCCAATTAGATTCTCCCCGTCACCATTCTTTGCTGATTCAATTTTTACCGTGAGTTTACTATGGTCTTCACGAACATCTGGCTCATCAACCACAATTCCTTTAAAACTTATTTCTTCACCACCACGTGAAAGTTCAGCTGGTTTATAGTCAGAGACATCAAATCGTAGAACTCCCAAAGAAAAAGTTAACAGTAAAAGTGTACCGATCAGTATGTTTTTTCTTCCCGGTTCAGTGCGAGTGAAACTACTGATCAGTAATATTAAAAGTGAAAGTGCTAATAAAAAACAAGTCGTATAAAAATCAATAGCAAAAATAGAACGAAGAAAGATACCGAGCGTAAAACCAAGAAGTGAAATATAGAGCCAACTATCTTTCATTTTTTAATTTAAATTTTAAAGTATATTCCAGCTCTTTTTAATTTCAACTTCATCGGCGAGATTCATCGCTTTTTTAAATTTTGCACCACGAGCCCCTTTAACCCTAGCTTCACATTCAACCCATGTTTCGTGTCGAATTAACTTTCCGTCAATTAAACTCAAATATGAAAATCCTTTTCCTTTTGGTGACTTACTTTTTGTATTTTTCTTTTCTGAAATTATTGGAGAGACGGTTAAATCAATTGGGTACGCATCTGAATC
>CALRBT010000015.1 GCA_943354475.1 Parcubacteria group bacterium | reverse complement strand
AGCGCGCGAGCCTCGCATTTCCGCCGTACGCACCGCCCGAATACTTGGAGGGCGAAACCCCGAAAGAAAAACGCCCTTTCCTTTTTCAAAATGCATTCCCCCCCGCCAAAACAAAAATGCAAGGAGTGTTTTTTCTTTCGGGGTTGCCGCCGTACTCGGCGGCGTGAGGTGGCGGTTCAGCGCAATCGGAGCGTACGATTTAGTTTCGCTTCACCACGCGCTCCGCGCGTGTCACATCAGTCAGGATTTTGCTGGAAGTAAGTCCGAACTTTTTGGTATAATGACCACAAATGCGCCGCCGAAAGGCGGTTTTTGCATTTGTGGACCCCAAGCAAGCAAACTGCTTTGCTTGTGGCGGACGAGAAAGATTTTTCTATGCTGAGCTAGCGAAGCGAGAAAAATACTCGCCACGATAGGTGGAGAGTCCGCTGGGGTCCACCAAAGACACAAATATTCCGCCTGCGCGGAATTTTGTGCTTTGGTGGAAGGCGCAGCGATGTTTTTGTTTGACCCTGAGCTTGCCGAAGGGAAAAGGCAAAAACCACGAGCCGGGGTCGCGAGATTTTTGAGTCAACAAAAATACTTGTGACCACAAAACACAGATCCCAAGCAAGCAAGTGGTATAATTAGATTTATGACTTCATATAAACACACCCAAATTGGATACCTAATACTGGTTGTCACACTGATCGCACTGATGTTTTTTGTATGGTTTTATAGTACAGCCTTGGCCGAGCCTCCTTCGGTTGACTCCGGCCCAAATTTTGCCGTTTCTACTATAATGGTTTTAATTGTGTTTATTCTTGCATCCTTTGCCACACTGAGTGTATCGATTGATGAAAACTATCTTCGCATCAAATTTGGTTACGGAATTTTCCATAAAAAGTTTCTGCTTCGAGAAATGACGTCAGTCAAACAGGTAAAAAATTACTGGTATTATGGATGGGGAGTAAGATTGTGGCTATGGCCTAAAATGTGGATATACAATGTTTCAGGTTTTGATGCTGTTGAGATAACTATGAAAAACGGAGAAGTCTATCGCATAGGAACGGATGCACCCCAAGAACTTGAAACTGCGATTAAACAATCTATAAATTCCTAGAGACTCACCAAACTCGAAACTCGCATGCCGGTTGGCATGCGAGTTGTGTGAATGGCTAGGCTGCGATCAGAATGTCTCCACAAACGATGTTGCGAGTTTTTTTTTGCCTCGCGAAGCGCAATGTTTGCTCGAAAGAACAATTCTTCAAAATCATGACCCTTGGAGTCGCTTGATGCGACCCCTATCGAAACTGTCGTCTGCTCGATACCAATATCGAGCTTCATAACAATTTCTCGAATCCGCTCAGCCACCATCAGCGCCTGCTGATGTGTAATGTTTGTTAAAATAACTACGAATTCTTCACCACCCCAACGTACCGCATCATACTCTCGCAGTTTTTCAGCAAGAGCGATGAGTACTTCGTTTGCTTTCTGGTAGCCATGTTTTTCGTTGAATTTTTTGAAATGATCAATGTCAATCAAAAGCACTGCAACTGGAATTTTGGTGGCAGATGAGTTTGAGAAAATGAGTTTGATCTGACGGTCAAGTCCTCTTTTATTCTTTAGTCTCGTTAATGGGTCAATCTCCACCTCTTTCCTCAATCGATCCACCTCCAATTGAAGGGTCGCGACAAGGAGAGCTAACTCTTGGTAGCTTACTGGTTCAGACATGCTTACGCATTCCCTATGAATATCTCTAACAAGACTTATAACATATTAAGTTTTTTTGTCAAATTTATTAAAAAAAATATAATCATCGTTTTGGATAGTTCGACACCAATCCTTTCTTCTGTACCTATTCTTTTTAGTGCGATATACTGGCGTCAGTAGTGAAAGGGAGGACGGAATGAGTACCAGGCGTCGTGCCCAAAAGTTGAACAACTTTCTTCGGGAAGTAATCGCGATACATAACAACTATCCTCCGAACAAGAGGAGGTGGATGATTCATCGCTTCCTTGGGCGAGTGAGATGTCAAAGGGTTTTGTACAACAATTGAAATGAAGGGGCGCCGAATCGGCGCCCCTTCCTGCGCACTACGTTGTGTGTATATTGTTTAATTCTATGTTTAAAAAAATATTTTTTATAACTGTATATTTTTTTGCAATCATTGGCTTACTTTCTGTTTCTGTTTTTGTTGCGATGCAGTTTGGTTTACTTACGGTTCGTGGGTCGATTGCGCAGCGCAACGCTTTTTTTGGTCCTGTTCCAAAAACAGATAACAGTAATGGTTGTTTGAATGTGGACAAAGATATTGAAAAGGAAGCTCGTTGTTCTTGGAGTGATTCTGCAGAATGGAAAGTGGTTCGCGAGGGATTGATTAAGGATGCTCAAATCATAACTGAAGTTTCTTTAAAAACTGGAGTTTCTGCACGGATGATTGCCTCTGTGGTTGTCCCAGAGCAGATTAGATTCTTTACTTCAAATCGAGAAACATTCAAGAGATATTTTGAGCCATTTAAAGTCTTGGGTTCTATGTCACAATTTTCCCTTGGTGTTTCGGGAATTAAACAAGAAACTGCCCGAAAAATTGAACAGTATGCACTCGATACCACCTCACTATTTTATCCAGGAAAGGGGATGGCAGAACTCGTTGCTTATGAAGAAGGTGATGATCATGATGTGGTACTCTATACTCGTCTTACTGACGCAAAAAATCACTACTACTCGTATCTTTATACAGCACTTTATTTGAAAGAAATACAGGAACAGTGGAAGAGGGCCGGGTTTGACGTTTCCGCTAGGCCTGATGTGCTCGTCACACTCTTTAATATTGGCTTCAAGGCTTCAAGTCCAAATCCTAATCCGACTGTGGCAGGGTCAATTGTAGAAGTCGGAGGTCAGAGCTACAGTTTTGGAGAGCTCGGTGCATTATTTTATAACTCGGATGAATTAAGTGCTATTTTTCCTAGATGACCGTTAATACCTCTTGTAGCTTTGGCGTCACCCCTGTTTAAAGACAATTTTAAACAAGCGCGGTGGCAGGCTAATAAACGTAATATCAAATTGGCCTTTGAACTCCGAGAATCCTTTCCAAGAAGACGGATCTCCTTTTTGCCAGAAGATACCAAAGTCTAGTAATTTTATATTGTTCACTAGGGAATCTTTAAACCAGTGGTCAACTAGTCCAAGGCTAATCCTATCTCCTTTTACTTCTTCGTGCATAAACGCAGAGAAATGGTTTGAAGATGCAAAGGTTTGTGAATTGATTACGCCGAGTCCGGCAACTATTTTATGATCGCTCAGTCTCCGTACCCCCCAGAGGTTGATATTTTTGCTAGCCAGATTCATCTTGCGCTCCAATTTTTCAATTTGTCGCAAGCCAACTTTTTTTACTACACTACTTTGCAAGTACGCCTCTTTATATGCCTCAAGTTCAACTTTTTCGATTGAGTACTTCTTATCTAAACATTCTTTCAACCATTTGCGACGATAGTATCTCGTTGTTTCGGGCCAAGCTTTCCAATATTCAGTTTGCTTGATTTGTGCGTAGCCAATCTTATGGGGCGACTTGGCAAAGAATCCCTGATGCCACCCTTTGGGAATATCACGGCGATAGATTCTTTGCCAAAAAACAATTCTTCCATAGGGATGTTTTCCAACCCTCGGTTCTCTGTCTGAAACAGATTCTTCAAAACGTAATATTCCAAGGCGCCATCTTATTCCAATAATTCCATCTTGGGTGAAAGATTCTGGTTTGAAAAAATCTGGAGGATCGTTCTCAAGCCTATACTCTGGCCACTGCTGATAGGGGATATATGGATGTGAATCATTTGGTGCTGTATACATAAAGCGCTCTGTTCAATTTAAAATAATAACACACGTCCAGAAGTAAGTGGTTTCATTTGACCCACTTCTTTGATAGAATAGAGTGTATGGAAGAGGACAAAGAATATCCATACGAGCCATCAGTTAAGAGTTCGCCTGTAGATCAGCCGGCACATTACTATGGTGACACGGTACGCTCATTATTTTTAGCTGGTGCAATTATTTTACTTATTACCACAGGTGTTTATCGGAACACCTTTGATATGCCGGTTTCTCTCTCTTTCCTCGGCTCCATTATATTGGTTCTATTTGCGGGGTTAACGATGTATAAGCAATGGGTGATTATCTTTTTTGATGTTGTCATTTCCATCATTTCTACTATTTTCTTTGAGTATTTAGTATTGTATGGAAGTCATAATAGAGACACATTGTTGTTTTGGATATATCAACTGCTTGCGATTATCTTTTTGTGCGCACTGTACTATTCCGTTAAGACACTTAGAAATAATATTGTAAGATAACGACCTGATTCCACATATGATAACAAATAAATTTCAAAAATTTCTTCAATTGGTTGCAGATAATAAACTTCTATTTTTTACAGTAATATTTGTTGTGGTTGCAATTCTCGGTCGCTTCGTGGTGCACCTCCCAAATTTTACTCCTATTGGAGCACTTGCTTTATTTGCTGGTTTTTATTTACCAAAACGTTATGCGGTGATACTACCTATTGCCGTGATGTTTGTTTGCGACTTGTTTATTGGGTTTTATAATCCTGCAGTGATGCTCGTGGTTTACGGGAGTTTTATCGGCATTACCTTAGCCGTTGGTTTGTTAAAAAAACATCGAAGTGCTTTGGTGATTGGAGGAGCGACACTTGCTAGTTCTCTTGTATTCTTTCTCACAACAAATTTTGCAGTCTGGGCATTTGCTAATTATTATGAACACACACTCGCAGGACTACTGTACTGCTTTACCTTGGCACTTCCTTTCCTCAAATACTCTTTGATGGGGGACTTCTTCTGGGTAGCCATTTTCTTTGGTAGTTACGCGTATTATGTGCTTCGAGAAAAACGCTCACTGCCACTTGGTGACTTACAGGCAGTAACTGTCAAAATTTAGATGGAAAATGATATTGTGCAACGTTTGGGGAGATTAGAGGACAAACTGGATGCTGTACAAAAAACAGCAGAAAAGACACGAAAATATTTTCTTTGGACTGCAATCGTTACGCTCGCACTCTTTGTTCTGCCACTTCTTGGTATTATTTTTATCGCCCCATTATTTCTTGGTACTTACAACCAAACTCTCCAAGACGCAACTAGTGGGCTGTAACCACAAGTCCAGACCTGCCTGCTTGACAGAATATACATATTAATGTACCCTATCGTTGGAAATTTCCATCCAAGGAGAGACCCAATGCAGATATCAATCAACCGCACTACTCCCTTCTGCCCCACCACATTCATCGGCAAGAGCTGGAGTTTCTGGCACGGTCCAGCAGATGGTAACGGCCTTGAAGGTGAGCTCGAAGAGGATGTTAACGCACGAGCTTTGAAAGAAATCGATCCGTCAAAAATTCTTCTGGAAGCTCACCTCGGTCCAAATGAAGGTTGGACTACGGGCGATGAACGCATCGCACGTCTCATTACCGCCAAGCGCATTCGCCTCGACCTAGACACATTCCATGCATTCTGGAACAACAAGGCGTCTATCCCTGCTCGCTTCAAGGAGAAGACGAACGGCAACACAACCTACACCTTCTTTGATGGTCAGACACTTCGCAGTCCGCTTGGTGAGCGGCACGCGTTGTGCTTCTATTGGCGTGGTGGCGGATGGCGCTGGGACTACAAAAGACTTGACAGCCGCCGGCGCGTCGACAGCCCGTCTGCAGTTCTCGCAAGTTAGACCTTTGGACGGTAATTCTTTAACAAAAAGTCATGGCAAGGTTAACTCTAAGCCTTCCAGCCCCATTGCATTTGCATGGGGCTTTGTTGCAATTTGCCCTTCAATTTTATATCCTACTCTACATCTAGGCGCTAGCCTTTTTTAATTCTGGTTTCTCATAACGGTTTAATTTCTGACAGCTACCTCTTCTTAATTTATGGACATTCATATTGCACTAGGGGCTGAGCACCTCGGTACGCTCTGGGGTATACCAATAACAAACACACTCGTCATGAGTTGGGTGGTTGTTTTTGTGCTATGTACGTTTGCAGTAATCATCGGTTCTCGAATCAAAATGGTTCCAGGAAAGGGTCAGGTTTTGGTTGAAAGTGCAATCGGAGGGGCGTACGGCTTTATGGAAGAAACGCTTGAAAATAAGGCATTGGTCAAAAAGGTTTTTCCAATTATCTTCACCATCTTCATCTTCATCTTTACGGCCAATCTCATTCAGTTTATTCCAGGAGTTGGAAGTATCGGCTTCTTTGAGCTTCATGGTGAGAAAATGGAGTTCGTCGCTCTCTTTAGGTCGCTCAATACTGACATCAATACGACCCTTGCTTTGGCAATTATCGCTTTTATCTTAATTGAAGTTGCTGGGGTGGCGGTTCTGGGCTTCTTGAAGTATTTCAAGAAATTTGTTAACTTTAGCTCACCGCTTGGTTTTTGTATCGGTATCATTGATCTTTTTTCAGAAGTTGCTCGTCTCGTCTCATTCTCTTTCCGTCTTTTTGGAAATATCTTTGCGGGCGAGGTCGTCATCATGATTTTGGGTTCTTTTGTGCCGGTCATTCTGCCAGTTCCACTTATGCTTTTTGAGGTCTTTGTGGGCTTTGTACAGGCGGCAATATTTGCACTACTTACTCTTATTTTTATCAAAATCGCAATCACCGAGGCGGAACATTAGCTTTGGAATTGACCGGTTTTGTTTTAAGAAAGGTAGGAGGTGTGAGACATCAATAAGTTAGAAAAATTATTAATTAACAGAAAAAATATGGAATTAGAAGTAGCTCGAATGTTTGGAATGGCAATTGCTATTGGACTTGGTGTATTGGGTCCTGGAATTGGTATCGGAATGATTGTGGCCAAGGCTCTTGAGTCGATTGGTCGAAATCCGGAAGCATCAGGAAAGATTACCACTAGCATGTATGCAGGTATTGCCTTTACGGAAGCGCTTGCGATTTTTGCCTTGGTTATTGCCTTCATTATTCGCTTCGTTTAGAACTTTGTAAATTTGGCGAATTTCGTTGTCGTTTCGCCCTGCGCGCTCCCGCGAAGTAGGTTCACTACATCTTGGTCGCGCGCAGGACTCACTTCTAGAAATTCTCGCAAATTTACAAATTCTAGGAATAGGTCTTGGTCTAAACTTTTGATATTTAATCTTTTAACTTTTAACTTCTGTGGAATCCATTATTAAAGTCTTTGGCATCGATTGGAGACTCTTGGCGATCCAAGCCTTCAACTTCACCATTGTTTTAATCGTGCTCTACTTTTTCCTCTACAAGCCCGTTCTGGCGATGCTCGAGGAGCGCAAGAAGAAAATTGAAGAGGGAATAGCTGATGCGGAAGCCGCTAAACATGCCCTAGCTAATGCTTCAATTGAAGCAGGTGAGCTCAAGGGTGTGGCTATCAAAGAGGCTGACAGAATAATTTCTGACTCACGTCTGATTGCGGAAAATAAGGAAAAATCTCTGATTGCTGAGGCTAATCTAAAGTCTGCTAAAGCAATAGCTGATACTCAAAAGGAGGTTGAGGCACTGAAAAAGCGGGCTCTTGATGAGAGCGCTAATGAGATTGCACGCTTGGGGGTGCTTGCAGCTGAAAAAATACTACGAAGTAAAGAGTCTTAACCTATGCAGGCAAAAAACTACGCACAAGTAATACTCTCCCTTGGTGAATCAAAACTTGATCAGGTGATTGTTCATTTGAAAAAGAAGGGACTTATCTCTCTTTTGCCCGCAATCCTAAAAGAAATTGAGAGGACTTTAAAAAAGAGAGAAAAAAACGAAAGAGTTGTATTGACGAGTGCACAACCATTATCGGAAGCAAAGCTTAAAGAGGTAAAGCATCAACATCCTGAGTTATTCGTTCATCACAGCACGGTAAATAGTACAGAATCAGGTTTGATTGGTGGGTATCGAATACAGTGTGGTCATAAAGTTCTTGATGTGAGCTACAAGAAAGCGCTCTTTGATCTTTATCAGAAAATAGTAACGTCTAAACCTTAATAATCTAAATCACCATGTCTCAACATATTATAGAAAAAATAAAAAAAGAAATTGAGCATTTCTCTGTGCATGCGAAGGTTGAGGACGTTGGTACTGTTGTTCGAGTTGGAGATGGTGTGACAGAGATCGAGGGGCTCACTGAGGCGGTAATGTCTGAAGTCATTGTTTTTGATGAGACGGGCAAACTTTCCCTTGAAGAAATTTTACGCAAAGAGGATGTATTGTACGGACTTATCCTTAACCTCGAAGAAGATTCAGTAAAGGCAGTTATACTTGGGGATACAGCAAGGGTTTCTGAAGGGATGACTGTTCGAAGATTGGGCAAGGTGCTGGGAGTTCCTGTTGGAGATGCATTACTTGGGCGTGTAGTTAACGCCCTCGGTGAACCAATTGATGGCAAGGGTAAGGTTGAGACCACTAAGGAAAATCTTATTGAACGGGTTGCTTATGGTGTTATCGACCGCTCTGCAGTAAATACCCCAATCCATACAGGAATTAAAGCAATTGATGCAATGACACCAATTGGTCGTGGACAACGACAGCTTATTATCGGTGATCGATATACTGGTAAGACGACTATTGCCATCGATACTATTCTCAATCAAAAAAGTGAGCCAGAGAATACACGACCTATTTGTATTTATGTTGCCATTGGTCAGAAAGAGTCAAAGACAGCACGTATCGTTCAGCTTCTCAAAGACGAGGGGGCACTTGATTACACTATCATTGTCTCTGCTAGTGCATCGGATCCTGCAGCGCTCCAGTTTCTCGCTCCATTTGCAGGGGCTGCTATTGGTGAATATTTTATGGAGCAAGGTAAGGATGCAATTGTAATTTACGACGACCTCTCAAAGCATGCTGTTGCCTACAGACAGCTCTCACTGCTTCTTAGACGTCCACCGGGTCGTGAGGCATATCCTGGAGACATCTTCTATTTACACTCAAGACTTCTTGAGCGTGCGGCTAAACTTTCCAAAGAAAAAGGAGGAGGATCTCTAACCGCACTTCCAATTATTGAAACACAAGAAGGTGATGTGTCGGCCTACATTCCAACCAACGTGATTTCAATTACTGACGGCCAAATTTATCTTGAAACAGATCTCTTTAATAAACATGTTCTGCCCGCTATCAACGTCGGTATTTCCGTTTCGCGTGTTGGTGGTGCTGCACAGACAAAGGCGATGAAAAAAGTTGCAGGTAAGATTCGTCTTGAATTAGCGCAATTTAGAGAGCTCGAAGCATTCATGCAATTCTCAGGAGATTTGGATAAAAACACTAAAGATCGAATTGAGAAAGGACGCAGGCTCTCCCAGCTTCTTACTCAGAATAAATACGTACCGATTGCTTTTGAAAAGCAGGTGGTCGTGATTTACGCCGGAGTCAATGGTTACTTTGAAGAGGTTCCTGTTGATAAAATTACGAGGGCCGAAGACGCACTGATTTCAAATATTGAAAATCAACACGCGGAAATACTCAAAGATATTGCAAGTTCAAAGGAATTATCTGCAGCAACGGAAGAATCATTAAAGAAAGCACTCACCGATTTTTTCTCTGCATACTTACATTAAAATATGAGCCTCAAATCGATAAAAGGTAAAATACGTTCTATCAACAAAACTCGCCAAGTAACTAAGGCGATGGAAGCTGTTTCTGCGGTGAAGATGCGTAAGAGTCAGGAACAAGCATTACTCGCGAGACCATTTGCGCTCTCTGCTCTCAAGATGCTAAAGCGTCTTTCAAAGACAGTTGAGAGTAAGGATCATATACTCATGAAAGAGAGAGCTGTGAAGAAAGTACTCTTTATTGTTATCACGAGCGATAGAGGACTTGCTGGTGGACTTAACAGTTCCGTCATTAAATCAGTAGTTAAGTTGATTTCAGATAGAGGTCTTTCACAAGAAGAGGTTACCCTTACCTGTATCGGTAGGAAGGGATTTGAATATTTCCAAAAACGTGGATATACCATCCTTGAACATAACGAACGTAAGGACGACAATGTCTCACTTGAGAATTTGGAACATATTGCACTAAAGGCGGGTAATTTATTTGAATCTGGTGAGTGTGACGAAGTTTTTATTGCGTACACAAATTTCGTTTCAACCTTAAAGCAAGATGTAGTGATTCGCAAGATGTTGCCAATTCACTTTGATGAGATTCAATCGCTGATTGGTGGTATTGTGCCAGTTCGTGGTAAGTACGCACATCTTTTTGA
>CALRBT010000014.1 GCA_943354475.1 Parcubacteria group bacterium | reverse complement strand
TTAATTTCAGATCTTATTTTTGGCTACTGTATTTTAAGTAAGTGGGAATTTCAGTTACGCAAAAGAGTTAATCCAAAAGTGAACTACGACTTTGATTGGACGAGTTATTATCTTCATAAGATTACTGATAGTTACATTTCCAAACAATTTTATTATAGGGCTGCAATAACATACCTCATTCTTTGCATCGGTATTAATCTTTACTTCAAGTTTATCTTCTAGGGGTCTCCGAGGGGACTTGCTTCCTAAAATCAAAGCTTTATGGTAGAATATCTCCATTATTGATATTAGATAAGTAATTAAAAAATATGCCAAAAGCTACATCTGCTTTTATGAAGCCAATGACTATCAGCGACGAACTCGCTCTTGTTGTTGGAAAAGGTCCAATGCCACGTTCTGAAGTTGTCAAAAAACTTTGGGAATACATCAAGAAGCATGATCTTCAGAACCCAGCTAACAAGCGTAATATTCTTGCTGACGAGAACCTCAAGGCAATCTTTGGTGGAAAGGGTGAGGTTACGATGTTCGAGATGACTAAACTTGTATCAAAGCATCTTTCATAATTTTAGTTTAAACTAAGAATCAAAAGACCTCTGCAGTTTTGCAGAGGTCTTTTGATTCTTGGGGGTGCCTCGATAATACGAGATTGACGTAGTTTAAGATATTGTATAATATCGATTTTGGAAAATGAAATAGTGGGGCTCAAATGTTTGATCCTATACTTGTTGAAGAACAAGTCCTCAACTGGAGGCTTGCCGATATGGATTGGGATTGCGGACCGTTATTTCCTGATTATGAGTTTATTATCGCTAGATTAATAAGAGCACGAGTGCGAACGATAAGGGAGTTGGCGGAATGTTCCGAACATTATTTACTAGGTATTCCCCGTATTACACCAAAGATTCTTGAAATTTTAAGAAGCGTGCTCATCAGATTCGGGTATCAGTTTGGTATGAGGTTCAAGAGGGCAGCGTAAGGTCGTCTTCAAACGCAAAGGGTCGTTTGAAAGCGACCTTTTGTGTTTTTATGTTATTCTATTTTATAAATCTATAAATTGAATTCGATACCTCCTCGATCTTGTTCAGTGGTAACACATGGTTTCCTCCAGGGATAATTTCAAATTGCGAACCAGAGATTTGAGCGTGAATAAATTTTGAAATTTTAGTTGGGAAGATGGAATCCTTATCTCCCGAGAGTATGAGGGTCGGTAGTTTGATGAAACTTAGTTTGCTCTTTAACTCGTGACGAAGCGTTTCCTTTGATGAGAGAAGGTAGCTACGCAGTGAATTATGAATAATAGTTCGGATGAGACCATAGAGTTCAAAATCTTTATGATGTTTACCGGCTGGATATGTTGAATGCCACGGCTTCATCGCAGGTGGGCTGATAAGTGAAAGAATGATAATGAATGCTGTTGAGATTTGCTTTAGGATAGGCAAGTGAAGATAAGGTGGGGGAATATAACTACTTGAGATGAGGACTAGTTTTTCTAATCGTTCGGGATGATTAAGAGCGATATGAGTTGAGGTGACTGCACCAAGGCTGTGTCCGATGAGGATTACTTTATCTATCTGCTCCGCGTTAAGTACATCAATAAAATCCTGCACGTAATTTTCTATCGCGTAGCTTTTAAATGAACGTGGGTGACCTGAATAGCCGTGCCCGCGGATATCCATGGCAATACAGGAAAATCCTTTAGCAAGCAAATTATTTCTGACATATTGCCAGGCCTCTAAGTCTCCACCAACACCGTGAATCAAAAAAAGAATAGGGGATTTATTCTCTCCGGCATAGGTCTCGTAATAGAGGATTACTCCGTCTTTACTTTTTATGTATTTTTTTTGAACCGGAAGCATGTTATTAGTCAGAACAGAATTTTTATTTTTTTGCTTTATTTTCGTCTATTAATTTTTGATACAAATCTTCAAACTCTGAAATAACTTTATGAATATCGTGATGTGCAATAATCTCTAAACTTTTGGTACCCATTTTCTTACGGAGGTCCGCATCTGATAAGAGCAGAGTCATTTTCAGAGAGAGCGTGTTGATGTCACCATCTTCAAACAAGAAGCCGTTCTCTCCATCATGGACGAGCTCGGGCAGGGCAATTTTATTTACACCAAGAACCGGGAGTCCTGAAGCCATTGCTTCCATTGCTACAATACACTGCAGTTCGGCAATCCCTGCCGCAACAAAGACGTCGGCAACTGTGTAGAGGTTTGGTAAGTCAGCATCTGGCACAAATCCAGCAAAGGTAACATTTTTGTCAATCTTGAGTTCTCTAGCAAGTATCTCGAGTTTTTTTCGTTCGGTACCGTTACCTGCGACCACCAAGTGTGCATCAATTTTCTCTAGACTTAATTTGAACGCACGGAGAACGTCATCAACCTTTTTTTCCTGATCAACTCTTCCAACAGAGAGCAAGATTGGTTTGTTTGGAATTTTGTAGCGTTCTTTAAGATACTCACCATTGTTGTTTGGTTTGAATCGCTCAAGATCAATACCATTTGAAACGGTAACTGTGTTGAGGTGTGCATCCATCATTTTGGCTGCTGTATCGGTTGGTGCGGTAATTAATTTTGTATGGCGAAGTACTCGTGTACAATCCCACCACATAGATCTCGCAATCCATCCTCTGGCGAAAGCGGGGAGGGGTAGATAATGCACTAAATTCTCTGGCATAAAGTGGTTAGTGGCCATTACGGGAATACCAAGCTTATTGGCTTCTTTAATAACTGCACGACTAATTAAGAAGTGCATTTGAACATGAACGACGTCAGGTTTGAATTCACGAAGAACTCTCCTTGCTTCAATGTTTGTAAAGATAGGGAGAGAATTTCTAAAGTTATGTTGAGCGCCAAGTGGTATTGATGGAGCACCATAAACATTGATTCCATCCCGTTTTGAATACTCACGCCCAAGCTTAGTTGATGCGGTAATGACAGCGACATCATGCCCTTTGGCCTGCAGATTTTGTGCAAAACGGTGTGCGAAGTACGATGCTCCGTTAACTTGTGGATAATAAGTGTCAGCCGCGATTAATATTCTCATACTACTTTCTTTTTAATTTTTATAAATACAAACACAATGATGGTTCCTATTGCTACTATACTTACTCCTGCCGCGTAATAGTCAAGATACTTACTGAGTAATACATATGCATGACCAAAGATGATACCAAGGGCGAGCATAAGTAATGTTTGCCCTATAGATATAAATAAGCAGGTCGTCATAAACCTTCGATAGGGCATTTTTAGAAGACCTGCGGTAATCAACCCAACGGTTCCGATACCATAAACAAGTTTCGACAAAACTACCGCTTTTGTGTGTCTGTCAGTAAAGTAAACTTTTGCTTCTTCGAGTTTTTGATCAGTTACTCCAAAGAATGGACCAATTTTTTTAATAATTGGCTTTCCACCAAAACGGCCAAGCACATACATTAAGGTGTCTCCAATGACATCACCAAGGGTTACGATAAAGAATACTATAAACAGATTCAGGACACCTAGCGTTGTAAGAAATCCAGCAATCACCGCCAAAATCGGCCCTTCAAGAATCGCTAGCGGCAAAAGAATAAAATACTTATATGTCTCAAGTAGTAGGATTAGGTGCTCCATGAATACATATCAATAATAAAGACCCACTCATTCTACTCGCTTTTTGGATATGATGCACTACCCACGTTTACTGTTTTGTAAGCTTGCAACCTTTGCTATACTTATATCATATGATGAATACAGCTCTGCAATATAAAAAATATTTCAGGAACCCTCAATTTCTATTCTCTGCTTTGTTGTCGGTAATACTCCTTTTTGTCTCACTTGTTATTAACTTTTTTGCTATCGCCAGCGCAACGGATAAGGCGAGCAACTCGGTGACTGATATTATCTTGAATAATATTCCAGTTTATGATGTTCAACTTGCGTTCATCTACGGGCCACTTATCATGTGGATTTTTGTTTTCTGTTTACTTTTTTTACGTCCAAATCAAATTCCATTTACACTCAATAGCATTTCTCTTTTTGTTTTAATTCGTTCTGTTTTTATTAATATGACCCATCTAGGGCCGTTTCCGACAGAAATTCCTATTTCTCCAGAAAGCTTTATCAACTACTTTGCTTCAGGAGGTGATTTATTCTTCTCGGCGCATACTGGGTTGCCAGTACTCTTAGCTTTTATTTTCTGGAAATCAGATGCTCTGAAATTCTTTTTTATCGTTTGTTCAATCTTCTTTGGCGCAGTTGTACTAATGGGACATTTACACTACACCATAGACGTACTATCGGCTTTCTTTATCACGTACACCATTTTCCGCTTATCAGAAATATTCTTTAAGAAAGATAAGCAGATGTTTGATCAAGAATCTATGGTTTTGTAATGGAGACTTAAGCCGATATAAACATTAAAAAAATTCTCTTGACCAATTTTATCGATGTGATAGATTAGATTTATGCAACGACCAGTCGTTATCGTAAAGAAGACAAAGCGAATCTCATATAGAGAGGGGGTTTTGTCTGTTGCGTAAATTATTTAAACAAAAAGACAAACAAACCGCCCTCTCGTAAGAGAGGGCGGTTTGTGTTTAAGAGTAGTTGGAGCTTGATTTTTGGGAACAATATTTGTTGCCAAAAATCAGTCGCCAACAGTGGATGGACTGAGTTCTTTAACAACGCGCCAAGGCGCAAACAGAGAGGGAAATAAGTGATGAGTAATACAAGGCTTTTGATGGCTGGTCCAAAACCAGAATTTTGGAACACGGAGCCAGGAAATCGTGATCAGTATTACATTGCTGGTCGGATGATCCTTTCGATGAAGTCATGTGACCGTATCGTTTTACCTTGCGGTAGTCTTGAGCTCGAACGATTTGTCGAATTTTGTATCAAAGTATTTGGCTATAAGTCAGATCAATTTATATGGGTTCCAAAAGATCCATATCTTCTTGAAGATGCTGTACTCACTAATTGGGGAAGGCTCGCTCCATACCTTGAAGATTGCAGGGAGGGAGTAATCGTTCCTTATGCAGCTAATCAAAAGCATTGGGACATCGCTTCAATGCTTGGCATGGCTGTCATGGGTGAGGAACCAGACTTTGCTGAAATGTATGGGAACAAATGCACACTCCATCTACACATCAAAGCAAATGGTGGTGATAAGACTGGAGGCAGGCCATACTTTGACGGGATTCAAGGACTCCGTATTCCTCGTGGGTATGTTGTTGATGATTGGGACCAGCTGAGATTTGCCATATCTGTCCTTAATAGGGATGGGGTTTCGAGGATGGTCATCAAAGCACCTCTTGGAGCCGGGGGTGATGGGATTTACCTAAATATCACACACGGCGGGATACTTCCAGCTAGCCTTACTTTTCCTGTTGTACTTGAAGAGATGATTGAGATTATTCATGCTCCAAGTGTTCAGTACACTGGGGGAGTGTGGAACGGTACGATTCTCTTGCAGGTGATGGACGGCAACTCGTTTGCAGGTAATCACCTCTGGAGTCCACCTGAAAAGGTTGTTGGACAAATCAACACAATGACGAGGTTGCTCATAGACCACCTTAAACCACAGGGTTGTGGAGGTTTTGATTTCCTGGTCGATACTTCTGGCTTGGTGTACTTTGTTGATCCAAATCCTCGGATGACAGGAGCACATCCTGCACTGTGGGCAAGAGAGCGATTGTTACCATGCGCACAGAAGACTCCTTTCCTGACATGGAAGGTGAAAGCTCAAGTAGACGTCTTTGAGTTTTGGAAGAGACTCCAAGAAGCAGGGATTGCTTTCAATGCTCAAATAGGACAAGGGGTAGTACCTCTCTGTTATATGCCGGGCGTTTGGTCGATGTTGATGGCGTTCGGTCCAACTGATGCTGTACTCAATAGCTTGCAGCACGACGCGAATACAATGGTCTAAGTGTGAGTGTGGGGGTGTCTATAGGTTGGTCGGGGAGGCGAAGCCTTCCCGACCAATTCTTTTTATATTTATTACCTGATAGTATTGTTATATGAAAACGTCTTTGTCCAAAATATCCACAATTTCTTCTAGAGAGTTTATTAGTGTTCATAAAGGTCCTAAGCTTCTTTTTCTTGGAGCTATTCACGGCAATGAGATTTGTGGTCCAAAGGCGATACACCTGGTCATTGCAGAAATTGAAAGCGGAAAAATAGAACTGGAAAAAGGGAGTGTCGCGTTTGTCCCCGTAGCCAATCCTCAAGCCCATAAATTAGGAAAAAGATTTGTCGACGAAAATCTCAATCGTGTATTTGCCCCGACTAAAAATCCAAAAACCTACGAAGCCAAACTTGCTAACATTCTCTGCACATTAGTTGACCAATCTGATGTAGTCCTTGATCTCCACTCGATTACTGCAAAAGGAGAACCGTTTATTTATTTGGATTTTCCGACAAAAAATAATCGTGCGTTAGCGCAGGCACTTGGTCCAAAAATAGCACTTGTTGGTTGGCCGGAATTATATAAACGAATTGGTCAAGGTTCATATTCCTCAGACACGACGATGTATAGTGCAAAAATGAAAAAGGATACATTACTTATTGAATGTGGTCAGCACAGCACTCCAAAGTCTACAGAGGTTGCCTACCTTGCAATTATCGCCACCCTTCAGTACTACGGAGTAATTAAAGGAAAACCAAAAAAACAAAAACTCACTGAAGTTATTATGGATAATGTATACTTTCGCCAAAATCAACGGGAACGATTTGCCAAAGATTGGAAACATCTCGACCCAGTTAAGAAAGGGGCCGTGTTGTACATAGACAAAGAGGGTATAGCAATAATGACACCCTATGACGGGTTTGTTGTTATGCCAAACGCTAAAGCGCTAAATGGAGAAGATTGGCTCTACCTTGGCAGGGGTAAAAAAGCATAAAACGGTAATGGTAAAAGTATTTAAGAAACTGTAGAATTCACTAACAAACCAGAATTAAAGAAATATTTACCATGAAATCACCTTTTGAAAATGCACTCAACCAACTTGCTCGAGCTACAGCAGTTAAGAAAATAAACAAAGAGGTCTTACTTAGGCTACAAAAACCTGAGCGTGAAGTGAGCGTCTCTATCCCAGTAAGGATGGATTCAGGGGAAGTAAAACTATTCGAAGGCTATCGGGTGCAATACTCATCTGCGAGGGGTCCGTATAAAGGTGGTATCAGATTCCACCTTGATACAAACATAGACGAAGTTCGTGCACTAGCACTTTGGATGACAGTTAAGTGTGCAGTCTCTGGTATTCCGATGGGGGGTGGAAAGGGTGGTATTACCGTTAACCCAAAGGAGTTGTCATTGGGAGAAATCGAGAGACTCTCGCGTGGATGGGTAAAGCTCATGTATCCCGTACTCGGGCCTTCTTTAGATGTTCCAGCTCCAGATGTTAATACAACGCCGCAGATAATGGCTTGGATGAACGATGAGTATAAGAAGATTACTGGGTTACCAAATGATGCGACATTTACCGGTAAACCAATTGAAGCAGGTGGATCAAAGGGTCGGGGGGAAGCAACCGGCATGGGTGGCTTCTATGTCTACGAAGTATTTGCTAAAGAGTTTGGGTTAAGTGGCGGAGCAACGGTTGTTATTCAGGGGATGGGAAATGTTGGAAGTAATGCAGCTAGAATTTTTAAAAACCATGGAAGTAGGATTATTGCCATGTCTGATTCTAAGGGTGGAATTTACAGTGAAGAAGGGCTCAATCCTCAAGATGTTGATCAATACAAAAAAGAGCACGGCACTTTGACGGGATTTCCAAATGCAAAAGAAATCAGTAACGCGGATTTGCTCCTGCTCCGATGTGACGTTTTGATCCCTGCAGCTCTTGAGAATCAAATCACCGGCGAGAATGCTCGTGATATAAAAGCTAAAATTATATTGGAGTTAGCTAATGGTCCAACGACACCAGAAGCGGATGACATTCTTTTTACTCGAGGAATTCCGGTTATTCCAGATGTTTTAGCAAATGCTGGTGGGGTAATCGTATCAACCTTTGAGTGGGAACAGAATCTCAAAAGTGAGCACTGGAGTGAGGTCCAAGTCCTGGAGAAACTCAAGTTGATCCTAAGCAGTGAGGCAAAAGGTATTTACTCAAAGTCGGTTGAATTAAAAACTGATTTGCGAAGAGGTGCTTTTATTATTGCACTTGAACGGCTAGAAGAATCTATGAAGTAGTGCATCAAAATTACACCATGAACCGTACTAGAAATGGTGTACATCTTTTTGTATACTAAGGGGAATAATTTTAATTTTTTAAGTAACCTCTCATATGAAATCAAGAGAAAATTCAGGGAATAGTACTGTCATCGGGCTCGTTATTGTCGTTGTGGTATTACTTATTGGTGCTGGTGTTTGGAATTACTCAAGGAAACCAGAAGTTACTATTATTGAAGAGAACCCTTCCTTCCCCTCCAGTTCAACAACAACCCCTATCACTGAGACTCCAACAATAACTCCAGCTGATGTGAAGAATCCTCCAGTAGGTGTCCTTAAATACAAAGATGGCACTTATTCTGCTGTCGGCAACTACGTCTCTCCCGGAGGAGCTGAATCAATTGATATTACCTTAGTGATTAAGGACGACAATATTATTGAAGCCACTGCTGTATCAAAGGCAGAGCGCCCTCAGTCAAAGAATTTCCAAAATATTTTTGTTAAAAATTTCAGCCCACTAGTTATTGGTAAAAAGATCGATGTAGTTAATTTAAGTAGGGTTTCAGGATCATCACTTACCCCCAAGGGATTCAATGATGCTGTGATCAAAATAAAGGCAGAGGCAAAAGCCTAATTTCTCTTACCCATCAAATTTTACTTGTAAGGTTCTATGATAGCACCGACATTCTCATTCGATGCCATCGGTACGCATTGGCAAATTGAAATTAATGATTTCTTGAGTGAGGAAGAGAGAGATTCTTTGTTGAATAAAATTAAAGAGAGGATAGAATCCTTTGACAAGGCGTATTCAAGATTTCGTGAAGATTCTCTCGTTACGGAAATGTCTCGAAATACTGGAGTCTACAGATTACCAGTTGATGCAGACATGCTATTTTCTCACTATAAAAAATTTTACGACGTAACTGATGGCAGGGTAACACCACTTATTGGTGATGTACTCAGTGACGCTGGTTATGATGCAAAATACTCTCTTATACAGAGTAAACCTCTGACAGCACCTTTACTGTGGGACGACGTTTTGGAGTATCAGTATCCAAATCTGATTATGAAAAAAACTGCAATGCTTGATTTTGGTGCTGGTGGCAAAGGATATCTGATCGATATTGTTGCTTCATTACTTGAAAAAGAGGGGATAAGTACATACTGCATTGACGCAGGTGGTGATATTTTAACGCGTGGGGGGCAACCACTAATAATTGGCCTCGAAGACCCCAATGATAGTTCTAAGGTTATTGGAAAAGTAGCACTCTCTAATCAAAGTATTGCAGGGTCCGCCGGTAATCGTAGGGTCTGGGGAGAATTTCATCACATTATCGATCCGGTAACCCTACAGTCACCAAAACATATTTTAGGACTTTGGGTTATTGCAGACACGACCATTCTCGCAGATTTGTTAGCCACCGCACTATTCTTTATATCACCTGAAGAGTTATCAAAACAATTTGATTTTGAATTTATGATAGTGAACCCAGATTATTCAGTGATTACCTCAGATGGATTTAGTGCAGAACTTTTTTCAGATGCGTAAAAAAGGTACAATAATTTCATGAATACACCTCTAAGGTTGATTGACGATATTCTCAACAGGATTACCATGTACCGACTGGTACTCTACGCACTCTCTGCTTTAGCAGTTATTTCGTTTACTCTTAGTGTAGCCAAAATTATTCCAGCCACCCCCCTAGCACTCTTTCAGTCTCTAGTGGTATTACTTTTTGTCTCATACGTGAGTAATTTTCTTTTTTCCAAGATTTTTCACGCACAACTCAATACTGAATCGCAATGGATTTCCGCATTCATTTTATTTTTTATTATTGAACCGGGAACTTCGTTATCTTTACTTTGGATACCAGCTTTAGCGGCTTGTATCGCAATGTCCTCTAAATACCTTTTTGCTATTGGAAAAAAACACATTTTTAACCCAGTGGCGATCACACTAGTCATTCTTGCCTTATTTGGTCGTGGCGAAGCAATTTGGTGGGTGGGGAATCCAATTTTTTCTACAATAATATTTTTTCTAGGAATCTTAATTTTGAGAAAACTACGGCACTTTGAATTATTCTTTGGTTTTGCCGTATCAGCACTCTTGGCGATGCTTTATTTCGGATTAACTAATGGGATGGTGGCAATCGACGTTATCAAATCAGGACTACTTTCTTGGCCATTATTATTTTTTGGAGTGTTCATGCTCACTGAACCACAAACGACTCCTCCGACAAGAATCTCTCGGGTCCTTTATGGTGTACTGGTCGGATTGTTGTTTGGCCTCCCGTTCCATCTTGCACTTTTTGGATTCGTAATCTACTCATCTCCCGCTTTGGCACTCGTTTTGGGTAACCTGGTTTCTTATATCATCAGTCCCAAACAAAAACTCATATTATATCTCAAGGAGAAAAAAGAAATTGCACAGAACACCTTTCAGTTTGTTTTTTCTTCAAAACAGAAATTGCAATTTGCAGCGGGTCAATATCTTGAGTGGACCCTTCCACACAAAAATGGAGATAGTAGGGGCTCGAGACGATACTTCACCATTGCCTCATCGCCCACAGAGGAGACGATTAATCTTGGCATCAAATACTCCCCCAACGCATCAAGTAGTTTTAAAAAGGCACTGGTGGCAATGGATCCCCAAACCTTCATTACCGCTTCACAACTCTCGGGAGAATTTGTGCTACCGAAAAACAAAAAAAAGAAGCTGGTCTTCATTGCCGGCGGAATTGGTGTCACCCCGTTTCGAAGTATGATTAAATATTTACTCGACACAAATGAAAAGAGAGATATTGTTTTGTTTTATTCAAACAAAACTTTCGCTGAGATTGCCTACCGAGATATTTTTGAGGAAGCAAGATTGAAACTTGGTATCAAGACGATTTATACACTGACGGACCCAAACACTCCACCCTCTTGGGAAGGGAAGCGAGGTTATGTTACTGCAGAAATGATCAAGGAAGAGGCACCTGATTTTCTGGAGAGAGAATTCTATATATCAGGACCTCACGGCATGGTAACCACCTTTGAAGAAGCGCTTGGAAAGATGGGAGTTCCTGAACGTCAAATTAAAATCGACTTCTTTCCTGGTTTTGCATAAACCATATGAAATGGTACGAACAAATTTCTTTTAAGCGCTATCTCCTCATTGGACTTTTTATCTTGGTGACACAAGGACTGGTACTTTATTTGCTAGGAAGAATTCCTTATTGTAGCTGTGACTATATTAAAATTTGGCATGGCGTAGTCAACAGCTCAGAAAATTCACAGCACATTTCTGACTGGTATACGTTTTCACACATCATCCATGGATTTATTTTCTATGCACTAATCTTCTTTATTGGCAGACGGTGGCCGATTGGACTGCGTCTCATTCTTGCGATGCTCATTGAAACTTCGTGGGAAATACTTGAGAATACGAGTCTTATCATAGATCGTTATCGAGAAGCGACCGCATCACTTGGATATGTCGGGGATAGTAT
>CALRBT010000013.1 GCA_943354475.1 Parcubacteria group bacterium | reverse complement strand
AATGAATAATGATACGAGTGCAAAACCTTTCTGTCTTCTATCCATTATTTATAATACTAATATTTCCAATAATAAGTAACTGCTTCATTTCCTCTTTGCTACTAATAATTTAAATCCATATTATTATAGTATGGTTCTAAGTATTGGAGAAGAAGGTTGTGTATAACTTACGATGACACAAAATTACTATAAATTATTATCCCCATTCACCGATGAAAAACAGGGGTGGATGTGGCATAATTTATTCATGAAAAAATTTTTAAAAATTCTTGGGTATATAGCATTAGTAATTATTATCTTTGTAGCAGTTTTTTTAGGAGTGCTTTATCTACGATACACCACACAAAGTAGTGAGATACATTCAACGATTGGTGCTTTTATAGAAGGAGTTAAAACAGGTTCAAGTGATAGCATCACTCCACTTTTGCATCCAAAATTTGTTGCCCCCTTAAATGATATTCTAGTCAAAGATAGTCGCGTCTTTACACATATTTCAGATGTTACAGAAAGACATGATTACTTTAATTACTCATGGAAGAGTGGTGTCGGAGAGACAACAACATACCAAGGAGACGTAACTTTTAGTACAGGTGAGGTTAGTGACATAACTATAAAACTAAATAAATACAATGGAAAATGGGTTGTCTACAGTATAGATATATCACCGAAAGCTGATTCACAAAAATAATATTACTTATTCTCTGACACAGAGAACTCTTAAAAGATTCAACAACAAATAAACCGCCTGTAAGGGCGGTTTATTTGTTGTTGAATCTTTTATTTTGTTCCGTTCCGGTGCACTACAGTAAGTCTAAAGTAAACTAAAGACAAACCGTGGTGTCCAAACAGTCTCAACTTAGAGTTCCGAGACCAACACTCCTTATCAGTTTGTGACTGATAAGATCGACAATCAGTTGGACTATCGAAATAGCCAACGGTTTCAATTTGAAATAATCCACGAACAGCTTCCGCTACCCGTGCCTTGTTACGACTTAGTCCCTGTCACTGATCTTACCTTAGGCCATCAAAGATGGACTTCGGGTACTACCAGCTCCCTTGACTTGACGGGCGGTGAGTACAAGACTTGAGAACGTATTCACCGCAGTATAGCTGACCTGCGATTACTAGCGAATCCGGCTTCATGGAGTCGAGTTGCAGACTCCAATCCGAACTGGGGCTACTTTTATAAGGATTAGCTCAGGATCTCTCCGTCGCGACCTGTTGTAGTAGCCATTGTATCACGTGTGTAGCCCCGGATATCAAAGGGACATGCTGACCTGGCGTCATCCTCGCCTTCCTCCCCGCCCAATGTTCGCGAAGCATCTGCTTCGTGCGCACTGGGCGGGGCTGTCTCGCCTGACACTTGTAACAGGCAACGAGGGTTGCGTTCGTTACCCCACTTAAGGGAACAATTCAAACCACGAACTGACGACGGCCATGCATCACCTGCCTAATTGTCCTTGTGAGACTCCCAAAGTTTCCTCTGGGATTCAACTAGGTTTCAAACCCGGGTAAGGTTCTTCGTTTGACATCGAATTAAACCACATGATCCTCCGCTTGTGCAAGTCCCCGTCTATTCCTTTGAGTTTTAGCCTTGCGGCCGTACTACCCAGGCGGTTCTCTTAACGCGTTAGCTGTGCCTCCCAGAGGGTCGATACTCCGAGAAGCTAGAGAACATCGTTTAGGGCGTGGACTACTGGGGTATCTAATCCCATTCGCTACCCACGCTTTCGTGTTTCAGTGTCAGAAATACGCCAGTATATTGCCTTCGCATTTGGTGTTCCCCATGATATCAACGGATTTCACCCCTACACCATGAGTTCCATATACCTCTCGCACTCTCGAGTCAGTGCCGTTTCTTTCGCGTGTTCCGGGTTAAGCCCGGAGCTTTAACAAAAGACTAACACAACCACCTACACACCCTTTACGCCCAATAATTCCGGATAACGCTTGGGGTACTCGTATTACCGCTGCTGCTGGCACGAGTTTAGCAACCCCTTATTCTTGAGGTACAATCAATAAACTTTTTCCCTCACAAAAGATCTTTACGTCCCGAAGGACTTCATCAATCACGCGACGTCGCTCCGTCAGACTTTCGTCCATTGCGGAAGATTCTCGACTGCGGCCACCCGTAGGTGTATGGTCCGTATCTCAGTACCATCGGTGGGGGTCAGGCTCTCACCTCCCCTAGGCGTCATAGCCTTGGTAGTCCTTTACACTACCAACTAGCTGATACCCCACAGGCCCCTCCTAAAGCGATAAATCTTTACTCTTGCGAGACCATCGGGAATTATCCAATCTTTCGACTGGTTATGCCCGACTTTAGGGTGTGTACCTGTGTATTACTACCTCGTTTGCCGTGGGTCTAAACCCACTCGACTTGCATGCCTTATCCACGTCGCCAGCGTTCATCCTGAGCTAGGATCAAACTCTTATTATATGAATTGATACTAACGTATATATTCAAGAATAGAACGGAACAAAATAAAAGAATCAACTTTTACTTTTTCATTTCTAACTCAGGGATGCTTGTGTTGTTGCTATTTTTTAAGATCCGAAATTATTTACTCAAACTTTAAACAAAAGACTTGCGATCTTTTTTGCCCATCAAAACTTATTCAGTAATGACGAGCGTTTTGTACTCCCGCCAAATTCCGCTTCTGTGGAATTTAGCAAGGATATTATTTCAAATTGTCAAAGTCCTGTCGTTACCTCAAAGGCCCTTTCGAGCCTCTAATGTAAATGCCTCCCAACAAGGAGACGTGGAACCATTATACTCACAAGAGAAGTAGAGTCAAGGCTTATCTAGGATAGGCAAGAAAAACTGTGGAAAACTATAAATACCCTTATTATTAGCCATTTTATCAAGTCCTTGCTTGACGCAGAAACCGGCGTTTTTGACCCCTCTCCAGAGGAGGTCAAAAACGCCGGTACTCTATTTTAACTTTGAACCTTTTTTCTTTCCTGAGGCCGTCGCTTTTTATCCGAAATTGGCTCTTGTTCCAACACTTCTGTAAGCTTCGCCAAGAAGGCAGTTCTAGAAAGACCAAACTTAAGGGGTTGACCCACCTGGTACTCCGCAACCCCCGGCTTCTTTCCAAGCCGGGATCGTGGAAAAATTCTACCAGCATTAGTGTTCATAGGCACTATCGGAACCCATTGATCTTTATACAAGCTGTACAAAAGGAGAGCTGGCCTCAAATCACCAAGTATCCCCGGCACCATACGCGCCGTCTCTGGAAAAAAGCAAACACTAATTCCTTGTTCAAGACTCGCGCGAATCATCCTTAACATTTCCAGGTTCTCTTCCTTACCTGCCCTCCTCTTATGCGATATCATACCGACATAATGAGCTAACCTGCCATAAAGTGGTACCTTGAACAATTCTTCCTTCATCACATATACCACTCTGCGCAAACCCTGAGTGCCAATAAGATGGTAGGCCATCATTGTATCTAATTCAGATTCATGCCTCGCAACATAAATACATGGTATAGGCGGAATATTTTCCGTCCCATGGAGTTGAACTTTGATTCCGGCTGTCCTTTGGGCTATGAGAAAGACCCCTTGGGACCAGTCCCGCATTCCCTTGTAGACCACATCTGGCGATTGACTCATCTGCGAGCGTAGCCACAATGCCCAAGCAAAGCTGTACGACCAAAATTTCGCCTCAAACAAGAGCGAGCTTACTTTCGACATCACCCATACTCCTCCAGTCACTTAGGTTACAGAATCCTGTTCCCTTTCTACTAGGGAGTTTCCACAATTTTTCAGCATCAGTCAAGGGAACCACAAAGGCCGGCAACATAGTTGCCGGCCTTTGTGGTTCTTACTAAAATCCTATTTTTTTTGCCATTTCTCAAGTGTCACAAGTAGTGGTGATGCGATAAAGATTGATGAGTAGGTTCCGGTAATAATTCCGATAAGGAGAGCAAGGGTAAAACTGTGCGTACTCTCACCACCAAGGAAGTAGAGCGCGAGGAGTGATAGAACTGTGGTAAGCGAGGTGTTAATTGATCGTGCAAAGGTCTGACGAAGACTTCTGCCGACCGTTTCTTCAAAGGGTTCTTTCTTGGCCATATCTTTATTGAGCTTGAGATTTTCACGAGTTCGGTCAAATACTACGATAGTGTCGTGGATAGAGAAGCCGAGAATAACCAAGAGAGCAGTCACAAAGAGTGTGTCAATCTCATAACCATAATAATGTCCGAGGAAAGCAAAGACCCCTGTTGGAATAATGACATCATGGAGAAGAGCAACAATTGCTACTACACCATACTTCCAGGATGAAACAGGTTCTGATACTTTTCGGAAGGCGAAGGCGATAAAAGCAACAATGGCAAGGAGAACAAGTGCTATCGAGATGAGTGATTTCTGTTGAGCCTCCTTACCAAGGACTGGACCAATACTATTAAATCTCGCTTCGGTAAAGGTTGCAGTTTGGTTAAGTGAAAGTGCATTTTGAACAAGCACTTTATCGGCGGGAGTAATATCGCGCATTCGCAGAATATACCCCTTATCCCCTGTTGAACGAATCGAATATTCACCAAGATTGACCTTGTCTAGTTCAACTGTAAGGACTGCTTGCTCTGGTCGTGCGCTGGTATACTCGACTTCAAGGAGGGATCCTCCTTTGAAATCAATTCCAAGATTCAATCCAAAAATTGCTACAGAGAGAATTGAACCAACGAGAAGTATGGTTGAGAGTGCGTAAAAGTATTTTCTGTTTTTAACAATAAACATATATTTATTTTGAAAGTCCGTTACCAAAAAGGAACCGTACTACTCCACGCTGTTTTAGATTACCGAGAGTAAGTAAGAAAGTTCTTGAAACTGAAATTGCAGTGAACATTGAGACAATCACTCCTAATCCAAAGACAAGCGCAAATCCTTTGATGAGGGAGCTCGTTCCGAACCAAAATAGGATAAGTGCAGTAATAATACTTGAAATATTTGAGTCCCTAATTGAAAGCCAAGCTCGTTTAAAGCCCTCGATGATTCCATCATGGGTATTTTTACCTTTTGCGAACTCCTCTTTCATTCGCTCGAAAATCAGAATGTTCGCATCCACTGCCATACCAATCGAAAGAATGAATCCAGCGATTCCTGCAGCGGTCAGTGTTACTGGAATTAACTTAAAGAGAGCAAGCATAATAGCTGTATAGAGTGAGAGAGAGACGACCGCAAGGAGACCTGGCAAACGGTACCAGAGGATCAAGAATACTGCTACAAAGAGAAAGCCGAAAACCCCAGCCCTAACATCTTTTGCGAGTGCATCTTGTCCGAGTGAAGCACCGATAGTCTGTGTTCGAACGAGTTCAATCTTAACAGGAAGCGCACCGTAGTTGAGATTACGAACTAGCTCTTTTGCTGACTCAGGAGTGAAGTTACCTGAAATTTCAGCCTTACCAGAAGCTATTTCCTCACGAACAATTGGTGTTGAGATTGGTACTCCATCAAGATAAATTGCAACAGCTCGTCCGACATTTTCACGAGTAATTTTTGCAAAGAGAGCCGTTCCTTCTGCATTAAAGATGAGCGACACACGAGGTTCACTAGTTTGGGTATCAAATTCAAGCTGGGCACGTTCAAGATATCGCCCAGTAAGCTCTGTTGGTGCAAAAATCTCCTCGGCAACTATTGGGGTAGTACTTCCTGCATTCTTAATGAAATCTTCTGCGCCAGGCTTTAGTGTTTTAAACTCAAGAATTGGTGTCTTTCCAATGAGTTCAACTGCACGGGCAGTATCAGTGACTCCAGGGAGTTCAACAATGAGTCGCTCATCAGGAGCACCTCCAACAAGTCCTGCCTCCTCAACCTGAACTAGAGGCTCAGAAACGCCGAACATGTTTACTCGTCGCTCAATCACCTCACGTAGGGAATTCATCGAATCCTTAACATCAGAAGGGTTAATTCCTGTCACATCAGCCTGGTATTCAAGGTGTGTACCACCATTGAGATCGAGGCCGAGTTTAAACGGTACGGTGAACTTTGCCAGACTTTGAGGCAAATACGGGGTGTCCACGGTGGCATAGCTAAAATAGCCAACGGCGGCCCCGATAACGAGAAGGAGTAGTGCTACGATTCGTACTTTCCACATAGGGCTTCATTATAGCCATTATTTGGCTTTAGGCAACTTTTTGGTTAAGAGTGGTACTACAAAATCACGGAGAATAACACAAGGGCTAAAATGATACGGTACACTCCAAAGTAGAGGAAGGAGTGTTTCTCGACGTAGCGTAAAAAGAACTTAATGGAAAGAATTGCTGTGATAAAAGAAGCGACCGAACCAAGGAATAGTAAGAGCCATTGATCTGAATTAAATCCTCCACTCGTTTTGATTAATGAAAGTCCTGTTGCTGCAACCAAGGTCGGAAGGGCGAGGAGGAAAGAAAATTCTACAATTTTTTTGCGAGAAATTCCGAGCCAAAGTCCCCCAATGATGGTTGCACCAGATCTTGAAACTCCAGGAATTACTGCGATACTCTGAAAAACACCGATAAGGAGCGCGCTCTTCCAACTTATTACTGAAGTGTCTTCTGTTTCTACAGGTAGAGGTTCTTTCTTTCTAAGATAAAGCTCCGTCAATATAATAATAATCCCCCCAACCAAAAGTGACCAAATTACTACCTCAATGTTTCCAAGGAGATATTTTTTAGCATATGAGTACGTGAGTAATCCAATAATCCCGGTTGGAATAAAAGCAAGAGCTGTTTTAAATGCTAAGTCGTAATTGGTAAGTATTTTTTTTGTAAAGACAAATAGCACTGCACTGATGGCACCAACTTGAATAGCAATTTCGAATGTTTTTAAAAAATCACCTTGTACCAGCTTCAGAAAGTGACTCGTAATAATCAAGTGGCCTGTTGAAGAGATGGGTAAAAATTCTGTTAATCCTTCGACAACTCCCAGAATTATTGCATGTAGAGCATTCATTTGAATCTATTGTACAAGAGGGGTACCAAAAACCCAACGAATGCTCCAAGTAGTGCTCCTCCCACAATATCTAAAGGAAAGTGGACCCCAGCAATTACTCTAGATGTCCCGATAACTAATGCTGAGATGATAAAAAAATAAGCGAGAGATTTATGGTAAGTATGAAATGAGACACCGAGAGCCATAAAAAAGGCAGTGTGGCCCGAGGGAAAGGCGCCCAATCCAGTATAAAAAAGTGGTACACTCTCCACAAAAACAGTGAAAGGTCTTGGTGTATTAAAGAGAAACTTTAAAATACCCGCAATAATAACCGCAATCGCTCCAGAAGAAAAAACAACCCCAAACTCTTCAAATCCTTTATGTTTGTTTCTATGAGCAACAAAAAATACGGCCAGAACAAATGAGAGTATTAAGATTAAATCACTGGCAAGAAAGTTAATTGTCCAATCAAGCCAAACGATACGCCCCGCAAAATCATGGAGCCAAAAAAATATTGATTCGTTTAAAGATTCCATCCCTTACTAAATTAACTATACTAGTCTATTATTTTAAACTCTTTTTTTAATTCACCAATCCCTTCTTTTAGGGTTACTGCCGGCTTCCAACCTAAAAGTTTTAAAGCCTTCTTGTTTGAGGCTTTGGTATGCTTAGGCTCGAGTCGTGCTGGAGTGTAGAGAACCTTTCCACCAATCAACCTTGCTATCTCATTAACGCTCGTTTGAACCCCTGTACCAAGGTTGATCACTTCGCCATGTCCAACCTTATCACTCTTCATTGCTAGAATATTGGCACGAACGATGTCTCGAACATGGGTAAAATCCCTTGTCTGATTACCGTCTCCTGTTATCGTAAGTGGCTTACCTTCAACTCTTAGTTTCAGAAAAAGACTGATGACTAGTGCATAAGCTCCTGTTGCATCCATACCTGGACCATAAACATTAAAGTAGCGCAGAGAGACTGTCGGTAAATTATACACCCCACTCCAGACCTTACAGTACTGTTCTCCAATATACTTTTGCAATGCATACGGACTCTTTGGAGCAGGGACCATCTCTTCATGAAAAGGCATCGTTTTTTGATCTCCGTATGCAGAACTTGAAGCTGAGTAAATAAATTTTTTTACCTTATTATCACTGCAAACCTTCAATAAAGTCACTGTTCCAGAAACATTAGTGTCGTTACTCTCCACAGGGAAAGCAATTGAAAACTGTACACGAGGAAGTGCCGCTGTGTGAAAAACACATTCAATCTGTCCTAGTTTCTTAAATAACCGCACCAACCCTTTTTCATCACGAATATCGAGCTTATGAAAAATAACCTCCTTGGGAAGCTTTCGCTTTACCCCACCAGCAAGATTATCAACCGCATGCACTTCATATCCTTCTTTCGATAAAACACCACAAAGCGTAGCTCCGATAAACCCAACCCCTCCTGTTACAATAACTTTCTTTTTCATATTTTTAATTATACACCAGATCTCGACAAAAGTGTTTTAAGCGTTCTTAATGCGATTTTGAGATCAAGAATGAAAGAACGGTTCTTAAGATAATAAAGATCGTACGAAAGCTTGCTCTTCGTCTTCTGCACATCAGCCACTACTCGAGGTGCGTTATAATCCTTGATTTGTGCCCAACCAGAAAGTCCAGGTTTAATTAAATGCCTCACACTGTAATACGGGATTTCTTTCTCATAATGTTGCACAAGTGCAGGAAGTTCAGGTCTCGGTCCAACCAAGGAAAGAGAGCCTGCGAGAATACTCCAGAGCTGTGGCAGTTCATCGATTCGTGTTGCCCTCAAAAAGGAACCGACTTTTGTGATTTGCTTGTCAATTGGATTATTCATTGTTCTGAATTTTGCAATCCTAATTAGCGTATTTCCCCGTCCGATTCTCTCTTGAAAAATAAAAATTGGGCCTCGATCCTCAAGGTAAATAGCGATAATAACGAATGGATAAAAAAGTAGTGATACTAAGGCCGCAACTGTGCCTACGACAATGTCCATTAATCGCTTAAGAAAATCGTATCCTATGTGAGTTGAAGATGATATGTTTTCAAGAAACCAACTATATCCAACAAGGGAAAGTGGAATGCGATCAAAGATGTCCTCGTAGACACGGTAAATATCAATGAATTTTATTTTAAAGAAGATGAGATTATAGAGCTTTGGTAAAATAGTGGCTATCTTGTCATTCTTAAGGTCAACCACTATGGTCGTTATGTTGTTGCTGTAAACCGTTCTGATTACTTCTTCATCAAAATCAATCGTACCCAAACTCTCGATATCAACCATTGAATGAAACTTGAGATTATAATTTTTGTTTGTGTTAACCACTCGCCACAACTGTCTCGATTCTTCTCCACTCCCAATAAGAAGCGCCAACTCCTTCCTCCGTGACCCAATAAGTGTTCTGCCGTACATTCTCCAAAGCGCAAGGAGGCCAAATGAAATAATGAGAAAGAAAAGGAGTATCGTCTTTGGGGTAATGCCGGCAAATGGAATGAGGTAGAAAAATAGAACTGCGATAAAACTATTCACCACTTGCGTGTTGAATAGTATTCCGAGCAACTGACTCCTCAAAACCAAGATGTGTTTATCGTAAAGCCCAGCGATATAGTAGACGATACCCCAAAGCACAAAGAGTACACCAAAAGGAGCAAGGTGTTCAAAGAAAAGCGAGCTTCCAGGAAATTCAAATGATCGAAAAAAGAGAGACAACCAGAGAGAGGCAATGAGCACGATCAGGTCCCCTGTGAGTAATAACAAAGGTTCCTTATACTTAGAGGTTGACATATATTTCACAAATACTATAACAAATCCTGTATAATTACCACCACCCTCTCGGCATACCCGATAGAACCAAACTTACCGGTGAATAGTTATACTCTAAGGGGAGGTGTACGGATTTTCACCCTGATATGAAGAAAATATTTTACATCATTACAAAATCAAATTGGGGTTGTGCTTTCTTGGAAACCTCTCGGTTTTCCAACAGGCTCCGCCCTGCCTTCCTCCACGGGGAAACTCCCGTTTCCCCGACCCCCTTCCCTCGCCCCACCCCAATTTTCACTCCCACATGAAGAAAATATTTTACATCATTACAAAATCAAATTGGGGTGGGGCGCAACTCTACGTTTACAACCTGGCGACACACCTCAAGAGCGAGCGGTTCGAACCGACGGTTATCGCTGGTGGCGCAGGCGAGCTTTCTACTCGCTTACAATCTGCCTCTACCCCCTACATCTCCCTTCCTTCACTTGAGCGAGATATCAATCTGAAGGGTGACTTGGACACACTAAAAGATTTGATACGACTCTTTAGAGCTGAGAGGCCTGACATCATACATCTCAATAGTTCAAAAATTGGAATTATTGGAGCACTCGCTGGACGAATCGCGGGCGTCCCAAAAATTATTTTCACTGCACACGGCTGGCCGTTTAACGAACCTCGAGGATTTCTTTGGCGTCTTTCCATTAGATTCGCCAGCTACCTTACTTCTCTTCTCGCAACCAACACGGTTGTGATCCATCAGAGAGACCTCCGAGAAACACGATATTGGTTTATTGCTCGAAAAAAAGTATCCCTGATTCACTCTGGTGTTGGAGAGAACCCGTATTTTTCAAAAATAGAGGCGAGAGAGAAAATAGAAGCTCTCGTCGGAAAACCGCGAAACTATTTTTCCAGCAAGATTATCGTTGGAAATATCGCCGAGCTCCATAGAAATAAAGGTCTGGTCTATGCCATTTCAGCAATAAAACTACTCCCCGCTCATTATATTTACGTTATCTTTGGTGAAGGAGAGGAGCGAGCTTTACTTGAAAAAATGGTTAAGGTGCAAGGTCTTACGGATCGTGTATTTCTACCAGGCTTTGTGTCGTCAGGATCAAAGTTTATGAAAGGATTTGACGTATTTCTTTTTCCTTCAGTTAAAGAGGGTCTCTCGTTCACAATTCTTGAAGCTGGACTTGCTGGATTACCCGTTGTCGCAACTGACGTTGGCGGAACACCGGACATCATCAAGAACAAATTTTCCGGAATTCTTGTACCTGCAAAGAATCCGGAGTTACTCTCAAAAGCCATCTTAGAGCTCACAGAGAAGCCTGACATTGCAAAAGAATACGGAGAGCAACTACAAGCGTCTGTACTGAAAGATTTTGACCTAGAAAAAATGCTGCAAGAAACCACAACCCTCTATCTAAAACCCTAAGAATTCATTGTTGACCGCCTCTCTACCAACAGGTCTGGCAGAGCGCCGCATTCCCATAAAGATTCCTAGGCCAACAAAGGACATGAGTAAATGAGTTCCTCCATAGCTCATAAACGGTATTGGTATACCGGTAACGGGCATGAGTCCAATATTCATTCCCATATTAACAAGGATGTGACTCATAAAAAGTATAGCCAGTCCGATGCCAAAAAATACTTCAAAATTACTCGCCCCCCTCATCGCTCCAAAAAATAATCTTCCAATAAAAACTGCGTACAAAAAAACGATAATAATTGATCCAAAAAATCCCCATTCCTCAGCAAAAGCTGCGAAGATAAAGTCTGTCTGATACTCAGGCAAGAACTGTAGCCTCGATTGTGTACCATATCCAACCCCCTTACCCAATAACTCTCCTGAACCAACTGCAACAGTTGATTGATAGGCGTTGTATCCCCTTCCTGATATGTCGGTGAGTGGATGAATGAAGGTGAGAATCCTATCCTTTTGATACTGTTTGAAACCAAACGACCAAAGAAGCGAGAAACCAACAATTGCCAAAAGGAACATTGCGATCAAATGTTTCTTTGAAATTCCTGAAACAAAAACCATTCCAATCCAAATGAGTGCGACCACCAAAGCAGAACCAAAATCAGGTTGAACTAAAACCAGGACAAACACAATACCGGTGTAAAAACCAGAAACAAGAATGTGGCGAATATTAGCTATTTCAATATGTCGCCGTGAAAAATATTTTGACAGAAGTAGAATGAGAGCGAGCTTGGCGAGATCAACTGGTTCAAAAGCAACCGAACCAATATGGAACCAACTTTTTGCCCCCTTAACGACAGAACCGAGAATAAAGAGTGTAACAAGGAGTGATACTGCAAACGCGAATATTACAACAATCACCCTTGTACTTCTCAAAAATTGAAAGTTAATCTGGCTTAGTGTAAAAAAAACAGTAAGCGAGATGGCAATCCAAAGAAGTTGTTTTTGAAACAACAAATTTGCCTCTGAAAACGAGTTCATAGTCATAAGACCTGCCCCCATAATTGGAATTAGAGCACCAAGTAATATCCAGTCGATGTGGGCAAATCTCTGCCACACTAGTTTTAGCTTTTCCTGAAACATAAGTAAGAGCGTCCTCTACCGTGCTGGATAGATCCTTGGATAAATCTCGATACGAGTGGCTGAGGCGCTAAATGGAGCAGGCCATGTAAAGATTGCTTCGCTGGTTGATTCTTTTGCAATACTTTCAATATAGGTTGCCGATGATGCAATAGCATTGTCATCTCTATCGTAGAGTATCGCCACGACAGCAATGCCTTTTACAGAAACAAGATTTGGGTTACTAATTATTGCAGAAAGTTTCGGTGCGGTGCCTTCATTACCAAGATCCTTACTCACTACAGTAAGTGATAGTTCGTCTTTTGTTACCTTTTGCCAGTTTGGAACTTCAGTAAATTGGAAAAAGGTTTTCTTTATCTCCCTGAATCCCGTACCTATGTTTGTTTCAAAAATAGGAAAGGATTTTTTAGCCGGAATAAATGTTTTACCGTTTCGTTCGGCCAAGAGTACATTTTTATCATCATAAAACTTAAAATTATAAGCTATCTCTGAAACAGCAGCGTCGGTATTTGGATTCTCTATGTATGCCACCGCAGTGTACTTACCTGAGACTATCGGAAATGCACGTGCCCACCTTATGATTGGATTGATTGTGCTAAAACTACAGACCGC
>CALRBT010000012.1 GCA_943354475.1 Parcubacteria group bacterium | reverse complement strand
ATGCCCATTACAAAAGAAAAAAAGGTAAAGATCCAAGGTGATGTGTCGGATAAGATCAAGAAGGCTAACTCTCTTGTATTCGTTAACTTCCATAAGTTAAACGTAGCCGATACAAACGAAGTTCGCAGAACGCTTCGAAGTGAGGGCGTTGGCTATACTGTTGCTAAAAAAACTCTTATCAAGAGGGCATTCTCTGGAGAAAAGATTGAAGGAGAGATGCCAGAGCTTACAGGAGAGATTGCGCTCGTGTATGGGAACGATCCTATTGCACCAGCTCGCGAGATTTTTGGATTTCAAAAGAAATTCAAAGACCAGATTAGCTTGGTTGGCGGTGTATTCGAGGGAAGGTTTCTTAATAAGAGTGAGATTGAGGGGATAGCAACGATTCCGCCACTCCAGGTGCTCTATGGTCAGTTTGTAAACTTGATCAATTCACCAATTCAAGGATTGGTACTTGCACTTAATGCTATTGCTGAGAAGAAGAGTGAGTAGTTTGAATGTTTACTAATAATCAATAAATTATATGGAAGAAGACGTAAAGAAGGATGTTGTTGAGGAAAGTGTAGAAACACCTGCGAAATTCAAAGCTCTTGTGGAGGGAATTGAGAAAATGTCAGTACTTGAGCTCCACGAACTTGTGAAGTTTCTTGAGAAGAAATTTGGTGTCTCAGCTGCTGCTGTTGCAGTCGCTGCACCGGCTGGAGCTGGTGCTGAAGCTGAAGTTAAGGATGCATTTACCGTGTCTCTAGCGGCCGCTGGAGAGCAGAAAATTGCAGTGATCAAGATTATTAAAGAAGCCTTAGGTCTTGGACTCAAGGAGGCAAAGGACTTGGTGGATGGCGCGCCTTCAGTGCTCAAAGAGGGGGTAAAGAAAGCTGAAGCGGATGAGCTTAAGAAGAAGATCGAGGAAGCCGGAGGTAAGGTTGAGTTGAAGTAAGGGAGCGAAGCGAACACTTGAGGGAACACTCATAGTCGCAGACTGTATCCTCAAGAGGATAAGGAGTGTGCCTTATGTCCTTTGGGTATAATCTTCAACGATACACTTATCCAGCAACCTTCTTCAAGAAGGGAGTCGGACAAAGTTGAATTGAAATAGTCTAAGTGGAAATTAAGAAAATGCCCCAGATGGGGCATTTTCTTAATTTCCATGCTACCTACCAGGTTGCCCGCTTTTGGAGAGATGGTACAATCAAGGTGAAATTAATTTCTACTCTAGTAGGATGTTTAATGGCTGTTTGTCTAATTGACTGAATGTATGGAAATACTAGCAAAACTTTTTGGAAGTGCTTCTCGGGTAAAAATAATTAAGCTTTTTCTTTTTAACCCAATGCAGGGTTTTAGTAAGAGCGATGTTATTCGTAGAGCAAAAGTTTCAGCTTCAGTTGCCAGGAAGGAGATTAATATGCTCGAGCAGATTGGTATGCTTAAACACTGCACATTCTACCCTTCAAGTGCTACAGAAGACGAAGATCAAAGTAAACCTAAGGGTAAGAAGACTGCTGGGTTTATGGTTAACCCAGGTTTTGAATTCCTGAAGCAACTCCAGAGTCTGTTGATTCACATTAACCCACTCCGTCATGATGAAATTCTCAAGCGACTTAGTAGTGTTGGGAAACTCAAACTAGTTATCATTGCCGGAGTGTTTATCCAAAACTGGGATAGCCGTATCGATATATTGATTGTTGGTGATAGGATAAAAATGGGGATGGTGGATCAGGCTCTTCGATATCTAGAATCTGAAGTCGGTAAAGAACTCCGTTATGCCGTTTTTGAAACAGATGATTTTAAGTACCGGTTGAATATATATGATAAGTTGGTCCGTGATGTTATAGACTATCCTCACCAGAAGATTGTTAATAAAATTGATATAAGGTAAGGGAGCGAAGCGAACACTTGAGGGAACACTCATAGTCGCAGACTGTATGCCCTTCGGGTATAGTATCGTGTTTTGAAAAACCATTCGACACTTATACCCACAGGGCATAAGTGTCCCACAAAAACTCCTTCGAGTTTTTGTGTCCCCTTATCCACAGGTTTTCTGTACTGTATCGTCAAAATGGTATAATACTAACGACAGCATAAAAGCTGAGAGGTTGCTTATTATTAATCATGGCGGTACAACCGCAATTTCTACGGGAGACTGTAGAATAAATTTCATACTATGGATCTTTTACAAACACAAAGTGATGCAATAGCAAGTGCTTTCACAACATTAGGTGTTGGTCTAGTGCAATTCATGCCAGCAGTACTTATCGCTATTGTTATTTTTATTGCAGGGTGGATTTTTGGTTCAGTGCTCGGTAAGTTGGTATCTCAGTTGTTCCGAACTCTCAAGGTTGATAATGCGCTCAAGGCTGCGGGAGTTGATGAGGTGATACGTCGAGCAGGGTACAATCTTAATTCAGGAAAACTGATTGGTAATCTTGTAAAATGGTTTATAATCGCAGTATTTTTAATTGCATCATTTGATGTCCTTCATCTTACCAAGGTAACAGAGTTTCTTCAGAGCATTGTCTTTTACTTCTTGCCGCAGGTGATCATCTCAGTGTTGATCCTTCTTGTTGCTGGTATTGTTGCTGATTTCGTTTCAAATCTTGTTACAGCTTCAGCATCGGCAGCTGAGTTAAAGTCAGCAAAGATGCTTGGGACCGTGAGTCGTTGGACGATTTGGATTTTTGCTTTTGTTGTTGCACTTTCACAACTTGGTATCGCCACAGCATATCTCCAGACACTCTTTACAGGTGTTGTTGTAGCAATCTCACTAGCCCTCGGACTTTCCTTTGGACTTGGTGGTCAGGACGCTGCTTCTCGCACCATTGAGAAAGTGAGGGAAGAAATATCACTACGCAGCCGAAACTAGTTCTAGGATAAGTGTTGAATCGAGAAATCCCCACGTTTGGCCAAGGCCAAACGTGGGGATTTCTCATGACCTTGACATAACTCACTTATTTGTCATACTTGGTTTAGAGATTGCGCTCTGCGATTCCGCAGAGGCTCTCACCTCAGGGAGGGATACTTACTATGAATAGGACGTTATTACTTCTGCTCGCCCTCTCTGTTGGAGGGGTGGCAAACGCTCAGACCGTTGCTAGCGGTTGTGACGCTAGCGGATTTAATATCACTAGCCTGACGTCTCCTGTCGTTCAGGTGCAACCGAAGGCCTGTGGTCTGGTCCTGACCCGTAGCGCCTCACGCTCAGTCACCGCTCTTCTGGAAAAGTCCCAAATCTGCAGAGGGGACGAAGATCCGGGATTCAGTCGGATTGACGGTGAGTAGGGGAAAGATAGGAGGTCGTTGATTCTGGCCCCGTCCACGCTTGGACGGGGCCAATTCACATCCCCTAGTTTATTTTAATTTTAACACCACACGCTACTCCACCGGACAAACTAGAGGGTCGTTAACTTTTTTCCAAAGCATATACGTTGAAATGACAAGAAGAAATATCCCAACCGACTGTAGTACGTAGCCATTTAAAAAGGGGGTTAGAATAAAGCCAACTCCACCAATATTTGCAAGTAAAAGAGAAATAAAGAGGGTTCCACAGCTCGCACACCCAAACCCAAGAATTGTGGCTATAATTCCAATCAAACCACTACTCGCTGTTCCTGTGGGAGCACTTCTCCTGGTTTTGAAATAAAAGGTTAGCAGAGAGATATTCATACCAACAAGTACAGAGACGAGGAGGGTATAAAGAGTCTCCGTTGTGGTTAAATCAAAGAGCGCTAAATAGAATAAATTAGCTGACATCAGCAAGCCTTGCGTAAAAGAGCTTGATAATGGAATAAGTTTTAGCCAAAGACTAATAATGGGTACCCAAACCACCCCTAAAAACACTAAAATAGTTATACCTAGTGAGAGAAAAATGTACGAAGTGTGTTTATGTAAATTAGCCACTTTCCATCAAAGTATAGCAAAAAATACCACTCACCATACAATAAACATAATTCTCTTGACAGATTTATTATGGGTGGTATCATTTAATTAGATTTCGAATGGCGGAGAGTTGTGCATTCGCACGATTAAGTCAGTCGAAACTATGAGGGTCATCACATGCGTCGTAGTACATTGATCGCTGCCACTGTCGCAATGGTCGCCACCTTGAGTGGTGGTGCTATTGCTCAAACTGCAGGTCAATCCTTTCCCGAAGGGAAGGCTTGCAGGGCAGATGTTGTAACCCCAGGAGGCTCATTCACGGGGTGGTTCCAGAAAATTTCTGGAAAGAACGCCTTCCTGTTTGAACCGTTCAGACCTACCGACGCTTCATCAGGAATAACCCCCCCAACAGGGAAGTACTCATGGGAGGTACCCGTTAATTTTGACGGACAAAAGTATGCCGGAGCATTTCCCAGCAACTACACGAACAGGTTGCTGAAAATGGAGTTTGGTTCGACGAAAGGAAAAGGGGAATCGAATCAGGTTGGAAATCGAGACATGGAATTTTCGATATCGTGCTAGCGGACAGTAGACCCTTCGGCAAAGTAATTGCGCCGAAGGGTCTTGAGGTTTATCTTGTCAGACTGAGTCAAGAAATAATAACACTATAGATAGGCTGTTCAAGTAGTGGATCGAGGTCGAGCAGTTTGTTAATCATACTATCGTCGAACCCAGCCACTGGACGTGAATGCAATCCCAGAGCAGTAGAGACGAGGAGTAAATTTTCAGACATATGCCCAGCTTCTAGTAATGCAAGCATGTAGGTGAAATCGCCATACTTTGCTGACGAACGTTTCCATACACTCGTGAATATAATAATAGTTGAGAAAGGGGGTATATCTTTTTGGACAATAAGTTCTTTCAAAGGTATCTCTTCCGGTATGGCCCACAGCTTTTCAAGTACATGAAGAGTTGGATTATAATGAAAAACGGAAGGAATGCTCTCATTAAGAGTATTTGTTATGATATACGTTTCAATCGGGTAGAGCCCACCACCAGAAGGGTAGTTTCGATGAAGAGATGAATCCCTTTTTTTAAGTGCATTGCCGAGTAGGGTGCTGAGTATGTCCATAGACAAAACCCCACTTTTCCCTACTCCTAGGTGTGAGGTTCTTTGCTCAAGAGCTTCAGTCAGCGACAAGGATAATTTTTCCGGAGAAGGTAATTTAATTTGTTCCATGCGAGGATACGTTTTATGAACCCCCCTCGGTACACTCTCAGGAGTAGCTGTGGCACCACGACGAGTTTCCCTTGCTGTACGTAAGTCAGAGTGTAGGTGTGGAATGAATGAAGACATATTGTTATACAAATGGATGAGGTCTATCAATGAAGGGATTTTCTCGTGGAGTATAGCCAAATAGTTTTGGAATACTAGTTAGACGTTTACCACCAAGATGCCTTAACCACTCATGTAGATGAATCGGCTGTAGATCTGGAAGCACAACCATCTCAACAAACCACGGGGTCGGATTGGCTTTTGATTTTCCGAGAGAAACAGAGAGGCATTCGTAGTTATTTTCTTTACACCATGCCAGTATCCTACCAAGGTGCTCCTGTAGAGTATCATTTTCCCAAAGTGCTGGCTCATAAGGAATTTCTTTTCCTTGGGTTAAGAATTCGAGATGTTTTGCATTCTCAGGCACTCCCCAGTAGTAAATACGATCCTTGTGTCCAATTTTTTCAACAGGAGTATTTATATTCCAGGATTTATTGGTTAGTATATTGTTGCGATAAGAAACACGGGCACGAAGCGCTTCCGTCGTCGCTTTTTCGATACAGAAGAGCAGTGATTGATTGGCCCTTAGTCCCATAGTGAATCGTGGTGCATGACCACTCATATCTTCTATAACTACACAAATAGCATGAGTCGGTGCGTCAGTGAGCATTGGGACAATGTGGATCTTTAGTCGGTACTTTTGACAACTATCAATTAGTTTATCAAGCGAAGAACTCTTCCCTCGAACTGACACAAGTTCTATTCTCGGCAATGTGAGTTGGTTAAACCACATAATCATAAATGCATCGCGTTCTATTACTTCAAGAGCTCCTGATAGACGTGCTCCAGACAGTGTTGGCCAAGTAGCTAGTCCCGTGGTCGTCTGCTGTCGTATGAGCGGCTCGGCATGATCTTTTCCATGTGTTTTCACTGACGCACTTACTATCTGTGCGGGGACATACACGTTTTTGTTTGATACCATGGAGCGTGATTTTATCCAAAGATAAGAAGTACCTTTTGTTAGACGCCCTCTTTCTGACCGCCCTCGCTGCTCGGCGGAAAACGCACAAAAGTTCTCAGGAGAAATATATGCACCGTACTTGGCGATCTCTTCTACGGTACATGTTTTTGGATAGGGGAAATAGTCAGTTTGCGCATGCCATAAATACCTCTCTAATCCTTCAGCAAGTGCAGCAAAAAGAGCCGACTTGTCATCAATGGTTGATGTGCCACCAGCACTACTCTCGCCCTCTATCCCACCAAAGTACCTACACCCCCAATCTCTAAGTGGCGGTTCATCTGGAAGAATGTTTACTGGATAAAAAGATTCTATGACCCTGCTCTTGTAGAGTGCTTGAGCGATTTGAATTGGTTCAATCAAATCGGGTCGTTCATAGGGTATTTGTCGTGAACCTACCATTACGCTAACTCTCAGTTTCTTTTCGATAAAACGTACGAACGCCCGAAGGGCGTTGCTACTCGGAGCGTTTCTAAGAGATAAATCCCTATAGAGGATGGCATCAAAAATCATAATCAGAATTGTATCAAAATCTGTTTAGAAAGGATATTGTAATTTGGGTTACATCCACAATATCCACAATTTTACTGTTGACGACTGATTTTTATGATAGAATGAATCCATTATGGTTGCTATACAAAAAATTAATTCAAGGGGGTATAAAATAATCAAGAGTGTTTTTGCAGGAGGACTCGTTTTGTTTGGTTTTTTTACACTACTTTTCTTGTCACCGGTGAAGTTTTCAGGACTCAATGGCGAGGGGGCTGATCAGAATCTGATTAATACAACACACGCTGATTACGTTCCTCCGAGTTGTAGTAGTTGCGCTAGTTGTAGTTGTGGAGGCGAGGCTTCTGGTGGCGGTGGCGGTTGCGGTTGCGGTGAACCGGGTGGTTGTTTTTAGATTATTTTATGAATAAAAAACGATATTTTGTACTTGTTTTAATGACACTTATTTTGATTAGTGTCGTTGGATTAACTTTATTTTATTATATAAAAAAACAGAGACCAGCTTATAACAGCACAACCATGACTCCTACGTCTGTTTTAAGACAGACCAATCAGGACTTTAGTACGGGAGATTCGTTTTCCAAACAAGGGGATTATAAACAAGCACTACTTTCCTATCAGAGAGCCCTTCCTCAGGCAGAGGACTTGGTACAAGAAGGCCAAATCAAATACAAAATTGCCTCAATGTATGAGTTTGATGGCCGATATACAGAGGCAATTAAACTCTTTAAGGAAATAGCTATAAATACAAAATACGACACCTTCGTTCGGGCATATTCAGTTCAAGAGATTGGATATATGTATAAAAAGCCTGCTACTACAAAAGAAGCACGTTCACTTATTTTGGCAGAGACCTTTAATAGTGCACCGTACGACTCCTTCTTGACGGGAGGGGATTACGATCTTGCGTATCGAAAACTATTTGAGTACGCAAGTAGTATCTACCCGCTGGTTATTTCAGAGTCTTTTATTGCTGGATGGTACGCTCATGACCTACGTTTTAATCTAAAGGGTGCTAGTACAACGTCTGCAGGTGGCGAGAATATATTTGCAACACTTGAAAGTTTGAAAAAAGCAAATGACGATATCACAAGGACAAAAGATGACCCCGTTGCTTCTGGATATTTTCCAACGGCCTATGTGTATCTTGGTATTGCTCAGGGTGATTTAGCGATTGTCGGAGCTCTTGATCCAGAACTAGCAGAAGCGTCATTTAGAAAAGGAATCAATTTAATCGCAACGGCAGGTTTTAATTCAGGAAATCTTGCCCCTTATAATTACGCGAGTTTTCTTGTTAATAAATATGGTGCAAAACGTTCAAATGATATAAGAGATACTCTTTCTGTTTTTTCAACCGCTAATTCTAAAAAGATTTATCCTCATGTGGTAAATCTTTTTCGAGATGCCCGTACTGATAAGAGTCTCGCAGAAGATTACACTAATTTAAAGCTACTAGGCGGAATAGACTCAAACTTTAAAAAATACCTTATTTCACTTGGCTGGAATGAATCTGACTTCACTATTAAGGTCGCTAAATAACAAGATTTTCTCAGCCAAATGGGCAGCTCTTTTTTTACTGGGAGTCTTGTTGATTGGAGTGGGTATATTTTTTGTTCTCCATGAACGAGCTGTGTCTCGCCAGCACACAGCGACCGATACTGACTGGTCACTCATTGGACGGCAAGTGTCCGAGCGTGACCATACAATTGGTAATGTTAACGCGCCTATCCAAGTAATTGTATACGCTGATTTTGAGTGTAAATATTGTGCAGATCTCTTTAAAACTGATATTCCAAAACTCCAAGCAAAATTTGGTGAACAAATTGTCATTGCTTACAGACACTTACCGCTTCCAATTTATCCAGGATCAGAGGTTGAGTCAGAGGCCTCAGAATGCGTTTACCAGCTTGGTGGCAACGATGCTTTTTGGAAATTTGCACGAGAGATGTTCTCTTTACCTAAGGGGGTAAAGAAAACGAACCCTGATGTACTCCTCAAGACCGCAGTGAGTGCTGGAGTTGATGGTGGAAAATTTACCACCTGTATGCAGCAAGGGGGTGGCAAAGCTCGGGTTGAAGAAGACAAGATTGAAGGTTCGATTGCAGGGATGACCATGACACCAAGTCTTTTATTAAAATCAGCTCACCGAGCATTAGTTATTAGTGGAAACTATTATTCTCAGATTTATACAGGGATTAACTATCTTCTAGATACAAATAATCAAATTGCAAAGAGAAGATAATTGATTTAAGCTTGATGGAATTCCTAGTATATAATTTTTCTATATGAAGCATATTAAAAAACAAATGTATCACATTTTAATAAAGAACAAGGTGGCAATACTTGCTGTATTTTTTGCGGTTATCGTAACAGCGCTAGCAATTTACCTCACCCCTTTGAAGCATGTTAATTTGATTTCTCCAATGATGAAGGAAATAAGTCCAAAAGAATTTTATGTTGATTTGGTGGCAAATCCAGATGACTATATTTTTATTGATGTTAGGTCACCGAGCGTGTATCAGGCGGCTCATGCCAAAGGCGCTATTAATATTCCAATAGAGAATCTTTACGATGAACACTATACACTACCTTACCGTGGCAAAAAAATTGCACTCATTTGTACAACAGGGCGTTTGGCCGCTATCGCCTATGGATATTTGGAAAATTGGGGATTCAGAAACTTGCTTCATATTCAGGGTGGAATGCAAAATTGGGTCTACGAAGATTTACCTATTGAAGGGAATAATGTTCAACCTTCTTTAAACACTCCTCCTGTTGATAGTCATCAGTAGATATTTTGCAAAACAAAAGCCACCCTTTGCTATAGGGGTGGCTGAGGGTATCTGATTGGCAGTATCCCCACGAGTTTTACTAATCCTTTCTCACTAACAGAGTGAGTATCTCAGCTCGTAGCTGGTTAGGGTCTTTTACCGTGCAGAATGTCTTTGAAGAAAAATTAACATTCTGCACCACGAGATTTCCTCCTTTGATATTCGTGATTACTGCCTCACACGTAAACTCCTGAGGCCAAAGTACGTAGGCTACAGCTACAGGGTCAAACGGCAATACCCCTTCAACCCCCCACAGAACCCATGAAAGCGAACTCCACTCACGCAACCTCTCTTTTAGATACTCTGGAATGTTGGTTTCGGCGAAAGCGCTCGCATGAATCGGTACCGCCAGTCCAGCTTCAAAGCCGATCATTACCACAGGTATCTTCAAGGCAAAAACTTCTCTTGCTGCGGAAGGGTCGACTTCAAAGTTAAGGTCCCTCATTTCCAAGTGCCAGACCCAATTGGGATTTGGCTTGAAGCGTTGCCCATCACGCCTACCACCGACGAACACCACTTCCTTAATCATCAAGGCCACTTCTGGTCTGCACCGGATGACTGTAGCAAGATTGGTTAGTGGTCCGAGGGCGAGGTAAGTAACTTCTTTCGGTGATGCTGATACCACTTTTGCGAAGGCTATCACCATCGGTGAGGAACATGAGTCCTCACCTCTATAAATCGAAATACTCTGGCTTATTGCCGTCACGGTCGCAAGACCTGCATGGAAAGCAACCTCACCGGTGTCGTTACCACCAGTGGTACTTACTCCAACAATTTGCCAAGGTCTCCGAGCAAAAAGCCAAGCCGCGACACAGTCGTCAGGATCAGCTTTTGCAGGTTGATTACCTTTGCAAGCGAAGTCTGCGTCAAGCCATACTTTATTTGCTGAAGGTGAATTTTGTACATATTTTTGAATATGTACACCCAAAGAAGTACACCCGGAAAGGAAGAGAAGCACAATAAAGATTAGTTTCATCACAGAACCCTCCCTCATTAAGGTTGTTTTGTTCTACAAATATTATAACACAAAGTATAAAAATGTGCAAACAATCTCTTGAGCGCGAGTTTCTTGTAATAGATATTAATGGTATTATTTTTTATACACACGATGTATTCGATTTGGAAAAAAAATAAGTTCACGAATAAAATAGTTTTACTCGCTATTATTCTTATAGGTATTTTACTTTGTTTCGGTATTCTCCGTGCAAATGTTCGTTTTCTTTGGGGACAGGGATATCACACCATTGCATATTTTATTGGTTCAGAAGATCCTGAACTCATCAATCAAATGGGAAACTATTATTTTGGTGGGGGAGGATATGACTTGGATAAAGCAAAAAAATCATACAAATTTGTTGCCTCTAAAGTTCCAGAAGATAAATTTGTTCACTACCAACTCGCTCGGATTTATTTTGTTGAAGGGGATATGGATCTGGCACTTCAAGAGATAAACATGCAAATAGAAGCTGATCCTAATAATCTTCGTGCACTTTATGTTCGTGGACTAATCAAAGACCGTCAGGGGGATTTACCTGGTGCAGAAAGAGATTTTGCCGACTTCACTCTGTGGGCACCGATGGAGTGGGGAGGGTATAACGACTTAGCATTTGTGTTAGCAAAAGAAAAAAAATATTCCGAATCCGCTGAAGTCATTCATCGCGCGATGCGAACTATTCCTGAAGCACAAGATATCCCCTGGTTGTGGAATTCTTTGGGTCTTGCACAATTAAATATGCTACAATTTAAGGAAGCAGAAATTTCTTTTACGAAAGCACTTACTTTGGTGGAAAAAATCACACCGAGGGAGTGGCAGCGGGCATACTCTGGTAACGATCCTGTTTCGGCAGGAAGAGGTATCGAGGTTTTTCAAGAGACGATTAAAAGGAATATTTTATTATCAAAAAATAGCGCTTTATGAAAAAAAAGACCGGTCAGTTTCTAAAACATTTGCATAAGTTTTTTTATAAGTTTGTTTCAAAAATTAATCTCACTGGTCTTGGTAAGAAACAATCAAAATTTCTTGTTGGCTTTGGTGCTCTGGGGGTTACCTTGGTTCTAGGGTCAGTTTTTTTGTTGTCAGGTGTAGTAAGTAATTCCAATCGATTGGCATCTTCTTTTTCCCCTGAAAAAGTTGGTTTAGGAGAAGGGGTTGCGGCTTGTTTTAGTAGTTCTGGACCAACTTGCGCTGCTGATAATAAAATTTCAATCCCAATCACGTGGGACGAATGTGGACACTCTATCTTTAGCCCTTCTACGGTTCAAATTGTGGTTCAAGATCCCTACAACCAGCTTGCCAGGCTTGATAATCAACCTTGTAGTGGCTCCGCGACACTCACTTTTCCAACCAGTGTTCATAACGCTTATGGTATATGGATAGTTGGAGAGCAAGATGACGTTAGACACGAAGGTAGTCCAGCCTACTCTTTTAATGGTCCAAATAACAACTGCGCTCCATCTGTACCAATAACTACTAATATTAGTGTAACTCCACCCAACCGCTGTTTCGTAGCACCTGGTAATAAGTGTAACGTAACACTTTATTGGGATGTCACTGGAGCCTTATCAAACACTGCTCAACAAGCAGGAGCAGATTATCTTGGGAATATCATTGAACCTGTCTCCACTCCTTCAAGGCAGTTTTGGTATGGTCGTGTTGGACGCACCCTTTCAGAAGGTGGACATATTTTTCGAGTCGTTGCAGCTCCAGAAATTGGTGTATGGTCTGTTTTCCCAAACCTCGTTTATTTCGTCTATGCTCCAGCAGGAACACTGAACACTACTAATTGTGCCATTCAACCTGGTGCCTCAACATGTACCTTCTACTCCAGTTGGGTCACCAATAGTACTCCTGATGGAGTAAGGGTGACATTTACTCCACAAGGGGGAAGTGAGTTTAATATGCTCAATAACTGGAGTCCGTCCACGTATAGTAACTGGCCTGGTTACTGGAGTGCTGGCACACACACCGTTAAACTCTACGACACAGCCTCAGGAGCGCTTCTTGATTCAAAACAGGTGGTGATTACCGCTCCTACGTGGACCAACTATTGTACAGGCGGACCAGCAACTGATCCTAACGGTAACTATTGGCAATGGTGGCGGTACACTGATAGTGTGCCAGGTGGAAGAGTTCATCAATTCATCCGAAGTGGAGATGGCTCCTGTGTCCCTTCTAGACCAACAAACGTTAGGGCGCAGTGTCATGCTGATAGTAGACATGTAAACATATACTGGGATGCACCAGCAGGAGTAGATCCAAACAAATATCATCTAAGAATCAATGGAGGAATAAATCAGTCGCAGTGTACCGCAACCCCTTCACCAAATTGGACATGGGACACTAACTATGGAGGATACTGTTACGCAGCTTATTGGTCAGGTACTGCCGTTTCAACCTTCCCAATTACTCCAAATACCTCGTATGGATTTTGGTTACATGCACAAGCTCCCAATAGTGCTACCAATGGTGCAGCCGGTGCGTGGGGTGAGGCCGGAGGAGTAACCTTTAGTTGTGATACCGGTACTATCAGAGGTTATAAAGTGGGTGCGGTAAATACAGGCGCCTCCTTCAATGCTTTAGGTATTAGTCCAACCATTAGCGGAGCTGGTCAAACAGCGGCTGACACAAACCCTTACTATATTTATGAGGTTCCTGTTGGAAGCCAGACTGTTACTTCTTCACAACCCGCAGGATACACCGTTTCCTACAGTACTAACGAAGGAGTTTCTTGGAGAGCGGGTACAGGTGTCACAGTGAATGTTCCCAAGGGGCCAGTGGATCTATGGTGGAGATATGTTGCCACTGGTGGAATCGCTGTAAACTTCCAAGGCAAAGGCTGTATCCTACCTGCAGATGGTAGTGGTTGTGACATAACCTCGTACTGGAAGGTAACTGGACTGCCCGCAGGAGAAACTACGGTCGACCTCAATGTCGCAGGTCCAACTGCTCTGACAAACCTCATCAAAGGTCTTCCAAGCACCTTAGCAATGGAGGATGATACGATAGCAGTAAAGGAATATCGTGGTGTTTCAGGCATTGTAAGACGTGTCATTGACTTTGCGGGTTCAATGGTAGCAGCACTCCGTGGTGGTTTACCAACGACACAACTAGCCGCCTCGCCATACACTTATCGAGTAACTGTATCAGGAACTTATAATCTCCAACTCCAACGGATTGTAACAGGAGATCCTCTCGGTACCGCCCTTGCCCTCGTTGCTTGTCCGCCAAACTACACTATAGAGATAGATGTTAATGGAATAGAGCATTGTGTTGCGCCAAACACTGGTACAGGAGCGTGTCCCGTACCTCCACTCGGTAACGCATGTACTGCAACAACAGCAAACTCCTGTGGTATGACTGCAAGCACCATAGCTGATGATGGATTAGGAAATGGTGTTGGTTCGTGTAAATGTTTACCAGTTCCTAATACTGATTGTTCACCACCAACAGCAACCCTAAGAGCTAATCCTTCACTTATCAACTCAGGGCAACAGTGTAATCTTGAATGGCAGGTAACCGCTCCAATTCCAACACCTTCAACCGTTTCGTGTACACTTACTGGAAGTGGTCTCCCTTCTACCACCTGTACTGGAACAAACTGTAGTATTCCTAAGGTGACCCAAACACCCACACTTACCTCAACCTCTATTTACACACTGAAGTGTAAGAACGGTAGCGGACCAGTTGATACCAAAACAGCAAAGTGTACTATCAATCCAGTGATTATTGAGCGGTAGGAATAGCCTCGGTTTCTAGAATTATCAAGAACAAAAACTCCTCAGATGAGGAGTTTTTATTCTTGATAATTCTATTTGCAATTAGGTACGGACAAATTGTTGTTTTTCAGTCAAAAACGAGAAATTCCTTGCCCTAAAAAGCCCTAATCTACAACCTATTTCAAAAACTTGACTCTATTTTTGCTTCATATATACTGTCTCTACCCAGATATGTTTACAAGAAATAACCCTTTAATTTCGCGGTATTAAGCAATATCTTTAATTAGCTGTTGCTCAAAGCTCCGCAAACAAAGCGGTTTTTTTAATTCAGGACGACTGATTTTTGACAATTAAATGCCACCACAATAGCACTTTTCTCATTTATTGAGAGGGGTCTTTGAACTATTGGAGGATGGCAACAGGTAATCAAGAGGGTTTCCATATTTGGAAAATTTCGTTGTTGCATCGTCGCTGATTTCTTCCGCCGTATCTAACAGTACGTCTACAGAAATCAACTTCCTTGCGCCTAGAACTTTTCACAAATCTGAAAGCCCTCGAAACAAAAAAGTAAAAAACGATACAAGATTGTAAGCAGATCTTGTGTCATAAACAATTGTGGTTTTTATATTTCCTAATAGGAGATATAAGGGCGTATGGTGGATGCCTTGACTTTAAGAAGCGATGAAGGACGTAGCTAAGTTGCGATAAGTTTCGGGGAGGTGCCTAGCAACCTTTGATCCGGAAATTTCCGAATGGGGAAACCCTCCTGCTCTGCAGGAACTCCAACTTGATTTGGAGTGCTCACCCAGGGAAGTGAAACATCTCAGTACCTGGAGGAATAGAAAACAATGTTTGCGCAAGCAAGCGACATTCTCGAAGTAGCGGCGAGCGAAATGAGAACAGCCCAAACCTAGTCTTAATCGTACGGTGTATGAAAATGTACTGTGCGATTAAGATTGGGGGTAGTAAGGTAGGAACGTCACTTTTTTAAAAGTGAGAGAAGTTACAAAATACATCATTAGTTGAATTTGCTGGAAAGCAAAACCCTAGAGCGTAATAGTCGCGTAAGTGAAAATGATGCATCTTCTTTGTTCTTATTCTTGAGTACCTCAAGACACGAATGGCTTGAGGGAATCTGCCGGAACTAACCGGTAAGGCTAAATATTCTTAAAGATCGATAGTGAACTAGTACCGTGAGGGAAAGGTGAAAAGTAGTCCGATGAGGACAGTGAAATAGACCTGAAACCATATGCTTACAAAGAGTTGCAGCGGGCGCAAGTCCGTAGCAGCGTGCCTATTGAAGAATGAGCCAACGAGTTTATGCATACTGCAAGCTAAGGCCTTTACCGGCTGGAGCTATAGGGAAACCGAGTGTGAATAGCGCGACCAAATAGTAGTATGCATAAGACCCGAAGCCAAAGTGAGCTTGCCTTGAGCAGGGTGAACTCTGTAGAAATATGGAGGGAGGCCCGAACCGGTAGGTCGTTCAACTCCTTCGGATGACTTGAGGTAAGAAGTGAAAAGCTAATCGAACTTGGTAATAGCTGGTTCTCTCCGAAATAGCTTTAGGGCTAGCGTTACGGTTACCTTTTGGGGGTAGAGCACTGGATGGTGTTGACAGGGAGCAATCTCGCAAGACCAATCAAACTCCGAATACCAGAAGTAAATTACGTAGCAGTTAGACCGTGGGGGCTAAGCTCCACCGGTCAAAAGGGAAACAGCCCAGATCTCCATTTAAGGTCCCTAAATCCATGTTCAGTACACTTAAGGAGGTGAAATTTCTCCGACAATGAGGATGTTGGCTTAGAAGCAGCCATCATTTAAAGAAAGCGTAACAGCTCACTCATCAAGAGATTTTGCACCGCAGATAATCGGGGTTAAACATGGTACCGAAAGTGAGGATTGTATGTATTTTCGAATACATGCAGTGGTAGGAGAGTATTCGCATCTGCAGTGAAGGCAAAGGGGTGACCCATGCTGGAGCGTTGCGAAGTAAGAATGTTGGCACAAGTAACCACAATGCGGGTGAGACCCCCGCACGCCGAAAGACTAAGGTTTCCTTCGCTATGATAATCAACGAAGGGTTAGTCGGGCCTAAGCGAATGGCGAAAGCCGCACGCGATGGACACATGGTTAATATTCCATGACTTTTTTGAAGTGCGATGGAGGGACGAAGGGTAGTATCTCTCGCTTATTAAGGATTTAAGTTCATGTTATAAGGATGAGTTCCAGGCAAATCCGGAATTCTCGCTTTGATGCGGCCTCCAAGTAAAGTGAAAATCCAGCGATTCGTCAAAGGAGATGAGAGAAAGCACGCTTCCGAGAAAAACTTCTAAGCATAACTTCAAAAAAACCGTACCGTAAACCGACACAGGTGGTCAGCTCGAGTAGAGTAAGGCGAACGAGTGAGAGTTTCCCAAGGAACTCGGCAAAAAAGCAGCCGTAACTTCGGAATAAGGCTTGCCCTCAGCAATGAGGGCCGCAGCGAAAGTATCCCTGCCAACTGTTTACCAAAAACACAGCTCCCTGCGAACTCGTAAGAGGATGTATAGGGGGTGACACCTGACCAATGCCAGAAGGTCAACTATCGGCGGTCCATTGTAGTAATATGATGGGCTGGACGGTATAAGCCCTGGTGAATGTCGGCAATAACTATAATTGTCCTAAGGTTCCGCATTCGTCCGCAAGGACGAATGCGGAAGGACTGGGACAATTATAATGAGTGTTTTTGAGAAACAATTAAATCATTATTGTGATTCATGTAAAAATGAATCATGCACTAAAAACACATTCAAATGCTACCTTGCTATCGAGTAATTGATAGTGAGTCCAACACGGCTCTTAGAGACCATACGCCGTGCTCCATTACTCGCAAGAATAATGGATGAAGATATGGCCCTTCGTTTAGGAATAGAAGAGCGAAATTCCTTGTCTGGTAAGTTCAGACGTGCACGAATGGTGTAATGAGTGGGGAACTGTCTCGGGAAACTGCTCGGTGAAAATACAGTACCGGTGAAGATGCCGGTTACCTGCAGATAGACGAAAAGACCCCAGGAGCTTTACTATAACTTGATATTGAACCTACGTTTATACTGCGTAGCATAGATGGGAGAGGTTGAAGCGGAACTTTCGGGATCCGTGGACTCAACAGTGAAATACCATTCTGTATGAGTGTATGTTCTAACCTCGGTGGCAAAAACGCCGAGAGACAGTATCTGGTGGATAGTTTTATTGGGGCGATATCCTCCTAAAGAGTAACGGAGGAGCTTATTAAGGTACTTTAGGCGCGAATGGAAACCGTGCCGATAGCGTAATGGCATAAAAGTGCTTGACTGCAAGTCGTACATGACAAGCAGGGCGGAAACGCGAACATAGTGAACCGACAGTACGCATTAGACGCGGCTGAAGATTAACGGATAAAAGCTACCCTGGGGATAACAGGCTAGTTGCACCTAAGCGTCCATAGCGACGGTGCAGTTCGGCACCTCGATGTCGGCTCATCTTATCCTGGAGGTGGAGAAGCTTCCAAGGGTTTGGCTGTTCGCCAATTAAAAAGATACGCGAGCTGGGTTCAGACCGTGGAGGAGTTATATCATGTAGCAATACATATCATAACTCTTCCACAGTCTGAATCCTCAGAGGATTTTGTTTATAAAGAACTAGCGAGATGTATGTTTCGTTAGTATAAAAATAGTATGGAACCAATCAAATCACGGCGGCGAGAAATTTATTTCTTTGCTCGTTGGCTTATATCGATAAAACCCGACTACAATATGTAAGGGCAATATCGAGGGAAGTTTGTAAGTCACAAACACCCGTAGAGACTAAACGCCAACGCTTTCTGGGAAATCAGAAAGTAAGTTATAGTCCATTGCAGAGAGTAATCTCTGATAACAAGCGTGAGACAGGTTGGTCTCCTATCTACTGCAGGCGTTGATTCTTGAGGAAATTTGTCTCTAGTACGAGAGGACCGAGATGAACTGACCTCTGGTCTATCTGCTGTCCTGCCAAGGGCATCGCAGAGTAGCTAAGTTGGGTATGGATAACCTCTGAAAGCATCTAAGAGGGAAGCCAATTCCAAGATCAGGAATCGTTTGAGACTCCTAAGAGATGATTAGGTTGATAGGCACTAGGTGTACGCACAGTAATGTGTTCAGCCGAGGTGTACTAACAGTCGATTCCTATTAGGAAATATGAAAATCACAGGATTTCTGTAGCGACGCACTTCTTCGTTGCTTCGTCGTTCTTTTCTTCCAACGTATCTACAAGTACGTTTACAGAAAAGAACTTCCTAGCGCCTTGAATTGCATTCACTACAAAAATCCTGAACAATGATAACAATTGTTTATATTATTTTTTTGTTGCTTATGTTTGTAGTTGGTCCATTTATGGCACCAATTCTAGAGTTCTCTCTATTTATTTAGAAAGGATTCTAGAATTGGTGTCGTAAGTGACATCAAAGACTCTTCATCCGAAAGGGTGGAGAGGTGAGAATGGTTTGATGCCGGGAGCTCAGTGGTAGAGCACTGCCTTGCCAAGGTAGAGGTCACAGGTTCGATCCCTGTCCGGTATCCCATTTTCTTCGTTTGTGATTTTGTCGGGGTGTAGCTCAGAATGGTAGAGCGACGGACCTGGGCTCCGAGGGTCGCTGGTTCGAATCCAGTCACTCCGATTAAATCACTGGTCACCTTGTCGAAGTGTAGCTCAATCAGGTCAGAGCATTGCATTCGGAATGCAAGGGCTGGAGGTTCGAATCCTCTCACTTCGATGACTACCATTTGTTCTTTCGAGATAGGTCAGGGATGATTGATTTGAGCCAACAGTTTTAGTTGGTGTGGCAGGTATCGAGCCCTGCAGAATCTCTCTCTGCGATACGGCGAAGGTTGTAGAGGCATGTCTCTCCCTTCTGCCGATCGATTCTCAAATAAAAATATGAGCCTTTTGTTCTGGTGATTTGACGCTGTGGTCACACCTCTTCTCATTCCGAACAGAGCAGTTAAGCGCAGTAGTGGCGATGATACTCCTATGGGGGAAAGTAGCTAGTCGCCAGAACAAAGTGCTCATACATAGAAGCCTCCACTACGGAGGTTTTTATGTTTTAACCTGGAGAGTTTGGTTCTATTTCTTGTATCGAACCTAACACCTGTAACCTAAAACCTATCACCTCCTTTGGTTTCTTGTTATAATCAAACAAATGTCATCATGGCGCCAGAG
>CALRBT010000011.1 GCA_943354475.1 Parcubacteria group bacterium | reverse complement strand
AGATTTCATCGGTCAAGAACATCTAGTAGGGGAGGGGAAACCACTCTCTACTGCTATAAAAAATAAACACCTTTTTTCTTTCATCCTTTGGGGTCCCCCTGGAGTAGGGAAGACCACATTGGCTCGAATATATGCGAACAGTCTTGATGCTGAATTTTTTGAATTATCAGCAGTATCAGCCGGCAAAGACGACATCAGAAAAATTGCGGCTGTTCCAGAGACGGGCAAGCCAAAAATTCTTTTCCTCGACGAAATCCATCGATTTAATAAAACACAGCAAGACTACCTTCTTCCATTTGTTGAAAGTGGCGCTTTGTCCTTGATTGGCGCGACCACAGAAAACCCAAGTTTTGAGGTGATTTCTGCACTTCTCTCTAGGTGTCGTGTATTTACTCTTCATCAACTAAGTGATGAGGAAATTTCAAAAATTATCGACAGGGTTACCGGTAAAATAAAGAAAGATGCTCGAGAATGGCTTATCGCTATGGCAAATGGTGATGCGAGGGTTGCTATAACAACCATTGATCAGGCTCAAAAACTTTATGGAAAAATAACGGTTGAGTCACTCAAAGAAACCTTGCAGTCTAAATTCTTGCGATACGATAAAGCGGACGAAGAACATCACAACACTATCAGTGCATTTATAAAAAGTATGCGTGCGAGCCAACCTGATGCTGCCATCTACTATCTGGCACGAATGATCGCATCAGGTGAGGATCCAAAGTTTATTGCGCGCCGTATGGTTATCTTTGCAAGTGAAGATATAGGACTTGCACAACCAACCGCTTTAGTTGTGGCGAACGCGGCCTTCAGGGCAGTTGAAATCATTGGATTACCTGAATGTGGCATAAATCTTGCCCACGCTGTAGCGTATCTCGCAGGATCCAAGAAAGATAGAAGTGCTTATGACGCCTATCAAGAAGCACTCATTGATGCGAAGGAGTACGGCAACTTGGAAATTCCAATGATGATACGAAATGCACCTACAAAACTAATGAAAGAACTTGGCTATGGTAAAGGATATGAGCAGTACAGTACCGAAGATTTTCTTCCGAAGAAGTTGCAACACAAACGATATTTTAATAAAAAGTGAAAAGAGTTAAGGAATACTTTTCCGTATTAGTATCTCGTGTTACTTGAGATACTTTTTTATATTATCGAGATGACCTTGATATGTTGGTGAGCAGTGAAAGGAACGGTCCTTAGCATGTAAATAAAAGATGCAATCTGTTTTTACAGGATTAAGCGCTGCTTGAAGCGAAGCGAGGCTTACATTTGAAATAGGGGATGGAGGTAGGCCATTATTTTTGTAGGTATTATATAAGGAGGGGATAAACTTATCTTTTGATAAAACTCTTGGCCACCAATTACCTTTTTTACCCTTTGCGTACTGAAGTGTTGCGTCAACCTGAAGATTCATTCCGATAAACATCCTGTTCCAAATAATTCCCGAGATTAAAGCTAAATCCTCTTTACCCCCAGCTTCTCGTTGAATAAGAGAGGCAACCGTAAGGGCCATGTTGAGCGGAACTTGCTCACTGGTTGATTTTGGGTAACGACTCGCAACATCCTTTTGAAATTTACCGAACAGGATATCTCTAATTTCTGTACTGGATGCGTTTGAATCTACAGCATAAAAACCAGGATAATAGTGTCCATCGTTTGTAATATTAATCGGCTCAAACTCATTAAGAAAATTCTTTTTATCTTTTTCTTTCCACTTAAATTGTTTTGCAAGTTTGTCAGCAATCTGCTCCTTTCGCTCGCCTGGATATATTTTTATATAAACTTTATGTGGTAGTCCTGGAACAACTGACGCAAGGCTTTGGTATACTCCAAATGAACTCAATGCTTCCAAAGTGCTCTCATAAATGTCAGCAATGAGCGAAGAATTGATTAAAGAACCACCTGAAGCTTCAATAGTATTAATTGATGATCCGTCGTCGTTGATTGTCTTATTTTTATAATCAACATTTGTGGTAAGTAAATCAGGAGGTGCCTCTGATGTACCCTTGTAAAACGAGAACGAACTCACCAGAGTTCCAAGTAAGACAATAGCAACGACTGTAAATCCAATTATAAATCGCTTGAAGTGAATCATAAAAAAATAGAGTCGAAGGAATTACTTTTATTGCTTCCATTCTACCGTTTTGAGTCAAAATAGGGAAGTGAATCCCCTCTTAAAATGGAAATTTTTACCTAGTTGCAAAAGACTGATAGTTGTGTTATAAAATATTTGGCTAATCAAACCCAATTCAAACAATGAGGAGAAGAGTGGCTATGGCAAAAAATACGGGAACTATCGATGAGTGTCTGACAATGACGATCCATCACGTCGGACCTCACAAGGCTGGACTGATGAGCGGTGGCGATTCATCAATACCCACAGGGGCAGTCAGGAGTCGATTCCAACTGGTGACCGATAACCTCACTGCCGCACAAGAAACACTGCGAGCGGTACGAGAAGCGCTTGAATCCGGTAATCTCTCTGGAGCCCTAGAGGCACTCAACCAGCAGATTGAATTTGGTCATAATATATAGAGCGGCTAATTAGGCTACGCCCGGTCCACAAATAATGGACCGGGCGACGTTGCTTAGTTATAGTAAGTAAAAGAGTATATATGTCGCAAAAGATATATTGTGCGACATATAGCCTAGAGCGAGGTGGCACTTGCCTGCCTTGGGCACTAGATATCAATTTCCCGTCGTCCCTACCCTATAGATGGCTCACAAAAATCATGGAAGATTTTCCTGTAATATCTTCTTTATTCTTTTTAAACTCTTCTGGTTTCTAACCCTCCCGTTTTTTTGAATCCGAGCGGGGGAGTAAGTCCGGTGGATAATCCGATCTGACTCCCCCACCCTCGTGAATTTCCTTTGGTGCGACCTTTAATTAATTTGTCAAAACCCTTGCGCAGAATTCTGCGCAAGGGTTTTGAGTTTGTTTTGGTTCTAGTTTATTACTTATCCTCCCCTTTCTTAAAACCGTACTTATGTTTTCCCATTTTATCTTTCTGAGTAATTCCATCAATGATGGTTGTTGCGGTAATCGTTGTTCCATTTACCACACCACGAACGATGACAGAATCCCCGCTCTTAATTTCAGATAGAGTACTTGTCGCTTTTGGCTGACCTTTGAATATTACGGCATTACTTGCATCAACATTGTATGTTGTGCTGTTCTGCGCGTTTAGAGTAAGGTTTGATCCGCTAATGGTCGTCACCACACCTCTAACTCCAAATCCCCTCTTTCCTTTATCATCAGCGTCTTCTTTATGCATCCACCCATGATGCTTTCCAATAACCAAACCACGGTGTGTAAACTTCCCCGCAATGACTACAGCAGCCTTAACATTTACCCCTACTGTCGTGCCACGAACCATAACAGAGTCCCCTACTTTTATATCAGTAATCGCAATCGTGGTTGAAGCAAAATCTTTGAATAATTTTGCAGTGCTTGCATCGACACTAAACAGTACACCTTTCGAATCTTTTACAGAGATATTTGTCCCTGTAATTCCTGTAACCGTCCCAAGCACCCCCCCACCTTGAGCCATGGGTGAGTACTTGAATAAGCCACGCTTCATTTCAACTGAAGAACTTGTCGTTGTTGAATCGGCGAATGCAACTGAGCTAAATCCACTCGTTAACGCAAGAAGTGTAATTGCAATCAGGGGAACAATTTTGATGAGATTTTTTTTCTTCATATGGTTGTTAAATTAGAATTAAAGTTATTTGCACTACTCAGTAAACTGCCAAAAAGACTATAGGTAACAAGGGTGGTTGCACGATCTCCTCATTACTCAAATTGGCCTCATCTATACTTACGTTTACGAAAAATTGAAAGGTGCACAATAGTCATTGACAAATCTAAGCCCAGGTACTATAATTGAAATCACAAAGTAGCTATTTAGTGGAGCCTCGTCGAATCTCTCGATACGCAATCTTTGTGAAATTAGATACTAAACACATTGCGTTTATGAAGGGAATCATCAAGAAACTCGTAAAGGACAAAGGTTTTGGTTTTATCAGCCCTGAAGATGGTTCAAAAGATCTCTTCTTTCATTCAAAAGAACTCGTAGGAGTTATGTTTGATGATCTGAAAGAAGGTGATTCATTGGCTTTCGAAGTAGCTGACTCACCAAAAGGTCCTAACGCTGTAAACGTTTCTCGCGCCTAACTCAGGTTAGGTTCTGGAACTTACAGAACAAAACAAAAAAGACTCGGAGCAATCCGAGTCTTTTTTGTTTTCTCTTTTATTCCTTAGTATAAAGAAACACCCCTGAAAGCTTTGCTTTCAGGGGTGTTTCTTTATTTTCTATTTTTTAGCTAGTGCTAGTTGACCTCCTTTTGAAGAAATACTTTCGTACTTTCTCCAACAATATGAGGAAGAATTCCAGGGTACACTACCCTCTCGCTCGTAGAGATACCGGGCATATGCCATGTTTCCCTCAAGCGTGTGTATATCGAGCCCAAGCTTTTTTGACGTTTGAAGGTGGTAATACTCGTTGATCTGCATTACCCCAACGTCAGCTGGATTGATCTCACCTCTGTAAATTGATCCGTCTTTACCAAATTGGTTAAAACGAGACTCACAACTTGCAATCTCACTTAGGAGTGGTGTATCGGCAAAATATTCTTTTACCTTTTGCTTAACTTCAGCCTGAGACTTACTCAACACAGGAGTATTCCTAGGTACTAAGGCTAGATTATTATCTCTAGCGGGAACCGTACGGACCTTTTGTGCCTGTACTTTGAGTGCTGGCTCGTCTGCCACACCCTGATTTCCATGAGTTGTTACTATATAAACCAACAAACCGGTTGCAATTTCTAACATAATTTTTCGTCTTTTCTCTACTTGCCAGGAATGAATAAAATTCAACACTTTACCCCGGCAGATTGATCCAAAACTAGAAAATCCAGATATACACTGGATTTCCTATATAGTAACATTTTGAAATCTTTTTGTCAATGGTTAAACAAGGATTTCTTTCTCCTGTCAAACCAGAATCTGTGGCTAATAATAAGGCTTTTTTTCTTGACTTGTCATTTTTAGTATTGTATCAAATTCTTCCTCTTTTACCGGCTGGACGGACAATCTTGAGCCTCGTTTTAGCAAAACCATACCTTCAAGTTCTTTGCTCATTTGCAAGTCTTTAAGGGGTAGTTCTGTGGATAACTTTTTAGTAAATTTGACCTCAGTTGCCCACCAAATTGGCCTGTCCTTACTTGCCTTTTTATCAAAATATTGGCTCATATGGTCAAATTGACTTGCGTCAGGGATTGCCGAGGCAGAGACTGTAGCCAATCCAGCAATAGCCGGAGCCTTACCGTTTGAGTGGTAAATGAGGACCCTATCCCCCAGCCTCATAGAATCTCGCATGTAATTCCTTGCTTGATAATTTCGTACACCATCCCACCTCGTCTTACCTTGACGTTTTAGATCATCTATCGAATATGAACCTGGCTCAGTCTTGAGGAGCCAGTGCCTTAAACTTCTTTTCATGATGAATTTATAGTAATATAGCTGTATTACTAAAGCTAATTAACTGAGTGTAGTAAACTCTGTATTATTATGATGCAAAAATGTGAAAATTGGTGTGCTTCTTATTATCCAGTGCTTGGTCGAGTATTTCTTGCACTTCTCTTTATCTATGCTGGATATGAGAAACTCATGGACGTCCTCAATGCAGGTGGGGTGAATATGGTTGGACTCATGCAGTATGTTAAAATTCCTATGGCTGGAATGGCCCTACTTATCCTCATTATTGCAGTTGAAATTATTGCTGGACTCATGCTCATCGTTGGCTACAAGACAAAGTGGGCAGCATGTACGCTCACCATCTTCACTATTCTTACTATTTATTTCTTCCACTTTCAAGCGGCACAGATACTTGAAGCTCTAAAGAATGTAGCGATTATTGGAGGTCTCCTCTACGTTTCAGCATTTGGTTCTGGTAGTTGGAGTATTGACGCTTGGCAAAGCAAGAAATCCTCTACCCCATCAATGAACTAACTTAAACACAGTAGCCTAAAACAAAAACATCTCACATTGTGAGATGTTTTTGTTTCAATCACTCGAGAATTTAAAAGGTTTAAACTTTCCAAGGTATCTCAAAAGCATCAAATTCAGGTAAAAGCTTTTGGTCATAAAGAATTCTTGAGAAACATTCTGCGGCCGACTTGGTACCTGTAAGTGCGTTATGAGGCTTTGGTTCACCCTCTGGCATACCACAATACTCCAAAATATTATCCAAATTAAGCGCAGAATGCTTGTTTTTGAGCGGTATTGGTATTCCGCGAGATATGAGATGGGCATATGCAACTGAGTGCAAATCAAGCGTTCTGTGAGCTAAGGGCCAGTTTAAATGGTATCTCGTAGCCGAACTATGGAGGTAGTCCCTGTCGAAAGATGGGTTTTGCCCAGCCAATGTAAACTCATCACACTGTTCAATCCATGACATAAAAGCGGTTATGACTTCCTCCAAAGATTGTTTATTTGGATCCATAATCTGCTCCTTAGTGAATCCATTGACCTCAAGAGCATCATCCATAATTCCTGCCCCATCCCAAATGCGACATTCAGCATAAAACTGATTGGTTGGATGTTTGAGATCGAGTGCACCAATACTCACAATTGAATGCTTATTGAAATCAAGCCCTGAAGCTTCTACGTCGACGACAATCATATACTAGGGGTTAGGTGATTTATTCGATTAAAAAAATTTTTGAGTAAATCATGTCCGTGCGGATTTGTGCTGGACGAATAGCTGATAAGGTTTAGGAAACGCAAGAAAGGATTCATATATTCAAAAACAATTATTCTTTTGATTTATTCTTGGGATCATCTTTGGGGTCGTCACGGTTGATAAGATGACGAAAGAAATGTTCAATTTTCTTTTCAATTCGGTCAAAATGTGGAGTAATCTTTGGGTGGTAGTGTTTAATCTTATAAACAATCTTTTGGATATAGGCTGAATGAATTGAAAGGATATAAAAACCAATGGCTAAAAACAATAACCCCTGTAAAAACGGTAAGACTAGACCAACAAGTCCAAGTATAACAAAAATCCATCCGATTGTATCGAGTGTAATTCGCTTGGCATGTCTTTTAATTTTGTGAATCATAATCCCTTACAGTTGGAAGCTGGTGTATAACCATTAGCTTCAGCCTCTTGTTTTGTTGCAAACCAAACCTTATTTTCTTCTGCTATTCGATTTGCCGTTGCACACCAAGGAAAGTAGTACCTTTTTCCCGTCTTTGAGCCGACATATGTACCGGAGGCACCAACACTTGGAACCCCTTTGGTTTCAGCTTGGATAGTATTTTGAGATACCGCATTACTCCCGTCCAAAAGAGATCCCATCTGACCTCCTGATTCAATACGAATTGGTGTTTTTTTATTATCAAGAACCGAAAGCCTCCCTAATCCAAAACTTGCTAAAGCAACTAAAATAATGAGCAATATAACGAAAATATCATGAGAAAGATTAAGACCTAATCTATCCAAAAAACCACCCTTGATTTTTCTTATGGACTCTGGTATATTCATAGCCACGTTTTAGTTCTTGAGGAGCAACCTAAGTATAGTCACTTTTCAAGCTAAAAGCCACAAACTAACAATTAATTTCTAAACCATGGCTAGTAAAAAAGCTGGCGGATCCGCCAAAAACCTACGCGACTCAAATCCAAAATATCTTGGAACTAAACTCTATGCAGGAGAAACTGCACAGTCAGGTTCTATTATTATCCGTCAGCGCGGAACAGTTATCCTTGCAGGTAACAATGTAGGAATGGGCAAGGACCACACCCTTTTTGCTCTCAAGCCAGGAATCGTCTCATTTAGCTCAAAGCGAATGAAGCATCTCGATAGCACTATCAAGATTAAGAAGGTAGTCAACGTCAACTAGAACTTACTTTTCAAAACAAAAACCTCTCACAGCATGAGAGGTTTTTGTTTTGAAACTTTTTTTCTAGAATCCGAAGTTGCTGTAAAAAATTCCCTTATCAATACAATCAAGTGCCTGCCTGACATATTTGATTGTATTCTCTGGTAAGTTATTCCTATCAAACCAGTCGAGACTTTCACACTTATCGAGCTCCATATTAGTTATTTCCCCTTTCCAGGAATCTGTCGTTAGATAGACGTTAAAATACTCCCCTGCTCCGTCTCTAATATTGGCATGCATGACATGCAATACCCTTAAGTCCTTTGGATCAATATCAATTCCCGCTTCTTCTTTGGCTTCCCTTACAATCCCTTGCTCTGCCGTTTCTTCTCCATCGAGATGTCCACAAACCAAACCGTAATTGCCATTCTCGTGTTCACTAATTCGTTTACCCAAAAGGACTTTGTTACCATCCCTCAAAACCAAAAAAACAGCCGAACGAAACGTAAACCTCTTCTTTCCCTCCTCTGACATAAATCTATAATGTCTCAACAATCAATTTAACTGAACCGCGCTTGTCCCCAACCTTGAATGGAATAACAAACTCTCCCACTTCTTTGATAGGCTTTTCCATCAAAATATGCTCTGCGGATATATTTAGTTTAGTTTGCGCTTTAATCTTCTCAAGTAAATCTTCCTTACGAATTCCAGCAAAAAGATGACCTTTTTCGTTGGCTTTTTCTTTTACTTCAATTATTAGACTGTTTAATTTATCCAGATCTTTAGCAAGTAGCGTATCTTGAACTTTCTTATCCGCCACAGCTTGTGCCACTTCTTTTTCAACTCGTTTTAACGCTTGATCTGTAGCGATTTGTGCTTGACCGCGCGGAATAAGCATGTTAACAGCGAGTCCATCGGCTACGTTTTTTACTTCGTACTTTCGTCCAACATTTGGAATATCTTTGAGTAGAATTACTTTCATAGGGTAGTTTTAAGATTACAGGTAATGTTTGACCATTAAGATTCTAGAAGGATACCAGTATAAAACCCTAAAATCAACTAGACTTTTTAAATAGTAAAATAAAATAGTAAAACCGCAGGTGAAGGATTTGGACCTTCGTTCCTGCGGCTTGTGGTTAGATTAATTACTTTGCTCTTTCTAGAGCACTACCTCTCAGGACCTAGCTGGCACGAGAGAGATGAAAAACTCGATCGTAGCCTTCGTGTACTCCAGCTACTAGTGATATGAATAGGCCCATTTTATCCCCCTCATGGCCAATGATGAACTCACTGACTCCTGTATCGGTCACAACCTTACAGAGAACTCCAACAAAGTCCCTTCGGCCAGTCTCACTCATCCCTGCAAGTACCAAAACGATTTCCTTCGAAGTGGTTTGCAGACTTATATTGAGAACAGTTACCGTTGAAACCACAGCACCGTCTCGGCACCTCGCAATCTCTTCGGCAACTCTATCGAGGCCAGGGAAAGGGTTGCCAGATTTTTTGATGACCAAACGCAAGATACTCACGGTCGACTTCCTTTTCTTATAGGATCCGCGGTAACCTCGTAAACCCGCATACCTATTGAAGAAAAATGAACGAGGTTAACGTCTATAATACATTATATAAATTTTGTCAATCTTTCTTCTAATTCTTAATTCATGCATCTCTATTTACCTGTCTTTACATATTCTACTGCTCGGTCAAGCTGTGGGTCCTTACCAGTAGCTGCATCTTCTGCGGTCATCTTAACTTCAATATCAGGCTTCAATCCTTCTTCAGAGATCGAATGACCTTTTGGAGTGAGCCATCTCGCAACCGTCACCTTAAGCGATGTTTTTGGATTATCAGTAATTTGAACGAGTTCTTGAACAGACCCCTTACCATAACTCTTCTCGCCAACTAGTTTTGCAACACCGTGTTCACTGAGTGCACCTGAAATAATCTCGGAAGCTGAAGCTGAGCCACCATTGATGAGAATTGCAAAGCGTAAGCCATTACCAGCAACACCTCTTCCACTGCTCGTATATTTCTTGGTATCAGAGTCCCCTTTCTTGAATTCTTCTTGGACAATTAGCTTTCCAGAAGGGAGGAACCAGCTGGCCATATCTACGGCCGCTTCAAGGTAACCTCCGGGATTTCCTCGAAGATCGAGAACGAGCTTATCACTTCCAGAATTTACAAACTCCCTTACCGCATTTTGAAATAATTCTGGCGAGTTTTCAGAGAAGCTATAGAGTCTAATGACGAAAACGCCATCAGCGCGTATCTCAGTATTGATAACTGGGACCACTATTGTGTCACGGACAACAGAAATCACTTTTGGTTCCTTAAGTCCTTCACGGAAAATAGTGATCTTGACTGACGTTCCCTTAGGACCTCTAATCCAACTAACAGCTTCTTCTACTTTCATACTCTGTGTTGAGGTTGCTTCAATCTTGACAATCTTGTCTCCAATATGGAACCCTGCCTTCTCTGACGGAGAGCCTTTGAGTGGTGAAATCACGGTAATCACCCCATCGCGAATACCAATTTCCATTCCAATACCACCAAAGTTTACCTTTCCTGCAATCTGTTCATTGAAAGACTTATTCTCTTCTGGAGGAAAAAAAGTGGTATAAGGGTCACCGAGCGAGGAAGCTAATCCTTGTATTGCCCCCCAGACTTTGTCTTGATCATCAACTGTTTTGTGTACTTTGGTGGCAACATACTTTTCATTGAGGACTTTCCATGCCTGCCAAAATGGTGAAAAATCAACGGTTCCTGGAGAACCTGTGTCTTTATTGGTAAGTTCAGTAATCTTTAGGATTGCCGGAGCATTAGAAACCCCAACTTGAACTCCAGTAAAAAAAACACCCCCAAGGAGTACCAGGGAAATAAGGACCATTGAGAGCTTTTTGAAAAGACCCTTATGTTTATCGATAAAATTTTTCATCAGTTGAATATAAGTATCGCTCGAATAACCTCGAAGGTCAATTGAAAAATTGGGGAAATTATCTCTTTAAAAAAAATTGCAGTGGGGTTATACTATACAGGCAACTAATTATGGCTTAAAAAATAAATGATTAACAAATACACCTACAAAGATTTGGAATGGCTCGACCTTGAATCACCTACTCAAGAAGAAGTTCGAGAGGTTATGGAAAGATATGATCTCAATATCAGTACCGTAGAAGAGCTTCTTTTGCCATCCCTAAAACCAAAGGCTGAATTATATAAGAATTTCATTTATTTAGTCCTGCACTTCCCCGCCCTCAAACACACCCATGGAAAACGAATGAATCAGGAGGTTGATTTCATTATCGGCAAGAATTTCCTTATTACTACTCGTTACGATACGATCGATCCGATTCATAAATTCTCTAAGGTTTTTGAAGTTAACGCTGTCCTTGAGAAGGAAGATTTGGGTGTGCATGCAGGATTCCTTTTTTATTACATCATCCGCAAACTATATCGTTCACTCGCCCACGAACTCGATTTTATTCACGACTCTCTCGAAGAGGTCCAGGACAATATCTTTAAAGGACAGGAAAAAGCAATGGTGTACGAACTCTCAACGATTAGTCGAAACCTCACCAGCTTTATCCAGGCAACAAGCGGGCATCGTGAAGTTCTCAAATCATTTGAAAATGCGTCACATACTTTTTTTGGACAAGAATTTGGATTCTACGCCAGTGCTATTTCTGATGAGTACTACAAAGTCTCAAGTACTGTTGAAAATGACCGGGTACTCCTGCATGAAGTTCGTGAGACGAATAATTCCCTTCTCACCACCAAACAAAATGAGGTAATCAAGGCGCTCACCATCATCTCCCTCATTGTCTTTCCACTTACTCTTTTTGCGACAATCTTTGCTATGGCGACAGAATATAAACCAATTGTCGGAATGAGATTTGATTTTTGGATTATAATCGGGATAATGGCAGTGTTCACTGTCTGTATGCTAGCCATGTTCCGCTACAAAAAATGGCTCTAATTTAGGGTTTAGGTTATAGGGGCTAGGTTATAGCAAGACCAAAATCTGTAATCTAAAATCCTTATTCCATATTCTCTATCCCCTAAACCCTATACCCTTTTCCATGGAAATCTTTCTTCACAACACCCTCACTGACAAAAAAGAAACGTTCAAACCTCTCGTACCAGGTCATGTTTCGATGTACAACTGTGGACCGACGGTCTACAACTTTGCCCACATTGGAAATCTTCGGTCATTCATATTAGCTGATACATTGAGACGTATGTTTGAATACAATGGACTAAAAGTTAAACAGGTAATGAACATTACCGATGTTGGACATTTGGTGACTGATGCTGATGAAGGCGAAGACAAAATGGAGAAAGGGGCAAAACGTGAAGGTAAAAGTGTAAAAGAAATTGCACAATTCTATACCGATGCTTTTTTTGATGACCTAAAAAAATTAAATTTTCTAACAAGTGAGACAACATATCCAAAGGCAACTGATCACATCCCAGAGCAAATTGAGCTGATTAAAAAGTTAGAAGCTAAGGGCTTTACTTATCAAACTTCTGACGGTGTTTACTTTGATACTGCCAAGTTTCCACAGTACGGTAAACTCGGAAACATTGATATCAAAGGCTTGCGGGAAGGCGCACGTATTGATGTTAATACAGAAAAAAGAAATCCGACCGACTTCGCACTTTGGAAATTCTTTCAAGGAGAAGGCAAACACGAGCAAGAATGGGAATCTCCTTGGGGCAAGGGCTACCCCGGCTGGCACATAGAATGTTCAGCGATGTCGATGAAATATCTCGGCGAAACCTTTGATGTCCACACTGGTGGTATCGACCATATTCCTGTCCACCATAACAATGAAATCGCCCAATCCGAAGGTGCCACCAGTAAACCCTACGCACATTATTGGCTTCATGGCGCTTTTGTTAATATTGAAGGTGGCAAGATGGCAAAGTCTGGCGAAAATTTCCTACGGCTTCAAACTTTGATTGATAATGGAGTTGAGCCACTCGCCTATCGCCTCTGGCTTCTTGGTGCACACTACTCCACCCCAATGAACTACAGCGACGATGCAATGACGGGAGCAGAAAATTCCTACCAAAAGCTCAAACACAAATTTCTTGAACTTGGTACTACCGAGGGTGAAGTAGATGAAGATTTACAACAGACATTCCTGAATGCAATCAATGATGACCTCGACACCCCAAAGGCGCTTGCACTTTTTTATCAAGTATTAAACGATGCAGAACTAAGTAATGAAGACAAACGATCGACTCTCCTTGATTTTGACCGAGTACTTGAACTAAATCTCTCTTCCCTTACAAAAGTGGAGATCCCGCAAAAAATTCAAAACCTTGTGGAGGAGCGGGAAATCGCACGTTCCAAAGACAACTTCAACCTTGCAGATGGGCTCCGCTCGGAAATTAGCGAGCTCGGCTTCCGTGTAGAAGACACCCCTGATGGTCCAAAGATTTCGAAGAAATAGTTTCACCAAAAACTTGACAATCTATTAAATAGTATGTAATTTTGTTGAGGAGGTGATTTCACTCACCTAATTCCACCAACGGAAGGAGATGCCTGATGTCCGCAATCGTCATATCGAGGGACAAAGAAACTGGTAGATTTAGCCTCGCACTTCTCGGCGCCAACAACAGAACTGAAGCTGAGCGAGACCTCGAAATTCCAGGGAGCGGCTTTGAAGTCACTGAGGTTATCCCGTTCAACGAAGAGAATCCAGAGGAAGCCGCTCTTAGGGCAGTTCTTCAATTAGCTCTGGAGGCACACATGCTATTACCTTTCAGCAAGAAAGATGAGGTGGAGGCTGGAGCAGAACCATTTCTACTCAAGATATTCATGGCAGGCGTCGAGGCTGGGCGCAAATCACCAGCTCCAAAGACCGAATAACCCGTCGAATGGCAGAGCCGTTTCGACGGTTTTGCTATTTGTAACCTAGATTATGTGGTCTGATATTTTGTACACATCTTTTTAACAGCTTGTGCCTACAAATGACCTATCGCCCTACTTCCACGACCAATTTCGACTGTGATAGAATGATGGAGCTATGGCGACTAAAACTGGCTACAATTCTCTAAAAGTTCCTCCACAAAATATTGATGGAGAGAAAGCACTTCTTGGTTCGATTCTTATTCGTCCCGATGCACTCAATGAAATTATCGACCTGATTACTCCCGATACATTCTATGCCGACAAGCACCGTGTGATTTATAAAACAATGTTTGAATTGGTGGGTAAAGGCGACCCAATTGACCTCCTCACGCTCTCATCGAGACTTAAAGAAAAGAACCAGCTCGACCTTGCTGGTGGAGCGAGCTATCTCGGAGAGCTAGTAAACTCCGTCCCCTCTTCATCCCACATCCGCCACTACGGCGATTTGATTCATAATAAATTCATGCTTCGCAATCTAATTGGTGCGGCAGAATACATTTCAGGACTCGGTTATGATGAAGAAGAACTGGTTGAAGAACTTTTGGACAAAGCGCAGAAGAAAATTTACGAGGCGACCAACACCTCATCAATCCATAAGTTCGTAGAACTAAAGGACATTCTCGGTGAAGCTTGGGAGCGAATGGAAATGCTCCATCAAACCAAAGATACCCTCCGTGGCGTGCCGACCGGATTTAAAGCACTCGACGAAAAACTCTCGGGACTTCAAAAATCTGACCTTATTATTCTGGCGGCTCGCCCTTCAATGGGTAAGACTTCACTTGCACTTGATATCGCGCGGCAAGCAGCAACTGTGCACAATATTCCAGTTGGTATCTTCTCACTCGAGATGTCCTCGCAACAACTCACCGACCGAATGCTTGCCGCCGCATCGCGTGTGGATGCGTGGAGTTTGCGTACTGGTAATCTCAAACTAGATGAGGAGTTTGCCCGCGTTCGTGATTCACTCGATAAGCTCTCCAAAGCACCAATCTTTATTGATGATCAACCTGGCAACAACTTCCTCAAGATGCGCGCCGTGGCCAGACGTCTCAAGAACGAGCGAGGGCTGGGACTTATTGTTGTTGATTACCTCCAGCTAATGGTCCCCCATCAAGCACGTAACGTCGAATCGATGGTCCAACAGGTTACCGAAATTTCCCGCTCGCTCAAAACGCTCGCTCGTGAGCTCGATGTGCCTGTCCTTGCACTCTCACAGCTCTCTCGTGCGGTAGAACAGCGTGGTGGTAAGCCTCGCCTCTCTGACCTTCGTGATTCAGGCTCCATCGAGCAGGACGCCGACGTGGTAATGTTTATTCACCGTGAAGACAAGTACAAAGAAGATACTGGTAGACCAAACATTGCTGAAATCTTGATCGAAAAGCATCGTAACGGTGCCACTGGCAAAGTCGAACTCTTCTTTGATGATCGTAAAGCTACTTTCCTCAGTATTGAGAAGAGTGACTTTGGAGCACTCGATTCGTTTTAAACAAACCAGATAGAGAGCAGAGAATTTTTTAACTTTTGTGGATTCCATATCTCGACTAACTGAATACTTCAGAGAATTCCCAGGCATTGGTCCGAGGCAAGCCAAGCGTTTTGTCTATTTCCTCCTCACTCGAAACCATCGCTTTATTGAAGAGTTAACGAGCGCACTTCTCGACCTGCAGAAACAAATTGCGCAGTGCCAGGACTGCAAGCGCTACTTCCCTCTTGGTAAAATCGAACGAACACGTTGCACTATTTGTTCAGATAAAAATCGTGATGGAACACTTTTGATGGTTGTTGAAAAAGATGTCGATCTTGAAACGGTAGAGAAAAGTAAGGTTTATAATGGTTTCTACTTTGTTCTAGGTGGATCTCTCCCTATTCTCGAAAAAGTTCCTCAAGATAAAATCAGAGCGAATGAACTTCTTACGTTAGTTAATCAAAAAATTGCAGGTAATAATCCAAAACTTAAGGAGATTATTCTTGCGATTAGCGCCACAACCGAAGGTGAGAATACACTCGACTACTTAAATGGATTTCTTGGACCTATTGCGCTTATGAATGACATTAAAATCTCAATGCTCGGGAGAGGCTTGGCTACAGGTACCGAGCTTGAATACTCCGATACCGATACCATAAAAAATGCGTTGAAAAATAGACAGTAAAGGGTTCTTGGGGTAGAATCTTGAGTGGAGAGCGTCTAGAATTCCAGTGCGCACGGTGTGATATGCAGTTTATCATCCCATCGCCGACATGGATCGCGATTATGCACGGAGATAGTTTTGGCTATCGTCCAAAATGAAAATCTCCCGAGAGGAATCTAGATACTACTCGAGTAACCCATCGCCCGTAAGTGTGCATCTCCCCATAGAAGGTGGTGTACACTCCCGACAAACTTGCCGCTTCCCCCGTGGACGCGGCATTTTTCGTTAAAATTCAAAAAATTAAGATTCCTAAAATTAATTAACACTCTCGACTTTTTAGTGATCGAGAGTGTTATAAGAAAAATATTTTTACAATTACTACAAGTAACACAATGATTGCTGTCCTCACATGAATCATCCAGTGCTCCAATTTATTTAAATCTTGAAGACTAATCTCAGTTGGAAAAACATTATCAAATCGTTTTATGTATTTCATATAACCAAAAATAATGAGCGAGGCAAAGGCAAGCAAAAAATTTGTGGTCGTCATTCTCTTTCCTCCAATTCCACATCCAGGATGATACTAGCAAAAATAAGACAAAAACAAAACCCTGCTTTTCAGCAGGGTTTTGTTTTTGTGTTTATTTGAAAGACTCAATTTTAACAGTAAAAAATGGTTGTCGGTGTCCATTGGTCTTGAGATATCGGCTTTTTTGCTTGTATTTCATCACGAGGAGTTTTGCAGCTCGGCCAGCACCTTGAAAAGTTGCCTTGACCTCTGCACCTTTGATGTAAGGAGTTCCGATAGTGGTATCCGATCCATTATCAACCAACAAAACCTTGTCAAAAACAATAGCGTCGCCCACCTTAAACTCACCTGAGAGCTTTTCAATCTTGAGTGTCTGTCCTGGAGTCACGGTGTACTGCTTTCCACCGGTTGCAATTACAGCGATTTCACTAGCTTCTGATACAGAAGAAACAGCCTTTTTAACCACCTTAGCGGCTACCGGCTTTTTTACAATATCTTTCTCTGGTGATGCCAATTTAGCCATAGTTCCACTATTTTACCTAAAAGCCGAAGAATTGCAAGAGCAAATCTAGATGATTGGTTTTAGAGTGTAAGTTATAAGGAGAAACCAGTCAGCACAGGCCTACGGCCTGTGCTGGGGCTTTACTTTGTTCCACCTAGTCCCTATCACCTAACCCCTATACCCTTTTCCCTAGTCCCCTGCCTTCTCCGGTCCTTCCAAGCTCATCACCTCAATTCCAACCGCTTCGCTGGTAATCCTCATGACATCCTTATCTATCTTCTTAAATTCCTTGCCAGTGGCGTTGTAGTGGTTAACCACCGTTCCCAAAGCATTACCGAGCTTGCCGTGATACTCTTCATAACTTTTTAGGTGCTTACCAAGCTCAGTAACCCGCTTCACAATATCTTTAGCAGTCTCCTCAATCTGCATTGCGCGTAGTCCCTGGAGCACTGTCTGCAGGTAGGCCAAGAACGACGTTGGAGAAACAATGATTACCTTGTATTTCCCCGCCGCACGTTGGATAAGGCTCTCTGTGTCATCCGTTACTGCACCAATTTTGTTAATCAAAAGATCGTAATAAATCGCCTCGTGCGGAATGAACATAAAGGCAAAGTCCATGGTTCCTTGCTCTGGTTGAATATATTTTGCTGTCTCAACAATTCGGTTCTTTAAATCATTCACGAAGAGTTTTTCATATCGCTCCTTTTCCACAGGATCCTTCTCTGTAATCGTGCGGTTGTAGTTTTCAAGAGAGAACTTGGAGTCAATTGGAATAATCTTATCCTTTACAAACACCACAGCATCCACAATCGTCCCGTCAGGGAATGGGTACTGCATCTGATAGCCAGTAGGGCCCATAATATTCTTAAGTAGTGTCTCGAGATAATACTCTCCGAGGATACCGCGCTGTTTGGGATTCTTTAAAATATCCTGAAGCGATTGGAGTTGATCAGTAAACGAGACCATCTGCTTTCCGGTTTCTTCCATTCGGGTTACCTTCTCAGTCATATTGCCGAGCTCACGGAGAAATTGGTCCACAAGCTTCTGTGACTCGCCAAACTGTGCACGCATCCCCTCTGACATTGATTTATTGGTCTCTCCTATCTTCTGGTCAACCACTTTAACCAAGTCACTCAATTGATTTTGCATCAACAGGAACCCTTGGTCATTTTTATCTCCACCAGTAACCTTCTTTGAAAAACGGTTAAATAGATAAAAAATAACGATGAGATTTGCTCCAAGGAACACCAGAAATCCAAGTAAAATGAAGGCTAATTGAGTTGTAGTCATAATGAAGAATTTTAACATGAGGGATTAGAATTAAGAAGAATAGTAATTCACCTTGAGTTTCAGCCTAAAACCAAAGAGTGCTATACTAGTTGAAACCAACAAATTAACATAAAAATCCATGTTACAAACTAAAATTCGAGAGGAAATGAAGCAAGCAATGATTGCCAAGGACTCCCTTAAACTCTCAGTACTACGGGGTATTCTTTCAAGCTTTACCAATGAATTGGTGGCGATCGGCAAAACTCCCCAAGATGAATTAACCGATGAAGAGGCGCTCAAGGTTATTACCCGTTTGGCAAAACAACGTAAAGACTCAATTGAACAATTTAATGCGGGCGCGCGCGAAGATTTGGCGGCCAAAGAAGAAGAAGAACTTGGGTATCTTCTGCCCTACTTACCAGCTATGATGGAACGCTCTGCCATAAAAGTGATTGCGCTTGAAAAAAAAGAAGAACTTGGAATCACTGACAAATCAAAGAGTGGCTTACTGATGTCAGCCATTATGAAAGAACTCAAGGGCAAGGCGGACGGCGCCGATGTGAAAGCTGTGGTTGAGGAGATTTTGAACTAAGGTAAGTAAAAGTTTATACATTGACATAAGTACGACTTATGTTGTATTATGCTGACCAGATATAACCCAAACTTGGAAGGTTCTCCATGTTGCGTCCTCGTACAACTCAAGGTTCCATCGCCACAATCCTCTTTCTCTTAGTGATTGCAGGGACAGCCATTCACCTTGGAGGCGGTTTCTCTTCTCGAGTGAGGACTTGTGAAGTCCTCCAGGCGATCGAAGCTGCCCGAATAAAGCAGCAAGGCCTCTTCGGGAAACAACCCACGGGCTCAGAGCCTGCGGTTTGCCTCGCAGAAGACGGCGGCCTCATAAAGACCACAATTTCTATCTGGGGTGACTAAGATTTCGCCCCCCCATAAACCCGCCGGTCGCAAGACTTGGCGGGTTTTCGACTATTGGAAGAAAAACTTGATAAATTCGAGAATTATTGTATGTTATAAGTAGAAACAAGGAGGAATACCATGCTTAGGGTAGTGGGTGTACCAAAAGAAAAAAATGTTATTGATTTTTTTACTGCTACCGCACAGAATCGTGCGCGACGGTTACGCATGCCGACACCAATAATAATTTTTGGTGATGAAATACGTTCAGTAACGCGCGGTTCACCAGTCATTATTCAAATGCCGTACATTTTTACAACTACGGTAGCATACAGGAGTATGGTTGAAGAGTTTTTTAATCACAGATATAAAACTCAGCCACCGATGGCTGGATGGAACGGTGCTTTTTTTGTAGATATGATTGACCTTGTTAAAGATAGAAACTTGCTTCCAATCGAGGTTATGTTTGCGCTACAAACATGGTTTCCTTTACTAAAGGTTAACCGGGCAATCCTAAGCCCGGAAGATATCTATAAGCGACGCTTGCAATTCACTCAATTCTTAACGCAACAAACAACAGCCGTCACAATTTTGTGACGGCTACGCCTTTTTAAAAAGTTATCTTACTGACTCTCTATTTTGTTCCTCGATTAATATTTTAATATTCTCGGCAGACTTGGTCGCATTTTTATTTTGATCAAAAAGTGTTTTATCACCACGCATCCCCTCTGGAGTATCCACCACAACATCTCTAAAGTAAGCGTACCAAATAAAAAATATGACAATCGATAAAGAAAGTACGAGAAGTAGCAGTCCGACATACCCACCACTTTTTTTAAATTGATTCACATTCATATGAATTTATAAAATCTACCTCTTGTATTCATCTGCAACTCTCCAAAGATACCACGACGCGACTGATGCATGGTGACGCCACGGCTTTGCCAATATTTCCATTTTTTGAGGGGTTGGCAGGTCGCGCAATTTATATAACTTTTGCATCCCCTTCCTGACCCCCAAGTCTCCTGTCGGCAGCACATCTAATCTATTTAAGGTGAAAATCAAAAACATCTGGACACTCCAAACCCCAATTCCTTTCACTTGTACTAGGTGTTCAACAATCTCCTCACTTTTCATTTTAGAAAGTGATCTGTGTTTAATTGTCCCATCAGAGAATTTCAAAGCCAAGTCGTGTAGATAAGTTGCTTTCTGGTTTGATAACCCTACCGCTCGCATTTGAGGAACGGTTGTGGCCAATACTTCTGCAGGTGTTGGGAATCTAGGTGTAACTTTTCCCTTACCCTTTTTTGGTTTGGTGTAGAGGGTCAAGAAACGATTCCTAATGGTTGCAGCTGCCTTGGTTGAAAGTTGTTGGGAAATAACAGAACGAACGAGAGCTTGAAATGGATTTCCTCCTCGTTTTAGGTTTGGCTCACCATATTTCGCAATAAGCTGGGCAAAACGTTTATCCTTGCCCAGTTCTTTTACTGACTCCTGCATACGAAATTATTTTTATAGTGAACGACTAGAGACTCATTCCATTCATGAAGAACCACAGCACGAGAGCTGAAATCACAAAACTCCCAAGATGGTAACCAGATGAGATCAAGAAAAGCATCTGTGGTTTCCTGCTCCAATGAGGTTCACGTGACTGATAGATAAGTTCGGTAAATTTAGTTGTCACCACAAATGCAAAACAAAGAAATAGTGCGATACCAAGTACTTCAACAATATTACCCGGAGCTATCACGGCAAACATTACCGCTAAAGCATAATTAGTGATAAAGGTAATAAAAAATCCAAACGCCATTACTCTTGGCATCTCTTTTTTATTTGCCATCATTTGATCTGTGGTTTTACCCACAGAGGTCATCCACTGATTTCCAAAAAGAAACTTCGAATACCAGAGCCAACCAAAAAGAAATGTGGAAACTGTGGCAACAAAGACAGCAAAAATATTAACAAGTTCAAACATAAAAATTACTTATAGCTACTAATAATTAATAAAATTGTAGCATCTTGATGAAACTAGCACCACATCTCTATCTGAATCAAAAACAAACTTCCGGTATCCAAAAGCTATACCTATTAAATATATGACTAATTATCGTTGTTTGGTTATTTTAAATCAGTAATTTGAATAGGGCTTTGTATTTGAGGGGGTGTCATGTCAATTTCACCAAATTGTTTTTCGTAACCTTCAACTTGTCCACCCATCCAGATAGCAATACTCTTCATCATTTGAGGTGTTGATGCAAATGAATCTAAACTATTCCCCGATGTAAGCACAAAAGAAAAAAATTCTTTTCCATAAGCCCCAATGGCTCCGTCACATAGTTTTTTAGGTAAGTCATTTAAATTTAGCCTAGTGGGGTCAATCATGTTTTTTATAAAAATTAGTATAAATTTATAACTTTATGTGACCCTACGCGGAGTCTCTCCTTACTGGAGCAGTCCCCGTGTTTGGATATTTTTATTCGCTTCACTTTAAAAATATCTCAAACAGGCTTCGACTCCGCGACGTAATGTGTGTAGACACATTACTTAGGGCACAATTTTTGCTCTGCAAAAATTTGTGACCCTACGCGGAGTCGAACCGCGCTTCCATCCTTGAGAAGGATGTGTCCTAACCGATAGACGATAGGGCCATGTATTATTTAATTCTCGAACCCAGCTCCATGAGGATATAGTCTGCGACTATGAGTGTTCCCTCAAGTGTCCGCGTTCGCTCCCTTATACCCGCAGGGCATAAGTGTCCGCGTTCGCTCCCTTATCGAACCCAGCTCCATATATCAAACATCACTACTGTACATAAAAAATGGGAAATTGAAAAGAGCGCGGTCAGCCTGATTGTCTTTCCGCGCTCCTAACTCTCTGCAGGCTTCCTTGTTGGAAGAGCCTACTTGGCCACCGTCAGGGATGCCAGAACCTCCTTCAGACGGTTCTCGTCGACGCCCCCCGGTACATCTTTGGTGTCGACGACAATGCGAACGAAGTGAATGACATCGCCCTTTGCGATAAGGCCGTCGAAAACTGGTCCCAAGGTCCCTTCCCACCTTTTGAAGCGAGTTCTAATGATTGGGTAGTTTGCGTCTACGAGCCAGGAGTAGTTGAAGTTCGCAATCTGATCCTTGGGGGACATGCTCACAGAAACCGTGAGCTTGCCCTGGCTCATGACCTGCCGAAGCGGGTCTGGGGTTGAGACCCACTCTCCCGAGAGTTTGCTGCAGACAAGCCGTCCGCAGAACTCATCCGCCACGGCCGGAGTGGCCGCAAGACCCGCGAAAAGGATCGTCGCCGCAAGAAGTGACTTCATAGTATCTAACCCTCTATTTGGCTAAGCACGGGCTGTGCTTAGTATCTGTAATCAGAATACCAGATTATATATAAATTGTCAAGTATTAAATCCGCTCTAAAACCTATGACCAACCCCTTGTGCCTAGGCAATTACTTCATCCCCAGCCACACAGGATCCTGACGTACCAACAGACTCTCTTTATCCTCAGGGTGAGCCATTACCATCTCCACAGCGCGTTCCATACGAATTGACTGCGAACCTTTGATGAGCACAGTGTCCCCTTTTGAAATTGTATTCTTGAGATATTCTCCTGCCTTCCGAGAATCGTCAAATTGCATGATAGATGACTCTGGCATTCCCGCAGAGATTGCTCCTTGAGCGATATTGCGTGATCTAACACCAACTATAACCAGAATATCAGCGACCTTTGCCACCCTCTCCCCTGCTTGGGTATGCTCCTTTAAGGTAAAGCTACCAAGCTCAAGCATGTCACCAAGTGCAAAAATCTTTCGCCCACCTTTTTGTTCTAACTCATCCATGGTTCTTATTGCTTGTTCCATCGCCACAGGAGAGGCGTTGTAAGTATCGTCAATAATCAAACTTCCTTTGATACCATCGAGTAGATGCATTCTCCCAGGAGGACTCGTGTGTGTTTCTAGTCGCCGAGTAATCATCTCAAGTGGAATCCCCTCTTTGATACCAACAGCAATGGCGCCTAGGAGTGGGTAGACGTGTGTTAGTCCAAGTGCGCCTTTTAGTATCACTTCTTTACTTTCTTCTTTATGAGTCACAGTAAAGCCAATCCCTATTGGTCTTCCTTCGTTATCATAAACCGTGTGTGGATTACTACCCCTGACGTCTGCTCCTTCATTCATCCCATAGGTTACTATCTCTTGAGAGAGATCTTTTCTGTACTCCATCATTTCAAGATCATCATAATTTAAAATTGCCGTTCCCCCTTTTACTACTGCTTTGAGCACCAGTGCATCTTCATCATTTACCGCCTCTGGAGAAGAAAAGAACTCGACGTGCACTGGAATTTTTGGAAATCGTGTACCGATTGCAATATTTGGTTTGAGCCAAGAAACAATCTTTTCAATTTCTCTCGGTTTATCCGCTCCTATTTCAAGGACTAATACTTTTGGATAGGGATCGTTGAAGATAATGAGGAGTAGTCCTTTGATTATATTTTTTAGCCAGATTGAAAGACTAAACCAACCATTATAAAGTCCTAAAATAGTAAGTGGTACTCCAATATCTCCATTGAAGCTCTTGTCGCTCTTGCGCACAAAGAATTCTTTCTCAAGTACTGTATATATAGCATCTTTGGTCGAGGTTTTGCCTACACTTCCTGATATTGCGATGATTCTTGGTTTATACTTTTTCAGCACTAGTCGCGCCTCAATTGTTAAAATGAATATAACAATAAACTTGAGTGTGTCTTTAAGGAAGGTCATGGGTAGTTAATTATTTTCAAATTTTGATTCAAACTTTTCTGTTAGAATTTTAACAATCGACATAGAACCCATGGATTTGAGCGGAGTTCTAGGCGAAATCTAGGTTGCGACTGAGCCATACTTAAACGTATGGTGAGGGAGAAACCGACGATTTCAACAACGAAATTCGCCAAATCCATGGGTTCTATCTATCGGGAGGGAGCTGATAGTAGTTAATAATAAACTTAGTCAACTCACTAAACGGCATCGTCAATGTGTGTGACGCATACTCAACACCCTTTGGTTCTATCGTATACAAAAATATCAAAAACTTTGGATTATTAACCGGGAAGTAACCAAAGAATGAGTGCAAGAACCTGTCCTTATAATACCCGCCATCTGCAGGATTTGCAATTTGAGCAGTCCCCGTCTTTGCCGCAATACTATAATGCTCCATCTTTATTTTTCCGCCCAAAAGAGCCTTGTCTACGACTGTAGTAAGCATACGACCAATCTCCTTCGAGGTCTCCGGTTTTATCACCTGCTTACTGTCGCCATAGACTGTGTCTTTGGTAATACCTAACGTATATTTTGTTTGACGAACAAGATGCGGAGTAATCAAATGACCTCCATTTGCCAAGACTGAGAGTGCCCTGACGGTCTCAATCGGAGTAAGCGCAATCCCCTGCCCAAAGGAAGCTGTCGCGTGTTCAACATCTCGAGGTGAATCAAGAATTTTATCAACCAATCCATGTGTTTCGTTGGGTAAATCAATGCCTGTCTCCTCACCGAGTCCATAGGCACGCATATATTTTGAAAATTTTTCGTTGCCCATCTTTGTTACAACGAATGCCGCTCCTGTATTGAGCGAATTATTCAAGACTGTTTGCATATTTATCACGCCGCGCCCCTTACCATCATAATTTGAAATTTTCTTACCGTTAAGAATCAGAAATCCCTTGTCCTCATAGGTAGTCTCTGCCGTAATCACCCCATCATCAATTCCTGCCGCAATAGTAAGAGGCTTTACAATAGAACCCATTTCATAGACACGCTCAACAAGATTATTTGAGAAGACAGCTGCATTTTTTTCTTTTGAAAAATTATTAAGATCAAATGTTGGATTAATAGCCAGAGCGTATATCTCGCCATTTGTTGGATTAATAATAATCCCACCAGTGAGTACGGAACTATAGGTGTGTTGAATTTCAGCAATTGTCGCTTCAAGGTTTGCCTGTACTGCAGGCTCAATTGAAAGGACGATATCCCCTTGACTGCGTTCTCCTTCTTTGAAGACAGTTTTATTTACATTGGAGAATACCTCGGCAAAAAAGTTAGCGAAGGTTCCATCATCGTTTCGACTCAATATGTCGTTATAGTAACGCTCGAGTCCATAGCTTCCTGAAAGGGTGTTACCACTAAAACTAACGATACCGAGCGCATGGGCGGCAAGAGAGGAGCCTGGATAAAAACGCCAACGAGATTTATAGAGACTAACTCCTTTAATTCCAAGAGCTTCAATCTTTGTTGCGACCACCTCTTCCAAGCGTTTACTAATTTCTTCATAGACATCATTGGTTTTAGCACTCTTAGCAAGGAATGTCTCACGATCAATGGGTACAATTGCGTTGATTTTTTTATAAGCGTCTTCTGGATTTTCTAAAATTTTTGGATTGATAATAAGGTCAAAGCCAGATTTGATGCCGGCGCCAGTAATGAGTGTTCCATCTTTTTGGGTTAAGAAAATGTCACCTCGGTCAAAGACCTTACTTGGCCTAATGTACTGATGATTTGCCTTATCCTTGTACACATCTCCTCTGATAATCTGATGGTAATAAAGCGCAATAACAAAGATAAATGCTACGGCACAGAGTGTAATAGAAATTATTCTTAGCCTACTTCGTAAGTGGGGCTTCATAGAAATAGAACGTGATTATCGGTACGAAAGTGTTTTGCTGACACCAATAAAGATTGGGTTACTAACCTGTGATAAACCAAGTGAGTTAGCAGACGCTAATGTCACGGTGTTTTGGAGCGCAACATACCCAAGTTCCATCTCAGCAATGTCAGACTTTAGGGTGTGCATATTTGATTCAACATCCTTGCGTTCCGCAATCCCAAAAACGATGGAATTAATTGAAAAACAGTAGTATATGACAAGTGCCACAAAGATGAGGCTACCAATCCAAAATAATTTCTGTTGGAGTTCTTGGTTATTGCTTCGTATTGCTTTTGTAATCATATGGTTTTAGTTAGTTTTTTCAATAATTCGTAGTTTGGCACTTCTTGATCTGGGATTCTCCTGTATCTCTAGTCTCTCTGGAATGATTGGCTTCTTGGTAATAATTTTCCCTTGCTCAAGCAGGACCCTTTCTCTAAAGAAGTGTTTAACGAGCCGATCCTCAAGACTGTGGAACGAGATGACTGCCATTCGTCCATTTGGTGCCAACACGTTAAAACCATTAAGAAGTCCTTCTTTGAGTGCCTCTATTTCGTCATTAACCGTAATCCGTAGTGCTTGAAAAGTTTTTGTGGCAGGGTGAGTTTTTCGGTGATGATACCATGATGGAGTTGCTGATTTGATTATTTCAACCAAATCAAACGTCGTCTCAATTGATTTGTTAATCCTTGATTTCACTATCGCTTTTGCGATTTTCTTTGCAAAGCTCTCTTCTCCATATTCTTTAATAATTGTTGCGATATTCTCCTCTTCCCAGGTATTTAAAATGTCTCGTGCAGTAAATCGGTTTTGGTTTACCTCATCGGTTAATGTCATGAGTAGTGGTTCGTCCCTGAGAAAACTTAATCCCCTTCCTGAATAATCGAGTTGATCTGAACTAAAACCAAGATCAAGAAGGATTTTGTCCACCTTGGTAATTTTCTCCCCACGAACAACTTCATCAAGTATTCGAAAATTAGCGATGTGGAGAATAACTTTTGGTTTTACCCCTTCAAATGCTTTTTTTGCCCGATTGATTACCGCACTATCTTGATCGAGTCCAATGAGTACTCCATCTGATCCAAGCTTTGCACATATCGAGAGGCTGTGACCACATCCTCCAAGTGTTCCATCAACAACCACATCATTTTCTTTAAGCATCAATCCATCAAGAACAGCTTCAAGTAGTACGCTCTTGTGAGCGCTTGGTTTTATTTTTGAAATGACGGGTTTTGCTGAAGTAATCATATTGTGTTTAGAACGTAGGTATCTGAGTAAAGTTCGAGGCAAAATCGAGGTTTGGACTGAACCATACTTGAATGTATGGTGAGGGAGAAACCGATGATTTTAACAAAGAAATTTGCCAGATACATATGTTCTAATTTAAAATACGCCAATTTCACCAAGCTTCTCTGCCAACTGATCAGCTTGTTTTTCAATCCGCTTCTTGTAATCAATCCAAGCTTTTTCATTCCAGAGCTCTACTCGTGAATGAATACCGGTAATTACTACTTTTCCCTTGAGGTCTGCAAATTTTTTGAGAAATTCCGGAATCAGAATGCGTCCATTAGCATCTACCTCAACTTCAACTGCTCCGGCAAACATAAATCGATTAAAACTTCTAGTATCAGCCTGAAGCATGGAAAGTCCTGAGAGTTTTTCTGAAACCTTACCCCATTCAGTGAGCGTATATGCAAACAGACAATTATCTAATCCTGGAGTAATCACGATCTTCTCTCCAAGTTCTTTACGAAACTTAGCCGGCACGGAGAGCCGGTTTTTGTCATCTATTGCATGTGTGTATTCACCTATGAGCATGTCAGAAATTGTATATTTCTAGGTTTGGTAAGTGAGATTATCAAAACAATCGTCGACTACTCTTTTTTGAGTATCCCACTTTTTCCCACCTTAATACCATTCTATAACACTTTGTCCCACTCTGCCTAATTACTTATCCACACTCCCCCACAACACAAAACCCCCTCCTTGCGAGCAAGGAGGGGGTTTTGTGTTTGAGACTATTTGGATGCCTCAGTAAATCGCTTTATCAAAAAATCTCGATTGAGCACCGACAAGAACCAACCAACCTTTGGTCCGCTCTCTTTACCTAAGACTGAAAGGTACATCGTCTGGAAAAATGCTTTTGCCTCAAGTCCGCTCTTCTTTCTAATTTCATGAATTTCAGTATGGAGTGCAAGACCATCGAGTACTTCATTTGCTTTTATGTACTCAAGCACTTGGGCTAATGCCTTTTTTTGCTCATCTGAAAAAGCTTTTGCACCTTCTGGAAGGTTTTCTTGAACTTCAAATTTATAATCCTCTGGAGCATACGTTCCCAACCAGTACTTCGCATAGTGTACCCGCTTCTCAACTTCCTCGATATCATCTGGGGTCAGTGGAGCACCTTTCATTTTTGCCACTTCTTCGTTGATATCCATGTGTGGCATCTGAACCAAGAACGCAATCTGGGAAAAGCGTGGCAGGAAATGTTCCATTAGATTCTTTCGTTTCTCTGCTGTATGGGACAAGAAAAAGATTCTTTTTTCATCTTGAAGAACCTTGTCGTTGTGACCAAAATAGCCATCCGCGAATTTATCATAAGTATCAAAGAGGATTGGTACCGTGTCACCATCGGGCACAAAATCAATTGCTGATCTGATATCGCTGCGAATCAAGAAAAGTCTGAAGATTTCCACAGGAAGCAGGTCAAAGAGTCCTTTGGCTGAGAGTCCTGCCCCCTTTGACGAGGACATCTTCTTACCACCAACCAATATAAATTCATGTGGCATATCAAAAGGATGCTCTCGTTTGTAGACCACTTCCGAAATGGCGTTGGCCAAATCTCTCGCTCCACCTTTGGTGTAGTGATCCTTTCCCCCACCCTCTGCATCAACTCCAAATACAATAAATTTTGCCGCCCATTCAACTTTCCACGGAAGCTTGCCGTTTCCATCATACGGAGAGATTGTGCCCTCATTACCACAACCCTCTGCCCACGTTACTAGCTTTGGAAGGCAAACGTAGGATACCATCTCTCCATCAAAGCTCGTTACTTTGGTTGTACCCAATTTTCCACACTGCTCGCAAACAACCTGAAGTGGCAACCAGTCATCTGGTTTTTCAGAACGTGAAATTGTTTTATAGAGCTTTCGAATTTCAGCTGCTTGTTCGAGAGCAATTTTAATTACCTCGTTATAGAGACCTGATTTATACATCTCACTTGAACGGTAAAATTTAGGACGAAATCCGATTCCTTCCAAAATTGCTCGGTACTCTGCTCCAAAGTATTCAGCGTAGTTCTCCGCCTTATCATCTGGAGATGGGACCGTATAGAGGAGCTGCCCCATGTACGGTCTGAAGCGCTCTTGATCAAGATAAACAGGAAGTCCGTCCATCACATCAAAGTCGTTGATTTCGTAGAGAAACGTATGAGGGACATTTTGCTCGGTCAAAATCTCAGAGACAATGCCATGGAGTCCAAAACTTCTGGTACTTCCTACATGGACTCGTCCAGAAGCTGTCTTCTCATCACGAACAACTAGTGGTTTGCCGCTTTCGATGACTTTTGCTTTATTTTTCTTTAACTCTTCTACCAGAGCATCTCCCCAAAACATATAGATGAAGTCTATCGTTTTATTGCAATCAGAGCAAGAATCAAGATTCGAGGAGAGGGCTAATTTTAATGAGAAAATGGTTGTTTTTTGTTCCCGATCTAAATTACTTGACAAAAATACAGTATGTGATATATAATATCTCTCAGAGAAACCAGTCGGTATCTCGTTCCAAGGAAGGAATCAGTCATGCGAATTCTAATGCTGGCCGCGATCGCGATACTGACGATCGTAGGGGTCATCTCCCCCGCCAATGCGGAAGGTGACACGAAAATAAACGAGACCGAACGCCAAGAGATGGTGCTCTATGTTCAGAAGGAGATGGGCCTCAGCCAAGAAAGGGCCGCGCGTGTCGTCACCATACTGGGAAAACAGTCTGCGGCGAAAGCACGGGGCGACAACGAAGTCGCGGAGATATTCCAAGAACTGGCGCAGGGCGTCGTGCTGATATCCCATGGCGAAGAAAGGGCCAAGAAAGTGCTGGCAGGACTTCCCTCTGGGGCACCTGGAACGCCAGTTACGGCGGAACAAGAAAGCGAGCTTCGGCTCGTCGGCAGGTTCGGAAAGGAGGCTTCCAGGTTGATAAGCGGGGCCTCGGCCAAGCTTACCAACCTATCGGTTACACGCTTTCTTGCTGGAAAGTGTGGGAAGAAAGGTCTTCTGCCAAACATAGCGGAGTGTTTGGCTGAAGCGGAAGACGTCCTAGCCACTATGAGACTGGCACTGGACACCATCAAGAGCAGTTCCCAGCTGTTATTTACTTCGGCCAGAATTGCTGCGGCAGGAGGGTTCACGAACTAAGCAACTAATAGGTCAACGGAAGCCACCTACACCAAGTGCTTCCAACAACACCACCGGGATGGATACCCGGTGGTTTTACGTTTTTTAGTACGAACTGCTTACATACGGACGTCGGACGTCCGTATATAAATGCAGAAAACCCCCACGCGATTTATCGCGTGGGGGTTTTCTGCATTTATATCTTTTCCTTAGAGCACCTTCTCACCACGGATGACTCTGATCAAGATTACGATGATTGCTATCACGAGCAGTATGTGGACGAATCCTCCGATTGTGTATGAGGTAACCATTCCAAGTAACCATAGAACGACTAAGATAACGGCAATTGTTGCTAACATTTTTTTATATAACGCTTTTGGCGCTTTATTAATGATAATTACTATGAATTACTTTTTTCTGTCTCTTCATCGGCCAAGTCCTCATGCTCCTTAGCCGCCGCACTATGAGCTTCTGCGGCGGTAGCTTCTGCTCCCCTTGCCAGTCGATCAGCTTCTTCTGCTTCTTGATCTTTCTCTGTTATTTCATCTGCCATATGATTTTTATTATAGTTTTTAATTTTTTTCTTGATTGTTTAGTTTAACCGCAGCTTCGGGGGTCGACGCTGTTTTCCCCATAAGGAATAGTTTGATAATTCCCATTGCTAGAATCCAGTAGACGAACATTGCTAAGAGTGTTGTCCACTCAAAGACACTTCCTGCAACTTGAGTAACCTTGAACACGTTAAGAAATGGTGCAGCAAAAACATAGGTAACGCCATAGATAAAACTAGTAAAACCAGCTCCACCGTTTGCGCCCAGAAATTTCAACACAAATCGAAACAGCAACAATACTTCAATGAGGCCGAGAATATACCAAACTATTTGTGTACCCAGGTAGAGTGGTTTTGTACTTGGTGAATTAAATGAGTCCATGGATTTTTTTATCTATTTACCTTGTGAACTAATAATCACTATTTGCCATCTGCACAAAAACCGTTGAACGGGTCAACGGTTTTCATACTTAAAAACACTCTGTGACTAATTTGTAGTTCTAAAGGTTGAAGGCCATGTGATGCTTTCATTACCTGAAGCGTCCTTTGCGTAGACAACGTAATAGTAAGTGCTATTTGAGAGCAATCCTGTTAGTGTCGCGGCGTGAGTAGATCGTTGATCTGTGTGAACGAGCATACTTGAGCCACCGATGGTAACCCCAGTAGTAGCTGAAGCTTCGGTCATCGCAAGTGGAGCTGTACTGTAGTAAATGATTGCTGCAGAATTTCCTGAAGTGTTCCAAGTCATAGTAGCACCTGTGTTCCCTGTGGTAATAAAGACAGGACCAATTACTGGACCTGAGCCGACGAGACCACCACCCATCTGAGCGTTTATTGCAGCCATAGTAACAGGACCAACGCGTCCAATGTTAGAGATTCCATTTCGAGCTTGGAAGTTTGAGACTGCTGCTTTGGTAAGCGTACCAAAATAACCTGTTACCAAACCTTGAGGATAAATAGTATTATCCTGCGCTAGAAATCTTTGGAGATCAGAGACGTCTGCTCCTGACATACCAAACTGTAATTCACGAGAAGTGTCGCTGCGTGAGTAAGAAGTGGTGCTGATAGGGCCATTATAGCAGCGAGGGCCAAAGTTACCCCTAGAACGAAACGAGCTGACACCTTAGGTAAACTAATGTTATTAGTCATATTTTTTTATTATTACGGCTTTTGATATAGAAACCATTCTCTATTGCATCCGTTAACTAGTAACGAAACAATGCGATTTCTAAAGCACAAACTCTAGAGACTTTTCACTAGTGCGGATGAGATTCCTGCACTGTCGACTTATGAAATGAACGAGTCTGATAAGTGCCGTTGATTAGATATCCTTGCGTTAAAGAAATAATACACTAAAATTTGACAAATTTCAAGTCAAATTGTTTTATGAAACACATCTGAGACTACTCCTAATCCTGAGAATTCGCCTAGAACCACAAAAACCCAAGCAAAACTTGGGCTTTTATGGTGCTTTGGTAGCCTTGATTATTGGAGTGCGATGTTTGAATAACTCAAGGCTTTGCCGCGGGTATGAAAACACGCGTTGTGTGTTGAGTGGTCGGAGGACCACTCCTATTCCAAAAAAACAGCCATGGTGTTTTGTGCCGAATACCTCGAGAGCTTGCCTACGAGGAGAGGCAGAAAACCTGTTTTATTTAATATCCACGATGGTATACACCACAGTTCCAGAATTTGTTTTGATGGTGAATGAATCCCCTTTTTTCTTACCGACAATCGCTTCACCAACAGGAGATCGGTGAGAGAGCTTACTTTCTTTCATATTTGACTCTTCAGAACCAACGATGTGATAAATCTTACCATCCTTCTCACCATCCTTCTTAATGGTAACTGTTGAGCCAATGTTCGCAGTATCCCCATGATAGTCAGAAACAATTACTGCGGAATTGAGAATATTTTCAATGGTAAGAATTCGCTCTTCAGTTGAAGCCTGATTCTCACGTGCCTCGTGATACTCAGCATTTTCTGAGAGATCACCGAGTGATTTTGCATACTCAAGATTATCAGCGATCTCTTTTCGCTTCACATTCTTGAGTGTGTCGAGTTCAACCTTTAGTGCCTCGAATTTCTCTTTTGTTAAGTACTCTTTTCCGTCTTCTTTCATAATAATATTAGGTTTAAGATGTAAGCTATTTAAAACACAACAGACCCTATAACTTGAAAGAGACTGCCCTGGTAACCGTGGCGCAGTCCTCTAAAATCCTCTGTTTATGCGAACCAATACTAACAAAATCACCCCAAAAGTCAATCGAAAACCAGAAGGTTATAGGTGGTAGCTTGTAGGTTTTAGGTCAGCGGGCGCAGGCCAAAGGCCTGCGCCC
>CALRBT010000010.1 GCA_943354475.1 Parcubacteria group bacterium | reverse complement strand
TCGAACCGCCGCGTAGCGGCAGGAATGCTTTTGACGGAATTCAAAATGCCTTGGCGGGACTTGGCGGAAACATCAGTCCGAGCCCGCGCCTTTGGCGCGGGCGAGGTCAATCTTTCTTCAAATTCGGAATTGTGGACCCCAGCGGACTCGAACCGCTTGCCTCCTGAGTGCAAAACAGGTGCTCTACCAGATGAGCTAGGGGCCCTTTGGAAAGGGAGTTAGGGACTAGGTTATAGGTTTTAGTAAACCAAAAATAATCAGCCGGATCACTTAAGTAAAAACAGAAACTTTCCTAGTCTGAATCAGTTAAATTGCTTTGGATGCTAGACGTGAAAGGATTTATGAGGGAACTGTACTTTGACGTACAGTGAACGAATAAATCCGCATCACAACAACGCAGACGAAGTGATTTTATTGATTCAGAAGAAAATATACTCTTATTTGCGCTCCAAAGCAAGTGTGAGTAAATGTTCAATAAACTCAGGCAAGGTCGACCCAACTGCCTCAATTGATTTTGGGACGAGAGAGTGACTCGTCATGCCAGGCAAAGTGTTTGTCTCAAGAATGTAAACCCCACGTTTGGGCGAAACAATAAAATCAGAGCGAGAGTAATGTCGTAGTCCCAGTGATTGATGTGCAAGAATGGATGCTTTTTGTATAGCCTCCTTCTCCTCTTTTGTGAAGTTCCCGGGCAGTACATACCCTGTATCATTACTTACATACTTGGCCTCATAATCATAGAAACCATTTTTAGGAGGTGGGGTAATCTCAATCGGCATCAAAGCATAGAGTGCCTCTCCTCGGAACTGCTCAATCACGCCACAAGTAGCTTCTTTTCCTGGAATAAATTCTTCAACCAGTACCGATCCACCAAGCGAAAATGCTTTCGTAAGTCCCGCTTCAAGCTCAGCTAACGTTCGAGCGATCGTTACCCCAACCGAGGACCCTGCGCTTACTGGTTTTACTACTGCAGGAATAGGAAAACTCTTAAATAGTGTCCGTGCAAGGTCTTGCAGTTGTTCATCGTCAGAGAGTGGAGAAATTAACTTAGAGTGGGGTGTCTTGAGTCCTGCTTTTATGAAATGCTGTTTGGCGAGGTGCTTATTCATGCCAAGCGCTGATCCAAGCACACCAGAGCCAGTATACGGAACCCCCAACCTATCGAGAATCTGCTGTACCTTACCATCTTCACCATATTCACCGTGGAGCGCGTTAAACACAACGTCAATGCTAGAGAGTGCTCGCCTAGGATCAACCTCCATTCCTCCGCGATGCCACTGACCAGATTTTGAAATCAAAATATCAACCGGATGATATTTTTCTGGAATATTTTTTAAGATAGTATCACCGGAAGCAAGCGACACTTCGTATTCACTCGAAGGTCCACCACGGATAATTGCCACATGCAGTTTTGCCATACGAGTAGTATACCAGAATGCGGAACTACGCGGAACAAACATGGACTGTCACTGAATGAATTTTTTATCCACATTAAAGTAGCGACTTTTAGCCAAGGCAAAAAATACTACGGAATTTAAATTTAAAAGAAACCAGTACTATTTGTGACGACCATCACAAATAGTACTGGTTTTCAAAACCCAGAAACGACGAAGTCCCGGCAATACATGGAGGAAGAAATCTTCCGTGTATTGCCGGGACCTTATTATTTATATATAAATGTGTAGAAAAATCGCCTTACCCCTGCGACAAGTATGGCAATGGGCACGAAAATCCCAAGACCCTTTGCTGTCAAAGGAATAATCGAAAGTGTAGTAACAAACGCCCATCCCCAGAGTTCGAGCCAGCTTTCTTGAGGGATGAGTGCCGGCCAAGGAGCGCTAGCCCAAAGATAGAGGGCGACCCAAATTGCCAATCCTTGAGCATGAATCGTCAAGATAGAATATTTTATCCAAAAAATAATTAATTCTTTGACAATATAGGGTTCCTTTACCCCGCTAAATCTAGTAGCATCTAGAACAAGAAGCATTAAACTGAGAGAGTTGCAAATTGTCACTATCAATGTGAGGTAGAAGTAGAGATGGAATAGATCTACGCTCTCCTGCGGATAGCTAACAATCGCTAGAGTAATTGCCAGACACTGGATAACAATCCAGTTTTGCCAGCTCGGAAAAGTGTTTGTCAGCATTTCGGCTTTCTCCTTTATTCGGTGTCTTAGGTCATAGGCTCCCAATCTGCGATATAAGATATAATAAATAATTATACATGTCAATAGCCTAATCTAAAATGAAGAAGTCCCGACGGTGCGTGAAGAATAGACTTCTTCACGTCCGCTCGGGACTTTTTGGCTTAACTTGGTACTGAGGTGATCCAGGTACCTTTCGGCGGGTCCACGCTCCAGTTGCGCTCAATGAGCGATGCGTGGAGCGGGATTTGGAGTCTTTCGGACTCTTGTTTCGCCCACTCCTTAGCGTTCGAGACGAACCAGAAAATCTTGCGATCGTAGGCCATCGGCCCAGTCATGACCACCGCCTCAATGTTCTTGGCGAATAAGTTAATCTTGTCAAGTTTTTAGAAATGCCTTTTTTCGCTTGGATTTATGGAACGTAATGGCAAAGCGGTGGGATTCATTGTTAGCAAGGAGGATTTCCCTCTTGTATTTAACCCCAAGCACACTGTCCCCTTCTATATCCTTAGGTTTATGGTGTGCATCTTTGACTACTGAAACAACAGGGATTTTCTGTACAAGTTTCTGGAGTACCTCTGTTGCAACATTTCGCTGAGCCAACGAACCATCTACGACAATCAGGTTAGGTAGTGGCCAATCTAGATGTGTAAATCGTCGCTCGAGGATTTGTTTGAGTGCACCAGTGTCGTTTGAAGAAGTGATGTTTTGAATAATAAATTTTCTGTACTGAGATTTATCAATCTCACCATCAACCAGTACACACATCACTCCAACCATGTTCTCCCCTGCCATGTGTGCAACGTCAAAACTCTCAATTCGGAAAGGACGAGCGAGGTCTACCCCGCCACCATCGGTGATACGGCGAATATCATCCTTGATCAGCGCAACGTCTTGAATGTTATTGAGCGCATAGAGTGTATTGCGGATTCTGCCAGCGCTTTCAAAATCATTAGCTTTGGCAAAGGCTTTCATTTCTTTAGTTAGTGTGTCCAGAAGCGCTTTTTTCTTACCTTCAAAAAATAAGATGATGTGCCGTATGTTTTTTTGATATTCTTTAGCAGTAATTTCTCCAGCACAGACTCCGGGACAGAGTTTTATTTGTCTATTAAAACAAGGGCGACCTTGATTGGGTTCGCACTTATCGCGATAGGGAAAAATTTTGCGAACAATACCCATCGCCACCTTGAGTGCTGATCCATTGGGAAACGGGCCGAAAAGTTGTGCGATTTCTGACCCTTTAAACTCCTTCTCTATATTTCTGCCACGGACAATGAGTACGCGTGGAAATTCCTCTTTGGTGATGAGCATAAAGTTAAAGCTCTTATTGTCCTTTTCTTTTGTATTAAATTTTGGCTGATGTTTCTTAATGAGTGCCGCCTCCAGAATGAGCGCCTCAAGGACTGAGTCAGTCTTTTCAAATTTAATTGTTTTTGCCTGCTCAAGCATTTGCACGAGCAATAACCCACGCGTCACAATAAGATCTTTGCTGAAGTAACTCTTGACCCGATCCCTGAGCGAAGTGGCTTTACCAATATAGAGCGTCTCGCCTTTGGACCCAACAAAGAAGTACACTCCAGGCGTATCAGGTAATTTTATTTTTTTAAAGTCGTCTATTGACATGATACATTTTTACCCTACTATACTGCATGGAATACCTACGTCCAGTCACCTTCCAGCAATAAGGATCTCCGTTATGAGTACTCTCGTCAGGAACATGCTTTATGTTTTTGCTACACTAGTTGGGATGTACCTTATTTTTGTACCAATTCCAAGGGAGTTCCCAGCAAAACTAGGCTTCGTTGTACTCTTTATCCCTCTTTTTTTTGGAATAATAGGTTTGGATAATAAACTCACTGAAATACTTAAACTTTTGAAAGAAAAGCCGGAGGATAAAATCTCATCCAAGTAAAATTGATTTTGGCACCGCGCCGACGTAGTTCGGTGCGGTTTCTGCATTTATTATCCTCCTTAATTCCTAATTCTTATGCCCTTCGGGTATAAGGCATACTCCTTATCCTCTGGAGGATAAGTGTTCACTTCGTTCCCTTACTTCTTAATTCTACTGTTTCAAAGCTTTTTTCAAATACCTCCCTGTATGTGTTCCCGACATATAGGATACTTCCTCCGGCGTTCCTTTTGCTACAATGTTTCCTCCACCATCTCCTCCTTCAGGACCAATATCAACAAGATAATCCGAAGATTTTATAATATCCATATTATGTTCAATCACCACAACAGTATTTCCTTTATCCACCAGACGTTGCAGAATTTCAATCAATTTACGAACATCTTCATAATGCAGTCCAATAGTTGGTTCATCGAGAAGATAAATACTCTTCTGAACATTTGGTCGATAGAGCTCGGAAGAAATCTTCACGCGCTGCGCTTCACCACCAGAGAGAGTTGTCGCTGATTGCCCGAGTTGTAAGTAGCCAAGTCCCACTTCCTCAAGTGTTTTGAGTCGGTCGTGAATTGCAGGAATGTCTTCAAAGAAGGTCAATGCTTCTTCAACAGTCATCTGGAGCACCTCGTAAATATTTTTCTTTTTAAACTTCACCTCAAGTGTCTCTTTCATAAACCGTTTTCCATCACAGACATCGCAGGGTACATAAACAGTTGGCAAGAAATGCATCTCAACTGCAATGGTACCGTTACCCTGACAAGTCTCACAGCGACCACCTTTGACATTAAATGAAAATCTACTTGCCTTCCAACCGCGAGCGCGTGACTCAGTCGTCTCAGCAAAGAGATCTCGAATAAAGGTAAACGAACCAGTATACGTCACTGGGTTTGAGCGTGGAGTTCTACCGATTGCTGATTGATCAATGAGGATTGCGCGAGAGAGATATTCGGTTCCGGTAAAGGTATTACAGTTGAATACTTGGCTACTTCGATACCTCCTATCAAAACGTGCCTGAAGATTCTTGTGTAAAATCTCATAGACAAAAGATGATTTACCCGAGCCTGATACACCAGTAATAGAGACAAGTTTGCCGAGTGGAATATCAACATTCATGTTTTTGATGTTGAAGATATTTCCTCCACGAATCTTGATTTCCCCTTTGTCGTTGGTTCGGCGTTTCTCCGGCACTTCAATCACCTTATCTCCTCGCAAATAATCAAGGGTAAGTGAACCGGAATCATTCTTTTTTGCAGTGAGCAATTTATCGAGATAGCCTGAAACAACCACATTGCCTCCGTGTACTCCCGCCCCTGGTCCAATGTCGATAATATAATCAGATGCATAGATAGTATCTTCATCGTGTTCCACAATAAGGATTGTATTGCCGGTATCCCGCAGATTAACCAATGTCTTGATCAGTCGGTCGTTATCTCGACTATGGAGTCCGATGGTTGGTTCATCGAGGACATAGAGCGCACCAACAAGACCAGAGCCTAATTGTGAAGCTAGTCTAATACGTTGTGCTTCACCGCCTGAGAGTGTGTGTGCTCTACGATCAAGCGTTAAATATTCAATACCCACATCACTCATAAACTGCAGGCGATTCTCAATTTCCCGAATTACCGTCTTTGAAATACTTTTCTCTTTGGTTGTGAGTTTGAGGTCTTTAAAGAACAGTTGAGCGTTGGCAATCGAAGAACCAACGAGCTCAACAATATTCTTACCCATCTCCTCTGAAGTTGTGGCGATTTTATTCTTGATAACATCTTGTCCAATACGCACGGCTAAGGCCTCCGGCCTTAGCCGTGCGCCCTTACAGATTGGACACGCCTCTCCACCAAAGAAATGGCGAGTTCCAAGTCCATTACATTCAGGACAAGCACCGTAAGGCGAGTTGAATGAAAAAAGTCTTGGTTCAATCTCTGGATAAGAGAATCCATCATAAGGACACATAAACTTGGCTGAGATGAGTTTCTCGTGTGTCTCCCCTTTGCCCATATCATCTATAGTTGGAAACTCAATCTTGAGCAATCCCTCTGATTCAAGTAACGCTCTTTCGATTGATTCACTGAGACGCTCCGTAACCGCAGCCGTACCATCCGCAGGTTTACTCTTTGACTTCTCAGACTTTTCAGCCACCAACTCACTGATATAGAATTCATCAACGAGTACATCAATGTCGTGCTTCTTGGTCTTGGAGAGAATGATCTGCTCACGAAGCTTTTTATTTACCCCATCAACCTTCACTTCAGAAAATCCCTTGCCGAGTAAATCGTAGAGTAGTTGATAGTATTCACCTTTTCGTCCTACCACTACCGGAGAATAGAGTCTTACTTTGAGATCATTATAAGCAACACCGAGTACTTTCTTATTCTCTTTGTTTAAATCAAGTTCTTTAACCGTGTGAATGATTGTCTCCATGATTTCCTCTTGTGAGAGTTTCTTCACCTCACGACCACACTCCAGACAGTACGGCTTGCCAACACGTGCGTAAAAGACGCGGAGATAATCAAATATCTCGGTGATTGTCGCCACCGTTGAGCGTGGGTTGTTCGAGCGAGATTTCTGGTCAATAGAAATAGCGGGTGAAAGCCCTACAATCTCATCGACATCAGGTTTCTGCATCTGACGGAGGAACTGTCGAGCATACGAGGAGAGCGACTCGACATAGCGTCGCTGTCCTTCGGCAAAGATGGTATCAAAGGCGAGCGATGACTTACCAGAACCCGAAAGACCAGTAAAAACCACCATTTTGTTTCGTGGCATTTCAACGGTAATATTTTTTAAATTATGGGTTCTGGCCCCTTTTACGATGATTTTATCCTCTGGCATGTATTAAAAATTAACGACAATTGCCCCGCTTTTGTGCATAGGGGTTTGTATGGAGAGTATAACACAGACAAAGAGAGCTCTCCAAAAAGCTTATTGTCTATTTTTCCAATACTCTATTAGCCACTCAGCTCCATAAATAATGAGTGGGGCAATGACCAAGTAGATGAAAACGGCAAATAGTAGGCCCAGGAAACGGTCGAGATAGAATCCAACCAGCGCCCAAATGACGAGCATTACGGTACTATGTCTTCTATAGATATGAGCGAGTAATTTTTTTGAGGTAATCATTTTTTCTTTCGTATTTTAGTTCCATTCATTCCTTCGAGCGCTTTTATTTCATCGCGCAGAATCGCAGCTGTTTCAAAGTCGAGCAGTTTAACAGCCGAGCCCATCTGCCGCTCTTTTTCTTTAATGAGTTTACTTATATTCTTACCAGGCATTGCCGTATCAATCGCTAGTAAGTCGCTCACTGCCTTCTTGTGCTCAGTTTGGAGTTGATCGGTAATATCTTTGATGTTCTTGATAATCGTCTTTGGTGTAATCCCGTGAGCTTTGTTGTAGGCAATCTGTTTATCACGACGACGAGATGTCTCGCCAATAGCTGTTTCCATCGAGTTGGTCATTCGATCGGCATAGAGCACCACACGTCCCAAGACATTGCGCGCAGCACGACCAATAATTTGAATGAGGGAAGTGACCGATCGTAAGAATCCTTCCTTGTCCGCATCGAGAATACCAATAAATTCAACCTCAGGAAGGTCGAGTCCTTCTCGCAGGAGATTAACGCCAACGAGACAATCAAAAACACCTTTTCTGAAGTTGGAGAGAATGGTGATGCGGTCAATGGTGAGAATGTCGCTGTGGAGATACTCAGCCTTGATCCCCTTTTCTCTCAAGTAGACACTCAAGTCCTCCGCCATTTTCTTGGTAAGTGTCGTAGCAATGACACGCCCTCCGCCTTTTACTACCTTGATTGTCTCTTCAATAAAGTCCGCAATCTGTCCGCCATACTTACCCTTACTCTGGATTGGACGAATGATAACTTCTGGGTCAATGAGCCCTGTTGGTCTGATGACTTGCTCAACCACCTTTTGGCTGACTTCACGCTCATAATGTGACGGGGTAGCTGAAGTAAAGATAATCTGTCCAATGCGTTCGTTGAATTCTTCAAATTTCAATGGGCGGTTATCCTTGGCCGACGGCAAACGAAATCCGTGTTCGACAAGTGTCTGTTTGCGTGATGCATCACCTGCATACATCGCGCCGAGCTGTGGAATGGTCACGTGCGACTCATCAATGATAGTAAGGAAATCTGGCGTTCCATCGGCATTGTGTGGAAAATATGAGAGCAGTGTATCTGGCGCTTCCCCCGCCTTCTTACCAGAGAAATGCCTCGAGTAGTTTTCGATCCCATTACAAAATCCGATCTCACGAATCATTGCCACGTCATAGGTCGTTCGGCGTTTGAGTCTTTCAGCCTCAAGAATCTTTCCCTCTTTATCAAAATCCTTTAACTGCTCTTTGAGTTCAGCTTTAATATCATCGATCGCACGCATTCGCTCGCTCTCAGGTGTTACGAAATGTTTTGCAGGAAAGAGAAAAAAGTTGTCGAGTTCACGATGGACTTTGCGAGAGACTGGGTCAATTTCAAGAATCGTATCGACCACATCTCCCATAATCTCGAGACGATAAATAATCTTTTCATTGACCGGCATTATCTCAATGGTGTTAGCTAGCGCACGGAAATGTCCTGGGGTGAGGTCAGCGTTGGTGCGTTCAAAGTAAATATAAATAAGTTTACGTAGAAATTCATTCCTCTCCATTTTCATCCCCTTCGTAATTTTCAAATGAACCTTCTCATATTCAACAGGAGAACCCAGACCATAAATACATGACACAGAAGCGACCACGATAACGTCTTTGCGGGTCAATAAGGCTTGGGTCGAAGCATGACGCAATCGCTCAATTTCTTCGTTAATCTGCGCTTCCTTTTCAATATAAGTGTCCGTGACCGGCATATATGCTTCCGGTTGATAGTAGTCGTAGTAGGAGACAAAGTAATGCACCGCATTCTCCGGAAAGAATTCTTTGTACTCTTGCGCGAGCTGTGCGGCCAATGTTTTGTTGTGGGCAATAACGAGGGTTGGCTTCTTGATTTGTGCAATCACGTTCGCTGCGGTAAAAGTCTTACCAGAGGCAGTCACACCTAACAGCGTTTGATGCGCCATCCCTTTTTTGACACCGTCCACCAGTTCAGCAATTGCCTTGGGTTGATCCCCTGCTGGTTCAAATTCTGAATGTAGTTTGAATTCCATAACAATCACAGTACCACAAGAAGTAAGAAAAAGCAGTTGGCGAAACCCTGCAAATCTAATCTATAGTAAAACGTAAAAACCCAAGCAATAATTTACTTGGGCTATCTTTGACTGCTCCAAAAATAGGAGCGAAAATCTGCAATGAAGAAAGAGCTAGGTTCTCGATCCCTGGGTAACCAGTAACCCAGGCACCAGGATGGTGTCCCCAAAGCGAGGAAATCGAGGCCCAGCGCCAGCCAGGAGTGTTGGGGTCCAAGCTGACACGCCAAAGAGAATACCATGTTTTAAGCGTATTACAAGTTTAAGGAGATAATCTTGGAGAAGTAAATTCTTTTGCCACGGCATCCTGCTGATGGGTGATTATTTCTTTCAGATTAGCTGGAGCTGGTACGTCGCGCATCGTAAAGTCCCCCATCTCCCCAGCTGTCTGAATAGTAATATCGCCATAGTCAATAAAAGTTTCAAGAAGTCCAAATACTTTGGTTTCGATATCCTGAATTTTATCGATTCGAAAGTTTGAAACGTCACGGTTGAAAAATCCAACCTGATCAATAGTAACAATGCGTTTGTTCGTAATCACCCATTTATCTAAATAGTAGTTGGTCCAAATATTAAAGAGCCTGAACCAAATCATCAAGAGCCAGAGAGACGCCAAGAAGAAAACAATCTTGGGGTCGAAGGTTGGTAACTGGACGGTACCAAGTTGCCCCTTGATCAATTCACTTTTAAAAACAGCCCAAAGAATAAAGGGGAGAAAAAATAAGAAGATGACACCGACACTTTCCATCAAGAGTACAAACCAGTGTCTCCTTACTACGACTATAACTTTTTCATCTTGGGCTATGTCAATCATGGATTAGGGGTTGGGTGATTTATTCGATTAAAAAATTTTTGGATAAATCATGTCCGTGCGGATTTCTGCTGGACAAATAGGTGATAGGGGGTTAGAAAGACCAAAGAAATTAGAGAGAAACCAACATTATTAAAAGTAAAATGAGTGATCCAGCAAAGTAACTTCCAACCGTTGCTGTCGTAAGAATAATATTATCGGAATATCGCCACCAGTGATAGAGAAGTACTGCGGTAGTGATTATCACAAAAAGAGCGGAAACAGCTAAAACAATTGGAAATATATTTCCTAAGTATGGCAAAACCAATTTACTAACATCAAACATTGCAAACGGTGACTCTGGCATAGGATAAGTATACTACGCAGTGAGGCAGGCAAAAAGTAAAATAGGTGTAAAACGCATTAACGACCTGGCAACGTCGTTGCCAGGTCGTTAATACTTCAACCTTTATTTTCCTTTATACTTCTTCAAAAAGTCATCTTGAAATTTTTCAAAGTTGTCGTTGAGGATTGCTTCCCTTATCTGTTCGGTAAGTCTAGTGAGAAAACGAATGTTGTGTTGGCTAGCCAACATTGGCGCCAACATCTCTCTAGTTCGAAATAAGTGATGAATATAGGAACGAGTAAAGAAAACTCCTGTTGTAGGATTAGGAGTACAAACCACACAATCACAGTCTGGATCAAGGGGGCCGAAGTCACTCTTGAACTCTGCATTTTCAATGATTATCTTGCCGCTATTTGTAAAGATACCCCCCGTTCTGCCATTACGAGTTGGAATGACACAATCAAAAGTATCAACACCAAAAGAAGCACCGAGTAAAATATCTTCTGGTTCTCCAACACCAAGACCGTGTACCGGCATTCCATCTGGTAAAAATTTGAGCATGTTGAGCGCAGATTGTAGAGAATTCTCTCCATACTTTTTGCTAAAGGATCCGCCGAGTCCAAACCCGTCAAATCCCATCCCTCCTATCGCTCTGGCGCTCTCCTCCCGTAAGTCGTCAAACTGTCCGCCCTGCCCGATACCATAAATCGCTTGCTCTCGAGCCTCAAAGTTTTGTCGGTGTGCCGCAAGACTTCTCTTTGCCCAGCGATGGGTTCGCTCCATTGCTTCCTTTTGGTATTCATACGGAGCAGTCGGTTCTGTACATTCATCAAATGCAAAGAAAATGTCAGCACCAAGTTTGTGTTGAATCTCCACCGAGCGCTCCGGGGTAAAACGATGAAGTGATCCATCAAGATGTGAGGTGAAGGTCACCCCGTCTTCGTCAATAATTGCGAGTTTACCGTGGCTAGTCGCGAGTTCGTCATTATAAAGCACCGTAGCTTCTTCGGGTGACACATCTTCTGATTGAAATTTTGAAACTTTCTTACCAAACGCTGTTCCGAGTGAAAATACTTGGAAACCACCAGAGTCGGTCATTGTGGGACCCTTCCAATTCATAAATTTGGCAACCCCTCCGGCTTCTTCTACAATACTTTCACCAGGAGATAAATAGAGATGGTATGTATTAGCGATGATGGTCTGTAAACCGAGTTCCTTAAACTGACTACTTGAAACACCTTTAATAGTCGCCTTCGTTGCAACACCAACAAAAGCAGGCGTCTTAATATCTCCATGTGGTGTATGAAGAACTCCAGCCCGTCCGCCAGCTTTGGTTTTTTTCTCAATTTCAAAATTAAATGTAGACATAATGTCGCCTCAGCATAGCAAAAATCCCCATCAGAACAAGCTGGTGGAGATTTTAAAGAAATTCACCAGTTTTACACACTCTAATTTATGCCAACCAATTCAACTTCAAAGTAAAGTGGCGAATTCGCAGGAATTGGTCCAACAACTTGATCACCGTATCCAAGACTTGGATTAATGAGCAACGCCCGCTTACCACCAACCTTGAGCCCAAGTAATCCCAAGTCCCATCCTTTGATTACCTGTCCAACTCCTAGTGTAAATTTGATTGGCTCCCCTCCATGCGCATCTGAACTATCAAATACAGTACCGTCCATTAATTTACCCGTGTATTTGACAAGTATTTCGTCTCCAGCTTTTGCCTCAGGTCCTGTACCAACAATAATATCTTGCACCTTCAAATCATTTGAGGTGTCAGTACTAACAACTGGTGTTGCAAGCGAACCCTGATTACTCTTTGTCACAAACAAGCTATCAACAATTCCTGGCACAAAAAGAACAAAAATGGCTAGCGCCGCAACGAGTGCCACAGCAACTCCTATTTTTTCATGTTGTGTTAATACTTTCATATTTATATAAATGATTGAATAATTATTTTGACAAAAGCTGATTATAGAGCGCCATAGAACCATAGAGCCCACCGCTATCTTTGAGCTCTGCTTTTTTTATCTCAGGAATTTCCTGTGGCACTCTGGCAATCTTGGCTAAATACTCCTTTACTTTTTCAACCGAGATCCTCTGCTCATTAAACATCGCACCACCCAAGACTAACCTATCTGGCGACCAATGCAAAAAAGTATTATGAAGACCAATTGCCAAAACATAAGCGCACTCATCCCAAACCTTTGAATCAGTAATTTCCTTAGGTGCCCGCCCCAACTTTTTTTCAAGGGCGCTACCTGAAATCAAATCCTCAAGAGTTACCAGATTCATTCTATCAAGATTTGTTCTTTGACCAAAATTAAAGAGAGCGAATTTATCGGTTTTTGTTTGAATATTCATAATCTGGTGTCCCGGCTCAAACCCAAGTTTGGAATGTTCAATCTGGTTATTAATAAAACGAGCCCCTCCTACCCCAGTACTCACCGTGATGTATACAAGGATTCCACTACCTCTACCTGCACCATAAACCGCCTCACCCAAACCAACCATGGTACTATCATTTTTAAGTGTCACCTTTGCCCCTGAGAATTTCTCAAGTGAATATTTTAATGGTTTACCTGTCCAGTGAGGTAAATGTGGAGAAGAAAGGAGTTCGGAATGATCTTGATTAAATATTCCCGTCATACCTCCAATTATTTGGTCTATCTTTTCACTCCCAGCAACTTCCCCGGCAACTTTCTCAAAAAGAGCCGTCGCCTCATCAAAATTTTGAGGAGTTAGATTGATAATCGGATCACTAAATTCTTTCCCATCCCGTGTTCCCGCGATTCTCATTCTTGTTCCACCAATATCAAAAAGGATAATCATGTGATTATTTTGTCTCTAAGTTTTCACCCCCTTTGATTTTCTTTTTAAAATCTTCAATCAAAGCGACTTGTTCTGGATCAGAACCGTATCCCCTTGCGAGGGAGACTGCAATCCAATCAGCCACTAAAAGAGCTCTAAATACCTTTTGATAAATACTGAGCTCGATTTGATCTGTCGATGTCAGTGAGAACTCTGAGGTAACAACCCCTCTACTATCAAGAATTTCTTTCATTACCTGCATACGTTTTTTAATTTGAGGATGATCTCCACCGTCAGTAAGGAAAATCGGGTGAAGATTCGTAAGAATTGGTGCAAAAGAAACAGTAATATCATATCCTTCGAGTTCATTATGATTGAGTTCAGGAAAAACATTGTAAAAAGCGGGGACCTTGCCTGTTTCATTTAGTTTAATTTTCCAGTTGTACGCAATAGCAATATTTTCCCTTGAAGCGTAAATAACAGGAATCTTGTTAGAAAGTTTTAGAGCAAGATCTTTGCCTAACCCCTCTGCGTCACTTGTAACTACTACTTCTCGTATACCAAGAAGAATATCTGCCCGTCCAAGAAATGTTGCCAAACCAACCGTGGTATAACCAATTGCTGCTCGAGGCTGGATCGTTGCCTCGGGAAAGATTATGTGTGGCAATCCATTCTTTTGTGCAAATTCAAGGAGTGCTCCACCTGAAGTCATCACCGCAACGGCAAGATTTTCTTTTAGTGCCTCTACCCCTGCCTCAAGTACTTCTTCTGTGTTCCCAGAATAAGAACTGAGGATAACCAGACTTTCTTTGAGAAAATATTCAGGAAGTCTTGGTAGCCCATAATCTCGGTGAATATACAAATCAACTGTGGGATCAAATGTTTTAATCAACCCCCCCGGCAAATGCGAACCTCCCATACCAACGAGAATAAACTTCTCGTAACTTCCCAGCTTCTCAGGATTAATAATTGTTGGTTCGTATGCAAACTGCTTTGCAAAATTTTTTATCGTCTCTTCCATAGAGATAGTATAGCAGGGTTATATAAAGTGGAAAATGGAAACCTATAATACCGGGTTGCATGCCTTGCAGACACCAAGTTTTTCAAGCTTATCTAAATACATAATTACCGTATTAACAAACTCCGAATGACTCCACGTCAGTGGCCCAGCTGAGAGTTGCTCACCGGTATATGGATTGATTTGCTCGGAAAGAATTCCTGACTGTAGCGCATATCTATTAACCCAAGAGAGTTTGTCACGAACAATTTCAAGAGCTTTTTCATTTTCTGCTCGCATAATGTAATACTGGGCAAGCCAAAGTGTTGCAATAAACCATGGGTTACCTGGAGTATTGTTTGCTACCCTAAAGTAATGATCATTCTCGTATCGTGCGCACCCGCCGACAGAGGTCTTAACCAAAAGCGCGTTCTCTGTGTTTTTGACTGCCCCAACAACTCTCGGATCATCGACGCTTAAAATTCCAAAGTTATAAATTCCATAGATACTTGAAATATCAATTGTCTTATCAATGATTTTCTCTTTACCTTTAACGCGAATCATTTTGTAGAAGTTGCCAGATTCTTTATCATAAAGGTGCTCCAATATCCCGGCTTTAATTTCCTCCGCGGCCCGCGCGTATTCACGTTTCTCGGCAGTTTTGCCAAATAATTCGGCAAACCGTGAAGCAGCAACAAGGGCTCCATAGACCGTCGCGCAAGTAAATGTGGAAACTCCGTATTTTTCTTCCCAAAGGTCATAACTTGGTTTTGGAAGTCCTGTATCAGGATCTCTAAAGTGAATTAGAAACTGAGCCGCCTTCCTAATCAGGGGATTATACAGACTCTCAATGAATTCCAAATCCCTCGAATGTTCGTAATGTTGCCAAAGCGCATAAATTACCAGTGCCGTCTCATCCTCTTGAATTGGTAATTGTATAACCCCCGCTTTAATCCACGGGTGCCACGAACTACCGAGAGACTTATCTGGTCGATACTTATGCATAAAATACCCATCCTCACTTATCACCTCGTTTGCAAATTGAAAGAATCTTTTTGCAACATTTGGGTCCCCCGCTTTATCGAGTGTAATTGCCGTAAAAGCCGCGTCTCGTGGCCACATATAGCTATAGGTATCTTTACCGTACTGCATCATACTCGAATCACCTGAGGCAATGATTGCTCCTTTGGAATCGACGTGGGCGCGAACGTACATGAGAGACTTTCTAAAAAGTGTCACCACTTCTTTTGGTAATCCAAAAAAACTAAAATTATATTTATTCACCCAAGCAATCCAATAGTCAGTTGTACTTTTGATTAAATGCTCTGGAGTTTTATGTAGTACGTAATCGTTGAGTTTTTTGGCTTCTTCAATCGACTCTGCTGCACAAACCCAATAGTAAACAGTCTTGCTTTCTTTATCCTTTAGAAAAGCGTTGAAGCCCATGACCGAGTCGACAGGACCGTGCTCAATCGGGTTCTTCTCAAGAATGCCGTCCTCCGCGTCTTTATGAGTTCCTTCTTTTCCTTCGATATTAAAAACTCCGGTGCTGTAATCACTAAACGGCAACCCATCCAGTTCTCCATTCATCAAAAATACTCGCTGACCTTTGTAATGGATCAGGGTATGACCTATTGGATCGAAGTACGCGGTTTCGCTTGAGTGTGATTTATAGAGCTCAAACTGATGACCAAGAAACAATCTGATTTCCCGATTCCTATCTGACTCATTGGTTATTGAAATTTTTCGCAAAAATATATTACTTTCGTTATAGACAACATCGTGAAATGTAAGGATGATTCCAAGTGATTTATTATGTGCGGTAATCAAACTAACCAATGCCTCATCTTCACAATCAATTTTAATGTCCCATGAATCGTCATTTAGCCAGCTGAATTTATTCTCAACCCAAATACCAACAAGGTGTTTGTAATGTCCTCCAACTTGATTCTCAAGACCAACATAGGGAAAGTATAAGTCCCTTACCTGGGCGTATTTATCCAAGCCGACATATATATTTCCATTTCCAAGGACAATTGATCTAGCCATATATTAAAAACAAGAACTAAGCAATCTTTGTGTTACAAGATAAACGCTTAGTTATTTATATTTACCCAAGGCTTTCGTAACAATCTTTGACGCTTCCAGTCGTGACTTAGCTTTTTTTAATAATTCTGCTGTTTTTGGATCCTTGAGTACGTCTTTCGTCCATTTTGCAAAGTCGTTCTTCGCCTTATTTACGTGATAAACATATTGACTATCAGAGATGGTCAAGAGCGAGTGCTCTAAATCCTTTAGATGCGCGAGTACTGGACCTTGATGTACCCAAAATCGGAAGTTTCCGACTGCAATAATTAACTGGTTTGAAACCTTTTTTGTAGTAGCTCTCACTGATTTTGTAGTAACTGCTGATTTTGAAACGGGCCCCACTTTAGTTTGTGATTTTTCTTGAACATTGTTAACTATTTTCATAATAATTTTTTTGAACATTAAGTTACATTAGAGTTTCTTTAAATTAAGGATAGCAAATTAAAAAACAACAAGCTAGAAAAATATGTGTGTAATGGTTACCGAGGTAAAAACATAATGCCATTTTGTTATTGGTCAACCGTGAATACCTTGGGGCTCTGCTGTGAGGAGTAGACAGAAAATCTGTTTTTTCCACCATAAAAAGCAAAGAACCTACCGAAGTAGGCTCTTGGCCTCGATAGGTTCCACGAATCCGGAGTCCTAAGAAGATACACATCTCCGAAGATCCAGAATAATTGTTGTAGCTAAAGCCATCAAAACAACCCCCCTTAATCCAGTAAAGTCGTGACGAAATTCATTTTCAAAACGCGGATTCAATCGTGCCATGACTTCATGACGTTGTTCCGGATGTTTCGGATTTTCATTCAAGAAAAGTAGGGCGCTACCAACCGTACCGATTGTTTCTCCAGCAGAGTCAGTAATACGATAATTGAGGTATAAGGGTTTGCCAAAATCACCAAGAGTATATACTTCCGTATCCGGAAAGTAAGCGGAGATGAGAATCTTGCACACTCCCCTATCTCTAATCACTATCAACATTGGCCTTTCTTTCATTTCCCCTTTAAGTTGAGTGAGAAAATCCTGTGCAAGCTTCCACAGTTCAGAATCTCTCTTTGGAGCATCAACGCCGAAGCGAAAATCTACTCTCATCTTCCCCTCCTGGGACTAAGGTTATAGCGCAAGTGCGTTATTTCTAGCGAAACAATACAATACGAATACACTTTATGCAATAGTATCGCGGTGTATGTATACTACCTATTTCTTAGACTTGTTTTTCCTATCTTCTACTCGCTCTAGTCTCAGACGCATATCAGTAATGACATTCATATAGGAAACAAAAGCATCATAGGGGGATTTGTATGGGTTAAAGTAGGCATGCACATCACCATCAGCAGACCACTTGGTACACATATAATAGAAATGATCCGATGTCTGAAGTTTGCGCCAGTCATCTAAAAGTTTGACATCTCCACTCTTGCGAACTTTGTTTTCAAATGAATAGATAGTCTCGAGTGCTGAGGTTTGCATATCATTACCCGTCCACGCAGAGAGATCACGCTCCGTATCAGCCCAGGTGAGAATATGTGGGACATCGAATTCCCCCACCGTTTTATATTTCAAAGTTGCTTCAGTTGGAGTGATAAAGTTATTATCAGGATTTTTTAATAATTCTTCCGGCAAGTGTCGCAAGAATTCAAAGATACCCGTCTCTTCCCATTGATGTTCACCAAACGTTTCGTAATCCATAAAGAGGTTGACCGTTTCGCCATTACCATTAATTGCATTGACCCACTGTGCGTACTTTGGAACCGTAAGTGGCCATTCTTTCCAGCTCTTCTCACCAAACCGAAAAGCTATATCATCAGAGAGTTTATAATTTTTCAGGAGTACTTTTATCTTTTTACAATCTTTTGCGTCATAGAGAAAGTTAGGGCTTCGCCAACCAAGAATTCCATCCCAACCCTCAGCAGTAATACCTTTATATCCATTTTGCTCTGCCCACAGTGCAAGGCTATTGGTGTAGGACATTTCGGTATTGGTAAAAACGGCAGGAGTCACACCGAAGAGTTTCTTAATTTTATCGCGATGCATTTTGACCTGCTCTTCAAATTCAGGAAGTGAATGGAAAAAAGAAAGTGAATGGTAATAATTCTCCCCCAGTACTTCAACTCGTCCAGTGCCCACGAGTCGTTTAAAAGACTCGATGGTTTCAGGTGAGGCGGATTCTAACTGCTCAAGAAGAACTCCCGAGAGTGAGAAACTGACTTTGAATTCTGGATGTTTATTGAGGAGCTCGAGAAGGAGCGCGTTTGTCGGTAAGTAGGATTTACCAATAATCTTGTTTAAAACTTTGAGATTATTGAGGTTGGTCTCAGAGTTATCGTTAAAATAATTATTATCCTCTCCAACATCAAACACCCGGTATCGTTTTACCCGATATGGCTGATGTGTTTTGAGATAGAGACAAACGGAGGGCATCCACCTTATCTTACCTTGAGCCTAGATGAATTGGAAGAAACCGTGAATTATTTCCTTTCAGTTTTGGTCACCACGCCCCCATCTCCTGCACAATTGTCATACACTTTACCTTTGGATATGAGACGCAGAAAAGTTGCCCTGTATTCTTTTAGATTTCGCTTCTCACCATGCAATATCAGCTTTGGATTCTGGATCTCCACAGTAGCTTCAACACTCAACGTGCAAGAGTCACTAAGGGGTGATAAGTCGCCAACAATTTGACTCTGTACGTCAGTTTGCAGTACAGAGCTCTCGTCACCAAAAAAATAATGAGTATCGTAATGTACAGTTGAAGTATTGGGGACATGTAAGAAAGCTAGTCCTGTCATATCGGAGAAAATGTACTCACCAGAGATTATGGCTACTGAAGTACTAGCAACCCCGCTTGGAACGATGTCAGTAACTTTTACAGTTTTAATTTTCTGGGTAAACAAATATGCCCCACCACCAACTATCAATAGTCCGATAACTACAAGTAACACAGGGACCACTGAACCTTTTTTATAGTTTTTCATAATAAAATTATTTAATCACAAAGCACAAAACAAATCATTTTTTCTTAAACCAACCTAAAAGTTTTTTATAGAGTTCATTACACTTCTCTGCCGCTTTATTCCAATTAATACCTATAAGTTCTGAGGATGCATGTTTCTTGAGTGTCCGACCCAAGGCGTCATTGGCAACGACGCTTAAAATTTTATCGGCGATATCATCAATGTCCCAGAAGTCTGCCTTGAGGGCGTGCGAGAGAACTTCGGAAACACCGGATTGTTTGGAAATGAGTACAGGAGTACCAGAAGCAACCGCTTCAAGCGGGGTGATGCCAAAAGGTTCTGAGACCGATGGCATGACATACAAGTCTGCTAAACGGTAAAGATCAAGTAAGTCCTGCCCTCGACTGAAACCTGCAAAGAGTACTTTATCTGAAATACCAAGAGATGCTGACTGGCGGATTATCTGATTCTCCATATCTCCCGAGCCGGCAATGATAAAGTATACTTTTTGGTTGTATTTGAGTACTTTTGCCGCCGCCTGTAAAAAATAATCCGGACCTTTTTGCATCGTGATCCGTCCAACAAATAAAACTATTTTGTACCCCTGCTCTTTGAGGAGTGCGAACCTGCTCGCTGTGGTGTTTCCACTAAATTCTTCTATCTCAACTCCATTATGGACTACTGAGATCTTTTCAGGGGAAATACCATAACGATTGACAATCATATCCTTAGTAAATCCACTAACTGCAATAATCTGGTCTGCCTGCTCGAAAGCATCCTTCTCTATTTTGTAGATACGTTCATCAGGAGTTTGTCCTGCTGATATATCAAATGATGTTGCATGCACATGGAGAATAAGTGGCTTACCTGAGATACGTCTCGCCTCAAGGCCTGCACCAAAGGAGAGCCAATCGTGCGCATGAATGACATCAAATACTTCATTCTTTGCAACAACCCCTCCAAGGATTGCGTAGCGCCTCACTTCATCAAGAAGATTATTGCCATAAACACCCCCAGAGTAAGTATCCCGTAAACCTGAATACTGATTTGAATCTATGTATGGGTGGAGAAGCGCGTCAATTTCGTGAATCTTGAGTCTATCAATATCAGCATACACAATTTTCATGTGTGAACTATTGAGGGGTAGTATTTTTGGCAGGACAAAAATGACATCAATACCAAGTGAGGTCAGAGATTTAGTGAGGCCCAGACAGGCAGTGCCCAAGCCTCCGTTGTTATAAGGTGGCAACTCCCAACCATACATTAATATTTTTAATCCCATTGAAGCAGAAGCTCTTTGCAAAAGAGTTTACCCTAACTATAGCACAAAACAATACTTCAATTTGACCTCGGCTGTTTATAACTAAGAGACAACATTCATTGGTGAGTCGGAAGCAAATGCTAAAATGTTTCCAACCGACGTATCGATGATTCTTCTCACTGCCTCATTGGTATTAAATGCGACATGTGGAGTAACAATTACACTTGGGTGTTTTACGAGCACATGTTCAGCAAGTATCGTTTTCAATTTTTCTTCATCTGGATGGGCTTCAGCAAGTAAATGCTCTTCGAGCACCATTTGGCCCTCTTCTTCAAATACATCAAGGCCTGCAGCAATAATCGTGCCGTCATTTAATGCACTCACGAGGGCCTCTGTTTCAACCAAACCACCCCGTGCAGTATTGATAAGTATCGCCCCTTTTTTTATTTTACCAACATTACCAAGATTGATGAGGTGTGTTGTTGCGGGAATAAGAGGTACGTGGAGAGTGATAATATCACTTCGACCAAGAAGATCCTCAAGTGAGACGTACTCAACTTTAAATTTTTCTATTAACTCTTCTTTGGGAAATGGGTCGTAAGCAAGTATCTTCATTCGAAAACCTTTAGCAATCTCAACTACGTGTGCGCCAATATTCCCCGTTCCAACAACACCAATCGTTTTGCCCGCAAGGTCAATACCACGCAAACCGTCCTGGCTAAAAGAATTTTCTGCGGTGACACGACGGTGTGCTTGCTCAACCTTTCGAGTTAACGCAAGGAGAAGTGAGAAGGTAAACTCAGCCACTGTCTCGATGCCGTAGGTTGGTACGTTGGTTACTGTGATACCACGCTTCTTAGCCTCTGCAAGATCAACATTATCGTAACCAGTCGAACGAGTCGCTATCAATTTAAGTTTTGGAAAACGATCCATTTCTAGAGCGCCAACTTTTGAGTTAACAAAAATGCTAATCGCCTCAGCTTCACTATCAGCAATATCAACTCTGTCCTGAACAGTCCCCTCAATAAACACCAATTCGTGCTCTCCGAGTGCGGCTTTTGCGATCTTATCCTCATCCGGTTCGTGTAAAAAATATATAATTTTCATCCTGTACTATCTCTTAAATTTTAGTAATACCATATAGTATACTCCAATCTAACCAAGATGACTTGTTTTCAGTTTCTTTTAAACGACTAAACCACAGGACACGATTATTGTGCCCTGTGGTTACTTCACAATCAGACATCTCGTCCTAAGTGAGAGTTAGTTCCCCTTTATCTCAAAATGGTTTGCTCCCAAAAGACCACTGATTCCCACTATCATACCCTTCAGGTTTTAAGTACCACGCCATCTCAGGTTCAACATAAATATGCTCTCGAAGAAATCTGGCTACATCAGTATCGCCGGATTTCTCTAAGTTACTGATTGCGACTTGTACGTTACCCAAGGTCTGGCCTAGAGCCCTCATGGCCAACTCATTCATTGAAACTTGATTAACAGCCATATTCATACCCCACTGCTTATTTTCTCCTTTTTCATACTAACACACATAAACGAACTTTGTCAAATTAACAAGTGGTCGCAATACTCCTTATCTTTTTGTTCTCTATATCCCAATCACTCCACCTCCTTCCTGTTCAATTGCAATCAGTCGTTCATATTTTACTCTGCGCGGTGCCTGACTCGGTGCGCCAGCCTTTATTCCATCCGCTCCAATCCCCACTGCAAAATCTGCGAGGAAATCATCCATTGTTTCCCCCGATCGATGTGATGCGACAATCTTCCAACCCACAGCCCGTGCAGCACGAACCGCCTCGTAAACATCACTTAATGTTCCAATTTGATTAGGCTTCACAATCATTGCGTTAACCGAATGTTTTAATGAAAGAGCTTCCACACGCTCCTTATTAGTCACCGTTAAATCATCTCCCACCACCAACGTACCCACAGGAACACTAGCAAGAAATGGCGCGAATGGTTCTTCGTCAAATTCTGAGAATGGGTCTTCAATGCTCTTTAAATCAAATGTATGAATTAACTTTATATAAAATTCTTGTAATTCTTGCGATGAAAGTTTTTTCCCTTCGATGTCATATCGTCCGTCTTTATATAATTCTGATGCTGCAGCATCAATTGCAATATGGACACCAGCACTACCTTCAATTACCCCAAAGAGAGTTTTGAATGCTTCATCTTCACCGTCTTGAAACTTTGGGGCATACCCACCCTCGTCCCCCATCATCACTTCTCCATACTTTACAGTAATCTTGTTACCTAATTCTTCAAAGATTTCTTTGCCCAGAGCATAACTCTCGCTTGGTTTACCGGTAATTATTGCAATATGTTCTTGAAACGGAAGATTAAAGTTTGCGTGCGCCCCACCATTAATCATATTCATAAAGAGTGCGGGGAACTTTGCTGTAAAACCAGATTCTTTTGCTATGTACTGCCAGAGTGGAATTCCATCTCGCAAAGACGCCAGTCTCCGCATCGCAATCGAAACAGCCAACACGCTGTTGGCGCCAAGTCTTGCGTAATTGTCCGTTCCATCAAGCTCTCGTAGCCGAGCATCGATTGTAAGTGGGTCGAGTTCCATCTCAGAGAGCATCTCTGCTATTTCCCCGTTAATATTCTTGATTGCACTTGAGACAGAACCATCAGTGTCACGAAGTTCCATCGCTTCACGACTTCCTGTACTTTTACCTGATGGAACACTAGCAGTCACTGCAATGTCACCGTAGTGTGCCTCCACTTCTATTGTTGGACGACTGCGCGAATCCAGAATTTCCCTTGCAACAATTTTGATCCCATTCATAGGTCTATTATACCTCGCCTAGTGTCCTTCTTGAATAGCCTTCTCAACTTCTGCAACCGTAAAGAGCATTGGCACAATTGAATCAGGATTGAGGGAAACAGAATCAATCCCCTCTCTGATTAAGAATTCGAGAAAATCCTTAAAGTCAGACGGCGCTTGTCCACAGATACCGATGAAAGCTATTTGCCGGAAAAATTGAAAGGGAAGAAGTATTTGAGGTAAAAAAAGAACAGGTTCCCGGAGGAACCTGTTTGAGTGGGGGGAGATCTAGGACTGTCGTCCAAGAGGGCTAGGAGTTGGCGGAGAAACTCCGCCGTTTCCGCTTGTGACTTGCCACAAATGATGTGGCAAAGCTCACCCCAAAATATCATATCCCAGATGATATTTTGGGCGTATGGTGTTCTGGACACCGTTGCGGCCGGGAACTGGCGATGCCATGTCTCCAGAACACCATAGAGTTTCCAGTACTCTTTTTGGGCACGTTCAAGTGGGGTATCCATAGTTAATTCCCTGTAACATCCTTTTCGATACTAACATTAATGCTAGATATTGTCAATCTGAATTTTTCCTATTCCCCACCAACGAGCGTCCTATATTCATTCGTCTTAAAATCAGAGAATCGAACAATTACTTGCTCCGGGAACGAAGCTGAAGCAATCTGTGCAATTCCTTCCGCTAATTTTGAAACGTAGTATTCAACTTTATTATCAAACCCGAGTGTTTTTAAATCGATGATTTTCTGCAATTCTTTTGGAAGTTTATCAAACTCGAGCAGAGCATTTGGATGAATACCAATCTGTGATGCGATAATAAATTCTTCACGAGCAAGCCCGACACCATGATGTGGTAAGTGTGCGTAGGCAAACGCCGACTCAGGACTTCCGATGTTCATCGAAATTTTGGTGTGAACTTCGGGGATGGTAGCCAAGTCTTCAACTCGTTCCTCCCAAGTGAGCGTCCCGCTGTACACATAACCAACTGAGCCAGAGGAGCAATCAACCGTGATCGGCATTCCTGTTTTAAATTTACTAAGCTCTTCCATACCAATACCAATCACCGCAGGGATACCAAGCTCTCGTGAGACAATAGCAGCATGCGAAGTACGCCCACCTTTGGCCGTGATGATTGCTTTTGCCTTTTTCATAATTGGCTCCCAATCGGGATCAGTAATTTCAGTAATGAGAATTTCATCTTCTTTAAATTCTCCGAGATTTTTTGTTTCAAGAATGATTCGTGCATTACCAGTAACAATCTTTTGACCGATCGTGATACCGTGCGTTAATGGCTCTCCGTGAGACCCTAGCAGGTATTCAGTAATTGAAAGGCCTTTCTTTTCACTCTGTACCGTCTCGGGGCGGGCTTGGACTATGTAGAGCTCACCACTTTTACCGTCCTTTGCCCATTCGATATCCATCGGTGTTGGTTTACCGAAGCGACGAGTATAATGCTCTTCAATAATTACACCCCAACCCGCAAGAGTTAGCGCCTCGTCATCAGATAATGAATAACGAATTTGATCTTTATAGGGGACATCCACTTCCTGCGTGTCCGTATTACTTTTACTACTCCCTTTGGTATACGTCATCATTTGTTTTTTCTCGCCAAGATTTTTCTTGATGATTGGACGCTTACCATCTCGAAGTGTTGGTTTAAACACCATGAATTCATCGGGTGTTACCTTCCCTTGCACCACCATCTCGCCGAGGCCCCATGATGCATTGATTACGACAACATCACGAAATCCAGTCTCAGTATCAAGGGTAAACATCACTCCAGAGGAGCCAACATCTGACCTTGCCATTTTCTGTACACCAACAGAGAGAGCAATAGAGAAGTGGTCAAACCCCTTATCTACCCGATACGAAATAGCACGGTCAGTAAAGAGTGACGCCATTGCTTCACGAACCTTGAGTAATACTTCGTCTTCACCTTCAACGTTGAGGTAAGTTTCGTGTTCACCCGCGAACGATGCTCCAGGGAGATCTTCTGCTGTAGCAGAAGATCTTACCGCCACATCAGCTTCTTTCATTTTGTAACAATTTGATAAGTCTCGATATGCTTGTCTAATAGCTGATGTAAGTGCTGGAGTAAATTCTTTTTTGATGATTGCTTGTCTAACTTTTTTCCCCGCACTTTGGAGTAATTCAATATTCCCAGTATCAAGTCCTGTAAGTTCTCCTTTAATGACCTCCATGAGTCCTGTCTCTTGGATGAAATCGCGGTACGCTTTGGCGGTCACCACAAATCCATTTGGCACCCGTACTCCACGGTCACGAAGTGCTACGTACATTTCACCGAGTGATGCATTCTTACCTCCAACAAATTGAACATCATCATTATTGACTTGGTCGAACCAGAGGATTAGTTGTGTTGATTTATCCATAAAGAACTATTTTTTATAAAATTTACTCTGTTAGTATAAAATAAAAATCTGCTACATTGATTCCCGTTCGCCCAATCTCAATTCCACCACCACAGCGCTTCCAGAAATTATAAGAGTTGTTATACTCTAAATGCTCGTCAATTGAAACTCCTCTCTCTTCTGCTCGCACTCTATCTCCTGCATCAGCAATTGCCCCTGCTATATCACTATTGTCCCACCCATCACTTGATACTGCAACGACAACCCTGTGATTATCTATTTTTTTTGTTGCCCCAAGAGCAAGCTCTTGATTGCGTCCACCTTCACCGTCACCTTTTATTGCCACAGTACTTTCACCACCATAGAGTAGACAGGACTTTGCTTTCATTTTTTTTACAGCAAATTCTTCTCCTAGCTTTTTTGCCTCACCTTGAATTGCATTACTTTCAATTCTCGTTTGATAACCAAGTGATTGCGCTTTCTGCTTCATAGCAACGAGTGCTCTATCATTACTAACGACGGTAATATTGGTAATATTGGCAAAATATTTTTTATTTTTTGGTGTTTCAACAAATTCTAATTTTCTTGTTTTCGGATTATGGCAAACCCAATACTTATGTAAAATCTTTTCGGCATCAATCTTAGTTGTTTTATCCAGTACTGCGGGACCTGATGCAATAGTCTCTATATTGTTCCCTGGCACGTCTGAGAAAATAAGTGAGATGACGGTCGCTGGATAAACGAGCTTTGCAAATTGTCCACCTGAAATATCTGAGAGATGTTTACGTACCGTATTTACCTCTTTAATGGTGGCACCGCATCTCCAAAGATCCTTAACGACATCTTCCAGAATCTCTGGAGTTGTCTTATGTGGTAAAGAGAGGAGTGCGGATCCACCACCAGAGATTACAAAAAACACTAAATCTTGTTTGGTTAATCCGGTGAGCATATCAACAATCCACTTTGTGGCATAAATATTTTGCTCGCTACTAAATGGATGAGCGCCCACAAAAGATGAAAGGTGTTTAAACTGCCCCTTCTTCACATCAAGGACGATACCATCCGTAATCGCATCCCCAAGGACATCATCGAGAACCACTCCTGCATCCACTGCACACTTACCAATCGCAACCACGAACACTCGATTGAAATCTGAAAGTAGAATATTTTTCTTACCGGTAAAAATAGTGTCTCCGACACGAGTCACTTGTTCTCGCATGACTTTTTGTGTTTCTACCGCAGAAAGGCCTGCTTCTATAATATCGAGTGCGTCAGTGCGAAGTTTGGTTGTGGCGAGCGCCTCACGATTTTTAATATAAAAAATAGGCGAGCTTGGAATCTCCATCACTTCATTCTATGTCAAAAAATTCAATTACGGAAAACAGCAAGGGGAAAAGAAAATTCCCGCAACACATGTTGCGGGAAAGTTTATACGGCTTGTAGATTAGTTAAGGACAGTTAGGCAGGTGGGAGAGGAAGTTTCTACTTCTTCTTTTTCTTTTTCCCACCCTGCGAGTGGGAAGTGGTGCCACCACCGCTCTTCCCCTGCATTAAGGCACGAAGTTCTTGGTCCTTCAGGCGACGCGCAGCCAACTTGGCTTCACGAGCCTTGCGGTCCGAGTCGCCTTTCGAGGTCGGCTTACTGCAGACTTCGGCTTGGATGTCGCCGAACGCTCCGGCGCTGAAACGCTTTGCCGTCATCTCATTGCAGACTTGGTTCAGTATCAGGGCATATGCTGGGGAAACATCCCGCAACACTTCGAGAGCGTGGGTCTTGACCCCTAGGCGGATTGCGCCATTATCGGCGTACTCCTTCAAAATCCCGAAGCCGATTTCAAGAATCTCGGAGGAACCTCCACCGAACTTCAGAACCGTCGCCACCTGGTGAAGAACCGCGTCTTGACGCGGATCCCTCACTTCAGATGAGAGATTGGCGACCCGGAGCTCATCGAGCGAGCTTTGCGTCCACTCAAGTCGGGCCAAGCCCATTTCGAGCGCCGTGAGCTTCACGACACTGAGCTTGAACCCGTCCCGAACCAGTCGGCGAACCGACCCATCAGGGAAGAAGATATTGACCGAAGCTCCCTTAGGAAGCGAGACCAAAGCCTCGGCACCGTGCCGAACTTCGATCTTCCCGCCGTCGGTATGAACGCCGAAAGAAAATTTCTCCCTCGGGGTCATGTTCTCAGGCAATATCACGTTGACGTGGACGAGAAAGTCAGGGTTGGTGGATTGCTGGCTCAGCACCATCATAGGTGCTTTGCCGTCGCGCTCGATCATCTTGATCGAAGCGCACTCAACCAACCCCTTTGATCCAAAACGGACATACTCAAACCCGCCAAAAATATCTCGAAGAATGTAGTGCCCACCAACAAAGATTGCTGGCTTACCCGATACCATTGGATGACCGAAAGTCACCTCAATCCCATCGGAGAGTCCTCCCCAGTCGAAGCTGAAACAATTGACCAATGTTTGAGTGCCGTGATTGCCTGGGTTGGCCCACGCCGCAAGTGCGGCAGGAGACAAAGTCACGTCAGGCTGAGATTACATATCGTGCGGCATGGATACCTCCACTTTTTAACAAATATCAAACTGGCGGATGCCAGCTCTGAATATATTGTATAACACAATAGCCTGATTTGTCAATAGACAAACCGCCCTTAATTTACAACCTATAAATCACGTCTTTTCTCTCTACTACTACTTCCCAGCCCATACGTTTAGCGTGACGATACAGGAGACTGTTAGGGTTAAAACAGATTGGTTTCTCTACCATCTCTAAAAAGGAAATATCTCCTTCTGTATCCCCCACTCCGATGGAACCCCGCAGTGTCAGTCCTTCCCGCTCTATTGCACGCTTCAAGATATTGGCTTTATTTGAAATCAAATGTTCATCAATTACCTTACCGGTAAACTGCTCAGATGGGCCGAGCTCGTAGAATCTGCCGTAAACCTTATCAAACCCGTACTTCTTACAAAATTCATCGAGGATTCCCTTGGGTGACTGAGAAATAGCCAACATAAAATAACCTTTCGACTTTAGCTCCTTAACCAAGTCACGTGTATAACGATACGTGCGCGCCTGATGTCGTTCCATAACCACCTTAACGGAATCTTTAAAATCACCGTATCCAATACCTTTAATGTTTTGGACAAACACTTCGATAACCTTATTAAGATACGCTTCATAATCTCCTTGTTGGGAGAGTCCTTCGCGATTTTGCCAAACCTTCTGTTCACGTTCATACTTTTTACGAAGAGCAGAACTAAATAACTCACGTTCAATCATTACTTCCACAAGCTCAATCAAAAGGCTTGAGCGAAAAATCGTCCCATCGACATCAAAGATTGCTACTTTTTTCATCTACCAAGTATAACAAAAATCACAAACCCACAACAAAAGCCGGCGTCGCCGGCTTTTGTTGTGGGTTCAGCAGAACCACCTACTGGATAACGCTCAACTCTTGTTCTACTTATATGTCTTTCGCTCCGGTGAACACCAAATACATACGAGCTGTGTCTCTTTTGTTTTAATATATTTATTACCACAAGCACAAATCACCACCGCAGTTTTTGTTTTGCGCTCTGTCCACTTTCCGGCAACTTGAAATGTTTTTGTTGATGGTTTCATAGAGTTAGTGATTACCGCTAGTAACTTAGTCAATAAACGTTAATGCCTTACCTTTCTTGTTACCTCGTCCTGTTCGTCCGATGCGGTGCACGTAATCCTCATCCGATGCTGGCATATCGTAATTAATGACATGACTAACTCCTGGGATATCGAGTCCACGTGCTGCAACATCGGTTGCAACGAGTACTTGTACCTGGTCTTCCTTAAACATTCGAAGGACTCTCTGACGGTTCGCGTGATTTTTATCACCATGGATTGATTCGGCTTTGAGTCCCATTGAGATAAGTGCTTTTGAAAGCTTCTCAACACCGTGTTTTGTTCGTCCGAAAATAAGCACTTTATCAAATTCTTCTTTGGTCAAAAGATTGTGGAGTACATCAATCTTATTCTCTCCTTTATTAAGTCTGATAATATCCTGTTCAACGTTTGCCGCAGTATCTCCTGTCTTAACTGAGATTCTAACTGGATCTTTAAGGAACTGACTGATGAGCGCTTCGATCTCTCGTGAGAGTGTCGCTGAGAAAAAGAGTGTGTGACGCTCTGCTGGCATCATTGCCATCATAAATTTCATATCATTAATAAAGCCCATATCAAGCATTCGGTCAGCCTCGTCGAGAACCACCGTACTACAGTTAGTGAGGGTGAGTACTTTTCGTTCAATCAAGTCCTTAAGACGTCCTGGTGTTCCAATAATAAAGTTATTGAGGTATCGTAGTGATTGAATTTGTTTACTGATTGGTGCTCCACCAACACAGCAAACGGAATAGACTCGCATCCCTCTTGTAAACCCTTTGAGCTCTTGATCAATCTGAATTGCAAGCTCACGTGTTGGTGCCATAATCAAAATCTTCTCTTTTGGATTCGCTAACACTTTGTTGATGAGTGGGATAAGGAAGGCGGCAGTCTTACCAGTACCAGTGTTTGCAAGACCAACCACATCAGATCCTTTGAGGATGTGAGGAATGGTTTTATCCTGAATTGGCGTTGGAAGTGTGTACCCTTTGGAAATGATGTTGAGTTTGAGTGACTCGTTTATCTCAAAATCTTTGAACATATGTTCTGGAGTGTAGTGAACTATCTCCTCAGTAACAGATACTGGTTTATTGATAAACCTTGAGACATTATTCATTCGCTGAATTGGTCGTGCCTTACGAGGTGCACTTGAATGAAATGAAGAACTTCCTCCTGTTGTCGATCTACGGAAATCACCACCTCGATTGCTCGAATAGGTGTTGGGTCTGGTACTTGAATATGAGCTTGCTGAAGAACCTCCTGATCCAGTAGGTCTACGAGCAAATGATGGTGATCTAAATTTTCTTTCTTCTGGCATATATATTATTTATATAAAAACAAGCCTTAGGGCTTCTGTATCTGACACATTTCTTTGTTGCTTCGCTCATTTGCTCCCGCAGAGTAGATTCACCTACACTTTGGTCGCAAGCCTCGCTCGCGCCTCGAACTGCATCCATATACAGAAGCCCTATTTAATGGACCTCTTTCTACTATTTATTGACTAAACTTCGGACAATCCTGTCTCGTAAGTTTAGCGGACCATTGGTCCTTGGAATCCGGGAAAGGCCAGAGAGACCTTATGTCGAAAACGAAAACTATTGAGAAAAGCTTGTTATGGGACTATAGTATACAAAAATGAGTAGTTTGTCAAGGATACCTTGAAAGCCCAACGTAAACCACCCCGCCGTAAGGCGGGGTGGTTTATCCTTTCAAAAGCTCAAATAGAATTAAGTCCTTGAAAAGGTGGGGAGCAAGCTCCCCGTGCGTGATCTACCATCTATGTTAGCCCACACGCATTGGCTTAGTCGCGAACAGTACCATCATCTCTTTCGCATGACACTCACCTTTCAAGTGTTCCTATGTATCAGGAACACACATAAATGTGATGTTCAATATCGTAGCATTTATACTATTTCTTGTCAAGAGCATCAAAGTTCTTCCAAATTGTTAGGATGGAGTTATGACAAAGGGAGATATTATTTGGGATGTTGTGGTGATCGGCGGAGGACCTGCCGGGATGATGGCTTCCGCGCGAGCTGGCGAGCGCGGACTTAACGTTCTCCTGATTGAGAAAAATGAATCGCTTGGCAAGAAACTCCTTATTACCGGTGGTGGGCGTTGTAATGTGACCAACGCCGAGCTCGACGTACGCAAACTCCTTGTTAAGTTTAAAGATGCTGATAAATTTCTTTTCTCGGCGTTTTCACAGTGGTCATCTAGCGAAACTCTTGAATTTTTCCACTCCCGAAACATGGAAACAAAAGTTGAAAATGAGCTACGGGTATTCCCAAAGAGTAATAGTGCAAAATCCGTTTGGGATGTGTTAACTGACTATTTGAAAAAAAGTAATGTAACTATTCTCTCAAATTCCCCTGTTGCACGAATTACTAAAAAAGAAAGCGGTGTCGAATATGTACAGTTAGAAAACGGTAAGAAAATTTTTGCTAAGAATTTTATTCTCGCAACAGGCGGAATGTCGAGACCTGAAACTGGCTCAACTGGAGATGGGTTTACATGGTTAAAGGAATTAGGACACTCTGTCCTTGAACCGAGTTCGGCATTGGTGCCAATTTCAATAAAAGAGCCTTGGGTTAAGCGACTTCAAGGAGTGAGCCTTGTTGATGTCAAAATTACTACACTACAAAACGAAGCTAAACAGGAAGTTAGGAAAGGGAAAATTCTCTTCACCCACTTTGGTCTCAGTGGTCCGACCATTCTTAATATGAGTAGAGATATTGGGGAGTTACTCAAATATGGTGAAGTTATCATTTCGCTCGACGTGCTTCCAACACTTGATCCTGGAGAACTGAATTTTAAATTACAAGAAATTTTCAAAACAGAAAGTAATAAAAAACTTAAAAACGTATTAACAAATCTTCTGCCAAGCGCCCTCGTACCAGTAATCCTTGAACTCTCTGGAGTAAATCCCGATACCGCATGTCATAGTGTCTCACGAGAAGAACGTCTTACATTAGTTGATTTGCTAAAGGGCATTAGAGTGACGGTTAAAGGCTTACTTGGGAGTAATAAAGCGATTGTGACTTCAGGAGGGGTTGCTCTTTCTGAGGTGGACTTCAAAACAATGCGGTCACGTCTTATTTCAAATCTTTACATTGTTGGTGATCTTCTCAACATCGACCGACCATCTGGTGGGTATAGTCTTCAAATTTGTTGGACGACTGGGTTTGTGGCGGGAAACGGAGTGATTGAATAATTAACGACAAAAGGATTGGTACCTGTACCAATCCTTTTTGTTTGGAGAATCAATATACTCAAATTGCTTATTCAGGAAATTTTTCATCGATTTCTTCAGGAGTACTCCACGGACCAACTTCAATTATTTGCCCACTGAAAGTAAAATGTACGGGAAGAACGTGATCCATAGCAATCTCTCTGGCAACCTCAACGTGTGCATCCAATGTGAGCATATAGCGATGAATTAGCACCACCCTATCTGCTGGATGCAAAGTAATAACAGCAGATTTACCGTCAGGCCATTTAACAGCAAGATAACTTGTAGTGTTTTCCATGGGAGCCCCCCAAAATTTCTAAAAACAGAATTACACACAATTATTTGAAACGCAAATCGACCCTCGGCGCTTGCGCCGAGGGTCGTGACTATTGATGGTCATCTCCCAGAGTGACCTCTCCTCTCCAAATCCCGGCAATAAAGATAGTAAAGATTGCCAAGAAAATGACGAACTTGACTCCCTCCCACAGACCATCGTCAAAAGCGGAGGAAACAACCTCTTCTATAACTTCAATCATGAATCCCTCCACCCACTACTTTCCACAAATCTTACATCGAGATCGACGAACGTTTTTCCACCCACTTAAAACCCCTCCTGTAATTGCCAATGGAATCAGCAGGAAGAAGAGAATTGTTTGAATTCCCTCCCAAAATCCATACCTAAAAATATCATCGATGATTGCAAAATACATGAGTATCCTCCCTCAACTCCAGGTTCACCAAATGAAGCCCTCCTCGGCTGATTAAAGTGTATACCAGCTTCGTTGTCAACATCACAGTGAATTTTAATAGCCACATCTCACTAGTTGATGTCATAATAGAATAATGACTGAAATTCCTCAGCAGAGTGATAGTGATTTGATAATAAGTTACCTAGGTGGTGCTGAATCCGCTCTTACCATACTTATTAACCGCCACCTTAGAGCGGTTTACAACTTCGTCTACAGATTGACTTACAACAAAGAAAATACCGAGGACATCGTCCAAGAAACTTTTTTTAAAGTTTGGAAGAATTTAAAGAAGTTCAGAGTAGGTGAAAATTTTAAAACATGGCTCTTTACTATCGCACGAAATTCAACCATTGATTTTTTGCGAAAGAAAAAAGAGTATGTTTTTTCTGATTTTGAAAACACCGAAGGTGGTAACCATCTTGCTGATAGCCTCACCGATCCAGAACCACTTCCGGATGCTCTTGTTGAACAACTTGAGAAAACAAAAATGCTTGAAGAATTACTCTCTAAACTCTCTCTACTCTATAGAGAAGTACTTATGTTAAGGTACAACGAAGACCTCACCTTTGAGGAGATTAGTAAAGTTCTTGGCAAACCGCTCGACACCGTTAAAAGCCAACATCGAAGAGCACTAATTGAACTCCGCAAGCTAATTGTCCCTCAAAATGTCTAGGTGCACCTATTTTGTAGCCTAATCCGTATAAAAATCAACATGGAAAACGATACTTATAAAGAACTCTTGCTCAGTCTACCAAGACTTGCCCCAAGCGAAGCTATGCCTCTGCATATCATTGCTCGAATCACTGAGACCAAAAGAAAAGAATCCAGAGTTCGTTTTATCGGTTTTTCAATCCTCTCTATTGGTTCACTTATAACCTTAATCCCTATTACAAATTTTATGCTGACGGAAATTTCCGAGTCAGAGTTCTATCAATACCTATCGATGACTTTTTCAGATAGCGACACCCTCTTCCTTGCAGGCAAGGATGTACTATTCATTCTCATTGAATCAGTGCCACTTTTAGGAATTACTGCAGTGTTGACCCTCGTTCTTCTATTTCTTTACTCAACAAAACTTGTAGCCAAAAACGCACGTGGAACATTTTTAATAACACAATCAGTCTAACAACATGAATACAATCGATAAAATAATGGATAAAGATTTTTTACAATCAAAAGGTTTTCGTAGATTACTTTTTGGAATTGGAGTTTTTGTAGTTGCACTACTTATCTTTCAGTGTGGAATGATCGTTGGTTTCCACAAAGCATCCTTCTCGTATCGTATGGGCGATAATTACTACCGGGCGTTTGGAACAGAGAAAGGTTTTACAGACAAATATCCAATACAGATGGAGGTGATGCGTGGTAATTTTCCAGATTCTCATGGGGCTGTGGGACAAATTATTACTGTTGATTTGCCAACTATTGTGATAGAAGACACACACAATATAGAGAAAGCGATACTCGTCACCGAGAAAACAACTATTAAAAAATTCAAAGAAACCTTAAAAAAGAGCGACTTGAAAGTCGATGATTACGTCACGATTATTGGTTCACCAAATGATAAATCAGAAATTGAAGCGAAATTGATTCGAATTCTACCGCCCCCTATCGACTACCGCACAGCCACAACTAGTTCAAAAATAACGAACTAATTTTTCGATGGTTTGAAAAAACTCTATCTTTTTGTTACAGTATTCTGTATATGAAAACTTCTACAAAAATTACATTCACTGTATTTGTGCTCATCGTGTTTGTACTACCGCTTGGTTATTACTTCTACTACCAAAGAACTCCGGGAAAACTCGATGGATTTACTACCTGTCTTAAAGATAAGGGTGCGGTATTTTATGGTGCTTACTGGTGTCCTCACTGCCAAGCAACCAAAGCCATGTTTGGAAAATCCGCCAAGCTCCTTCCTTACGTTGAATGTTCACTCCCTGGTGGGAAAGGGCAAACTCAGACCTGTAACGACAAGGGTATCACGGGCTATCCAACATGGATTTTTGCAGATGAGAGTAGATTAAATGGCGAGCTCACTCTAAATCAACTTGCAGAAAAGACCAGCTGCGAGGTGCCAAAATAAATCTTTATGATGACTCCATTTGTTGAAGAGTTGAATTTCCTCCTTGCTCTCGGAACAATCGGAATGCAGATAGCAACCGTCACACTCATCGCCTTACTATTTCTTGAAAAGAAAAATTCTGATTATGCTGTTCTGGGAAATTTCGTTCGAAGATTTGGATTGCACATTGGCTTCCTGATTGCCCTTGGATCAACCATCATGAGCCTTTATTACTCAGAGGTTTTAGGATTCATTCCCTGCTTCCTGTGTTGGCTCCAACGAATCTTTATTTATCCATTAGTTGTTCTCTTTGGAATAGCAATCTGGAAAAAAGATTCAAGGATTGCAGATTATGTCATCGGACTATCTATCGTTGGTTTTTGTATCGCACTCTACCAACACTTCCTGCAGATGATGGGTCATGGATCTTTACCTTGTCCAAGTAGTGGCGGAGATTGCGCCCAGCGCATTCTCTTTGAATTCGGCTATATCACATTCCCCTTAATTGCCGTCAGCAGTTTCGCACTCCTCATTGTCCTTATGCTTTTTGTCCGAAGACAGAATATAGAGAATCAATAATTTTGAACATTTTAGCTTTTCGTAAACCGGTCTTTGTCCCGCACGACCACCTTATCAATACTTTTTTGTATTGCTTTATCTAGGTCAATATTGTGAGAATTGGCAAAACAGATGAGCGTGTAGATAATATCCCCTATTTCCTCTTCCATATCTTGCACTACTTCATCCACCTTCTTTTTCTTTGGACCATAAACATGGTTTACCAACCTTGAAAATTCCCCACCCTCTTCAAAAAGACGTGCAACAATCGCAAGAGGCTGCCAGTACTCCCATTTGTTCTCTTTAAACCAGACATCAACCTGTTCTTGATATTTTTTCATAGAGTTTTGTTAGTTTTTAAATATTTCCTGAAGCCTATTATTGTTAGCAATGTCACGATAACCAAGCAACAGCGTCTCTCTTAGTTTTTCGGAACTTCGAGTTAAACGATTTGCGGGCATGACGGAATTACTAATATAAATAATTTCTGTTCCACTTTCCACCATAGCAGGTGTCTTAGGATGTTTTGAATTATCAATAGCTATAATTGTCGTTGCCCCGAGTTCTTTTGCTTTTTTAACAGTGTCTTCAAACGAAACTCCTACCACTCCATCAATGTAGTTATTATTATCAATAGACACGGACTTACCAAATAACAGAGGAATTGCTTTGGTTGCGCGCAAGGCTTCGAAAATATCAACCTTATCTTCCTTTGAAATATAACGCGCCTTTTTCGTCACCGTATCGGTGATTGGAATATAAAAATTAGTGTTTACCTGAGGTAATAACTCAACTTGGAGAGGACACTGTTTTTTGAATACCTCGTCAATTAAATAGTCGATATCCATAATTCTCCAAAATCGAAAGAAAGAAATAAACTTTCTGGTTGAAAGTAATTCAGTCCAAATGGTTTTTATATCATCATACTGACCCGTCAAATAATAAAGTGATGAACCAGCACTCCCTGATGTAGCGATAAGGATATCTGGTTTGGTCAGATCAAACTCCTCTGCTAGTGCAATCAAAGCCCCTGCACTGTATGCACAACGCATACCACCACCTGAACACACGATTGCAATTTTATCATTACTCATCCTTACTTCTTGTTTACATACCCAAGTAGTGCGCGTGCCAGACGGATTTCTTGGTACGAAATATTGGCTCCGAGTTTTTCCTTAACAGGTGAAAGTAATGTTGTACCTGTTCTCTCGAAGACTTCCTTGAGCGCTTTTTCTATTTTAGAAAAATGTGTAGAAGGAATCTCTCCTTTCAGATATTTCAAATCAAGCTCAATCTTCTCTTCAATCAAATTTTCAATATGAGCAATAATCGTCTCACGAGTCACCCCGCGAGTCTTCGCCATTTCATCCAAACTTTTACCGCCTCGCACAAGGTCGGCAGTCATTTCAAACGTTGTTGGTTTTTTCTCTTTTTGTTTTGGTAAAATCCTCTTGAGGAATTCCTCCTGTGCTTTCTTTACCCCTACAGGCTTCATTTCAATAAGTAAATCAAGTGCTTCATCTGACTGCACCTTCAACTCTCGGTCAAACTCAAGCACTTCTTGGTGGACACCAAACGCGGCTTCGTTGATCCCAACAATCGTCAATCCTTCAATCGTTCGAACACGAGAGAGCGCCACATAGCCCATTCCTGGTTGAAATGACTTTGATAAATCAACTTCTATCGCATCAAGACTCATCCCCTGGCTCTTATGCACTGTAATCGCCCAAGCCAGACGCAGTGGATATTGGACAAGCTCTGCTTTGACTTTCCCCTCTTCTTCAATTTTCCATGAAGCCTGCTCAATGGTCACTAATACTCCTGCCGCAGTACGGATAACCGGATCCTCAAACGGCTTACAGCTCACTACAATACCGAGCGTACCGTTGGCGTATCCTTCATCAAAATTATTCTTGACACACATTACCCTTGCACCAACCTTCAATCTCAATACTTCGGGTGCCAAACAGGACTTCTTCAGTGATTCGACAATATTGTCCTTGCCCACTGTTTCCATATAGTATTCAACCTCACCCTCCTTAAGCTTCCCGAGCTCTGTCTCATTCTGGGTATCAACATCAACATTGTGGGTAAAAAGTCTTGTTGGCTCTACCCCTTCTATTGTTTTGACATTAAAGCGCTCTTTGAGGCTCTCTCTTGATTCATCCGAGACTTCGCCTGCGCGAATCTCATTTAAAATTGAAAGCATAGCGTCATCCCCGCTCTGACGATACTGATCGGAAAGATAGCAAATTGCAAATCCTGCTTTTTTCCAAGACTCTGCTTTATAAATAAAGTGCGCGGGCGGCTCCCCCATTCGAGTAACTGGTGGCAACTGAAAAAAATCTCCACAAAGTACTACCTGGATTCCGCCAAATGGTAAGTCATTACGCTTCATTCGCTTCAAAATTGTATCGAGAATATCAAAACGGAAGTGATGTAACATCGATACCTCATCGATGATGAGTACCTTTACTGACTCAAACCGTTTCCAGAGATACTGTCGTTCCTCCATTGCTTCAAGGTCATACTCAGTGAGTGCTGCTTTGATTCCCATTCCAGACCAAGAGTGAATCGTTACGCCACCCATGTGCGTTGCGGCAATACCGGTCGAAGCCGTGATACCAATATCAACATTATGAGACTTCAAATAGGCGATATACTGATTAATCAGGTGTGTTTTACCTGAACCAGCAGGACCAGTGACAAAAACATTCTTACCCATCTTTAATATTTCAATTGCTTCTTTTTGAGTCATCGTAATTTCTTTTTTGCTTTTTTGATCAATGCTAATTTCTCTACCCTTGTCATTCGTTTGATTTCTGCTTCTCTGGACCTTGAGGCCTTAAATGTCCTGAATTTCTCGCTATGTTTTAGTTTTACCGGTCGTCTTGCTTTCGTGTACTTTGCACCGGCCTTGGCGGTATTGTGTTGATGTACTCGCTTGGTGACATCACTTGTTGCTCCCGTGTAGAGACTTTTGTCAGAGCATTCGAGGATGTAAATAAAGAATGCCATCTTGAATGACATTGTACCAAACCTGCCCCGTAATCCCCAACTAGGTAGAATCCGGGCACTTGACCAATTTAGATGGTTTGCTAGGATATGGATATGTCATTTCGGACAACATCAAATCTGCTGGGCCTTCTGAGTAATCCAATACAAGTGGAGGCTTTGTCCGTGTCCAGAAAATAATCTATTTTAAATCCTGATACAAACAAGCCCTCCACAAGAGGGCTTGTTTGTATCCTTTGTGCTGACTTGTGCTCACAAAGGACGCCGTACAAATACTGTTCACCAAACCCAAGGGGGTACTTCGAGATGAGTGCAACGCAAGGTTCCCAAACTGCTGGGAAAGCATACTTCGTACCAAATCAAAAACAAGGAGGTAAAAAGAAGGTTGGCGAGGCAAAAACAACCGAGGAGATAAGGGTAACCGAAGCTGAACTCACAAAGAGGTATGGAAGAAATTGGTGGTCAGAGAAAATGACCAGAAAGTGATCCATACTGAACAAAGTAATGGGCCGTGCGCGTCGCGCACGGCCCTAACTTTTTCCATAACAAAGGTCTTAAAATCAACATCGGCCGGTTGCATGCGCAACCGGCCGAAATTCGTCAAATTCAACTTATAAGCCACTGATCTAATATTGCCCTCACCAGATTCCAATGCCCATCCAAAACGTAATCCCTACCGCCAGAGTCATAACCAGAAGGGGCATTACAAACAAAATAAACTGGGTGAGTAGAAACAGGGTAGGTGGAGTCTTTCCCATCATTGGTAAAAATATCGACGTGGTATGGTAATCTGCCAATGGTCTTAATTATGTAAAGGTTTCTTCTTCCCTCCACATTTTTGGTGATAAATCCAGATTCCTGGGATTGAAAGGTTGTTTGATCCCCATCGAAAGGTGGTCTACTGAAAAATACAACGCCTGGCGCAATGTACCAGAATGTGCCTAAACTGATATTCCTTGAAATTCCTTGGGGGATAAAATTTTCAAAGAACCCCACCCCATGATGAAAATAATCTGGACGTGTTCCAAACGACGACCTCATGGTCGCAACAAAATCACCAGTATGATAACCAACTTCTTCCGCTACCTTCGCAGATCTGGAAATAAGTCCTTCATCAACTACAGCCATCGGCTTGCTCCTGTTTCAAGTTTTCTGTCAAATTTATACCACAACAAACCAATCTATGTCAAACCTCTATTTCTCCAAATCTAACACTTCGTCAATTCGAATCTGTTTTACAAATTCAGGCACATGGGAGACTAGGATCATCGCGCCATCATATTTATTGAGCGCTTGGGCGATAATTGGTAGGTGACGGAAGTTAATATGATTGGTCGGCTCATCGAGGATGAGGAGTCCTGGTTTTTGGAGCACTAACCTTGCGAAAGCTACCAACCCTTTCTGCCCTTCAGAGAGATGCCCAATCTTGGTATGAATAATGTCCCCGGTAAGTAGAAATCCGGCAGCGGTAGAACGGAGCGTTTCTTCAACCTGTTTCTCCATAACTGACATCAAAGACTCGTGTACCGTGTCTTCAAAGTTAAGTGTTGAAAAATCTTGTCGGTAATATCCAACACGAACACCTTCTGCGATCACCGATCCTTTTGCCTCGCCAGATGCAATTGCCTCAAGGAGTGTACTCTTGCCGATACCATTTGGCCCAACGAGTTGTAGATGACGATTTTTCTTTAGCGATAATGCACACTTTCGAGCTGTCGCCTTGTGGTTCTTGATTACCTTAAACTCAGAGATACTGAGGATCTCTCCTAGATGTTCTGGCTGGGATGGAATAATAAATGGACGAATCGTCTTATCTTCACGACGTAGATCAACTTTTTCTTCTTCAAGCTCCTCAGCTTTCTCTTTCATTTTCTTGGCAACAAGACGCATTTGTCCACCTTTCTTTGCAAAGAAGTTTGCTTTCTCTTTGTTGGCTAGAATTTCTTTTGCCAGCTGGGCATTCTTACGATTCTCTCGTTCGATTCGCGCAGAAATGAGCGCGACTACGTCATTATAGTTACCAGCGTATTGCTCAATCTTTTTAGTAAAGACATCGAGATACAAAACCCCTTGGGTAAACGAATTGAGAAACTCCGCATCATGAGAAATAACAATGACTGTCTTCTTGTACTCTTGAAGGAATTTGGTGAGATGGAGAATCCCCTCTTTATCGAGATTATTCGTTGGCTCATCGAGAAGAAGAAGGTCTGGATCTTGAATCAAAGCAGAGGCGAGGAGAAGGCGTGCTTGCTGACCACCAGAGAATGCTTTGATCACTTTCTCATGATCGCATTTAAGATTTACTACCGCCAAAATCTTATCAATTCGAGGGTCAATATCGTAGATTTTTTCTTTAAAGCAGTTTTGGAAAAAATCTCGCACCGTGAGCTCCATTTGATCTCGTGGAATTACCTGCTTACCTGTAGCAATTGATATCCGCTGACCGATAGTAATCTCACCTGATTCAGGGGCTAATTCACCAGTAATGAGTTTAAAAAGGGTACTCTTGCCGGCACCATTTTGTCCCATTAGGGTTACCTTGATTCCTTTGCGCACAGAAAAATCCACCTCACTAAGCATTTGCTTGTTGGCATTAAATTCAAAGGAAACTTTATCGAACC
>CALRBT010000009.1 GCA_943354475.1 Parcubacteria group bacterium | reverse complement strand
ATTTTCATATTGCTCAGTATACCATCCACGCTATGCACACATGACATTTGCAAAAGCTTTGTGTAAAAAGAATAAAAAGATAGAATTACATAATGATTTGGAGAGTGGTGAATATTATCCTAACGACACTGCTCGTAATTGCGGTTATTTTTTTATTATATTTAAATGTCCAAGTATTTACGAAATCTCGAATACCCCCTCCTGTCCCACAGATAGTTCACGCCACCTCAACGGTTTCGACAATTACTGAAATAACAACCCTGCCCTTGCTGACCATTGCTAGCTCAACAAAGTTATTTGAGTATATTGAAGTAACAGAGAGTTGTGGTCCATACTTCGAGAGTGCCTGTCTGAGGGTTCGTTCAGGTCCAGGTGAAGAATATCCAATCGTAGGATATTTTCGTAAAGGAACAGTGCTGAGAGTGTCTGGTTCTGTACAAGGTGAAAATCATCTATGGTATAAAGTTGTCTATAACGAATGGCTCAGGTATCCAGAACGTGTATCGACCGACCTCTATGTTGTCTCAGATTACGTAACCCCCTTTCTAAACCAGGGTGTTCAAATAGCATCAGCGAAAAAACCCGCAACGACCACAAAGCGAATATTGGTTGATCGTAGTGACCAAACGCTTTACGCATATGATGGAGAAGATTTACTTATGGAAGTAAAGATTTCAACAGGAACAGATCTTACCCCCACTCCAGACGGTACCTTTACTATTTTCAAAAAAACACCAACGAGGTACATGCAAGGACCACTCCCAGGAGTCAGTGATGATCCTTATGACCTTCCTGGTGTTCCGTGGGATATGTACTTCACTGCAGACGGAGCTGTTATCCATGGTGCGTATTGGCACGATAGGTTTGGACATCCCATGTCACACGGGTGCGTTAACATGCCACCAGATAAAGCAAAGGAACTTTATGGATGGGCAGGTCTCGGTACCCCCGTCACGGTTCAAGAATAGTCTTTGCTTAACTGTATATACTTTTACCAAATCAATAGGTGCCTTGTTTGACAAAGTTCTGCGATATGAGACCATATACTTATGAAATTTTCTGTGCAACACAATGCAAGTTGGTGGCCCGCTCTCATTTCTCACTGAGCGAGCTTTGCGTTGTAATTTTTTTCTACTAAACAAATCCCGCTCCATGAGAGCGGATTTGTTCTTTAACATATCAGGAAGGAGTACCGCAGTGAGTACTGTAGTTGTAAATCCAAGTAGTAAACACACCATCAGACATTACGCGAGACAAAACCCTTCGCAAGTAAACCTTGAGTCAGAAAAAGTCTTTGAGGTGCTGGAGGCTATTCTCCCTCTTCTTGGCGAACACTCTCAAAGTCGCCAAATGCAAGGTAGGATCGGGATAGCACTCTTACAAGGGGTCCTCAGGATAATCGCACCGTCGTGCCCGGACTACGCACACCTTGATGGTAAATATACCTTCAACCATGTTGGTAGCGGAATACCGCTGATGGTGGAACAACATATTTCACTACTCGATAAACTCATGCCGCTTCTACCGCAGGCTTCCTGTGAGGTACTGATCGCCGATCAAGAAGTGTTAGATGCGGCGATGTGTAAACGGATGGGAATAAGTGAAGGGGAATTCGCAGATCGCATCAATGCCTCAGTTGAAATGGTAAGGACTACTGTCGCAAATAGGGGTTGGCAAACCCGTAAAATGACCGATCGTTTTCCAACTCTTCTGAATCTGGAAGCTGAATTTGAATTAAAGGTCGCTTGTAATGGAGAACTCTCTGGTCGACTAAGTACGCAAATTTTAGCCAAGCAAGAAGTATGGGCTTTAATTGGAGTATGTAGTCCAGAAGATTTACGTAAACGTGCGATTCGTTCTGCGGGACAACATTATGCCTTAGCCCACATGGCGGTGACAGAAAACCTCGTGATTTGTAATCAGCCTGTCATGAACTTTCCTTGGTATAACGACTTAGGTGCTACAGTATTCCACAATGCGACATAGACAAAGCAGGGAGGCGCGCGACAGATGTCGCGCGCCTCTATTCATTTCAAACATACTATTTAGTTCCAACCAATTTTCTCGACAATCTCCCTGAGCTGTCATCAACAATCACCGCTTGATTATCGTCCATGATTTCCATTGGTACCCCTTTCTCTAAAAATCCTTTTCGTATCGCTTCTAGCGCACTCTGATACTCCACACTTCCCCAATGAGGTAGTGGAACGAAATCAACAAGTCCAACGCCTTCATAAATTACCTCATCGATTTTCTCAAGGTCATCTGCCAGCTCAAATCCTAGAAGAGACGGGCCTACGACCGCAGCTCCCGCACTCTCTCCACCGTAGACAACTCCGCTATTAATAATCTCCTTAAGTACCCTATCGAGACCACTTCGCCTCATCATCTGACGGAGATAAAAAACATTTCCTCCAGCAACCCAAATAAGATCAAACCTTTCTAGTTCTTTTTTTAACCCGTCTGTATTGCCAATATATAGCCCTAAATCAATATCTGTTACTTCCAAGTTGAGTCCAGTAAGTTCAGAAGTAAGTAGATCATAACGAACTTTTCTACCTTCAGGAGATTTTAAATCAATTGCATTTGTAATCAGTGCAGTTCTAATACCCGATGATTTTCCAACCAGGTTATACAATTCCTCTGGATTTTTGATTCCTATTGAAGATATATAGCATTTCATACTCTATGATTTTATCACGAAATGTTCGAGATGACTTTCTAGATTCCTCTCCGTACTAACCAAATGCGCAATTCCAAATAATTCAGAGAAAACTTTGTGGACACTTTTGGAATCATCGAACAAAATGCACTGCTCGATTGGCACACCATACTTATCACAGTAACGTAAGAAAACCTCTCCCTTGTTATCAGTCTTAAGTAGTCCTTCATCAAACGAGTTACTAATGTGGTCAAAATAATTATTTAGATTGAGTGCTGGCTTTGTAAATCTGCCGAAGCTGTCCATATTCCCGGTAATCAGGATAACGATATATTTTTCTCTCAAAGAATCCAACTTTTCCAGCAAATCAATCGAAACGTGCATCGTTTTGCAATCTTGGACAAAGATATTCCAAAGATAATCAAACGATATTCCTGTTTTCTCAGCAATCAGTTGACTAACTTCTTCAGATGTTCGCTTACCTCGCATCCACTCGTTTACGATAGTTTGGTCACCACGAAAAAGAAGTTCTTGAACTTTCTCAAATTCATCAGGCAACAAACTCCGCCAGTATTTATCAAAACAGAGCACTCCATCAAAGTCACAAAAAAGAATCGGTTTAGGACTTTGACCATTTAACATATCGTTGGACTTAAAATTAATTAAACCACAGGGTTCTACCTCACGATTTTATATTTTGTCATAAAATTATTCTGTACTCCTAGCCTTCTTAAGTGCGTTTGCCCACCACGTTAGTTGCGCCAACATATTTTCTGCAGGTTTAACATACACATCAAGAACCCCGGCCTTTAAGGAACCATCTGTTTCAGTCAAAAACCACGGCGCCATAATGTGCACACTATTTCTAATAGGTGCCATTTGTAGCTCGATAGCCACCTCGCGCAATTGCTGAGTTACTCGAGCGCCACCCGTTGAACCGTACGCAACAAAACAAACTGGCTTATTATTCCACTCTTTATAAAGATAATCGATATTATTTTTTAACGACGATGGATACCCATGATTGTATTCAGGGGTAACAATAATAAAAGCGTCTGCTTCGGCGATTTTTCCAGCCCAACGGTTTACCTCAGGAGTTTTGTACTCTCCCTGAACATACGCTGGCGATATTCCTTCAGCGAATATTGGTAGTTCGTAGTCTCGAAGATCGAGTAGTTCTACAACCACCCCCTCCTCTTTTTTTACCTGTTCCATTATCCAGTTTGCTGGCTTGTCACCGAATCGGTTATCCCTAACACTCGCTAAAATAACTTTTATATTTAATGACATATTATTTATTTAGATACGTTATGGTTAATTGTAAACAAGTGGCAAATGTCCCCCAGATAAGATACGGGATGTTGGCATACACAATCCAACGGAGCTCAGGTGATGCATACCAGAGTGCAACAAACGCCCAAATGAGTGTACCGACGACGAGCAATATATCGAGCGAACCAAGAAAATTATTCTTGAGCCAAAATTGTATTGGTGTGAATGCAAAATTGAATACGAGGTTGAGGGCAAAAGGCAAAGCCACAATCCATGGAATCTCTTTGGTGAATGCTTTGTAAAACACCGTACCATAAGTCACTGCAATGACCGCATACAAAAAAGTCCACACTGGACCAAAAAGCCAGGAAGGTGGCGCCCATGTCGGTTTAATAAGTTGTGAGTACCAGTTATAGGTTTCAGGGTTCATAGTATATATTATTTTATTAGTTTGAATCTTGAATAATCTTTGTAATCGTAAACACTCCTTTCATGTTGTATTTAACCCACTGATCTGTACTCAGTGCCTCTTTGATGACCACAAAGCCTAAGGCAGTGATGTGTGCTCGCTTATCAAATTGCTCTTTGGCCGAGGCCGATTGACCAAAATTTACCATGTAATATAAGCCGTCGTCCGTCTGAAGCCCAAATACACATTCTTCCACTGGCGGTATTTTAGTATCAAGGAGTGGCAAGCAGACGTAGGTTCCAGAAAGCGTAACGTTCATTGGCACACCATCTATAGGTGCAATATCCTGTGGAGAATTCTTGTGCAAAAACAGTACCAATAGAAGAACCATGACAACTCCTGCAACAATGTAGATTTTTTTCATATCAATTTAATACATGATGAGTACCGCCACATCAACGCTTTTGATATTCACTTTCAGTTATCTATGGTTATAAACTCATTCAATTTAAACAAAGTTAAGCTGCCAAATATCGACGACGATCGTTGGCAAATGAGAGAAGTGCGAGTACAGCGAAGATAGTTGGGATCCAGTAGCCCGGGAGATAAATCTGGGCCATATCCCACAGACTTATCCATCTAATAGAGATTGTACCTGTTACCGTTGCGACAGAATCAAGTAATGTCTTGTCTTGCGTCTGTACTCCCTTTTGCCAATCCTGCGCGTATTTAATATTTGCATCCGCACTATTCAATTGTGATGAATAAGAACTGTTCTCGCTAATAAGTTGATGCTTTAATGACGACAAACGGTCAGAGATAATTTGTATCTGCATTTGTGTTTGATTTGTCACTGGTTGTGCACGCAACACCGCAAGCTCTTGAGTACCTGCGTCTATTCGAGCTTGGATTGTCTGCACCGTGCTTGTGTGTATATTCACCAATTTCACTCGAGTGGCTTTGTAGTCAGCCAGTAGTGTGTCTGCCTGTTTTTGTTGCTCTTCAATACTTAGCTTCTGTGGTAGTAGATTTTGAGATGAAATATTAACCGAAAGGAACCGTTTACCAACAAGGCTTTCAAGCTCACTACGGAAGGCCTCGTACTTACTTTGTGGCACTGCGAAGCTCACAAAACCATATTTTACAGAGACAGATTCTTGATCGATGCGACCTTCATGTCCGCGTACAATTGTTTCAACACGACCTGTTAGAGTAGTGACGTCACGTGTCAGTAATGAGGCATTGTAATTTAATTTCAAAAATTCTCGTTTATCATTTACTGGAACATCAGGACTTGGGTACGGATACGGATAGTATGTGGAATCTTTCATACCTTGCTCAGGACTAGTGTTATTAGAGACACTGGCGTCTCGGGTTGGTACACCCATCGGCATTGGAGGCGTCATTCCGGAGGATACTCCTGAACTGTCATATCCAACCCCTCCGCCTTCCATGATTATAGGCATTCCGTACTGTCCAGGACTTGAAATTGCTAAAAACGTACCGATAGCAAAGAGTGCCAGCACCAAAGTAAGCCACGACATATGCCAAGGAAGATAACTCTGTAGTGAGATTTTATTGTTTGTCATATGGAAATAGTATCACACTTAGTCTCTGAAAGCCTTTGTCCAATCTTTCACTTTCGGAAACGAAAAGGTGGTCATCAAACCTGATGACCGCACTAACCGCTCGATTTAGCACAAACAATGGTTCCTTATTCCTGGTTCCCCGATAAGAGTGAGTGTGTCGCACCTCCTTCATGAAAAAAGTTGTGTACAGTATCAGGACCATAATATTTATTATTTGGAGATTACTGTGTCCGTTCAAAGTGTTGGTAGTCTTTGAGATTTTGCCAATGTCCTCCCCACGTCCATCCGACGCCTTCAAAGAGTAATACGACAGAGTCCTTATCTACAATTGTTCCAGATCGTGCGGGACTATAGGTTGCACCGTGAGGCTGAACAACACTACCTTTCACATAAGGATTGAAGAGTGGATTAATATCTATCGCGCGACCATAGCTGTGATTTGAAAGTATTTCAGTCCCTTGCACGAATCGATAATTGAAGGCCGAAGTGTTATTATCTCGCATTGACGTCTCGTCATCCCAACCATAAGCAACAATAGGGACAACTTTTTCGATGGGAAAATTAAGTTTGAACATCTGTTCAAATATTTCTTCAATGTCTTGAACAACACCCTTGTCAACAACCAGTCATGTGATTGGAATAAACGTAAAACGGCGAGTTCTGCAAATACAGACTCGCCGTTCCAATCGATGACTGGTTTGTTGTTGTAGGTGTTTGGTATTGGTGCACCTTTCCACGGTGTGAACGTAAGAAAATATTTCTGTATGGAAATGTCGACACCAGAAGAAAGCGAAAATAATTCGCCTTCAACTTTGTATAGTTGTAGAAACTCAAGGTTGCCCGCTTGATCGGGTTGGACGGATTTCATATTCTTTGGACGGATTTGCGACCATATCCTTTGGACGTTCCAAGGGGGTTAGGTCGACGACTTATTCAGTTGTACTAGAACATAATACCAAAATTGATGGTATTAGTCAGTACCTTAGCTTAGATATAGGCCTTTGCGAAGCCTTGGTCGCCAACATTGACATATCGCCAAAGTCATTGACAAATAACTATTTCTTTGCTATACTGTGCGCGTAGTTCTTTGATACAGAATCACTGTTTGAGACGAGCTTTTTGAGCCTTAAATCAGGGACCAGAAAGCTCGTCTCAAACTGAGGCAAGACGTAATTTTGAGATCGTACGCTCATATCCAGTCGCCTTCGAGATAATTTCAAAAAGGCTAACAGAAAGAGGAGCACATCATGAAAGCATGGACTCAAGTCCCCACTGGCGACATCAATGCCGCCAATCAACGTCTGTGGGTAGCGATCGGCGACAACGCCGAAGAAGTCGCAGCCCGCATCAATACAGACCCCGCATTCGTGGCGAACATCGCACGACTGATGGTCAATGGCGGTTATGAACCGTCAACGTCACAGAAGCTCGCTCGCGAGATCATGGGCACGAACTACTTCGGCATCGAGGAGGCGATCAAACACTTCGGGGTTAACGCCACGAAGCAACAGCTCGCCGCTCTGGCCGAAGTTCCGTTCAGCGAGGAAGTGCTGAAGTCCTGCAAGGACACGCACGTTCTCGTCGCCGCCTTCCCGCTGTCGATCCTCGACATCCGTGGCATCGCCAAGAAGCAGTCCGACCGGACCCTGTTTTACTCACAGGACTGGTATGACAAGCAGGCGTTCGCCAAGGACAAGGGCGAAGTCGGCTGGCGGTTGGTCCGCAAGGAACCGATCGCCAACTCGACCTCGAAGACGTGGAACGATCAGCAGGCTCTCCTCCCGAAAGACGAGGAAACGCCGACTGCTCGGATCGTGGTTTATGCCACGATCGGTCACTTCCTCGCCACTGGGGAGTGTTTGTTCGAGAAAATCTACGTTCGGTGCGTCGATCTCGACTCGGGCGGTGACCGTGTCGGCGTCGGCCGCTTCGATGCCGGGGGTCTCTACGTCTACGGCTGGGACGACGGCGGCCGCGATGGCAGCATCGGCGTGTCGGCTGCCCGGAAGCAGTGATTCTTGATCCCTTGAGGGCTTGTCCCTCTTGAATACTTGAGCCTCCGCGAAATTTTTTTTGCGGAGGCTCTTTCTTTTTCATAAAAATGAAGCTAATATATTTTTATCTTGCTAATGTAGCTTGGATCACGGTTCAAGCTCGCGAGATATCTCACCTTGAGATATCGCCAGATTGCTAGTAGTCCACGGATTACGGCAGAGTGCGATTAAGGATAGAGAGAACTTCTTGCTTGTTTCTTGTGGAGGTGTTTGAAAAAACTGCTCTCAAATACAATTCAGAGATGGGAGGATATAGACCTGCAAAGGTAGTAAACCTCGATTCTCGGTGACACGGATGGAAACGAGCAATATCTCGACTCGGACGGTAACCGTGTCAACGTCGGCAACTTCGATGCCAAGGGTCTCAACGTCAACAACTGGAACGACGACAACCGCAATGACAACATCGGCGTGTCGGCTGCCCGGCAGTCATAGCTCTATCCAAGGAAACTCCCACCGATAAAAGTGGGAGTTTCTGTTAACGTTCTCTTGTGGATTTTATCCAGCCTCCAAGCATCCTTCCTATTTCGTCGAGATTTGCTTCGATGATAATATATTTTTTGGCATCGATTGCCTTAATGTCCTTCATCAGACGAATGCAGACTCGCAGAAAATTAAGTTTGACACTTGTCTTCTCCAAAGTCGGTAACTTCTCCGATTTAGACTGCTGACTTGCAAAAAGTATACCTTCCAACACCTCGATCAGAAGGCTCTCGCACTTTTGCCAAAGGGTATACCGATCTTGCTTTGGTACGGCAAGTCGGAGAGCGTAAAACTCCTTGTATAGATCGTAGGATTTCTTGAAAATGGGTATGTCTAAGTCATTCATATATGAAAATTTATAAAGATTTATATTGGTCGATAATTTCTCCCCAAACGCTCTTTCGTGCATGGGAGATATTCAAGTCCGACAAACGCAACAAGCCTGACGTTGCCGAGTTTGAGTTGAATCTTGAACAAAATATTTTTGACTTGTATAGAGATTTGAAAAATGAAACGTACAAGCATGGACCATACCGAGGATTTTGGATTCACGACCCAAAGCTTCGTCGAATCCACAAGGCTACGGTGCGGGATAGAGTGCTTCATCATGCCGTGTTCTATGTTTTGAACCGCATATTCGAGCCGACTTTCATCAACGATTCGTATTCCTGCCGAATTGGCAAAGGAACACACAAGGGCATGGAGAAAGTTGCCAGCATGATTCGTGCTGTCAGCAAAAATCACACGCATCCATGCCTTGCTCTTAAGTGCGACGTGAGAAGGTTTTTTGATTCCATAGATCACAACACGCTTCTTGAAATTCTTGGCAAGAAAGTGAAAGACAAAAAAGTTTTCAATCTCTTGTACGAGATAATCGAGAGTTTTGAAACAAGCCGTCCGAATCTTTTCGAGCGCAGAGGCGTGCCAATCGGCAATCTCACCTCGCAGGTATTTGCAAATATTTACATGAATGAATTCGACCAGTTTATGAAGCATAAATTGAAAGTGAAAAATTACGCGCGTTACACCGATGATTTTGTGATCGTTTCGGACAACAAGGCTTACCCTGAAGGACTACTTGAACCAATACGAGAATTCCTGAAATCAAGACTTCATCTCGACCTGCACCCTAAGAAGATAATCTTGAAGAAACATATTCAAGGTGTCGATTTTCTCGGGTATGTGATACTTCCGCACCACATCAAGCTCCGCACGAAAACGAAGCGCAAGATTCCCAAGAAAATTCGTCAGAGCGTGGCACGCTACAAGAACGGGCAGATAAACGAGGTGGCGATGAAGTCCTCTCTCGCCTCATACTTGGGCGTTCTGTCACATGCCGACACTTACGAGATGACCAAGAGCGTGAGGAATTTGTTCTGGTTCTGGCTGAATGAATAAAACAAAATCCCCATATGCCGACTCGACACAAAGGTCGAATCCTCATATGAGGAAGCTTCCTTTGGACGGTTTTGTTCGCCCAGTAGGTAGCAAAAAGCTCCTAACCAGGCCGATGCACCCCGTGAGGTACACCCATACCCCTTTCGAGATATGACCGTCCAAAGTAGCTCTGATTAGGAGTTCTTTACTTTGGACGGATTTGCGACCATATCCTTTGGGGATTCCAAAGGGGTTAGGTCGACGACTTATTCAGTTGTAACTGAATTGTAGCAAAAAATTTGCTACACCTCCATTTGAGCTTAGTTCTGGGGGTTTGCGAAGGGGTCTCATAATAGTTATCAACAGGGCTCTTTTGACGCTATTTACAGGCTATTTCTGAAAAATGCTCGGCATAAAAAGCACTTAATAAATTTCATTTACGATCGTTGCAAAACAGGATTTGCAGATAAAAAATGCGTAACTCATACTATAGATACTTCATCCGAAGAAACTAACGGCGAACTAAATGGTGCGGTGAGTGCGATGTAAATCTAAGGTCGATATTGTGGATTTTCATCCTGCACTTGCGGTGCCTTTTTTAATTGAGAACTAACGGATTTATGAACTCTAATAATCACAAAACATATGGAAACTATGAAAGTTACGTATGTACCCGTTGGTTCTCTAAACCCGAGTACATACAACCCACGGAAGTGGAATGAAGCGCAGACTAATGCACTCAAAGAATCAATTACTAAATTCGGACTCGTTGACCCCATTCTTTGCAACTCTGCACCCGAGAGAATGAATACTGTAATCGGTGGTCATTTTAGATTGGCAGTTGCAAAAGAACTTGGCTTCACGGAGATGCCAGTTCTCTACGTGAATATTGCGGATATTGAAAAGGAAAAAGAACTGAACGTGAGGCTCAATAAAAATCTTGGTGAGTTCGACTTTGAACTTCTTAAAGGTTTCGGTGAAGAGTTTTTGGGCAGTGTCGGATTCACCACGGAAGAATTGGACAACATCTTCGCCATCGACCCAACACCAGAAGTATTCAACCTGAAGAATGAACTGGAGAAACTAAACATCCACGACATCAAAGTTCAAAAGGGTGACATATACGAAATTGATGGCTCACGACTCATGTGTGGCGATTCCTGTATCGAAGCAGACACGTTGAAACTGATGGAAGGTGTGCAGGCAGATATGGTGATGACTGACCCACCATACATACTCGATTACTTGAAAGGAAAAACGAAGCAGAAAGACGGAGTTACTGAAGGATTCGGACTCAAGAAGAATCGTAAGTACCTAGAGACAGACGTACTGCCAGATAACTTCACTGAGCTTTGGATGGCGAATGTCGCAAAGGTTCAGAAGCCAGACTTCAGCATCATCATCTTCGAGCACCCAAAGAACTTGCGGACAATTTGGAACGTGCTCGAGACACATTGGCGTTATCGCAACACCATCACGTGGCACGTGCCGAACCGAGTACAAGGTTTCTCTGCAAAGTACAAATTCTTTAACAAACAAGACATCGCTCTTGTGGGTTCAAGCGAAGGTAAAGAACTGAACATAGAGCCAGAAGACGAGCTGTTCCAGAACGAGTATGAGAATGCCTTGTATGCAACGAGTGGCAAGCCAACGTGGGAAGGATACGAGAAAGGAAAGAAGTATCAACCGACAGATTTCATCGACCATATCGCTGCTGATGAAAAATCCAGTGGTCAGGGAGTGATCTTCGGTACTAAGCCGTTAGAGTTGTTAATTCCGTACATCAAAGTTTTAACCAAGCGTGGTGACTTGGTACTTGAGCCGTTCGGTGGAAGCGGTTCAACACTCATCGCATCACTCAAGCTTGGACGTAACTGCCGAATCATGGAGAAGTCTCCGACATATACGGAAGTGATAAAAGGTAGGTGGGAAAAGCATACTGGCAAGAAGGCTAAGAAGATTAACTAACTTCTATGACTTCTCCCAAAAAGAACAAAACGGAGAAGCGATTGGAGACTCTATCTGTTAAAACGAAGTCGCAGAAAGAAGCGTTCCTCGGACAGCTTCCAAAGTATCCGATAGTACAAGTCGCCTGCGAGAAATCAGGTGTCGGTCGTTCGACGTATTATTCGTGGCGAAAGGAAGACAAATCTTTTGCGAAGGAAGCCGACGAAGCGATTAAGTCTGGTACGTTCTTCATTAACGACATGGCAGAGTCCAAGCTCATCCAGAACATTCAAAGTGGTAACAACACTGCCATTATCTTTTGGTTGAAGAACCACCATAAAGAATACTGCGACCGTGTCCGACACGAACATGAGTTTATCGAAGAAGAGCTCACTTCTGAGCAGAAGATATCTATCGCTAAAGCGTTGTTCAATGCAGGACGACTCACATCGCTTGGAAGGAACATCATGATTAAAAAAGCAGGAGGAACACCATTGCCTGAAGACCCCGAAGAGGAGGAACGGATGAATGAGACGTTAAAAGAAGCTCAGAAAAGAATCAACGTGTCAGAGAAAGCGATTACCGAAAAGAAAGTTGCTGAGGAGCCACAAAAACGACCAGTGAAAAAGGGTGTGGATATAAACAGCATTGAGTATAAGAATTTCAAGAGGCGTTTGGAAGGCAAATAGTTGTCTACTTCTTACCTACTTATGCGTCCTGGACTCCCTAGGGCGGTTGCGTCATTCCTTAGGGTATGGAAAAGACACAACCAAAAGAAGAGGTCTTGCGGTACTGCCTCTATGCACGTAAGAGTACCGAGGCTGAGGATAAGCAGGCTCTTTCAATAGAGTCACAGGTAAAGGAAATGCAGGTGCTGGCTGAACGCGAGCATCTGCATGTGGTCGAGATAAAGCGTGAGTCGCACTCTTCCAAGGAGGTTGGGCAACGACCCGTTTACAACAAAATGCTCGAGGAGTTACGTTCGCAGAAATTCAATGCAATTCTCACATGGGCACCAGATAGGTTGAGTAGAAATGCTGGAGACCTCGGGTCAGTGGTAGACCTGATGGATCAAAAACTTTTGCACGAGATACGAACATATAGTCAAAAGTTCACTAATAATCCGAACGAGAAATTCCTTCTGATGATTCTTGGAAGTCAGGCGAAACTTGAGAACGACAACAAGGCGGTGAATGTGAAGCGCGGACTACGGACACGATGCGAGATGGGCTGGAGACCAGGGGTTGCTCCGACGGGATACCTGAACGAAAAACACGTCGACAAAAAGTGTCAGTGCAGGATAGACCTCAAGCGTGGACCAGTTATCAAGCAGATGTTTGAGAAAGTGGCTCACGAACAATGGAGTGGAAGAAAGGTATACCGATGGCTTAGAGAAATAGACTTCAAAACGCATCGCGGAAAACCACTCGTACTCGCAAACATCTACATCATCTTGCGGAACCCGTTCTACTACGGTGACTTCGAGTACCCAGTTGGTGGGGGTCAATGGTACACAGGAAAACATACACCGATAATTGATAAAGAACTGTATACAAAAGTACAGCTGACTTTGAATGCGAACTACATACCGAAGACTGAAAGCAAAGAGTTCGCCTTCACCAAGCTGATACGATGCGGACACTGTGGATCAGGAATATCGGCAGATGAGAAATTCAAGAAACTGAAAGACGGTGGAGTGAACAGACATGTGTACTACTTCTGCACGAAGGCCCGGAACATCGACTGCAAAAATCCAGCTATCAATGAGCCAAGCTTAATCGAAGAACTGATTGGACTGATGGATACGGTAAACCTAGATGAGCTTGGGGTACGAGCAAGAATCGAGGATGAGATAAATAGGTTCAACAAATTTAGATCAGGAGTGCTAGGACACAAGCAAGACAAAATTGAGATCGATGTCGACGTGAGAAATTACACGAAGTACTTACTCAAGGAAGGGACGCTGATTGAGAAACGAGAACTGCTTGGATGCCTGCAAAGCAAACTATTTCTTAAGGATAAAAAGGTAACGATGGAATAACAAAAAAGTCGCCCATTTCGGAGCGACTTTTTTGTCTTGAATACCGCACTCAGCGGGTATGCCTTTTCGGAATAGATGCCTATGCGTGTCAGTCACCTGACTTAGCATATGGTGGCTGGGGGACTAGGATTCGAACCTAAATACTGGGCTTCAAAGGCCCATGTCCTACCATTAGACGATCCCCCAAAATAAAAAACGAGAACTCTATCAAAGTACAATAAAACCAATCTAAATACAAACTACCTAGTAGCTATTCACTGCTCTTAAGTACACCAATGAGTGCTAACTCAAGTGGAAGCTCTGCCACCGCAGAGTGTCCGGTCTTGGTGTACGCACCGAGTAGCTCTTCGAGAACTTTGGAAGTGATACCATTTTCTTTTTGCGAGGCGATAGATTTAAGATACACCATTTGGTCTTCTGAAATTTCATCTCTCAAATCCTTCTCCATCTCTGGTGCAAACTTCAACAGGAGAACTCTGCGAACCTCACGCAAGATTAATTTGATAAATACTTTAATATCAATATTGTTTGCAGTCGCCTCTTTGATAGATATTAGCGCGCGAGCCAGGTCTTGGTCTGCGAGCGCGCTTACGAACGCATTGACCAGCCCACTCTTAGGAGCACCAGTGACCACCTCCACTTCCTCGACACTAATCTTCTTATCTTTGGATGCTGAGAGGACTTTCTGCAAAATACTCTGTGTATCACGAAATGATCCATCCCCAAGGAGTGCAATCAATTCGGCTGAAGCAGGCAGTAGGGTAAATCCTTCTTTTTTGGAAATCGCCAAAACCTCTTCCTTGAGCATCGCCATGTTTGGCTTCTTGAAGGTAAAACTCTGACAACGTGAGATGATGGTATCAGGCAATTTCTCAAGCTCGGTGGTAGCGAGGATAAAGACAACATGAGCTGGTGGCTCTTCAAGTGTCTTCAAGAGTGCGTTGAACGCATCCTTGGTGAGCATGTGCACCTCGTCGATAATGTAGACCTTGTACTTCGACTGGAACGGAAGAGTGCTGACTGACTCACGAAGTTCACGGATATCATCGATACCACGATTGGACGCAGCATCAATTTCGTAAAGGTCATTAGTTGAGGTGCCGATCTCCCGCGCGAGGATACGCGCGACGGAAGTCTTCCCTGTTCCACGCGAACCCGAGAAAAGGTAAGCGTGTGCAACATTACCCAGTTTGATTGCCGACTCAAGCGTCTTTACGATATGATCCTGTCCAATGACATCGGCAAAAGTCTGCGGACGGTACTTGCGATACAATGTCGTTTCTTTAGAAGGAGTTTTGGATTCTTTCATACGATAGAGAGTATACCACGAGGAACTTACACGGTTGCAATGGACACCCTATTCTTATCAAGCCATTCCTTTACCAACCTTTCAATCTCCTCCACACTCTCTGCTTCCATCAATTGCACCCTTAATTCTTTTGCACCGTCAAAGCCATGTACATAAGCTTTATAATGCTTCTTCATTAATGCAAAACTTTTTATATCCCCCAATAGTTCCATAAAGAGCTTCGTGTGCTCAAGCATAACAGAGAGTTTTTCTTCAATTGATATGTCCTCAATCTTTCGCTCTGTATTAAAGAGCCAAGGATTACCGAAAATTCCCCGCCCAATCATCACACCATCAACACCACTCTCTACCACTCGCTCCTTTGCCTCTTCAATTGTTTTAACATCGCCGTTACCGAGAATGAGCGTTTTGCTTCCTTGCTCATTTCTAATTTCAACCGCGCGTTTGATCATATCCCAATGCGCATCTACTTTGGACATCTCTTTGCGCGTCCTCCCATGGACAGTGATCGCCACAGGCTCTGCAGAGAGGAGTGCGGGCAACCACTCTTCAATTTCTATTTTATTGTAGCCAATACGTGTCTTGACCGAGACCGGCAAATGACCTGCACCGCGCTTGGCAGCGGCAATTAGTTCAATTGCGAGCTTTGGATTCTTCATCAGCATCGCGCCCGCTTTTTGTTTCTCAATCGATTTGTCAGGACAGCCCATATTAATATCTACTCCATCAAATCCAAGCTCGAGTGCAAGTCTGGCGGCCTCCTCCATATGCTCTGGCGTTGAGGTAAAAAACTGTGCAATGACTGGTCGCTCGCTTTCGGTGAATACCAAATCGCGCGAGAGCACTTCTCTATTTCCTTTTACCAGTCCATCAGCAGAGACGAACTCGGTCCAAATAACATCCGGCCCGCCGCCTTTTGAACCATCGGGTCGGGTAAATTTGCCATACTTTGCAATCACACGACGAAAAGCACTGTCCGTAACATTGGCAAGCGGAGCTAAAACAAAAATTGGTTTTGGTAGTTTCTCCCAGAAATTAGACATAAGCTGAACCCTCCCACCATAACAGTTGACAGGTACTAATTCAAGGCGTACTCTTTGATTGGCCGTAGGAGCACCTAATTTGTCCGCTCCGCAACAAGGGAGGCCATAATGTTCAATTTCTGGCTGTGCCTGAAGTGCCTTGTTGAAGTCATTTTCGGTGGGGAAACCCTCCGAGATCAACTCGGGGCAATCCCCAGGGATTACGGCCCTGACCTTGATCTTGCGGACTGAATTACGTCCCGCCGGCAGTCTCAAACTGCCGGCGGCGATACGTTAATACCTAACAAGTTTTTGTAGTAGGGATATACAGTGGATGCAATTCGAGGCGCGAGGAAGCCTATTTTTGGTTTTTGACGTCAGAGCGAACCTCTTGTTTTTAAAAATGTAGCGCAGGCGGGTAGCCGAGCTTAACAAAAATCTTCAGATTTTATGTGCGTTTTTAAAAACAAGAGGTGAGTGCCCTTTACTTCACCTTAAAAAATAATTTTTTACCAAATCGCAAATCAACATAGTCAATTTTTTTTGAACCAACCACTACTTCCTTTTTAAATTCCTCAGAATCAAGCAAGAGTTTCAAATTATTAACCGAAACATTCAAATCATCACTTCCTCCAAAAATAAATTTTCCATCCGTCCCCGTGCGCACCTCAAAATCTCCATTGTCCTTAAACACCACACCTTCCGGTTTTAAGTTAAGCTCAGTTAATGATCGGAGCAACTCTCGCAATTTCGCAAACTTTCCCTGGTCAAGAATCCTCTCTCCAATCATGTTTTCTTTTCCGAATGTTTTGTACAAAGCCACCTTTCCAGAAGCAGGTGCGTCTGACTCCTTTTCAAATACCAAACCTCCCCAATCAACGTGGTAACAACCTGTTGTCTGGTTACTGGTCGAAGTTCCCACTGAGGACTGAGTAATACTTCCAGCACACCAAAGAGCATATGGTTCCCTAGGAGCTACGGTGACAATAAGGTTATGTATATCCTTTGTCGCTAGTTTTACCTTTTCCACCTTTTTAAACTCGGCATAAATTCCCTGCTCAATGGAATTTTTTTGATACAAAAGAAAGTTTCGCTTTGAAAAAAGAAGTAGATGTCCTCCCTCTAGGTTAGTTTTTACATATTCTTCCACTGCCACCTTATCGGAATCAACTAAACCAAGTACTTCAATATTTGAAATTGCAAAAGTTGGACTATAAGAAAAGTATGAGAGTGCGCCCAAAATGACAACAAACAATGCACTGAGGAGCTCTAGTCGCAAAATGATTTGCTTTTTCCGACGCTCCGCCAAACGTAGTGGTACCTGCTGACGTTTATTTTTAATTTGCATAGTACATTACGCTTTTTATTTCCTTCTTTAAAAACAACTCTGCTCAAAACAAAGGTCACATTATCACAGCAACACGCATTACCGTGAGAGAATCTAACCAATTTTACTTTTTCCGAAGTATTTTTGAAGCACCTCAGGAATCAAAACGCTTCCATCTGCTTGCTGGTAGTTTTCAATAAGTGAGACGAGAATACGGGGTGTTGGTGCTGCTGTGGAGTTGAGAGAGTGGACATACCGCAATTTACCATCGTCGTCTTTGTATCGAGTGTTAAGTCGTCTCGTCTGGAAGTCGTGAAAGTAAGATGTTGAAGCAATCTCACGATAGGTATTCTCAAGTGGTACCCACAACTCGATATCGTATTTCTTAACCTGACCCAATCCCAAGTCTCCTCCACAATTCGCCACGGTGTGATACGGAATTCCCAATGATTCAATAAATTCTTCCGTGTTTCGATTGAGCTCTTCATGCATTTTGACGGACTCTTCATGACTCGCTTCGCAGAGAATGACTTGTTCCACTTTATAAAACTCATGCACCCGAATCAGCCCTTTAACATCCTTACTATGGCTTCCTGCCTCACGTCTAAAACACGGAGAGAATGATACATGCTTTATTGGCAACTGCTCCTTACTCAATACCTCATCACTGTAGTAGCCCATCGTCGCTACCTCTGCCGTACCAGCGAGATAATCGCCATCTTGTGTTTTATAGAGATCATCTTCACCTTGTGGAAGATATCCGGTACCAAGGAATGTCTCGCGTCTCACGAGTGATGGCACGATCATCGGCGATAGCCCCCGACTACTAAAGAACTCGAGTGCGTATTGCCAGATGGCAAAGGAGAGCATTGCGCCGTCATTTTTTAAAAAGTAACCACGAAAACCCGAAACCTTGGCGCCTCGCTCAAAATCAACCATATCGAGCGCTATCATGATATCTATATGACTCTTCGGCGTGAAATCAAAGGTAGGTAGCTCTCCCCATTTCTTTACCTCTTGATTATCCTTATCATCATCACCATCAGGCACGGACATATCAGGAATGTTTGGGACCTGGAGCATCAAGAGTTGCCATTCCTTCATCACAGCTTTGAGTTCTTCTTCCTCGCTCTGCATCCCCTCCTTGAAGGTCTTCATTTCAGCAATCATTGCCTCACGACTACCTGCGTCAGATTCTTTAGCAATTTTGTCAGAGAAATTATTTTGCTCACTTCGCTTCCCCTCAAGAGAAGCCATTAATGAGCGACGTTTATCATCGAGCGCAATCAATGCGTCAAGGTCAATTTCCACATGCTTTTTAACAGCACCTGCTTTGATAACGTCTTTATTTTCTCGAATGAATTTTATGTCTAACATGAGTTTAGGTTTTAGGTGATAGGTGATTTATTCCATTAAAAAACTTTTGAATAAATCATGTCCGTGTGGATTTATGCTGGACTGTTAGGTGTTAGTAGAACCAACAACCAAACAAAAGCAGATATTTACTTAGTATAAACAAAAGTTATGGAAAGGAAAAGGGAGATCAAAAACCATCCTCAGGGCACTGTTGCCCAGAGGATGGCTTCTTCCGACACTTAGGATGGCGGTCTAAATCTTTGTGCACGTGACGCAACATCAATACGACACAGGAGACTCCATGGCAAACTGAGCCCGAAGTATGAGCAAAGTCCGAACAGCTCTTGAGCAATTTTAATTTCATTTTCATCGTCAAAATCAAGTCGCTCAAGAACCAAGACTATTGCGGCCAAAAACTCATTGGGATTTGCCACTTGCTCTATGATTGAAATGATGTCGTCAGAAATTCCAGCACTACTAACGCCTCCAACCAAACATTCGGCGCCAACGAAAGCCTTTGCCCCCAAACTCTCAACATAATACCTGCGCAAAGAGTCTAGTAACCAAAGTGTGTAGAAGTCCCTCCCTTTTTCAAAAAGGAAGGGTGCTATCTTCAAATCTTTCTCCATCACTTCCTCCTTTTTGGGTTGATGATTTTAGTCTGCGTTTAAGTCAAAGAGCTCATGCAATCCAAAATCTGATTACAAAACTTTCCACCAGGTACACCTCGTAATCTCTCATTCAGGATGGCATGGGCATCCGTGGCCCGTATCATGCAAGCGAGCATCGCGAGCTCATAGGCAACCAACATGCCTCGCTCATTTTTAAAGTTGAGGATTGCAAGTGCCATACAGCACCCCTTTCGGAATGACTCCTGGTCGGCCTCGTCCAAAGCATCAAATGAACCAGGAATTCCGACGAACAACATTTGCAGTTCTTCTGCGATAGTTGTTGGACCACCCCTGATGTCACCCCCGATATATGGAGCAAAGACCCTGAAGGCATGTCTCCCTTCTTCTCCAGAGAACCAGCCGTAAAGCCCACTTCGAAGCCAGAGCGCGTATAATTCGGGGCTCTGTCCACGAAGGCTTGCGATATAATCGATCATTTTCTCATCTCCCATCTCGTGCGCTGGACCATTCCAGCTAGTTTTACTCTAAGCTGAACTTTTGCACATTTAGGGAATATGTCAAACTTTGTCATGGTGATAAAATTATCCAATGTCAGAGGACGTGATCAAATTAGCTCCCAAAGATTTTCCTCCACTCCTTAAAGAAATTACTGATCCACCAAAAGCCCTCTATCTGCGTGGATCTCTTCCAAAATCAGAGAATGTCATTCTCACTGTTGTTGGTTCGCGCAAATACACCAGCTATGGAAAGGAGGTCTGTGAGCGACTCATCTCGGGACTTCGTGGCTATCCTGTCACTATCGTATCGGGACTTGCCATCGGTATGGATAGTATCGCTCACCATGCGGCACTTAATGCTGGTTTACAGACAATTGCCGTACCAGGCTCAGGACTCTCTGACTCGGTGCTCTACCCAGCGAGCAACCGTGGCCTTGCGCATACTATTATAGAGCGCGGTGGTGGATTACTCTCCGAGTACGAACCCGACTTCAAAGCAACGATCTGGAGCTTTCCACAGCGTAACCGCGTTATGGCCGGCATGTCACAGGCGGTCCTCGTTATTGAAGCAAGAATCAAATCTGGAACACTCATCACCTCCAAACTCGCAACCGAATATAACCGTGATGTCTTGACGGTACCTGGCTCAATATTCTCAACCAACTCTGAAGGACCACATATGTTGATTCGTCTCGGCGCCACACCCATTACTTCAAGTAAAGAGTTACTTGAAGCACTCGGATTCAAAGTTGAAGATAAGAAGCAAGAAATTGATATGAGTGACTGTTCGCCAGAGGAAATAAAGGTATTGAAACTCCTCACAGAGCCGCTCCCGCGGGATGAACTCCTAGCCCTCTTGGATATGAATATCAGCCAAGCCAACATTCTGCTGTCGCTCATGGAAATTAAAGGGTTGATTAAGGAAAGTATGGGAAAAGTTATGACTGGATAGGGATATTGACAAATAGTACAAAGGTGTTATTATTAATCTAAACCACAAACGATCAGTGATGACACTGGTCGAACACTTCTTTGAGGGAAGTACGATGCGTCAAATTCGCAATGCAGTTCGGTGCTTGGCTTGGGGACTCATCCTCGCGATGGGGGCCATACTGGGGGCCTTCTATGGGCTCGATGACATTTGGCACGCAAAATCCTGGCACATCTTCCTGGCAAGTTCCGCAGGGGCCGTGATTGCTGGGGCGACGTTTGCGGTCATCAGCCATTTCATTCCGGCGATGTACATGGAGGCCGAACCAATCACAGTCCGCCAGGTGGTATAGGCAAGTGCTGCCGCGCCGGATTCCATCCGGTGCGGCAGTTCAAAAAGGGAGTCCTTTGATGCCCGAATTCTCAGAACGACGAGTGATACAGAGGATGGAGCGAGACGAAAAACTCCGACTTCCGCCTCTAACACCGGTCACTCAAATCCCAAAGAGACTCACTGGAGAGAAGCTGACAGAGATACGAGCTTCTCTCGAAGAAGTCTCGAAGCTTCTCAAAAACTTAGAGAAGAAATTAAAGAAGAAAAAGTAACGAACCCCCCCACGCCGACAAGCGTGGGATTTATGATTTTTGTATGACATATTCAATTCAGATTTGCATTACTTCCCTATCTGTAGTATTAGTGAGTGCGCTCATCGTTATGCTACAGTAATATGAGCGAAAAATTTTCAACCGAACAAAAATGAAATTACTTATCGTCGAATCCCCCGCAAAAGCAAAAACCATTTCAAAATATTTGGATGGCAAGTACACCGTCAAAGCGTCTGTCGGGCATATTCGTGATTTACCAAAGAGTAACAAAAAGGCGATTGATATTGGAGACAATTTCAAACCATCTTACGAAATTTCCAAAGGCAAAGAATCTGTGGTGAGCGAGCTCGCATCCCTTGCCAAAAAAGCTGACGAAGTCATTCTCGCTACTGACCCCGACCGTGAAGGAGAAGCAATCGCTTGGCATATTGCTGAAGCGATAAAACTAAAGAATCCAAACCGAATTGTCTTTCACGAAATCACCAAAGAGGCGGTAACTGAGGCAATGAATCATCCACGCAAGATTGACCAAGATCTGCGCAAAGCACAGGAAGCGCGTCGAGTGCTTGATCGTCTCGTTGGTTACGACCTCTCAGGGCTCATCTGGAAAAAACTCCGCTATGGCCTTTCCGCTGGGCGAGTACAGTCCCCCGCCCTTCGCATTGTCATGGAGCGCGAGCGAGAGATCCGCGCATTCATTCCTGAAAACTACTGGGTCATTACTGCGGATGTTCAAACCGATAAAAAGGAGAAGATGACGCTCACTTGCGAGGAAGAGCCTAAAACCCAAGATGATGCAGACAAGATTCTCTGGCATGCAAAGAAAGAATCGTGGAGCGTAGCTAGCGTGAAAGAAACTGAAACCAAACGCTCGGCGCGTGCACCCTTCATTACTTCAACCTTGCAACAAACCGCCAGCAACCGTCTTGGGTTTGCACCATCGAGAACAATGGGTATCGCCCAGAAGCTCTACGAAGCCGGGCACATCACCTACATGCGAACTGACAGTACTAACCTCAGTAAAATCGCACAGGACGAAATCCTCTCTGTGGTAGAAAAGAAATTTGGTAAAGAATTCGTTTCTCCAAAATCTTTTGCTACCAAATCAAAGAACGCTCAAGAGGCTCACGAAGCGATTCGTCCAACACACGCTTCGACTTTTCGCGCAGGCTCCACTCCTGAACAAGAGCGTTTATATAAACTAATTTGGGAGCGCACTGTTGCTTCACAGATGAGTGATGCAAATATTTTAAAAACCAAAATTACGGCAAAAGTCGGAGCTGAGGTTACTCCACCGTTTTCAATCGTTGGATCTCGTATTCTTTTCCCTGGCTGGCTCCTCGCTGACCCTGAGGGACGCGGAGAAGATGTTGAGGTTCCCAAAGTTTCTGCAGGCGATAAGTTGAAGCTCTTGAACATCGATGCACTCGGTAAACAAACGGAACCACCAGGACGATACTCTGAAGCAGGTCTCATTAAAGAGCTCGAGAAACGTGGTATCGGACGACCTTCGACCTACGCCTCTATTATCAAGACACTCAACGACCGTGGCTACACCACCAAAAATGGTAAGTCACTCCAACCAACTGATACCGGAGAAGCGGTCAGCTCGTTTCTCGAGAACAACTTCGCAGACTACATTAGCGATTCCTTTACTGCTGAAATGGAAGAGTCGCTCGATGATATTGCCGATGGTAAGAAACAATACGAGAAGATACTCAAAGATTTTTATGGACCATTTCTCAAGATGGTAAAATCCAAAGATAAATTAGATAAAATTACCAACCTTGGGGACGCGCCAGCAGAATTCAAATGTCCAAAGTGTGGAAAGGATATGGTGATCAAACTTGGCCGTACCGGAAAGTTTATGAGTTGTTCTGACTTTCCGGAATGTCTCGGCGCGCGAACTATTGATGGAAGCGAACTTGAGGGACCAAAAGATACGGGGGAGGCCTGCCCTGATTGTAAAGATGGAAAACTAATGGAGCGTGACGGAAAGTTTGGACGCTTCATCGCCTGCAGTAACTACCCGAAGTGTAAACACATTAAAAAAGACGCTGAGCTGGAACGTCAGAATTCGACAGGAATTCTCTGTCCTCTCTGTAAAGTCGGTATGATGACTGAGCGCCGTGGACGATTTGGGATTTTCTTTAGTTGTTCAAACTACCCAAAATGTAAAAATGCAATTAAGACTAAACCAACGGGAAATATTTGCCCCTATGTTAAAGACGATGGAGAGAAATGTGGCGCGCTGATGATGGAGGGCACCAAGACAATACCTGAGCGTTGTTCTAATAGACTCTGTCCAAATCACAATCCACACAAATTGCCTGGAGCGACTCCCAAGAAAAAATCTGCGTAGAAACAACTAACCCGCCGCGAAGCTTCGCGGCGGGGTACATCAATTCGATTTTGGACGAAGAATCTCCTCGTCAGGCTCGTCCATCTCAAGAACCCATTCATCAAGCGAGAACTGCCCCGCCATTAAGGCAAGGTCTGCCATCTGTCGTCTCACTCGATTAGCAGTGATTTCGTCGTGTAGTCCGATCCTGCCTTCCATTTTTAGCCTCTCGTGTTAGAGTTGCCGTTTCGTCTAAAAAACAGTATGCTAAGTTATATGCAAAATGTCAATGACATTATCGAACTTATGCGCTCTCCAACCGCATCTGACAGGGCGCTCGTTACCAAAGCGTTTGATTTCTCAAAACTTCACCACGAGGGACAAAAGCGTTTCTCTGGAGAACCTTACTTCATTCATCCTTTTGAAACTGCCAAAAATCTCGCCAGGCTTGGAATGGATGTGACTACTATCTCTGCAGGACTCCTCCACGATGTGGTTGAAGACGGTCACGTAAGTACCGAAGAGATTGAAAAAGAGTTTGGTAAAGAAATTCTTTTTCTCATCGAGGGAGTAACCAAACTCGGCAAACTCAAATATCGTGGACTCGAGCGTCACACAGAGAGTCTACAGAAGCTCTTTGTGGCTATGTCACAGGACTTGCGTGTCCTCATCATCAAACTCACCGACAGAATGCACAATATGCAAACACTTGAATTCGTTCCAGAAGAAAAACGTAAACGTATTGCCATGGAGACACTCGAGATCTACGCACCGCTAGCCTACCGACTCGGTATGAGTAAGCTCAAAGGAGATTTGGAAGACCTAGCATTCCCTTATGTGTATCCAAAAGAGTTTGAGAAAGTAAAAAAGGTCATTGAAGAAAAAAGTCTGGAAACCCGCGAATCACTTGAGAAAATTGAAACTCAATTAAAGGAAGAGTTTATTAAAGAAAAAATAGTGGGGGCCAAAGTCGACACCCGCGTCAAACACCTCTACAGTCTTTATTTAAAACTAGAAAGGAAAGACTGGGACATTGAAAAAATTTATGACATTTTAGCGATCAGAATTGTTGTCCCCACCCTTACCGATTGCTACAGAGTTCTCGGAATTGTCCACGGACTCTGGCGACCGCTCCCAGGACGAATCAAAGACTATACAGCTGTCCCCAAACCAAATGGGTACAAAAGTATTCACACCACTATATTCTCTGGGGATGGGGCTATCATTGAAGTCCAGATCAGAACCGATGACATGCACCGCGATGCTGAATTTGGTATCGCCTCACATCTATCCTACAAAGAAGCTGTGGCGACAGGACGAATCTCTCAATACTCAAAAAACTTTCTCTGGATTGCCAAACTCCTTCCTAATTTTGCACGGCCAACCTCACTCTCTGATGAGAAAAATTCCAACGAATCACCTGAGACCATGCCTGCTTGGATTAAACAACTTGCAGAAATCCATGCTGAAACCTTCGACCCGAAAGAATTTTTAAATAACTTAAAAACGGATTTCTTTGAACATCGAGTGTTCACCTTCACACCACAAGGAGACGTTATTGACTTACCTCTCAACTCGAGTCCAATAGACTTTGCGTATTCAATCCATTCTGACATTGGAGATCATATCGCAGGAGTCAAAGTAAACGGTAAAATGGTCTCCCTCGATACTCCGTTAAAAAATGGAGATATTGTTGAAGTGGTCACCAAGAAATCAAGTCGCCCTTCGGCCAAGTGGCTCGAAATGGCGAAAACGACGGTTGCTAAACGACACATTAGAAACGCGCTGGAGAATCAAAATAAAAATTAAGCGAAAATTAACAAACACTTGGAGGCAAGACCTCCAAGTGCTTTATGGAAGAATCAATAGATAGATTAAAAACCTCCGCAATTATTTTTGTTCGATATATCGAACAAAAATAATTGCGGAGGTTTTTAAAATGAAATCTCAAATTACTCTTAAACCGTAAAGGTGTTAACCGAATACAAATCTTCCTCATCCTCTTTCTTGTCCTCAACTGATCGGTCATCTATCATGAGTGCAGCGACTTCTGGATCAGTGATTGTTTCAATCGCTCCGACTCCATCAGTTACTATTTCTGCGGAAAGATCTGGATTAGTAGCTCCAGCTACTGTGCCTGCTTGCGTACTCTCAAAGCGCTCCATCATTGCTGTTCTATTGTTTGGCTCATTACTCTTAATCAAGTCGAGGATGTGTTGTAAGTCTTCATTTGAGAAGAAATCGATGGTTAAGTGTCCACCAGTTTCTTTTCGTTCAATATGAACTCTTGTACCAAGTGATTCCGCCAACTTCTTTTCAAGAATGTTTATCTCTGGGTCAACCATGTATTCACGCTTGCGCACCTTGTCCGTTGCAACTCGTCGTGAGATTGCCTCCGATTCCCTCACTGTTAATCGTTTGAGGAGAATTTCCTTAAAGAGGGTCATCTGCTCTTCTGGTCGATCAATCAACATCAGAAGTGGCCTGGTGTGTCCTTCGCTAATTTTACCTGCAGAGAGCGCGTTCATCATTTCCTCTGGAAGCGCCAAGATTCGAATCGAGTTTGAAACATACTCACGACTCTTACCTACTTTCTTTGCAATTTCAGTATGCTTAAAGAAGAACTCTTTTACCAGGCGATCAAACGCTCTGGCGCGGTCAACAGGATTGAGGTCTTCACGTTGAAGGTTCTCAATGATAGCAAGTTCAAGCTTTGTTCGTGAGTCATCAGATGACGCTCGGATTGTAACCGGCACCGAGGCTAAGCCTGCTATTTTGGATGCACGCAAACGTCGCTCTCCTGCAATGAGTTCGTACTCCGTCCTCAGACCTTCGTCTTCAATAAATGTTTCGTGACGTGAGACAGTGAGTGGCTGAAGAATTCCATACTGTCTGATTGAGTCTGCCAGTGCCTGTAGTTGTACTGGATCAAAATCCTTACGTGGCTGAAATGGGTTTGGTTTGATCTTTTCAATTTCAATCCAGTATATAGAGTTGTTATAAAATTCTGCCATGTATTTATTATTTGAAGCAATTTTAACATTCAGGTGCAAAAGAAGGAAGTCCTCACCAGCCCTGCCGTAGGCGGGGCTGGTGAGGACTGAATTGATTTTTAACCAATTTTTGCGTAAAGTACTGGTATCGCCAGAGTGATGAAATGGTAAACATGCGCGACTCAAAATCGCGTGCCGAAAGGTTTGTGGGTTCAAGTCCCACCTCTGGCACTAACTTAACAAGAATGAGTGACAAAGAAGCTTTGGCATATGTCATTGGTTTAGCCATAGGAGATGGAAACCTTTCAAACCCGAACGGTAGAGCGGTTAGACTAAGAATTACTTGTGATACTAAATATCCAAATTTAATCAAAAACGCTGTTTCTGGTATACGGCAAATACTGCCAAAAAATAAAGTTTCCTTAGTAACAAGAAATGATAAATGTCTTGACGTGAGCTGTTACTCAAATAAATGGGAAAACTTGCTTGGCTGGAAAGCAAAGCTTGGTTCAAAATATCTTCAACAAGTCACGGTACCAACATGGATATTTGAAAGTAAAAAATACGAAATCTACTGCCTTAAGGGTTTGTTTGAAACTGATGGTTCAGTTTATTCCGATAGAGGATACTTGACGGTAAACTTTGTAAATATTATTAAACCACTTACAATACAAGTTCAAAAAATGGTCATTGATCTTGGTTTTTCTTCCAACACTCAAGTATTCAAACAAGAGTTTCGAAAAGATAAATACACCTTACGAATATCAAAAAATGCTTCTGCTTTTATTAATTTAGTTGGAATTAACAAGACATAGAATATATTCTCCTCCGGCACAAATTTGCCTCAATCTTTAGGTTTTAGTACTATCGTCCTAGAGCTGTACATTTTTGGGTGGATTCCCGCCCACAGCCATGTTTGGGAGAATAAGTATGTCTACAAGAAACTTCCACGATTTGATGGAAAGAAAATGGTCGGAGAATAAATTCGTTTGCGTCGGACTCGACAGCGATCTCGACAAAATCCCTAAGTCCGAACGTGTATACGTTTCTGGCGAACTCAGAATTGCTGACACAATCAGCAACTTCAACCAAAGAATCATCCAGACAACAAGTGATGTTGCTGGTGCCTACAAGCCAAATCCTGCGTTCTATGATGCACATGGAGTTGAAGGACTCGATGCGCTCCATCGGACAATCAAATTCGCCAACAAAGTTGCCCCAGATGTCCCCGTCGTTCTTGATGGCAAGCGTACCGATATCGGAAACACCAATTTAGGTTACGTAAAGTATGCATTCGACTATCTAAAAGCGGATGCGCTTACCGTACATCCATATCTTGGGGCTGAGGCATTGAAGCCATTTCTCGAACAAACAGACAAGGGCATTATTGTTTTGTGTCGTACGTCGAACCCTGGTGCGGGTGAATTTCAAGATCTACACACCCTCACTTACAATCCACGAAATAAACCGGCTGGATTGTCAGCCGAGGAGTGGCTACAAGTCCTCTGTGATGACTCAATGCAACTCTATGAACGTGTCGCGTTTAACGTGGCTAGGATATGGAATGTGCGTGGTAACTGCCACCTCGTGGTAGGTGCAACCTATCCCGCTGAAGCAGGGAACGTTCGGCGGATTGTCGGCGATGTGCCGTTTGTCATTCCTGGCGTAGGCGAACAGGGAGGTGAGGTTGAAGCGACGGTTCTTGCAACGGTTGATAGTCATAAATGGGGAATGACTTTCAATTCCTCACGTGCCATCATCTTTGCTCCAGACCCACGCGCGGCAACAATCGCACTTAATGATGCCATCAATCGGTACAGATGATAAGGAGAAAACCAACGTGCCCGTCGCCCCCAAGGGGGCGACGGGCACAATCAATTTTTTGCTCTATTCTTACTTCCTATTCTATATCTTCCCCACCAAATCAAGTCCTGGCTTCAACGTATCGTCTCCCGGTTCCCACTTTGCAGGACACACTCGTCCTTTGTGTTCACGAGCAAATTTCGCTCCTTGTAATTTTCGAAGCAATTCTTTTGCGTTTCGTCCAACGCTGTCATTATCGTTAAGTTCCATCATCTGCAATTTACCGTCAGGATTAATCACAAATGTTCCACGGAGTGCATTACCACTCTCCTCTTCGATAGCCCCCATCATATAGCTAAGGCTTTGGTTACGATCTGAAATCATTGGGAACTTTATTTTCTTAATCGCCTCCGAAGTATCGTGCCATGCTTTGTGTGTATAGACCGTATCGGTACTGACTGAGAGTATTTCCGCTCCTTCTTTTTGAAACTGTGCGTACAAGTCTGCCATATCCTCGAGCTCAGTTGGACAAATGAAGGTAAAGTCTGCAGGATAAAAAAACAAAATGAGCCACTTATTTTTATAATCACTGAGGGACACCTTCATCTCCTTATCTTTGTGGTAGGCATTAAGTTCCATATCAGGAACCATCTGTCCAATCCGGACAGGAAATCCTTCATACTCCTCAAACATGTCTTTATCCATTTCTCTTGTCATACGTTTAAATAATTAGCTTACTATGTTAGCATCCTAACATCCATGACCGATTTAAACAAAAAACCTAAGATTATCGCTATCGTCGGCCCAACAGCCTCCGGCAAGAGTGATTTAGCTGTAGAATTAGCGCTAAAGTTTAACGGCGAAGTGATTTCCGCTGACTCAAGACAGGTCTACCGAGGCATTGATATTATCAGCGGCAAGATCACTAAGGATGAGATGCGAGGAGTTCCTCACCACCTCCTTGATGTTGCACCGCCTAGCGACACTTTCGATGTAGTCCAATATAAGGAGTTAGCTGACAGAGCGATCGCCGATATTCTTAGTCGTGGTAAATTATCAATCCTCTGTGGTGGTACTGGATTCTATATCCAAGCAATTGTTGATAACGTTGTACTACCAGAGGTTCCACCAAATCATGAGCTAAGAGGTAGGCTTGAAAAATTTTCTGCCGTGGAATTATTTGAAAAACTTAAACTTCTCGATCCAGAGCGTGCAGAGACCATCGATTCACAGAATCCTCGCAGACTCATTCGGGCAATCGAAATTACAGAGGCGCTCGGTAAGGTCCCTGCCCGTGGCGTGAATCCTCAATACGAAACCCTAACTATTGGTATTGAAACAGATCCGCAGAAACTAAGGGCCCGAATCAATGCGCGCCTAACGGCGCGCATTGATCAAGGAATGATCGAAGAAGCCCGCACTTTGCACGAGCAAGGTCTAACATACGAACGCATGGAATCCCTCGGCCTTGAATGTCGCTCTCTGGCACGACTACTCCAAGACCAAATAACAACAGATGAAATGATTACGCAACTACAATTTGAAATCTGGCACTACGCCAAACGCCAAATTATGTGGTTTAAGAGGGGTGAAGGAGTGAGGTGGTTTAAGGTTGAAGACAGAGATAAAATTGAAAAGGAGGTAAAGAAATTTGTGGGTTAAACATACTATTGACCGTCAATAATGATGTGCTATACTATTTTTATCCATAAGAAAGCGCACTTCCCAGTCTCCTGTGTCTGGGCGGTGCGTTTTCATTTACCACCTATTTTTCTATTCAAATTATCCATATAGTTTATTCTTTCTTTTGCCTCCTTTTTTAAAAGTTTCGAGCAAGTTTCTGAATACGGACTGAGTACCATCTCAAGTTTTTCTTGTTCGTGCAAATGTCTCACCAGAGAATAGAAATCCCCATCACTCGTTACAATGACAGCTCTGTTGTAGTTATCTTTTTCAAGAATTGCATGAAGTATTAAGTCTGCATCACAATTACCTTTTGCTTTACCATCACCATCAAGAATAATCGGCTTAAATATCAAAATATATCCCGCCTTCTGAAGGGTTGAGTAAAGTTTTTGGTTAGAATCCAAAAAACCTATAAACAAGTAAGCCGTGCTCACCGCATACTTATCCTTTAGATACACTCTAAACTTTTTCCAATCCAAAACCCATCCGAGAGATTTAATTCCGAGATGAACGTTTTGAGCATCAATAAAGGCGAAATTATTCACATCCTCAGTATAACAAACTTAACCAAATTTAATCCCCTAAATCCATTCTGGCTGATTTTCCGTTATATTCGGATCAAACTCTAAATAATTATTAGTGAGTTCCTCTCCTATCTCAATATCTCGATTAGCCATAAATAGCGGTTCTTCTGATACCCCTTTGTCAAAAACAACAGTGAGATTGTTATCCTTACTATGATTGGTAAATCTAGCTGGATCACCCTCAGGTGGATATATGTACTTATTTGATACAGTGGATAAATATGCAATTCTATCTATCTCCATTTTTGATTCTTCGTTTAGATTGTTGAATTCTTCAACTGACATACTACTATCATGCTCAGGAACATATTTCCAAACCATTTTCCCTTTTGGTATTTTCTCCAAAGTAAACACACCTCTGCCGTTTATCTCTGAAACTCTGGCTTCTATTGGGATTAGGTACATATTTTTATATTAACGTTATGTTTTTAATCATTTTTCACCTGATATTCCAAAAGTAAACTAAAACCGTGAGGCTAAACCTCACGATTTCATTGGATATTTTTCGTACATTCTCCTAATGTTTTCTTCTAGAGTATCTAACCCCATTACTTTTCGTCTTTCATCCACAGTTTCTATGTCTTCAATATCTTTTGGAACATGTTTACCACCTACTTCTCTAAACTGTGTGCCGTAGACTTGTGGCTGTCCACTATTTACCCTAATTCTATCCGTGAGAAGGGCAATATCTTGAGGACGAACTTCACCCACAGGTAACTCTTGAATAAGTGACAAACAACGAGACTGAAAATCTACGTCATGATCTGCGTGTTGGACCAATAACCATGCGGCGATTGAAGCATCTTTTCCAACCTTTGAAGCAGAGGGCCAGCCAATCTCATCAATTATTTCTCTCATTTTTTCTGTGTTTTTCTTATCAAGATTATCATCTTCTTCAGATTCAATAACGTAATCATTATCTAATGCTCTTTGCCTCATTTCTTGATCAGCGTCTCTCATTGCAGTTATTTCTACTGCAATTTCTGGATACTGAATTTCTGGCGTTTTTTGTTGAGGGGAATCTTCCATAATTTTATTTAATATTAGCAAAAAGGAATCGATATTTCTCTATAGCACTTTCTGCCTGAACACGGTCATCTCCACCCTTCTGATAATTCTCAATAATATCAACAAAACCAGAAATGAGCGCATTACTAATAAGCCTTGCTCTGGAGAGTTTGTTCCCAGATTCTTCTTCATACGACGAAACAATATATTCAAAGTAATCAGGAAAGTCCCTAATGTAGCGAGAAAACTCCTTGGCAACCTCTCCATATTCCGCATCGCCGAAATCAATAATTCCAGAGATTATCTTGTCCTTAACAAGGATATTTTCGTGATGCGAATCATTATGAATGAATTGAAAGACAGCCTTATCAAGAGATCTGTCAAATATAACTTTCGCTTCTTTTACAAGATTTCTGAAATCTTCGGGCACCTTAGGATCAGTGCTCAATCTGTCATATTCCTTTATTACTTCAGGATGTAATCCAACAGAGTTGTTTATTTCAACACCAACAGCTTCTGCCATTTCTTTGGTGAATTTTTTACCAATTTCTGCATGAAATGATCCTAATTTACGGCAAATACCAATCTTCTCTTCTTCGGTACATGAGTCCCATACCTCTTTCATCATTTCTCCTTCGATATATTCATACCCATACATTTTTAATTCTTCGGAAACAAAAACCACTTTCGGCAAAGGTGTAGAGAGGCTCAGACCACTCAATTGCTGAAGCACTCTTCCTTCAACCACTAAACTATTTTGCTCGTTGATTTTCTTACCCTCCAGTTCTTCTTTAACGATATACCTCTCACCATCAACTGTTTCAATATAATACGCGTTATTACAATACCCTTTTCCTTTTAAAGTAAGTTGAGTAATTTCCTTACCAAAAACTTTCTGAAGATTAAATTTTAATTCGTCTTGAGTGAGGGTCATAGGTTATTAATTTTTAGAATATTAGAATAGATCTTGATATTTAGAAAAGTAAATTAAATTTTATTATTCAATTCTTCCAATAACTTTTTCACATTCACTCTAATGTACCTATTAAGTGTTTCCATTCCAATATCAAAGTCGTCAGCTTCAATCATGACAAGAACTTTTTCAAGCTTTTGCCTCAACTGCTCTTTATTAACCACTTTTTCTTTTACTTCGTCTTTGCCACGGTTATATATTTCATAACCTTGCGTTCTTTTTACATCCATAGAGAGCGACCTGACCATATTTACGATTTCTGTTTCCATTGTTGAAGTCAAAAGATTTCCTATAACTTCCCGAACGTCTAAACCTGAAGCTAGAAAATTTTCTTTATTGTCCTCAATAATTTTAGAGATTTCATCAGTAAAATTTTCTAGATCAACTGCTTCTAGGTTTCTTATTTTTTGAGAAAGCTCGCCTAGCTTTTCTCCAAGTTCTGCGGTTGGAACAACACTCATTAAAATATTTTCTTGTGAAATAGCAACATTTGGCTCGGCCTCTTTTCTCTTTTCCGTTCGTTGTTTTTCAAGTTCTTCGGCTTTTTTCAAAATTTCAATTTTCTTTTTGATATCAAAAGTCTTTATAGCTTCCACCAAATCATCTCTTGATTTGATTTGGTCAGGGTCAACATTATTCTCCCCAAGAAAAACTGAAAATTGAACGTTCAAATCTTTCAATTCTTGTTTGGCTCGTTCAATTTCTTTCCTCTTCTCAACAACATCTCCTTCCTGGTAAATGGCGAGTTGTTTCCTACCAGACTCATGTTTTGAAGAGTAACCAGTAACCTCTTTTGATTCATCATCGACTTCCGCGCCTGTGTGCGTTGCGTAATCAACCGACTTGTCTTCTGGCACTTTCATTATTACCATTCGCCCTTTTTCTTCTTCGCCGATTTCACTCTCACTTTTACTTCCTTTTCTTCGTTCTTGTTTTGTTGCCCACTCAAAGGCATAAATTAAATCGCCCGAAACAGTCGCGCGGCCTTCCTGCGCCTCGAATCCTTCTTTTTTGATTTTTTCGGCATCCTTCTCGGAACTCGTGCCGTGGGTTACATAATCAGGGGATTTCATATAATTGAAAAATTTACACGAGGATTCGGTCCTTACAGGACCAGTACAGGTTTCCCATTTCTCGACAATAACACAGTCGAGAAATATGGGGGAACCTTTTCGAATCCTCGACGCAAGGTGCGCAGACACCTTGCTTGGACCCGCACAAAAATCCGCAGAAGCGGTTTTTGTTGGCGGGCCCACGAGGATTCGAACCTCGGTCAACGCGTTTGGAGTGCGTTATTCTACCACTGAACTATAGGCCCGTTATTTAACCCCTCTACTATACGATACTCCGGTAAAAATACGAAATTACCATCTAGAAAATATAAGTTGCTGGTCTAAACGTAAACGAGTGAGTACATTGTTCGAAAATGCCTTGCGCAGTGCTCGTTTGCATGGTCAGCGAAGCTGAAACGAGTATGAGCAGAGCAAAACCCGCAGCTGGGCGGGTTTATGCGTGCACTTTCGAACAATCGTACGAATGAGTCCTTATTTTTTCACTTCGTTAAACATCACATGCTTACGGAGTTTTGGGCTATACTTTTTTAGAGCGATTTTTCGAGTCACTTTCTTCTTGTGCTTGCGCGTCCAATAGACCTCGCCGGTCTCTTTGTTTTTTAAAATGATGAGTTGGTCCTGTGACATATCTATAATTTAAGTCCTGACACTATAGTTTATTTGGGCAATTTGGTCAACCATATATAGAATCTTTGAGTTTTAGCTGATTTTGGTGTAAGGTATTGGGACAAGAAAGCGTCGGTGGTAGAGTGGTCAATTACAACAGACTGTAAATCTGTCGCCTCACGGCTCCGAAGGTTCGAATCCTTCCCGGCGCACAAACGAAACAAAACCAACAAAAATCAAAGTCTCTCGACTTTGATTTTTGTTGGTTTTTAGTATAAACAGAATTTACAGATTTGAGCACAGTTCAAGGCGTAAGGAAATCAATTTCTGTAGACGTACTGAACGTACGGCGGAAGAAATTGATGACGAAGCAACAAAGAAATGTGCCGAATATGGAAATTCTACGAAACTACCTCTTGAGAGCTCTTAACATAATCACTCTTCACTCTCGGACGCTTCGCCTCAAAGGCGAATTCTCCGTCTTTAATTGATACAACTACCGTACTCCCCTTCTCTGCCTTGCGAGAAATCATCATGGTTGCAACAGGTGAAAGGATTTTGTTCTGAATCAAACGCTTGAGCGGTCTAGCACCATATTGCGGACTGTACCCTTCCTTTGCCAAATACTCAAAGACTTCAGGGGTTAGTTCGAGATTAATCTCCTTGGTCGCCAATCGCTCTTTCACAATAGCAACCTGGAGTTCAACGATTCGCTTGATTGCGTCGTGACTTAAGATATCGAAGACAATGATGTCATCAAGGCGGTTTAGGAACTCTGGACGGAAATGGTCTTTGAGTGTTGCAAGTACTTTATTCTTTGCCTCGTTGTAATCAGCGGTTGCAGTCTTGTTTCCTTCAAACCCAATTTTTTCCATTCGGTCGATGTACTGTGCGCCAATGTTTGACGTGAGGATAATAATCGTATTCTTGAAGTTAACCAGTCGCCCTTTGGCATCAGTGAGGCGTCCATTATCGAGGACCTGGAGTAGAATATTGAACACTTCTGGGTGCGCCTTCTCGATTTCATCGAAGAGTAGTACTGAATATGGCCGATGGCGAACCATCTCGGTGATACTTCCCCCTTCTTCGTGTCCAACATAGCCTGGAGGTGAGCCGATAATCTTGGAGATTGCGTGTCGCTCCATGTACTCAGACATATCCACTCGGATCAGCGCCTTATCATCATCAAACATAAATTCAGCCAACGCCTTGGTGAGCTCAGTCTTACCGACTCCCGTTGGCCCTAAGAAAATAAATGAACCGATTGGACGATTTGGGTCTGAGATTCCCGCCCGCGACATCTTTACTGCATTTGAAATTTTATTAACCGCATCATCCTGACCAATGATTCGCGCCTTGAGGTGCTCCTCCATTTGACTTAATTTATCCTCTTCTTCGGCAAGCATCCTTGTAACTGGAATACGAGTCCAGCGAGAAACAACGTCAGCAATCTCCGCTTCGGTCACTTCTTCTCGAAGAATCCTTCTTGAGCTTTGTAATTTCTTTAGTTTCTTGTTCTTACCATCAAGATCTTTTTCGAGATTTGGAATTTTACCGTAACGAATTTCTGCTGCCTTTGAGAGATCGGCTCTGGCTTCCGCACCCTCCGCTTCAATGCGATACGATTCAAGTTCTTTCTTGATTCTCCTGATTTCAACAACCACTTCGCGCTCATTCTTCCACTTGAGTTCAAGCTCTGATGTTTTCTCTTTAAGGTCACTGATTTCTTTTTCAATATCCTTAAGTCTTGCTTTTGATTTCTTATCCGTGGTTAGCTCTGCCTCATTACGAAGTGCTTCTCGTTCAATCTGCAGTCGCATAATCTTGCGATCAGTGTCCTCGAGGAGCGCTGGTTTGTTCTCAAGTGAAATTCGGAGTGATGATGCGGCCTCATCAATCAGGTCAACTGCTTTATCAGGCAAGAATCTGTCGGTGATATAGCGGCTACTGAGATTAACCGCTGCAATAATTGCATCGTCAGTGATTTTAACTCCGTGAAAGAGTTCATACTTCTCCTTCAGCCCTCGCAGGATCGCAATAGCATCCTCTGCTGATGGCTCGTTGACATAGACAGGTTGGAAGCGACGCGTGAGTGCTGGATCTCGTTCGATATGCTTCTGATACTCTTTGAGTGTCGTAGCGCCGATAGCACGGAGCTCACCACGAGCAAGCGCGGGCTTTAGCATATTGGAAGCATCCATTGCGCCTTCTGCCGCTCCTGCACCGACAATCGTATGAATTTCATCGATAAAGACGATAACCTTGCCATCAGAGCGTTCGATTTCTTTCATAATACTCTTCAAGCGTTCTTCAAATTCACCACGATACTTGGTTCCAGCAATGAGTAATCCTAAATCAAGCGAGACGAGCTCCTTGTCCTTGAGGGACTCTGGTACATCATTGGTTGCAATGCGAAGCGCCAAACCTTCGGCAATTGCGGTCTTACCGGTTCCTGCTTCACCAATTAGGATTGGATTGTTCTTGGTGCGCCTGGAGAGAATCTGGATGATGCGACGAATCTCTTCATCACGACCAATGACAGGGTCGAGCTTATTCTCTTTAGCGAGTTGTGTAAGGTTGCGGGTGTACTTTGAGAGTGATTTAAATTTCTTACCCTGGCTCACATCAGTAATCTTGCTTGATTTCAATTCTTCTAATATTTCAAGTACGCGCGTCTTTTCAATGCGGAAACGGGCAAGCATCTCACGCGCCGCTCCCGGAGTCTCAATGACTGCAATAAAGAGATGCTCCGTTGATACAAATTCATCATTCATTCGTGAAGCAATCTTGCTGGATGATTCAAGTACTTGGGCGAGCTCTGGGGTAAGGTAAATCTGATATGACGGAGCGAGCGTTGAAGAACCTTCTACTCCCTCCATCGCCTCAATCAAAGAATCCGTCATCAACATCGTATCAATCTCAAGACGGTCAAGAATAGATGCGACCATACTCTCTTCTTGTAAGAGAAGTGCAGTGAGTAGATGCAACGGATTAACATGGTTCTGTCCACGTTCAATAGCGAGCTCATGAGCTTTTCGAAGAGCGTCCCTGGCTTTGGTTGTAAAGTTATGAAATGGGGGCATTGATTTAAAAGTTTAGGTGATAGTAACTCGATTATAATGATGTTTTAATTGTATAATGTTTTTTAATAAAGTCAATAACTTCTTTCATGATTTTTATCTCACTATTGGGGTAGTGGACCCTGCCCCTTGAGGCAATACAATAGCAGTCATATCTCTTACGCTTGGAAGTGGAAAATAGTTGCCGTATTCTCCAACATAACGATAAAACCCAGTAACCTCACCACTTGTATTTATGAGGAGGCTACCTACATAGAGAGGTTTCAAGTCAGTGGTTGTGTAAATTGTAGTGACAGCATTTGCGCCAGTAGCGTCACTTTTGTCTTGATCTAAACTTGAAATAATACCGACCGAGACAGAATTGCTTTTATCCCGCCCGCCCATGGCAATAACGGTTTGGCCAATCTTGAGCGTATTTGCATCGGTAATACTCACAGGGACCAAATCAGGTTTATCCTTTTCAGTTGAAATTATTTTAAAGAATGCCAGCCTGCGTTTCAAATCAGTTTTCAAAAATTCAAGCTTGAAAACCTTTCCACTAACATCATTTGCTCGGTATGAAATTCCTTCACCAACCGCTGAACTGTCTGCAACGAGTACCCCTTCTTTACTGAGAACAAAGCCAAATCCATAAAAAGTTACTTCGCTGCTGTCAGACCCTCCTGTGGGAATTCCATGGATTCTCCAGATACTTTTTTGATTGCGATCGATGGCCGCTATCGTTAGATCTTCAGAGTTGATGACCTTCACACTTTCTCTCACCACTGTCGCGGTTTGACCAGTAACCGCAGCGGGCACCACTTTTTCTATTGTCTTTTCAACCACATGGTCAATAACATTAGTGATACCAGGAGGTGCCTGACTAAGGAGTGTCACGGTCACGATACCTGTGGCAATTGAAGTAACGAATGTCACAAAAATAGTCAGGAGCACAATTTGTGTTTTGTTGAGCTCTTCCATTCGCATATAGGGAAATAGTATATGAGCTCAATTAACTATGCAAATTTTGGAGACAGGCTATAGGTGATAGCTTTTAGGTTATAGAAAACCAGCAGACTAAGACAACCTTATAACCAAACGCAAAACCTATTTTGTGATTTTTTTCAGAGCAGAAATCGCACAATCGACGTCGTCTTTGGTTGTATATTTACCCATAGTGAACCGGAGCGTACTGGTTGTTTCAGTTTCGTCTTTTCCTAGGGCGCGTACAACATACGAGCCACTACCGACCTGAATACAGGCACTTCTCGTCGCTACCGCAATACCTATTGCATCAAGTTGAAGTGCAAGAAATTCGCTCTCAAATCCTGGGATTGAAAGGTTAATATTATTCGGCAAGCGATTATCCAGACCTCCATTGATACGCGCCTTTGGAATTTCTTGCCCTACTTCTTGGATAAAGTAATTTCGCAGCTCAAGAAGTCTTAGACTCTCAGGTTCACGCTGCAGTGCCATTAATTCAAAGGCCTTTCCCATCCCCACAATTCCAGGAACGTTCTCAGTCCCTGCCCGCAATCCTCGCTCTTGTCGTCCGCCACGAATAAGTGCTGAGATTACCACTCCTCGTTTTATAAAGAGTGCACCAACTCCTTTGGGACCATAAATTTTCTGCGCATCCATCGTCAAAAAATCAACATGAAGCTTTTCCACATCAATCTTATTGAAAAACATGGCTTGGCTCGCATCCGTATGAAAGTACGGCGCACTATCAGTCCCACCATTCTCTTTTTTCTTTTCCAAAATAATTTTTCCAATTTCAAGAATCGGCTGTATCGTCCCAATCTCATTATTTACCATCATGACTGATACTAAATTTGTTTTAGCCGTAATTTTTCTCCTAAACTCATCGATATCAAAGATTCCTTCACTCGTTACACCAATATAGTCCACATTTACACCTCGTGATTTTTCCAAGTAGCCAAAGACATCAAGGACTGATGGGTGCTCAATTGCGCTCGTTATAAAGTGCATGTCAGCAGGAGCCATCCCTTCTTCAAGTAGACGGTTGAACACGCCCATGATTGCCATATTGTTTCCTTCCGTACCATTTGAGGTAAAAATAATCTCATCACTATGCGCTCCGATTTCACTGGCAATAATTCCACGCGCCGAGGTAATCGCATTCTTGGCCGTAACCCCCTCTTTATGGAGCGAGACTGGATTTCCCCACTCGTTTTTCAAAAATGGGGACATAGCCTCAAACACCTCCGGCGCCACCGGGGTTGATGCACCGTAGTCTAGATAAATTCTCTTCTGCTTTTCTTCCATAATTTAATAGTAACACACAAGACACTTCCCATAAATTTTTATCAAATTACTTGACAAATAAAGTCATTTATGTTTTACTGTATATGGTGACAGGGCAATATCGCCCTACCCAACCTGTACCCATGAAAGGGGTCCGCTATGGCGAAGTTCTTCTCATCTCAAAATAATGGCGTTATCGCAGTGATCCGCGAGGATCACGCGGCAACATTCGCCACGGTGAAAAAATCTGGCGGAGACCCTTTTGAGGCAGGGGTTAAAGTGTTCACCTTCTGCCACAAGGAAAGGTTGGCACGCCAGCCCGAGGAGCGAATCTATTTCACCGGCACGTACGAGTTCGCTCAGGTGCTCCTCGAGGGACATGAGGTTGACCACCGTTCCGGAGGGGGTTGGACTGGCTACGTGCCATTTTCCAACCAAGAATTCGAGGACACCCGCTACGTGACGACAGCACAGGACGTCGTCGAGATATTCGGTCTCGTCCGAACAAATAACTGACCAGCCCCGTCTGGTAGGAGATCGCCTCGCGCGCCTTCTATCACGCGGGGCTTTCTTTATTTCCTAGTTTTCTATTATTTAACTGTTATCACTATAATTTTCATTTTGGTTTTTCATCCCCACTTCTCACTTCTTGAATTCTTAATTCTTATTTTTTGCTAAATCCCCTATTTTACTGTATACTTTTGACCTGTTAGAACTAGCTCTAACCTTGGTATATGCAACAGGTACAACTCTTCTTTGCGACAAACTTTACTCCAAACATTGCAATCTACTTGCTCTGTTTTTTGATTATCGCGCTCACTGTTTGGATTATCCTCCTCGAACGACGGATCAAGAATTTACTGGCTGGTCCTGGATCAACGCATCTGGGAGATACCGTCAAACACCTTCGTGGAGAACTTGAGATGCTCCAGGGATTTCGTATCGATATGGAAAAGTACTTGCGTACCGTTGAGGAGCGGCTCAAGAAAAGTATTCGTGGTGTCGAGACGGTCAGATTTAATCCCTTCAAAGGAACGGGTGATGGAGGAAACCAAAGCTTTGCTACAGCACTCCTCGACGAAGAAGGAAATGGTGTCGTCATCTCAAGTATCTACGCACGAGATAGAACGAGTATATTTTCAAAACCAATTGGACGATACATTTCAAGTCATGAATTATCTGAAGAAGAAATCGATGCTATCGCGAAAGCAAAAGCTAAAACTTTCTTTAACAAATAAAACTAACTATCCTACCGAAGCTTACATCACAACCCACGAAGATAAATTACGATGACAAAAAATTCCACCACAAAACAAGCGGCAGAAAATACTGGAATGAAACAGCCAGTGGTTGTTGTCATGGGTCACATCGACCACGGCAAATCGACACTCCTTGATTACATTCGCAAGAGTAACGTCGTCGACCTTGAAGTTGGTGGGATTACCCAAGGTATCTCTGCCTACGAAGTAGTCCATAAAAACGAAGAAGGTAAAGATATGCAAATCACCTTCCTTGATACACCAGGACATGCTGCGTTCCAAGGAATGCGTAATCGTGGGGCTGAAGTAGCTGATATTGCCATTCTCGTCGTCTCCGCAGAGGACGGTGTAAAACCACAGACGCTTGAAGCACTTCGCGCCATCAAAGATGCTGGCACTTCCTATATTGTCGCGATTAATAAAATCGATAAACCAGGAGCAGATATAGAACGCACCAAACTAAGTCTTGCTGAAAACGAAATCTATATAGAGGGTTATGGTGGAACGATTCCATTCGTTCCAATCTCAGCCAAAGTAGGAACAGGTGTTAAAGAACTCCTCGACACTATTCTCCTTGTTTCTGAGCTCGAAGGAAAACAGAGTTCATCAGGTAACGCAGAGGGTGTTATTGTCGAAACTAGTCGTGATCCAAAACGAGGAATTTCTGCGGCAATCATTGTAACTTCTGGAATTTTAGCATCTGGTGATTTCGTAATTTGTGGTAAGGCCGTTGCTCCAGTTCGAATTATGGAAAACTTCAAAGGGGTTCCAATCAAAGTAGCACATGCCGGAATGCCTATTGTGATTACTGGATGGAGCTCACTACCTGAGATTGGTGCAAAAATGGTATCAACCAGTGATAAAAAAATGGTTGAAGAAATCACCACCAAACAGCTTGCCACACAAACCAGCTCCACAGCATCCCCTACTAAAATAGATGAGAGGATTATTGTTCCAATTATTATCAAAGCAGACGCTTTCGGATCTATTGAAGCAATCACTCATGAAATAAAAAAACTAGAGAATGATAAGCTTGGGATTAAAGTTATCTCTTCAGGTGTCGGTTCGGTATCAGAGAATGACGTAAAGCTTGGTGGAAACAAAGACACTATTATTATTGCCTTTACTACCAAAATTGAGCAGAGCGCAAAGGATGCCGCAGAACGTTTTGGAATGACTATTGTTTCTTTTGATATTATCTACAAACTTTCTGAGTGGTTAGAGGAAATCGTGAAAGAAAGGACTCCCAAGGTTGAGAGTGAAGAGGTGGTAGGAAAAATGAAAGTACTCAAGGTTTTCGGTCAAACGAAAGAGAAACAGGTCATTGGTGGAAAGGTTGGTGTGGGCAAAATAACCCTCGGAGGTATCGCTAAGATACTTCGTCGTGATTTTGAAATTGGTGAGGGTAAGATAACCGGACTACAACAACTAAAATCCAAAGTGACCGAAGTCCTCGAAGGTAATGAATGTGGGGTTGAAGTTCAGTCAAAGACAGAGATATTAGCCGGAGATTCTTTGGAAATCTATGTCATGGTAACCAAATAGAACAGTATGGACATCAAACACGAAAAAATAGCAGGAGCTCTCTCACGCGTTGCCGCTGAATTCTTCAACCTTGAATCAAACGGGGCATCACTCATTACTGTCACCTCAACAAAACTCTCTCCTGATGGTAAATATATGACATTCTATGTAAGTGTCTTGCCAGCAGAAAAAGAAGACGCTGCGCTCGACTTTATGAAGCGTAAGCGAAGTGAATTAAGAGAGTATGTAAAAGCCCATAGCCGCATCGGGAGACTCCCTTTCCTTGAAGTAGCAATTGATCGCGGAGAAAAGAATCGTCAAAAGATTGATGAGCTCTTGTTGAGTCCAGAAGGATTAGGTGATAAGTTATAGATTAGGTTTTAGGAGATAGGTTGTAGGGGTTAGCAATAAATCGGTCGAAAATTTTATTAAAACTCACGTTTTAAAAAATCTTTCGACATGATTTTTGCAGGAACAAAAATCAGGCGTGGTAGCCAAGTGGTAAGGCAGCAGTTTGCAAAACTTCTACACGGGAGTTCGATTCTCCCCCACGCCTCAAGTAAAATTACACCGCAATATTGCGGTGTAATTTTACTTGAGGCGTGAGTCTGCACACTTCTGTGCAGAGGAGGGGAGAATCGAAAAGGCTGAACATATCGCACGGATCTTTTATTCCACTAAAAACCTATGAATAAAAGACTTCCGTGCGGATTTCTGCTGGAAGCGGAGCGAGTACGATGTGTAAGGGAACACTTATACTCTCGAGTAAAGCCTGTACCGTTCCCGTAGGGAAAGATTCTCCCCCATAACTTTGCAAATCTTGGTTTCAACAATTACTATAGTATCATTGATCAAAAATTGCCCGGGTGGCGGAATTGGTATACGCGCACGACTTAAAATCGTGTCTCGAAAGAGATGTGGGTTCGACCCCCGCCCCGGGCACACGAATAAGCTGATTTATCAGCTTATGTGGCGGGGGTCGAAAAGCTTGAGTATATGGAACGGAGCGAAGCGAGTACCATACGTAAGGGAACACTTATACTCTCGAGTGAAAGCTGTACCGTCCATGTAGTGGAAGACTTTCCCGCCCCGGGCACAAGAGCAGAGCGAGTGTGCCCGGGAGCAAGCAAACTGCTTTGCTTGCGTGCGGGGGTCGAAAGACTTTTCTATGTTTTGCAAAGCAAAACGAGAAAAGTACCCGCGGCGGTAGCCGAGACCCTTGCCACTTATTAAGTGTACCGTTCCTGTAGGGAAAGACCCCCGTCCAAAAACAAAAATAGGATTCTCAAAGTTTATCTTGGGAGCAGTAGTCCACCATTGAGTAAATCTTAATTTTGTAGTAGTTTTATAGTGTTCTGATTGATTTCCGCCCATAGCTCAGTTGGTAGAGCAACTGCCTCTTAAGCAGTGGGTCCCAGGTTCGAGCCCTGGTGGGCGGACACGAGTGCAACGGAGTGTCCGCCCAAGCAAGATGCTAATGCATCTTGCGTCCAGGGCGAGAAGAGTTTGAGCATATCGCGCACAGCGAAGCGAGCACGATGCGAAAACTGTACCGTTCCCGTAGGGAAAGAGCCCCTTTAAGACCTCACACCTTGCCCAGGTGGCGAAATGGTAGACGCACTTGCCTTAGGAGCAAGCGAGGCAACTCATGGAGGTTCAAGTCCTCTCCTGGGCACCAGTAGTAACTTGTTCGGAATTAAGAATATGGAGCGATTTTGCAGAAGCCAAAATCGCGCTTTGATTTTCGCCAAAACCCTTTCCGCCTACGGCGGAAGCCGTGAAATCCCATAATTCCCCCCAGCGTATGGAAACAACTCAAACCAAAACTAAATGCGTTCTCTATGCTCGCAAGAGTACGGAGGAAGACGACCAGCAAATCATGTCTATTGAGGCACAGCTTTTTGAGTTGCGCGAATATGCGAGCAGAGAACGCATTGAAATCGTAAAAGTATTTACGGAAGCGAAAAGCGCAAAGAACCCCGGGCGAGACGGTTTTGCCAAAATGATTGAGTATATTGAAAGTTCAAGCGAACCACTTGGCATTTTGGCGTGGCACCCAGACCGTCTCGCCCGTAATTCTGTTGACGGTGGGAAAATTATCTATCTCATAGACATCAACAGGATTGCTTCTTTACGCTTTCCGCAGTTTTGGTTTGAGCCAACTCCGCAAGGGAAATTTATGTTGCAAGTGGCGTTCGGACAAAGCAAATATTTTTCTGACAACTTGGTGGAAAATGTGAAGCGTGGAATCCGCCAAAAAATCCGCCGTGGCGAGTGGCTAACGCTCGCTCCTTTCGGTTATGTGAACAACTTGAAAACGAAAAATATTGAACCTGACAAAGTGAAATCTCGTATTATCAAGCGAGCGTTTGAGGAATACGCCACGGGAACATATACGCTCAAATCTCTAGCGGTTTTTTTGGCGGATCACGGCGTTGTCCAGAAAAAAGGAACGCCACTTGCCAAAGTTTCCGTTGTGAAAATGCTGACCAACCGCGCCTACCTCGGCTTTATTAAACATCGTGGTGAATGGCACAACGGAAACTTTGAGCCAATTCTTTCTCCGACACTGTTTGAAGCAGTCCAAAAGGTGCTCACTTCGCGCAAGAAGCCAAGAAAATCCAAGATTGCGCTTCCGTTCGCGTTTACTGGGTTTGCAAAGTGTGGCGAGTGCGGCTGTGCGATTACGGCGCAGTATGCGACCAATCGTTTTGGCACACGCTACACCTACTATCGCTGTACCAAGAAAAATGGAAAGTGCGCACAGCCGTATACGCAAGGAAAGGTACTCGCCACACAATTGCAAACACTGCTTCAATCAGTGTCGCTTCCTTTTTCTGAAATTGAAGGAATGGACAAGCAGGTAACTCTATGGGAAAACGAATCAATTTCTGAAAAAGGAAGTGTTGCCCAAAATTTGAAAGATAAGATTCGAGCAAACGAAGAAAAACTGAATAAACTCGTTTCAGTTTTTCTTGACGGAGATATTGAACGAGAAATGTATCTACAACGAAAAGACCTGCTTATGCGTGAAAAAGTTGGTTTGCTCGAATCAAAAACAAATTTTGGGCAACAAAGAAAGAATTGGGTCGAACCCTTGCGGAGTTTCGTTTTGTCCTTGAAACAAGCGGCCGATTTAGAAAAAACTTCCAATCATTTAGAATGGAAGAAGTTTTTTCAGAAAATCGGCTCTAACCCTGAAATCAAGGACAAAACGGTTTCCATACGCTGGGGGGAATTATGGGATTTCACGGCTTCCGCCGTAGGCGGAAAGGGTTTTGGCGAAAATCAAAGCGTGATTTTGGCTTCTGCAAAATCGC
>CALRBT010000008.1 GCA_943354475.1 Parcubacteria group bacterium | reverse complement strand
TGTTTCCACGAAACAGAAACACCGCGAGTAATCGCAAAGAGTTCTTCCCATAATTCCTGATTAATCACCGCTTCTTTTTTTGATGTTTTCCAATTATTTTTTTGCCAACCGTAGACCCACTTCGTAATCCCATTGATAACATAAGCTGAATCAGTGTAAACAAAAATCGGCTGATCTTTTTTTATTTTGTGAAATGAGATAAACTCAAGGGCCTTAATTGCAGCAGTTAGTTCCATTCTGTTATTCGTTGTGTGCTTAAGCGCACCACCAAGCTCGGTTACTTGCGATTCAATCTTAACAATCGCGCCCCATCCTCCAGGACCTGGATTACCAAGTGAGCTCCCATCTGCAAAAATTATAATTCCATTCTTATCTTTCATATATTTCAACAGTATAACAAAGCCCTGATACGAAGCTAGATAACAACATCAATAATCCTCAGTCGTAATTCAGGAAAATTCCTAAATGTTGATTTTTCAAGAGTAGCCACTAAATTTATTTTTGATCCCACTTCAATAGGAAAGATTCCGAAACTTTCCTCGTTCATAAAAAAACCAATCGCAACAATCTTCTTTCCATTTTCGTTTTGAAAAGAGAGTTCAAGATGATTTGCCACCTTGCCAAATCGTTTCATTGCAGAAACCCTAATTCCTTCAAAGAGAAATGTTGGTTTTGGGTTATCCATTCCAAACGGAGCGAGCCTCTCAATCAACCCATACGTATTCCAGTTAACCTGCTCGAGAAGCAGTTTGTCGTCGAGGATTATTTCTTTTTTATCTTGATTACTAGATCGATGGAGCTCATATTTTTCGATTAACGAGGACTCGAGGAGATGAATCTTCTCGTGACTAACACTGAAACCACCCGCCATTTTGTGCCCGCCGTACTCTATGATCACCTCTCTATCAACGGAAGCCATGAGTGCAACAATATCGATATCTCCATCCGATCTACAAGACCCCTTGAGATCCTCTCCTCCACCACGGCCCCACAGAAATACAGGTCTTCCAAAACTTTCCATCACCGTGTTTGCAGTGAGGCCTAGAAGTCCTGGTCGCCAGAGCGGATTACCCATCACAATGATAGCCGGAAGTTTACTACTTACCTCTCGTTTTTCTAAAATATGTTTTATCTCCTTAACCATTGATGCAACCACCCCTTTGCGCTCATCGTTTAGTTTCTCAAGCGCTCCTGTAACACGATCAGCGACCACTTCATCACTTGTCGATAACATATCAAAAGCAAGTGCTGGCTCCCCCATTCTCGAAGCGGCATTAATACGTGGAGCGAGCATAAATCCAATATCATCTTCAGTAATACTGTCTTGTCGCATCTTCATCTTGCGAAGCAATTTTGTTAAACCAATCCTTGGTGACTTCCGCATCACTTGTAACCCATAATGTGCGAGTGCCCGATTCTCACCTTGGAGGGGTACCATATCAGCAACCGTGCCAAGCGCAACTAAATCGAGGAGCCACTTTTCCCAGCCGACAACTAGGTTAAAATCTCCTCGCGCAACGAGCCCTTGCACCAACTTGAACGCGACTCCGGAACCACAAAGCATATCGTATGGATAGGTATCTCCTGGTTGTTTTGAATTTAAAATCGCAAAGGCTTTTGGCAAAATCTCTGGAGTTAAATGGTGATCAGTAATAATCATATCGATTCCAAGTTCATTAGCCCTTTCAACTTGATCGTAGTCACTAATACCACAGTCCACTGTAATGAGTAGTGTCGCACCTGATTTTGCAAATTCTTCAATAGCTTTTATGTGCAGTCCGTATCCTTCCAGATGACGGTGTGGAATGTAATTTGAAAAATGTTTGTACCCAATCTTCTTAAAAAAATCATGGAGGATTACTCCGCCAGGAATTCCGTCGTGATCATAATCACTATAGATGATTATTTTTTCTTCGTTTTTTATTGCAAGTAAAATTCGCATCACCGCTTTATCCATGTCTTTAATTAAAAATGGGTCATGAACTTGCTCATCATAATTTGGATTAAGAAACGCATAGGCTTTTTCTTTTGTATCAACCCCGCGCCTAGCCAGCAACTTTCGCACAAATTCCGGATACTCAGAGAGTTGTTCATCAACTTCTCTATCGAGACCTGTCGCAACTTGATAATTTTTAATACTATTTTTCATCTTGGCAATTTTAACATATACTGTACTTCAATGAATGACTGTCTATTTTGCAAGATAATCCGCAAAGAAATTCCAGCTATTGTTATCTATGAGGACGCTGCTGTTGTAGCATTCCTTTCAATTAGTCCGGTCAACCCTGGACACACACTTGTCGTACCAAAGACGCATTCTGAAAATCTTTATGAAGCGACAGATGACGATCTTGCGACAGTCATCACAGCTTCAAAGAAGCTTGCAATTGCTGTAAAAAAGGCTTCCGGTGCTACCGGTATCAACCTCATCAATAATAGTGATGCAAGTGCTGGACAAACAATTTTTCACACACATTTTCATCTTATTCCTCGCTTTGACGGAGATGGTCACCAAGAGTGGCAGGGAGTGACGAAACCTGTCGAAGAAATGCGGGAGATTGCAATGAAGATACAATCAACACTTATAAAATAATTAAGAAACTGCTAATTATGAAACGACTCCTCTTAAAACTTTCTGGCGAACAATTTGCAGGAGAACAAGGATTTGGTATCGACACTGATTTTATTAGAGCCCTGGCCCAAGAGCTCAAAGAGGTCGTTACTGAAACAAAAGCAGAAATTGTCGTTGTTGTTGGTGGTGGAAACTTCCTTCGTGGAGCAACAGTTGCAAAAAGCGAAAAAATGATTGAGCGGGCCACAGCCGACTATATGGGAATGCTGGCAACGATTATGAATGGTATGGCGCTGGTTGATATTCTTGAACATTTTGGTCAACCAGCACGACTTCAAACCAGACTCCGGATTGAGAGTGTTGCTGAACCGTTTATTAGACGACGTGCCATTAGACATCTTGAGAAAGGTCGTGTCGTCATTATTGGTGGAGGGACAGGAAACCCCTATGTAACCACCGACACAGCGGCCGTATCTGCCGCTCTCGAACTTGATTGTGATATTGTCCTCAAAGCTACCAAAGTCGACGGTGTGTACACCAAAGATCCTCGCGAATTTCCCGATGCAGACAAGATTCACAAAATTTCTTACCTCGATGTACTTAAAGACGAGCACATATCCGTGATGGATAATGCCGCTATCTCTCTTGCGATGGACCACAAACTCCCGATTCGAATCTTTGACCTCCTTACCCACGGAAACATCAAGCGAATCATCCAAGGTGAAGAAGTGGGGACGCTAGTGAGCGAAATATAAAATACTAGCTAGTATTTACACTTATAATAAAGTAAAGTTCTGGCAGAGAAATAGGAGAGATCCTCATGCGTAAGATGTTCTGTTCGTTCTGCTACAATCCTGACAGTGTTGCAATGTTTCCGTTCCCACTCTCTGACACAAGAAAAAAGGAGGACCGAGTAGGACCTTATCGAAGTTCCCACATTGATGCAAACGAAATGAGGGGATAGGTAAAAGGTCATCCGCGTCGCGGATGACCTTAAACAATTCCCCAAAAAATAATTATCGTTTAGGACTCGCCAGTAGCGCCTCAATTCCAGGAAGTGTTCCACCTTGCGCAAGGAAATCAAGCAGAGCACCACCACCGGTTGAAACAAAAGAGAACTTGTCTTCGGCTTGGAGCTCATCAACCACCGCCAAGGTATCCCCTCCTCCAATAATGGATTGTGCATCGCTCTCCATAATCAAACGTGCTAGTTCAAGTGTTCCTGCTTTAAATCCTTTTTCATAATTACCGAGTGGGCCATTCCATACAATAAATTTTGAAACCTTAATCAAAGCTGCGAGTTTACGGAGGGTGAGTGGACCAGCATCTGAAATAATTTCACCTGGTTTGATCTGGTTTGGATTCTTAGAAACCAATCCGTCAGAAGTCTCGACACTCGCATCAACTGGTAAACATAATTTTTCGTTATTTTTTGTAAATTCTAAATCGAGACCAACATCACTATCCGGCATAATAGAATCTCCCATCTCATAACCCATACTACTCCAAACTGGATGAGCAAGTGCACCACCGATAAAAACAAAGTTTGCGATATCGAGATATTTTTTGATTACCGGCATTTTCGTTCTAAATTTGGCACCACCGAGAATAAAAAGGAATGGGTGTGGTGGAGTGAGCACTTTACTTAACTCTTCAACTTCTTTTTGAAAGAGTAGGCCACAGTATGATGGAAGCAGTTTTGGCAAACCAACAATTGTTGCGTGCTCGCGGTGCGAAACAGAGAATGCATCGTTGACATAAATATCAGCGAAGTCAGCCAGCGACTTTGCAAAAGCTGGGTCATTCTCCATTTCACCATGATACTGACGGATATTTTCAATCATCACCACCTCATCAGTCTGCATATCTTTTAGCATTTGTGTTCCTTCGCTTGAGGTAAAGTCTGGAATGAATCGCATCAAGTGAGATTTGGAGAGATAATCAAAAACTGGATGGAGCGAGTGAGAGAGTCCTGATTCACTGTGACTAACAATAATCACCTTAACTTGTTTATTTCGAAGAAAATCGAGTGTTGCCAAAGATTTTTTTAGACGAAAGTCATCTTTAATAACACCGTTCTCAATAGGCACATTGAGATCAAGACGAAGCAATACTCGCTTTCCGACTAAATCAGTGACACTTTGAATTTTTGGTAGTTCCATATAAGTAATGTGTTAAACTTTTACAATTTTTGGCGATCCAGAGCTTTTTGTAATGGCAACCATTTCTGTAAACACTTTAGCGTCGAGACTTGCTCTTCCAATTAAAAAACCATCAACCATACCACCATGCAGAAAGTCTCCAACGTTGTTTAAATCAACAGAACCCCCATAGATAACGGGAATCTTATAAGCGAGACTCTTTCCATAAAGCTCAAGGAGAGCTTTACGAATAAAAATTGTCATCTCGTGGAGTTCTTCTTTGCGAACTGCCCGTTTTGCGTCTTTGCCAATTGCCCAAATTGGTTCATATGCAATAACCAAACTCTTCGTCATTTTCGGAGAAAGTTTTTTAAGACCACTTTTGATCTGCCCATGTAAAAATTCAAAATACTGACCTTCATCGTCTCTGATACGCTCACCAATGCAGAGAACTGCGGTCATTGCGAGGTCCGTAACTGCAATTACTTTTCTATTAATTACCTCGTCACTCTCTCCTTTCGCTCGCCGTTCAGAGTGACCAATGATAATGTATTCCACCTTAGCATCCTTGAGCATTCCAGCCGAAGTCTCCCCTGTTTGGGCACCTTCTTTCTCAGCTGAAACATTTTGCGCACCGAGAAGAAGTTTTGACTTTGCGATAATTTTTTGAACCTCACCTAGATAAATTGTTGGCGGAGCAATCACAACAAGGCTTTCACCAAACACCTTGCTTGCTTTTTTTATTTCAGTAACCAGTGCCTTAGCCTGCGCTAACGAAGACGGATTCATTTTCCAATTAGCAATAAGAATTTTTTGTATCATAGGGATATTCTATCACAGAGGGATATCTCTATAAAAACTTGTCGAGGTAAAGCGCTCAAGAAACAGTCAAGCCGCGCCTACGTGTTTCCACATTAGGCGCGGCTTTTAAATTGAGTATCACGGCTTTACGATAAGTGTCCATCGCTGTTCTCGCCGAAGCCAGTCCAAGACATCACGAATATCATCCATAGTAACTTTTTCTAATTCCTCTCTGTACTCAGCGAGTGAAATTATTCGTTGACGACGAGTAAGAGTATTTACAACATCCCCGCAAAACTGACTGCAAGACAAATCCACCATCAATGTCTTTGTCAGGGCGCGGTGTCGTTGTTGTTCAAAAAGATGAGCTTGATTTCCCAGTGAAGTGATTATGCCGCCTACAACATCTTCAACTTGATCTAATACATCAATCGGAAGATCACCACAATCAATAGTGAACTCCCAGAAATCACCTAAGAACCAAGCATCAGTATCAACACCGTACGTCCACGAACGAGATTCTCGGATTTCTCTAAATAATTCCCTGTAAAGTACCTCTGCAATAAATCTCACTGCTTGACGATTAAGTCCGCCTGGAATTCGTGCGGCACTTTTCCACCCTCCCACTTTATGAGGTTCTTCCGAAGTATAATGTTTTGATCTCTCAAAAACATACATACTTTCAGATGGCGATGGAACCGTCATTAGGAAATCTGGTAACAATGTCCTCGCCCCAGGCTTATTGACTGCAAAAGGACTGTTGGAAATTAGTTCGACCAACTCCGCACTTTCCATACCACCAACACAGACAATACTCATATTTGCTGGGGTGTAATGTCTGTCGTAGTGCTCCTGGAGATTCTTTTATGTTACCCTTCCAATCGAATTAGGATCTCCAAGAAGTGAGGTAAACCGCCCAAACCAGGAATCTGAATGGAGAGCCTGCCTTCTCCGCCTCGGGACAATAAGAGAGACTTCAGAAGGGTAGTTTTTGAGAAATTCTCCATGAATCACCCTTCTCTCTCTTTCGATTAGTTTTGTTAACTGACCATGTAAAAGCATCTTACCGAAAATTTCAAAGGCTTGTTTAACCGTTTCATTTTCAGCGGGAACAGCAAAAAAGTATTTTGTGCCAAGAATTCCAGTAGAACCTAATTCGATGTCACCCCCACAGTCTTCAAAAAACGCCTTAATTTCATCCACGGTAATTCCTACATTTTCTGAAACCATATGCTCAACAAAGTGAGCAAGTCCTTCAAGACCAACCGGATCACTTCTAGCACCGCCATGAATGAGACACCCGATGGCTTGCATCGAACGTCCTGGCCATGTAGCCACGTGGATAGTTAAACCATTCGGTAAAACTGTTGTTTGGAATTCTGCATACGGATCCCACATCGGAAGACTTCCTTTCGTTGTTTTTTGTTGAGCTAGCCTAGAACTGTGTCTTAACCTTTACTGTTTTCTATTTTGTATAGTACATTTTATTATGCATTTTGTCAAAATATACGAACATATTTAGCGGTCCTAAACCATCAAGTTATGCAAAGGATTACCTGTGTTCCAAACAATACAGTGCGAGTCTTTGAGATTTTAGTGCCTTGCGCAGACGGACACTTAGCACATTGGTTTCAACACCTCTACGAGCTTTGTTAATTTTAAAATGTTACGGAGGCGGGTAGCCGAGTATAGCAAAATTCGTCAGAATTTATGTGCGTTTTAAAATTAACAAAGCGAGCTATTCCTCTTTCCACGAAACAATCGAGTACTGATTTGAAGTTAGAGGGAAACTTGGTGGAGGAGCATAGAGAAGATTTGAATCATAAATAATATTTCGATCCTGGTAACCACTCGATACTGAGCCATAAGCAAATCCATAACGCTGGTTAGTGCCAATCATTCCATAAAGCGTCATTTCAGTTCGTAAATATCCAGAGCCGCAATTTGAATTGTAATAATACCTCCCAACCCTTCCATTCTGAGCGATGAGTGCGCCATCAATCCTCTGTGTCGCCAAACTACTAAGGCCAGCATTAATATTACTCTGAGCGATGAGTGCGAGCGCGTCTAATCCAGTATAGTCTGTATAAAGTAGATTGCTATTGATGATAATACTCTTTCTTGTCGCAACGACATCTGGAAGTTTTCCTGCTGCAATGGTAAGTCTTGCGCCATTGATTTGTCCATCAATCCAAAGATTATCTTCGACAAAGACAAGTCCATTGGCAGGGAATGGTACAGCGGCAGCTACGAGTGACTTAGTATTAATACTCCACGTACCCCAACCAGTTTGACCTAGTGCTTGTGTCTGGGAATTATTACATTGACCATTTCCCGTTGTTAGTGAATTTACTCGGTAAATATCAAATGTATCGTTTGTTTTAAGTAAAATATAGTAACCAAGCCCACCCGATGCTGCATAATATTTTCCTGCTGATTGCGCGTTTGTTTTTATTGTAGATAAATTGGTCGTGATACCAGCAAAATCAACTGCAGGCACCCCAACTTGTCTTCCTGAAAGGAAGATGTCCGCTCGAGCTGACATGGTACTGGGTGGTGCCTCAGCTGATCTAAAGGAATCGGTGAAATCACTGTCCGGTGGAATATTGGGCGCTACATGCGGAGGCAAGTCAGCGTGTGTGTGAACTCCGAACTCACTTCCGCCGGAATGATCTGGATCATCATAGGTCGAAAGAGCACTCGTGATTGTATTATGAGCCAAACCATCAAACCTGATTCCACCATTGGAATGAATTGGTCCGAACACCTCAGTACCTGCCCCAAATCGCATATTAGCGTTTGCCACAACCGCGTATTTTGCAAGAGAAGGAATGGCGAGCTGTGCAGTAATCATTCTTGTTTTTGTAGGTTGCTCTATTGTGTTACCAACTGACTGTATCGTCACCTTGGTTGACCCTGTCGGTGGTGGGGTGATAGTGAGGGTAAATTGTCCAATAACATTGCCGTCTCTGTCAGTAAAGTTATGTACATACGGTCCAGCAGCTCCAGTGCCATCCTGGAAATCAGCGTTGGCGTGCGCCAGATGCCATCTATAGTACTCGATTCCAGCTTCAGCAATTTGAAACGCACGTTCGCGGTTGAGATTAGATTTTGAAACTTTAATATTTGTACCAGCCCAGCTAACTAACCCTCCAATAATCATGACGGCAATTGTTGCAAAGACAAGTGTTTGAATGAGAATGACCCCCCTTGTTCTACGTATAACTTTTTCAAAATTATTTCTCATAAATTATCTTTAAGATTTCGAACCGAAGTTTGTGTTGTAATATTAACTGCGGTCGGAGACTTACCTGGATCTGAATCAATAACGAGTGTTACTTTCACAAGACGGATGAGACTCACTGAAATTGGTGCGGCAAGGGGTGCATTGGTACCGTCATAGCTGGAATCATAATAAGAAAAAATGCCAGAAGTTCCGTTGGTAATATTATTCACTAAATCAGTAACCACCTCCGTGCCATTATAAGTTGGAGGTACTGAAGTACTTGGTTGGATTACCCCCTTCTTCAGCGTTTTGCCGCTCATAAAATATCTGACCTGTTCTTTCAAACCATTATTGTTGAGGTCGCTATAAAAAGTGATTGCCGTACTACTTGCCGAGAGGATTGGGTAGGAACCAGCTGAAGATGCTGACGCAGATCTTAATTCAGAAGCAAACGTTTTCAAGACAACTCTCCCCTCCTGCTCAGCATTAATACTTGCTGATAGAAACCGATTTTGATCAAAAACGTTGAACATAAAACCACCAAGGGCAGTTGCAACTAGTCCAAAGATAGCAACGGTAATCAAAACTTCAAGAATCGTTATTCCTGAAGACTTTTTATTTTGTAAAAGAAGCTTTGGGTACATATATCTATGGTGTTAACGTTATACTCGTTTGTTGCCAAACACTGCTAACGGCAACAGTTCCAGTGTAGTCAGTATATCCTGCTTTTGTAATTGTCAGATCATACGTATCCAAAGCAAGACCCTGGAAAGCAACTTGCCCTGGAGGGGTGCAGGCTGAACTAAAGGTGAACGAAATATCGGAAATACTTGGTGTATATAGTGGATCGTCAGTACTAAGAAACAACTTGTAACGAAGATACCTCGTACCATTATGAACTCCATTAATTGATGTGTTTGAAACAGTATAGTAGGTTGAGGCGGTGCCATCAGGTCCTAGATAATCCCATGTTGTAGCGTCATTATTCGTTGCAATCTGGAAACGAACCGCACTTGGTCCAGTCTGTGCCGATTGACTGATAGGCTCCCACGAGAGTTCATGGAAGTTACTTGCCGAACCAACATCAAAGGTGGATGACTCAAGCTCTGCAGGGGTTTGATAAAGGCCTGCGACCTGGCGCAAATGAAGCTCACCTACAGGGGAGCCGTCAATCACATCAACATCGCCTGAAAAATATTTAGTGGTATCAGTAAAAACAGATTGCCCTGCCCCTCCGGACCAATCTGTTTGAGTTAAGTACCCCTCTCCTGTTGCAAGCACGCTACTTACCCCACTTTTTTCAATGGTAACCTCTGCTCCAGAAATAGGGAGCCCTGTTGCTCCGTCTTTTACTGCCACGAGTAATGTATTTGGATTAGAAGGAGCGAGAATAAGTTGAACATTCTGATTACTATTTGGCAGTAAGCTCAAGGGGAAGAGTGGGTTAATTCCAATAAGATTATATCCAAGGTCAGTTACTGTAAGGTTATAATTGTCCCACTCTATATCTGTAAGACTCTGGAGACCACCAGCATCAGTCACTAGATTCCTACTGTACTTAAGTATATCTGGTGATGTCCCAGTGAGCTTGGTTCCAGAAAGGAAGTAATCCACTGATGGAACAGGGGTGCAAGTTGGAGTAACACTTGAAACCGAAATAGAACTGACTTTATCGATTGCGAAACTAAGTGCGGTTACCTCCTGTATCGCAACGGTAGCATAGGGAATAACGGGGTTTGGATTTGCCACCGATCTCGCTGTTGTACTCGATTGTGAATACCCAGCCTTATCAACCGTAATCTGGTACCCCTCAACGTAAGGAGGGGCGTCGACAATTTGAAAAAGACCTGCGTTATTTGTCGTGTCAGTAATATTAACAGGTGGAACCAGTAAGTTATTGACCACGTGGACTGTGGCACCCGAGATTGGTAAGCCGTTGGCGTCAAATGCCTGGACAAAGAGAGCTCCGTTGGTTGATGCACTCTCTAGATTTTTTGGAGCAACTCTTGCAGTAAAAACAATTGGGCTAAAATTCAAACAAGAAGTACAAGAGATAGCCACCTCGACTAATTTATAATCAGCAGGAGAGAGATCGTTTGGAGTGCCACCAATGGTGCCATCAAAGGGATCGTCGAGGCTATAGATAGAAGTGCTTACCGTAAAAGGAATTCCCGCACGAGTAAGTGTTTGGCTCTGTGGAATCTTTCCCGCAGGTAGCCCTGCAACTGTTCCAACATCTGAGTATGGAAGGTTGTGAATAATTTCAAACTGTTCATTAGCAAGGAGGGTTGCTGCAGTTTTTTGTCGACTAGCCCTAACGGTTTCAAAAATACTATTAAATGAACTGTAAACGGTAACCGATATCGCCACAAATACAGCGGAACCAATAAGGACTTCTACCAGTGACATTCCTCTGTTTTTACTTTTTATATATAAATGGTTCATTTTAAAGTTTAAAAAACGCACCTCTTAATCTAAGACTTTCATATTTGGGATACTGTTCGAGGCGCAAGGAAATCAATTTCTGTAGACACACTGTAGTTACGGCGAAAGAAATTGATGACGAAGCAACAAAGAAGAGTGTCAAGTATGAAAGCCTTCTAATTGATTACATCAACAAGCGAATAAGTCGGTGAAATCATCGCGATCGCAAAGAACCCAACCGAAGCACCAATGAATACCATGAGAAACGGCTCAATGATGGTAGACATATCCTTTGTTTTTTGATCAACCTCCTCTTCATAAAAAGCTGCGACCTTCATAAACATATCGGAGACCTTGCCCGTTTCCTCTCCCACCGCCATCATTTCACCAACAAAGTCAGGGTATAGATTATTTGAAGCGAGGAAGACTTTTGAAAGGGGTTCGCCTTTTTGGATTGCGATTCCAGCTTCGTCTAACACCTTTTTATAGTGAGAGTTCTGTAGTACTTCTTTGGTGATTCCGATCGCCTCAGTGATAGGCACTCCCGATGAGAGTAGGGATGAGAGTGTACGGGCAGTTCTCGCGGCATTGGTCTCCTTCACTAAGGGGGTAATGATTGGGATATGGAGGACAAAATAATCCATCGCAAGCTTCCCAGATTTTGTTTTTAACCATGATGTGAAACCAAAAATACTACCGGCAAGGACCAAAAACACCAAAATATAGTGTGTGCTCATGAAGTCACTGACTGCTACGATTAAACGTGTTGCTAGTGGCAAGGTGACTCCCATCTCTTTGAATGTTTTCGTCATCGCCGGAATCACAAAAATCATCATAAGAATTCCAATAACGATCATTACTGAAATAATCACCGCAGGATAAATGAGTGCTCCTTTTACTTTTTTCTGCAAAGTATTTGTTTTTTCCATTTGTCCCGCAACCTCCTTTAGTGTCTCAGCGATTTTCCCTGACTCTTCCCCAGCAGCAACCATAGCTATAAAAAGCTTTGAAAAAACATCTGGATATTTTTTCATTGAGAGGCTAAGTGTGTCTCCTCGCTTAACCCCGTCGTTGAGCGATGCGAGGATTGCTTTTAATTTTGGGTTCTTACTTTGTTTTTCGAGAATCGCTAAAGCACGCGACATTGAGAGACCTGCTTCAATCATTGAGCCGAGGTTTCGAGCAAAGAGAATCTTATCTTGCATTTTAACTTTTTTGAAAAAGGCCAACATCCAGTCAAGGTTCATCCCTTTACTTACTTTTTTTTCTTCAACAGAGAGTACAGCAACCCCTTCTTCTTTAAGATTATGAAACAGCGCGAACTTATCTGTCGCTTCTCGTTCTTCTTCGAAGATGTCCGCATTCTCTCGTTTTGCTCTGATGGTAAATAGGGGCATGACTAGGAATTAAAAATGGTGGTAAAAAATTAAAATAATAAACCTTACTCAGTTATCACACGCAACACTTCTTCGATCGTGGTAATCCCTTGAACCGCCTTAAAGATTCCATCCTCAAACATGGTGAGCATTCCTTCTTTCTTAGCCTGCGCTTCAATCTGTGCTGATGTCGCATTCTTCATAATCAACTCCTTGATAGCAGGCGTAACCTTGAGTACTTCATGTATTCCAATTCTTCCGGCGTATCCATCTGAATATTCAGCTGTTGGACGCGCACGATAAAATGGAATTTTCTTCCAATCTGCTTTTGGTTCAACTATCTTCTCAAGCTTGAGATCTTTAAGGATTCTCTCGAGATCAATTGTTTTTGACAACTTTTCAAGCTCAACCTCACTTAAAAAATATTGTTCTTTCGAGTCTGCGAGTTTTCGGATCAATCGTTGTGCCACAATCAAGTTAAGGGTTGAAACGAGGAGAAAGGGTTCAATCTTCATATCAAGGAAACGAGGAATTGCTCCTGCTGCACTATTGGTGTGAAGTGTTGAAAGGACCAAGTGGCCCGTAAGAGAGGCGTTAATCGCAAGGGATGCAGTCTCGTTGTCGCGAATCTCCCCTACCATAATGATATTTGGATCTTGACGAAGTAGTGTCCTGAGACCATTTGAAAAAGTAAATCCGATTTCACTGTGAACCTGACTTTGATTAACCCGTGGCATTTGGTACTCAACAGGATCTTCAATGGTTGAGATGTTAACGTTTGGATTATTGAGAATATCAAGAACAGTATAGAGCGTCGTCGTCTTACCTGAGCCAGTGGGCCCCGTGGTCAAAATCATCCCTGTCGACTGTTTGGTTGCATAATGCAATTTTTCAAGCCCTTCTCCATGGAATCCAAGACCTTCGAGACTAAATCCTTTTGCATTCTCTTTGAGGAGTCGCATAACCGTCTTTTCTCCGTAGTAGATCGGTAGAATAGAAACACGAAATGAAACCTTCTCTCGTTCTGTCTCAACTTTAAATCGTCCGTCCTGTGGTAGTCGCTTCTCGTCTAGTTTGAGGTTTGCCAATACCTTAATGCGCGCAGTAATTGACGCCGCGGCTGATTTTGGCAACACCATCGCATCATGAAGAATTCCGTCGATACGATAACGAACAAGGAGCTCCGTCTCTTGTGGTTCAATATGAATATCTGATGCATCCTGTATAATTGCGTGCTTCAAAAGGGTGTCGACAATACGGACAACAGGTAGGTCTTCGGCCAATTTCTTAAGATCAGCTTCTGAAGCGGCGTTTCCTGGATCACTTGCCAACATCTTGAGCGATTCTAATTCTTTTTGAATGATGTCACCAAATTCGGCCTTGAGACTTTTTTGATACTGCAGAAGTGCTCCTTTCATGGAATCTCCGTCTGTAAGACGTGGCAGAATCTTTAGATTTACTTTTTTCTTAATAAAATCAATTGCTGGTAAATCTTCGGTATCAAGCATTGCAACTTCCAAACTATCGCTGGTTTGTTTAAAAGCAATGATATTGTGATGACGAGCAATTGGCTCTGGAATCGCCGAAAGAATATCGAAGGGAATTTTTAGATCCTTGAGACTAATGAAAGGAATACCCAAAATATGCGCCTGAACACGACGCAGCTCATCATCTTTGATTTTACCCAATGAAACAAGGACTGAACCAGTCGAAACATTCTTCTCTTTTGCTTCTTTAGACGCGGTTTCAAAATCCGCTCTCGAGACGAGACCAGAGTCAATGATAAATTCCTTGAGTTGTTTTTCCTCAATGAACATAAAGTCACTCAATTATAGCAAACATTCATCAATAGTTTTTGTTTTCACAGTGAAAATTATGTGTATAAGTAACTAAATACTAAAAAATTGTACTTTAAAGAAAATTTGCTACTATCTAAAATAGAGTAACGCTTGGCAGGAGAGACGGTCATGCTTATACACATCAGTGTAATCAGTACTTCTAGAAACAATGCCACATCCTATAGATTGCAGCCTTCGAGTGATATTAACTACAATCAATCTTTACCTCTACCAACAAACGAAGATCTCATTGATCGAATGCCCAGACTACAGAGCCTGGTCCCGCGCATTAGAAGGATGGCCAAATATATCTTAGGTGAAATTTTTCTCGATTTAGTGATATTTGATAATTTCATTGAACTAAAAGTATCGAATAAAAATCTCCCGATAGACACAACACTGCAACCTCGTCTTCAAAGTTTCTTGGGTTGGGTCAGACTGTTTGACGCCGAAGAATCGGCAGTATCATAAAGAATAAGTATCATTTTGAGCCAACGGCTAGACATCACAATGTTTGGCGGTTGGCTCAATGTCTTTAGCCCTTAACTCCTAATTCTTACTTCTCTATTCTTTGTATGTTTGTTGACAAAGTGACCATTTTAAACTAGTATTAGCTTACGTGTTATTTAGTTGGTGTCCTGTTATGTCCGTTACCAAACGGGCCATTTTTTTTGAAAATTGCATCCGCAATTTTCAAAAAACCTATATTTATCAACACATTTTTATCACCATAATTATACAAATCTATGTTTGATTTAAAAGTAATTCATTCAGTTCTGACTCAGCTCGAGGAAGAGCGAGGAATCCCAAAAGAGAAAATTATCGAGGCAATCGAGATGGCATTAGCTACTGCCTACAAAAAAGAGTACGGCAAAAAGGGTCAGATTATTCGTGCTCGATTCAACCTAGATAGTGGAGTTGTTGAGTTCTACCAGGTTAAAATTGCCGTTGATGAGAGTCGTGTTCGCTTTGAAGACGAGGAACCAGAAGGTGAATTAACCGAAGAGGAAGAGAAAGCGCGCCTTGAAGATGAGCGTGTCCGCTTTAATCCCGAACACCACATCCTCGTACAAGACGCTCGTAAAATCAAAAAGGGAGCAGAGCTCGACGAAGAGGTCGTCTTTCCACTTGAAAGTAAGGGGGACTATGGACGAATCGCCGCTCAAACAGCAAAACAGGTTATTATCCAGAAAATTCGTGAGGCAGAGAAGGTTTCTGTGGTTGCTGAGTATGGCGGACGCCAAGGCGAAGTGGTTACCGGCTCGGTTCAGCGAATTGAACGGGGTAACATCTTTATCGAGCTTGGACGTGCCACAGGCCTGCTTCCCTACGAGGAGCAAATCCCTGGAGAACGTTATAAACAAGGGGAGCGAGTACGTGCTTATCTCTACAAAGTTGAGGAAACTCCTCGTGGAATCTTCCTCAAGTTGTCTCGGTCACATCCACAATTCCTAAAGAAACTCTTTGAAGTTGAAGCACCTGAAATCGCAAACGGAGTTGTAGAAATCAAGAATATCGCTCGTGAAGCAGGTTCTCGTTCAAAAATCGCAGTTCACTCAAATGACCCTCACGTTGACCCTGTTGGATCATGTGTTGGACAACGAGGAGTCCGCGTCACTACGGTTATGGGTGAACTCCGAGGAGAGAAGATTGATATTATCGAGTGGTCTCCTGAAATCAAGAAGTTCATTGAAGACGCACTCTCCCCTGCTAAAGTTATTTCTGTGACTATTACGAACGAAGAGGCTCGCGAAGCGCATGTCGAGGTTGCCGAAGATCAGCAGTCCCTTGCCATTGGTAAAGGAGGTCAAAACGTTCGTCTCGCTGCAAAACTCACTGGCTGGAAGATTGATATCCAATCGGTTAAAGGTGAAATTCTTGCAGAAGCGACCATTGATTCAGTCCCCGAAGAAATTGAAAAATAAAATTTTGCAGTGTAAAATTGGTCTCTGTGTGCCTTACTAACCCCTATCACCCATAACCTAACCATTAACCTATGAATCTACTTCATGATGTTAGCCCAGGAACCGCCGATGAAATGAACGTTATTGTTGAAATTAATCGCGGTTCAAAGAATAAATATGAAATCGACAAAGAGACCGGTATTATCGCGCTCGATCGAGTAGGACATACCGCCCAAGACTTCCCCTTTGACTATGGTTTTGTACCACAAACCCTCTGGGACGACGGGGATGCACTCGATGTTATTATTCTGACCACTAATCCACTATTCCCTGGCATCCTCGTGCGAGTACGGCCCGTTGCAATTATGGGCATGATTGATAGTGGAGAAGAAGACAGTAAGGTGATTGCAGTGCCAGTAAAGGACCCCCGCTGGGACAAGGTCAATGATTTAAGCGATATTAACCCACACACCATCAAAGAAATAGAACATTTCTATTCAACCTACAAGAAATTACAAAATAAAGTAGTTGAAGTAACTGGATTTAAAGGTAAAAAAGAGGCCATGGAGGCATTTGAAAGAGGGAGAGAACTCTATCAAGCAAGTAAAAAGTAGGTCCGTAAAGTTATCAACACAAAATGTCTCATTTGATAAAGAGTCAAATGAGACATTTTGCTATACTTATCTTGTTTACTCACATTTAATTCTAATTATTATTTGGATCTATGCAAAAAAGTTTAACTAGTGATAAAGTCACTAAAATCACCTTGGCTCTACTAGCGACCGTGATATTTTTTATTTTGAGTTTCAGCTTAGTTAGCGCACAAGAGTCTACTGGATCTACCCCTCCACCACCACCTCCAAGACCACCAAAGGCAATAATCAAAGAGGATATTAAAGACGCTCGTGGCAAGATTATTAACGAGCGTGCTGATATGCGTCAAGACATCGGGGCATTGCGTAAAGACTTAAAGGTAAACACCTCTTCAACTACTTCTTCAGAGGCTCGGGGTGAGATGAGGAACAAAATGAAAGAAGACATCAAAGATCGTCGAGAGATGGCAAGTAGTACTATAAAAAACGTCAAGGAAGATAGAAATCAAAAGATTAAGGAATCTTTGGCACTAGTTAGAGCTCGTCTTATTGCAGCATCAGATAGATTAGACAAAATAGTTGCTCGAGTTGAATCGCGGATGAAGAAACTTAGTGAAGCAGGTGCTGACACAAGTAAAGAAAAAGTTCTTGTCGACCAAGCAAAGGGACTAATTGCCGAAGTTCGGAGTTCTATTGCAAACGCAACAACACAATCAGATCTTGTAACAACTTCCACAAACCCCAAAGAACAGTTCGGAAAAGTAAAGACGCAATACAATTCTATTCAAGAGAACTTGAAAAAAGCTCAAAAGATTCTTTCTGAAGCCGTTTCAATGCTTGCCAAAGAACGCCGAGTAACAAAAGAAACTTCTGCCACTTCATCAAATAACGAAGTTGAGTAATATTATTAAATCAATTAACCATCAACTAATATGGACCAGAACGGTGATACAAATATAAATAATTCGGCTAATAAAAATCCCATGATGCCGAACATTGGGGTAAAACCAGAATCATCACTAGGACCAATCATCGGAATCATTGTTGTGGTAGCCATACTTGTCTTAGGAGGTCTCTACTACTGGTCAAAAGAAATGCTCTCTAATAAATCAGATGATGAGGCAATGCTAGAAATTGAACAGATGCAACAAGATACATCCGCCGACGCGCAGGCGGTCAATGATCCCACCGCACAGAAATTAAACTCACAGAGTAGTTCAGACGACATTGGATCGATTAGCCAGGACTTAAAAGCGACAAATTTAAATCTTAATGCCGAGCTTAACGACCCGAACAATAGCCCTCAGTAACTCAAAAAACAAACCTGATCAACAAAACACCTCCGAAGGCAAAGCTTTCGGAGGTGTTTTGTTCCCTTATAACTCTCCGATTCTTGATTTTTACATCCTATGCTATAGTGTTTTCCTATGACAGAAACAATCAAAAATAACCCTTTTAAAACAACACGGACCCCTCTTGCTGACTCATCCGTACAGATTACGGTCGCTCTGGACTGGAGTGAGGTTATTAAACACCGAGGACACGTCCTCAAAGAATTTCAAGGAAAGATAAGCCTACCTGGCTTTCGCAAGGGACATATTCCTGAACAGGTGTTATTGAAGCAAGTCGGTAGTGGGTATCTCCTTGAAGAAATGGCCGAGCACGCCATCGAGTCTTCTTACCCAGAAATACTTATGGCAGAAAATGTCAGACCACTCGCGCATCCAAAAATAGAAATCACTAAAATCGAAGAAGGTGCTCCACTTGAATTCATTATCAAAGTCGACGTTTTCCCTGAAATCAAGCTCCCTGACTACAAAAAACTTGCCGCCAATGAAAACAGCAAGAAAGAGGAGCTTGTTGAAGTAACCGACAAGGAAGTAGATAAGGCGATTGAAATGATTCGCGAACAACGAGCTCATCAAAATGACGAAGACAATACAAGTATTGAAGAGATCGATGATAGTTTTGCGGTTACCCTCGGTGCTACCGATTTGACAGACTTTAAAGAAAAAGTAAAAACAGAATTACATAATGAAAAGGAACGAAAACAAATAGAGAAAAAACGTGTTGCAATTCTTGAAGCAATTTCTTCACAGTTCACAATTGACCTCCCAAAGGTGATGGTAGAAGAAGAACTCGTCCGTATGAAAGGACAAATGGAAGGAAATCTCGCGCAAATGGGACTGAAGTTTGCAGACTACTTACTACAGCTCAAAAAATCTCAAGACGACTTATTTCTTGAGTGGCGACCGGATGCTGAAAAACGTGTCCGTTTTGAGCTAACCCTTGCACAGATTGCTGAAACAGAATCGATAACACCCACTGATGATGAAGTAGAGAAAGAATCAAAACATTTGATGGAACACTACAAAGACATTACTGTTGAACAAGCCTGGAACTACGCGACGAATCAACTTCGCAAACAAAAAACGTTCGAGTATCTCGAGTCACTGAAATAAACCTGAGAGTCCAAAAAAGGTATTTCTGTGGTTCTTCATAGACAAAGTAAGCTAGTTTGTTAGTATAAGTTCGTTATCATTTCTGCTTTTTACGTTAATAATTTAATAGAACTTGAGAATAAAGTTATACTTTTATGCTTATACCAACCGTAATAGAAAAGTCCCAGTTCGGTGAACGCGCCTACGATATTTATTCGCGTCTCCTGCGAGACCGTATCATCTTTATGGGTGGCCCCATTGATGATCATGTAGCAAACCTCGTCATCGCCCAACTCCTCTTCTTGCAATCAGAGGATGCTAAAGCCGATATTAGCCTCTATATTAACTCGCCAGGAGGATCCGTCTCTTCAACCCTTGCCATGATCGATACCATGAACTTTCTTAAGCCAGACGTTGCCACCTACTGTGTTGGAATGGCAGCTTCAGGCGGAGCACTCCTTCTCTCAGCTGGAGCTAAAGGTAAACGATACATTCTACCCAATGCCGAGGTAATGATTCATCAACCAAGTGGTGGTGCTGAAGGACAAGCAACAGATATTGAGATCACCGCTCGCCACATCTTGAAGACTCGCGAACAGCTCAATAAAATTCTTGCAAAGAATACCGGCAAACCCCTAGCGACAATCGAAAAAGATGTTGAACGCGACTTCTTTATGACTGCAGAGGAAGCCAAGAAGTATGGGATTATCGATGAAATCTTGGGAAACAAAAAATAATCCGTAGTAAATCACTTACAGTACACACCAAAAATCTCCGAAGGCGTCGCTTTCGGAGATTTTTGGTGTGTACCTGGTTCTTAATTCTTGATTTTTGTTTGCAATAGACAACTCACAAAAAAATCGGTATTATGAGCTTGTTCTTCGGAACACTATACATTATTACGTTTACCGCTTAGATTACAGACAATTTAGTAGAAAGATCGTGAATGCTTCGTTACCAAAACTTAGATTGACCGAGCTCCATTTCAGAAGTGAAGGATTTTTTCGTACCAAACTGTTAGGATCGAGCTAAAATTATTATGTCACTTAAAATAGTAGCGCTTCTCTTGGCTATTTCGGGCCTCGCGGGAATTGCTATTGGCTATCTACTTCGTTGGCTCATCACCCTCTCGAAGAAAGGCTCTCTTGAACTCCGTGTCAAAGAGATGTTGATTGAAGCCAAGGAAAATGCCACCCGCATCACCGAAGAAACCGAGAAAAAAGCGCAAGTACGTCTCGATAGCCTCAAAAGCGAAGAGAAGCAGTGGGAAGATAAGATAAAAAAGACCGAGGATCGTTTGATCAAAAAAGAAGAGTTGCTCGACAAACGACAAGGTGATATCGACCAAGAGGTTGAATCATTAAAGAAAAAAGCTCAAGAAATCCGCGATATCCGCGAAAGAACAGAGCAAATGGAAACCAAGAAGGAAGACGAACTCTCTCGTGTCGCGGGTCTTTCTAAAGAAGGTGCTAGAGAGGAGCTCCTGAAGCAAATTGAGAAAAATTACGAGGACGACTTACTCGTACGGATGCAAAAATTTGAAACAGCCAATGAAGAGAAACTTGATTTGCGCGCAAAAGAAATCCTCACCACCTCAATTCACCGGTTAGGTAATTCAGTTGCTAACGACGTTATGGCGACCGCTGTTGCTATCCCCTCAGATGAAATCAAAGGAAAGATTATCGGTAAAGAAGGGAGGAACATCAAAGCCTTCGAACGAGCCGCTGGAGTTGAAGTCATTGTTGATGACACCCCGGGATCAATCCTAATCTCATCATTTGATCCTGTTCGCAGACAAATTGCACGCCTCGCCCTTGAAACACTCATTGCTGATGGTCGTATCCAGCCAGCAAAGATTGAAGAGTCTGTTGAGAAAGCCAAGCTTGAGATTAACAAAATCATTAAAGAAAAGGGTGAACAGGCAGTTTACGAATGTGGCATCTTTGGACTCGACCCTCGCATTATCTCAATTGTTGGACGTCTCCACTTCCGTACCAGCTATGGTCAGAATGTATTACAACACTCAGTTGAAATGGCACACATTGCTGGAATGATTGCATCCGAGCTTGGTGCTAATGTCGCCGTGGCCAAAGCAGGAGCGCTCGTCCACGACATTGGAAAAGCAGTTGACCACGAAGTGCAAGGAACCCACGTGGAGATTGGACGACGAATCTTGCAGAAGTTTGGTGCAGATAACGCAATCATCCAAGCCATGCAGGCACACCACGAAGAGTATCCATATGAAACTGTTGAATCAATTATCGTGCAAGTAGCAGATGCAATTTCAGGAGGACGTCCTGGGGCAAGACGGGACAGTGTTGAGAATTATCTCAAGCGCTTACAAGACCTTGAGACTATCGCTAACTCATTTGAAGGTGTCGAGAAGACTTTTGCCTTGCAGGCAGGGCGAGAGGTGCGTATCTTCGTAACCCCTGAGAAAGTAACTGACCTCGAAGCTAAGAAAATTGCACGAGAGGTAGCCCTACGTATCGAAAAAGAACTAAAATACCCAGGAGAAATCAAAGTGAATGTCATTAGGGAGTCGAGAACAATTGAATACGCGAGGTAGAACTAACTCTTAACCAACCTTAAAAATCAAAGGACCCACGCATTTTATGCGCGGGGTTTTTTGATTTTTAATACTAAATCTTGCCATTTTTACACCTTAAGTACCTCGTTAAAATTTACTTTCTTCCCAAAGGTTTTATAAAACTTAAATATTAACCGGTAATTATTGGCTATCTCCTTACTGCTAATATGTGTCAACCTAAGTGTTTTATAGTTAAAAAAATACACATCTTCACTAAAGCAAATAATCACCTGCTCAAAATTTAAAACATTGTCAGGGATTTCATAGGCAATAGTAGGTCGTCCGTGCATATGAACTCTAACCTCCTCCCCCATTTCTCTTACGTATTCTAGTGTCCTCTCGCCGATAAGTGCTTCAACGATTATGTCATGCTTTTTTATTAAATCACTCACTCGACTATATATTTTCTCGTTAGTATGTTGAGTAAAAAGTCTTGTTTGTTCACTTGGTTCAAACATATACACTCGAGATGGGTGGGGTTCAGCCGCCAACGAAATCATTGTTTCCTCAAAGGCGTCTATTCCTTCTCCTATGGAAATTTCTACAAGTCTCTCTTTTGACTTAATTAACAAACTTGATCCAAGCGCTGTTAAAACCCAAGTCGATAGATTTCTCACTTTCTTGAGCTCGCACAGTTCTCTCTCGGCAAGTTTATTGAGGCGAAAATGTACAGTAGTGCGAGGCACTGACAACTCACGGCTTATAGCGCTCGGAGTGGCGTGTGGATACCTAGAAAGATATCTCATGAGTAGCACGTCAACATCCTCCAATCCGCACTCTCTTTGCAATTTTGAACTTCTGGTCATAAATGTATCGTATATAATGACAATATTATTGTCAATCTATGGTAAAAACACGCCTTATATATTAGCTTATTTAGAAAACTCAAAATATTTCTATAATTTGATACTTTTTAACAAACTAACATCAGTTCATATTCTTTCTGACCTCACGATGACCGTGGGTAGGATGTGGACTTTCAGGAGTAAGGACCATGACTACAAAAGGTTATACATGTCCGCACTGCGGTGGCACAGGGAAGCGTGAGGACATGGACGGGAACGAGTGGGCCTGTAACAACTGCGGTGGCGCCGGGCAGGTCAGTAGTGCGGGGAGGTGGATTCCGCACGAAGACCGAGATTCTGATTTCAAAAGGAAGGAGTGAGTAAGCAGATAGACCCCCTGCCGTGCGTTGCACGGCAGGGGGTTTCAATTTCTTCTTACTTCCTGTACCTTGTTGCATTAAAAAACCCTTATTATATAATGGTTCTTAGATATAGATGAGGTATCTATTAGTGTGAATTAGTAGCAAGGACACTTCCACAAATAAGTTCCGGAGATTAGGTTCAATGTGCTTTGAATATGATTAATGTGATTGAGTAAAATCTTAAGGTGCACTACAAGTGCATTGAAAGATTTTGCGATTGAGCAGTGATTATAAGCAAAGATGCAGTGAGCGTAAGATGGGGGAATTATTTGTGGATGGGTCCTTAAGTAAATTCTAGCCTATGAATAAAGCAGGAATAGTAGAGAAAGTTCAAGAAGTACTCGGTGGCACTAAGGTTCAAGCTGAACAAGCTGTCGATGTTGTGATTGATTCAATCGTTGGCTCACTAAAGAGAAACGAGGAGGTCTCAATTGCAGGTCTTGGTATTTTCTCAACCAAAAAGCGAAATGCTCGTGAGGCGAGAAACCCACGAACCGGTGAAACTGTTCATGTAAAAGAGATGATGGTTCCAAAGTTTCGAGCTGCAAAAGCGCTCAAGGACGCCGTCAAATAATCTCATCTGAAAAACAGAAACCGCGCCACTCTGGCGCGGTTTCTGTTTTTCTAGTAGACTGCCTCAATATGATTTCTTTCATTTTTGAATACAGTAATATTTTTATATTCTTCTTTCTACTCGCCGCAGTCCTCCTCACTGCAATTATTTATATTGACCTGCCTCACTAAAAACGCCCCCAGTAAAACTTTCATTATTAAATCAGGTTCACCTCCCAAACCCTACTAAATATCTTCCATCTTTTCCTTACCTCATCTCTGCTTAACCTCATCACATATCGATCATCGTCGGTTATTTTTTCGTATTTGAGTAAAGGAACTTTGTGCGTATCAAAAACATAAAAATCTTTTTCATCAAATCCATACACAAAGAGTACGTGATCCTCAAGTCCTTCAAAACGCAGAGCGATATCGACCCCAACCACATTTCCCTTCGAAACTCCCCTCTCTATGATATCTACAGCTTCATCGTGACTAATCCTGGAAAAAAGAATCGCCCTAACAAAATCAGAGAAACTCTCAATCATTTGTTTATTTATTTTTAGCGTTAGACTATTTTCTTTTAAAAATCTGGGTAGCTTATAAAATTGAATTTGAGTCCATGAAAAATAAGCTGGAACAGGACTCCCAAATAATCTTTTTGTTTCAATCTCTACTGGATTATTACACCCTTGGTTAAACTTCTTTGGAAAATAATAGTGTAGAGCGTAATACAGAAAATCCCTACCACACTTGTATTTAACCGAGAGACCGTTCCGTTTCTCTCTTATGACAAAGCCGAATGTATCGAGGTTTATTGGTAAATATGACATAGAGATAGCCACCAAACACTTTGTGTTTTTCTTCTTATTTCTGTGCGGGATGGGGGAATCGGACTCCCGTCCTCAGTTTGGAAAACTGATGTTTTACCATTAAACTAATCCCGCAATTATGGTTGCTCTGAGGCTCTTCCACTTACGGAAGAGCCCCCATAATCTAACAAAAAAAGTGCCCCTCCGCAATACAAAATCCTAAAAGGCAATGAGTCCTCGAACGCATGCTATACTGCCCCAATGGAAGACAGGAGCAAAAAAGGTGTCGACTCATCTATTATAAGCACCGTCTTAGTCCTCGGTGTGTTTTTATTGCTTTCTCTTCAATACTTTAGGATTACTCCCGAAGATTCCCATCAAAACCAAGTCCTGATAAATCAAAGCTCTAACGATATAGAATATGTACCTACAGATACTAAACCAATCTCTGTAGATCCTACATTACCCCCAAATCAATCCCCTGCCTCAATAACCACAGCAACCAAAACCACAGGTCGTCTTGATTTCTCTGATATTGATACCAACGCACGGCAAACACTGGTCAATATACTCTGCACGAGCAACAAACTACGCTCTATAACTGGCAGTGGTGTAATCATTGATGATCGTGGTGTCATCCTGACGAACGCACACATTGGTCAGTACCTGCTCCTCCAGAATACCCTTGGTAAAGGGGTGGTTGATTGTGTTGTGCGTTTAGGAAATCCTGCAAAAGCACTTTACCGCGCAGAATTACTTTATCTCTCTCCAAATTGGGTCCGCAATAATTATAAGACTATTGTTGAAACAGATCCTTTTGGAACTGGCGAGGACGACTTTGCTCTTCTATATATCACCCACCCTATTGATTCTAGAATAACATTGCCCGAATACTTCCCTACCATTGCCATAGATACTAGTGATTCTATAATTAAACCTGGAGAGCAAGTGTTGGTACTAGGTTATCCCGCGGGCCTTCTAGGCAATATAGGCAATAATCAAAACATTTACATAGCGACAAGTGTTGTAAATGTTGGGAGAGCTTTTACCTTCAAGGAAGATACCTTTGACCTCTTCTCTATCAGTGGAACCCTCGTATCACAAAAAGGTTCTTCAGGTGGCGGTGTCGTTAATCAAGTAAATGGTAAGCTCTCGGGACTTATCGTCACCACCTCTGAGGAAAAATCAGTAAACGACAGAGAGTTGCGAGCAATAACCTTAAGCCACATAGACCGAAGTATGAAATCACAGGAAGGCTTAGGAATCGGTGAATTCTTACAAGGAGAACTTGCCAACAAAAATCGATGGTTTTATCAAAATAGAGCAGATGAATTGTCGAGGTTGTTGGTTGGAATGTTGGATAAAAAATAAAAGTTATTTAGATCCCTATTTCAATTTTCCAATTCATTGGTATAAGCGTTAGATTGATCAGGTGTTTAAAATTGACGTCCTCCTTCCATTTTTTAAGTTCTATTTTGACTTCATTGATTAAATTATCTTCGTTTTTTATCTTCTTTGCAGTCATTCGTATAAATATTTCAATTGGAGCTATCTGCACTTTAACATCAGCAGAGTTTGCATAGACAAAGACATCTTCGATTTCGGTTATTCGAGAAACGATTTCTCGAATAGCTTCCGACAGAGTAAACGCTTCTACTTCATTCACTTTTTCGTTATCGTATTCAATATTAATTAGAGGCATAGAAATATTATAACAAAAAACTTGCAACCTATTTGGGGAGTGGGCAAGTCCTTTATTCATCCTTACTGCATGTCAAGGGATTCTCTCCTTATACGAGCAGTGTACCTTTTCGATTTACTCAGAGCAAAGCTCTCTGAATCTGATTTTTGCCCTACAAAAATTATGTCGTAAGTTTTCAGAAATTTACGACCCGGGCGCAAAGCGAGCAGTCACTTTGCTCACCCTCCTTCATTTCATTCAGTCGGAGTGCCTGGATTCTTCCATTACATGGACGGTACAGTTTTTACTCCAGAGTATAAGTGTTCCCTTACGTATCGTACTCGCTACGCTCCGTGCGATATGCTCAAACTCTTCGAATCCCGGACGTAGACAAACTGCTTTGTCTATTCATCCTCACTACGTGTCGGAGTGCCGGGATTCGAACCCGGAGTCATCTGCTCCCAAAGCAGACATGTTAGCCGTTACACCACACTCCGAAATACCTTAAAACAACCTTTAATTGATTAAACGATATTAGCATAAGGATAGCCAAATCGCCAATTTAAAAGACTCCTGTACCAATCACCTAAATTTACAAAATAATGTTCTCCAGTCGTTCAACTTTGGCTTTTTTTGACTCTTTATCAATGATCACAGTAACCAAATCGAACTGCCAATCCCCTTCTATACTCGATTTATGCTCTAGTAGATAGGATTGGACTGTCCTTGAGATTCGCTCGAGCTTATGAGGGTGGACATTGTCCTCCGCCCGATACCCCTCCCTACCCATTCCTCCTATAAGCAAACTCCGACTAATCGATTTAACCTCAACAAAATAGGTAGTTCGTCCCCTTTTGCAAATAATATCAATCTCTCCCCACTTTTTTCGGTAATTCCGTTCGGTCACAGAAAGTCCGTTATTTTCTAAATATCTGATGGCAATTTTCTCCCCCAAATCCCCTATTTTCTCCTTATTTGTCTTAATTTTTCGCTCCATAATCAAGTTTTTGACCTAAAACATAGGTACAAAAGAGACAATTTAGCACTTGTCTAATAAAACCGTTGTAAAATATAGCTATTCTGCCAAAAATTGTGCCATTTAAGACTTTTTTCTAGGCTTTTTACTGTCCTTTATGCACAAAGTCCACAGGGTTATCCACAGTTTTGCACAAGTAATCCTCAGAATTGACGCATCTCTTAGGCTTCTTAACTTAGTGTGCGGGTAGAGATAATCGAAATCTCGTCTCATCCTTGGCAAGGACGTGTTCTACCACTGAACCATACCCGCAGATCGCAATATTATAGAACTAGGGACCAAAAAGACAAATTGAATTGGATTCTCCCCTTACAGGGGCAGTATACCTTTTCAAACAAGGATTCTTCCATTACATGGACGGTACAGTTTTCGCGTCGTACTCGCTACGCTCCGTGCGACATACTCAAACTCTTCGAATCCTGGGCGCAATCAGATAAATCTGATTGCTTAGGCGCACAAGATTAAAAGCTAACAAAGTTTGCTTTTAATCTTGTGCGCCTACCAGGATTCGAACCCAGAATAACAGTTCCGAAGACTGTTGTGATATCCATTTCACCATAGGCGCTAATACCTCTAAACACCGAGCATTGTATCGCAGAATCGAATAACTTACTAGAGACCAGAGCACTTTTGAGCTATACTGTACTCTAAATGAAACCGAAACTCTCAATTCCAAAAGAAGTTTCTTACATAACAGAAACGCTTGAAAAGGCCGGTTTTGAGGCCTATTTAGTCGGAGGCTGTGTCAGAGACCTTTTACTTGGATTAACCCCAAAAGACTGGGATATTACAACAATAGCGAGCCCTGAGGAGGTCATTGCCCTCTTTCCACATACTTTTTACGAAAATAACTTCGGAACCGTTGGTGTCGTTAATGAAGAAGCTGAAGACGAGACACTCAAAAATGTTGAAGTTACCACTTACCGACTAGAAACTACTTACTCCGATGGTAGACACCCGGATCAGGTAACCTACAGTAAAAACCTTGAGGATGATTTGAAACGCCGAGATTTCACCATCAATGCTCTAGCCTATAATATTTCTAAAGGACAATTAGTTGATCTTTATAAAGGACAAGAGGACTTGGAGGCCAAAGTGGTACGAGCGGTAGGCGAAGCCAAAGAACGGTTTACTGAGGATGGTTTGCGTATCCTCAGAGCCGTCAGAATTGCCAATCAACTAGGTTTCATGATTAACAAAGAGACCGAAGAGGCCATAATGATTTCACATGAAATCCTGGGGAAAATAGCCAAGGAGAGGATTCGAGATGAGTTTGTGAAGATTCTGAACTCAGATACACCAAAAGACGGTTTGGTTCTCTGCCAAAAACTCGGAATACTCAAGTACGTAAGCCCTCATTTTGAGCGAGGGGTTAAAATATTTCAGAATCAAGCGCATAAATTTGATGTCTGGGAGCACAATCTACGGACCCTCCAGCATGCCGCCGACAAAAAATGGCCTTTTCATATCCGTCTTTCAGGCCTATTTCACGATATATCTAAGCCAGAAACACGTCGTTGGTCAGAAGAAAAGAAGGATTGGACCTTCTATGGTCATGACGTAGTGGGGAGTCGGGTTACACGGGAAACACTCAAAGATTTACGTTTTTCACGTGAAATAACCGAATTAGTCAGTAAAATGGTGCGATGGCACATGTTTTTCTCAGACACAGAGCAAATCACCCTTTCAGCGGTACGTAGGCTTATTGCTAACATTGGTAAGGAAAATGTCTGGGATTTGATGGATTTACGGGTTTGTGACCGTATTGGTACAGGACGCCCAAAGGAGAATCCTTATAGGTTGAGAAAATACAAGTCTATGGTGGAGGAGGCAATGAGAGACCCTGTCTCTGTCGGGATGCTGAAAATTGATGGGAAACGCCTCATGGAGGTTACACATGAAATGCCTGGACCAAGAATTGGTAACCTTTTACACACACTTCTCGAGGAGGTATTGGAAGACCCTACCAAAAACACGGTGGAGTATTTGGAAAAGCGAGCACTCGAGGTTGCCAAACTACCTGAGGACGAGCTTAGGGCACTAGGTGAAAAGGGAAAAGAAAAGAAAGAGGAGGAGGATGAAAAAATTATTGAGGATATTCGCAAGAAACATTGGGTCGAATAATGACCAAGGTTTTAGGTTATAAGTGTTAGGTCATAAGAAAGACACAAAGACCAAGAACCAAAGAATAACGTTACACGTGAACCAATGGAGACAGTTTGGGTGCAAAAAACCGCCTAAATCAGCGATCTTCGACGATGGAGAGACGTCAAGTCAAGCTAAAATAAGCGGTTGGTGAGAAAGTAAACTTTCAGAAATCACAAGAGAGATGCAGTGCCTCGCTTTATAAAAATAAATTGATCGAGAGTGCAATATTACCCAAGGAATAATCCAAAAGAACCTTTCAAAGAAAACGTTTCCTTAAAAGAACTAACTGAAGTGATACCACAGTAACAAATCAGTGATGAGTTAAAATTTGTTCTGGATATATTGTAGCAACCATAAAAGACATGTAAAGGACATCACAACAAAATATGTGGATAACTTTTTGTCCTTTAGAATAACTCGAGGGTCACAGGGCAATGATCGGAGCCGAGAACTTCGGGGAGAATTTGGGCACCTTTTACTTTTGAAACAAGTTTTTTTGAGACAAAAAAGTAATCGATGCGCCAGCCAATATTACGAGCACGAGAGTTTGCAAAATGACTCCACCATGAATATTGGCCACCTTCTTTATTAAATACACGAAAGGTATCAACGAAACCTGCAGAAATTATTTTATCAATACCTTCACGTTCCTCATTAGTGTATCCATGTTTGCCTTCGTTGGCCTTTGGGTTAGCGAGGTCAATAGGGGAGTGTGCAACATTTAAATCGCCACAGAAGATTACCGGTTTCTTTTCCTCGAGCTCTTTACAGAATTCAAGGAACGCTGGGTCCCAATGCTTATGACGAAGCGTGAGACGAGATAGGTCTTCCTTTGAGTTTGGAGTGTAGACCGTTACCACATAAAAATCCTTGAATTCTACTGCCAACACACGCCCCTCAGCGTTTGGATTACCATAGCTGTCACCCGTGAGTCCATATTTCTTGACAAGTTCGTCGGAAAAACCAAAAATAAGGCTGATTGGCTTTACCTTACAAAAAATTGCAGTACCGCTATAACCCTTGCGCGCAGTCGAGGAATTCCAGTACTCCTCATACTGGGGTAGATCAACTTCAGATTGGTGCTGTTCGGCTTTTGTTTCCTGCAGACACAACACATCCGGCTTGTATTTTTCAATAAAGGGAACTAGTAAGCCTTTTTTATGCACCGCGCGTATGCCATTCACATTCCAAGAGATTAATTTCATTCCGTTAGAGATAGGAAACGTTTCATTCTATTTTTGAGATATCGTTTTCCCATGCCAGATTTTAAATATATCTCTCTCGACCGTGCATCTTTCTCATTTCTACACATTTCATAATATATCAGTGTAAACGGACCTCGATACTTTGTCGAGAGAGATTTACCATCATTATGTTGTTTGAAACGTTTCCGTAAATCTCCCGTAGATCCTGTATACCACTTACCGTCTTTCGTACTTTTGAGTACATGCGTATACCAACTTCCTGAATCTCTAACGGAATTCATCCATCAATACTAAAACTTTTTGTAAGTAAATACAAAAAAGAAACCTTTTTGTTGATACTGAGTTCTAATAGACAGAAGCCTTTGAGAGCCAGCAGGTGAGTGGAATATCGGTTTTTGTATGTAGATTGCCTTTCTTTCCGCTTCTTTCTCTTTCTACTTACACTTACCCTTATTTCACTCACCCCAATCCTCTCTTTATTTTCACCTCGTTCTTTTCACCTCCGTTCTTTTTCTTTCTTTCCTTTCCCCACCACCCCCTCACCATCGGCGCAACTTTCGTTGCGCCTTTTCGTTTTTAGAATCAAAAGGCAGTGACTCATAATAAGGAAGTGGCAAAAACGGTTAAAGAAATTTTTGAAATGGTGTGGAAGAAATAATCTATGAAGTAACTATTACCTTGTTTTCTCACTTATAAAGAATAGATAGAAAAAAGGTGTTGTTATGGCAATGGGCATGACTGCGGACGAAATTCGCACGCTTGTTACTGACGCATGTAATAAACTCAATGAACCGGAGGTAGGTTTCAGGGATTGTCAGATATTTGAAGTAGTTCTAGGAACATACCCTGAGACATACGAGAGACTTCGCAGATATCTTTTGGATGTGACTACTTGCCCCGAAGAGGTTATCCTCTGTTGTCGAGAAATTTTGGCTCCAAAACTGTGAGGACCTGTTTGAAGTCCACTTGAACTAAGCGCAATTTCGTTGCGCTTAGGTTTTTCCAAATTTCTTGCAAGTTCTAGTGTATTTTTATATAAGTAACTTAGAAAGTCAGGCTCACACCGAGAGGAACGCCCATCATGGTCATTCTACCGCTCTTCGATACCTTATTCTTCACTTTTATTACGTGGATTTGGTCAAACGAACCTCCCACCTATTACGTCAATACTGGAGCGTCAACGCGCATAGTAGTATCTGTATTGGCACCATTGGTGTATTCCATGATTAGAATTTCAGGCGCGGAAGATTCTGACAGGGATTATCAGGAACGTCTGACAAAAACATATTGCAGATGCTTGATACCCATAGTAGGTGCCCTAGGAGTGGACTTACTCCTTAGATATCTGTACAAAACTATCGGGGGGCCATTTTTCGGTAACATTTATCCAAACTGGATGTGGTGGACTCTCTCAGGAATCGTGCTTGGTTGCAACTTTTGCATCCATTGGTGGTACGTATCTGGCAATCCAAACTCAATGGTCGAAAGAAAGGTTGTTTCGCGCCCTCCATTCTAAATACTGACAAAGCTTTCGAAAAAACCGTCCAACAGGCAAACCGCCTGGAGGACGGTTTTGCTTTTTCGTAGTGTAAGTTATTTCCTTCGCTTGTTGTGGAAATTTTTGTGGACTTCGGCGAGATATTTATCAGTAAGGTGAGTGTAGATTTGCGTGGTGCCAATGTTAGCGTGCCCCAAGAGCATTTGGACGGAGCGGAGGTCAGCACCATTCTGGAGGAGATCGGTGGCAAAGGAATGGCGGACGACATGCGGAGTAACTTTCTTTGAGATTCCAGCTTTGATCGCATACTGTTTGATAATTCGCTCAATCGAGCGGGAAGTGAGGCGTGAAGATTTGCGTTTATCGGACTTATTAATAACCGAGAGTTGAGCAAAGAGTGCGTCGTCCATATCAGTGCGCTTTGCCAAATATTTCTTGATTGCATCCTTTGCTTCACCTGAGAGAAACACGACTCTGACTTTCTCACCCTTACCACGGACCGAGAATTCGTCCTTACCAAGATCAATATCACGTGGTAGCGCACAGAGCTCAGAGACACGAAGCCCTGTAGAGAAGAGGAGCTCGAGGATTGCTTTATCCCTCAAGGACTTAACGTCACTCCCATCAGGCGCGTTCATCAAACGAACCAAATCCTCTGAAGAAATCAGATCAAGAGAGCGTTCAGGAATTTTGGCGAGCTCGATTGCGAGTGGAGAAAGTGTGGTAATTCCACGCTTGGCGAGATACTTGAGGAAAGAACGAAGGGCGATAAGGTAATAATTTTGGGTTTTGCGTTTGAGGGTATCGCGGAGTTTGGTATTTCCTCCATGAACTATCTGACGATTAAGAAAAAGTCGGTACTCACGAAGCATTTCGTCGGTAATTCTGGCTGGGTCGGTCACTTTGGCAAAAGAAAAGAAACCCGTGAGGTAACGATCGTAATTCTCAACCGTTTTCAGCGAACGACCCTTTTCAATCTCGATATATTCAAGAAATTGTCTTTTTAGTGTTTCGAGATTCATAAAATTGTGCGACATAGTTAAAGTATATCATTTTGATGCTATTTTTAAGCACTAAACACGGCAACTTGCCTATAAATAAGAGATTGTCTCCTTGCGCTTGCGGGAATAAGGCTTTTATGCTAAAGTGCTAGCCATGTTAACTAAGAAGAAAAAGGAGAAAATCATCAAAGACGTGCGTGTGCATGAGACTGATACTGGCTCACCTGAGGTCCAGATTTCAATTTTGACTAAGCGAATTGAGGAGCTAGCTTCTCACCTCAAGACCCATGCCAAGGATAACCACTCACGTCGTGGCCTTTTGCAGATGGTTGCTGATAGGCGTTCTCACCTCAAGTATTTAGAGAAGAAAAATCCAAAGCGACACACTGCGATTGTTAAGAAATTAGCACTCAAATAACATAAAGTGATGAACTTCCCGAGCTCTCTCGGGAAGTTCTGATTTATGCTAAACTAAACTAGTGAGCCAAGGTCGATTTTTACATATTTTGGTTTCTCTTTTTATTGCCACTATTTATTACACTTAACCGATATTTTTACCTGTTGCGTCCAGCGCAAATCCGCACGGACGTGATTTATACAAAAATTATTTAATCGAATAAATCATATGCCCGTTATTAAACACAAAGATCAACGCGTTGCTGTTTTTATTGATACACAAAATTTTTATCACTCTGCAAGAAATCTCTATAACGCTAAGGTTAATTTTGGCCAAGTGGTCAAAGATGCCGTGGCTGGGCGCTCACTCATCCGTGCAGTAGCTTATGTTATTACTACCGAGAGCGGCGACGAAAAAGGATTTTTCGAGGCGCTTGAGAAAGTGGGTATTGAAACTAAGACCAAAGACTTGCAAATATTCTATGGTGGAGCCAAGAAGGCTGATTGGGATGTCGGACTTGCCATAGATGCGGTGAAGTTTGCACCGAAGGTTGATACTATTATTATCGCCTCGGGAGATGGGGATTTTATTCCTCTCGTTGAGTATTTAAAGAATAACCAAGGTTGTCAGGTTGAGGTGGTTGCCTTTGGTAAGTCCGCATCGAGTAAATTGCGTGAAGCGGCAGATGATTTCATTGACCTCTCGGAAGATCCAAAGAAATATCTGATTGGACTACCAAACCAAAGAAGGGGAACAAAGTAAGTGAAAAGCCCCTCCACGCTAGCGTGGAGGGGCTTTTCTTTTTCCTAATTCTCTACTAAAGTGAGGTCATTAACAGTAGAAACATGGTGTACAGATAGATAGATTTCAATCCCTCGCCAAAGCGAAGCGCTTGAGACCTAAAATCTGTACATCAAAATTAATCAGGGCTTTGAGATTTGAGTAAAGTTCGAGGCGCGAGGAAGTCGATTTCTGCAGACGTACTAGACGTACGACGCAAGAAACCGACAATGAAGCAACGAGGAAATTTGCCAAATCTGGAAGTCCCAGACATATGAAATCAAAAACATTTGAGGTACTAATTGGAGGGGAGAAGATTACCGCGGAGTTTACTGATTTGGCTGATCAAACTAACGGCTCAGTACTTCTCAAACAAGGGGATACCGTCGTTTTAGCAACAGTTGTGATGTCACATAAAGAGAAGGAGAGTAGCTACTTTCCACTCTCAGTTGAGTTTGATGAGCGATTTTATGCTGCAGGAAAAATCCTTGGAAGTAAGTTTATCAGAAGAGAGAATCGTCCATCAGAAGAAGCGATCTTATCAGGACGAGTTATTGATAGAACCATCCGCCCACTCTTTGAGCAATCTATGCGCTATGAAGTACAAGTGGTAGTTATGGCACTTGCTGTTGGCGAGCATGATCCAGATATTCTTGGCATCAACGCTGTCTCACTCGCACTCGCCGTATCTGACATTCCTTGGCGAGGGCCTGTTTCGGCAGTAAGAGTCTTTAAAGAAAAAGATATGGAGGACTTGATAATCAATCCAACCTACAAACAAAGAGAGAGTCTCGATAAGGAATTTGACATGATTATCTGTGGTAAGGATACCAATATCGTCATGATTGAGGTCGGTGCAGATGAATCAAGTGAGACAGTACTCGCTGAAGCGTTTAAAAAAGCATCTGGTGAGATTGAAATCTTTAACGAATTTCAAAAGAGGGTCGTTGCCGAAATTGGAAAAGTAAAAAAAGAAGTTGGAGCAAGAGTCGTTCCAGAAGAAATAACCAGTTTATTTACAGCAGAGTGGCAAGAGAAGTTAAAAATTGCAATTTTCTCTGGGGTTGGGAAAGAACATATCCTCGCCGCAGAAGAAGCATGGCTTAAAGAGGTGAAGGAAAATTTGGGTGACGCATTCAACAAAGAATCTGCGGGGCATTTTATTGAAGAGAGAGTTAATGAACTCCTTCATCTTGGTGCAATCAATGAGGACAAGCGCGCTGATGGAAGAGGAATGAGCGAACTTCGTACGCTTTACGCAAAAGCTGGAGGTATTTCCTCAACACTTCACGGATCTGGAATTTTCTACCGAGGAGGAACGCACGTACTGGGAGCATTAACACTTGGTGGACCACAGGATGCACTATCTGTCTCAGGAATGGAGGGGGATTACGAAAGGCGTTTTATACTCCACTACAACTTTCCACCATTTTCTGCTGGAGAGACTGGTAAACTTGGGGGAGTTAATCGTCGAATGGTTGGTCATGGAGCACTAGCAGAAAAAGCTCTCTCGGTTGTTATTCCAAACAAAGAAGTTTTTCCTTATACCATCCGCATTGTTGCTGAATCGCTTGCCTCAAACGGATCAACGTCCATGGCCTCCGTTTGTGCGGGAACACTAGCCTTGATGGATGCAGGGGTTCCAATCAAACGACCAGTTGCTGGAATTGCGATGGGGCTACTTATGGAAGAGGGGGTGGTGAATCCAAAGTATAAGATACTTACTGACATACAAGGACCGGAAGATCATCACGGAGATATGGATTTTAAAGTCGCGGGAACGAAAAATGGGGTCAATGCCATACAAATGGATATAAAAACTGATGGGGTGCCGATTTCGATTTTGGCCGAAGCAATGGAACAGGCAAGGGTAGCAAGGTTGCAGATACTTGAAACAATTGAGGGGGAGATTTCTGTACCGCGTGCCGATATTTCACCAAACGCACCAAAGATTCTCATTACCAAAATAAAAATTGATCAAATTGGCATGGTAATTGGAACAGGCGGAAAGGTAATCAACGACATAAAAGCAAAAACGGGGGCGGACATCATGATCGAGGATGACGGTACGGTTTATATTACCGGCAAACACGGTTCTGCAGAAAAAGCACTAAAGATCGTTGAAGAAATGACGCATGAATTTAAAGTAGGGGAAAGGTTTGAAGGGGTAGTTACTAAAATCGCTGAGTTTGGTGCGTTTGTCAGGCTTATCGGCAACACAGAGGGACTGGTGCACATCTCTGAGCTCGCGCCATTTCGAGTTGAAAAAATTGGAGACCTACTTAAAGAAGGGCAGGTGGTCCCAGTGATTGTTAAGGCAGTTGAGATTGAGCGCAATCGAATTGCATTATCAATCAAAGACTGTGAGCCGAATTTTTTTAAGGAGCAGAGCAAGTAGCATTTTTACAAACAAAAACACCGCTTGGTCGTAGACCAAGCGGTGTTTTTGTTTGTAAAAATTCTCTCCAAAGAGAAAACGGTGTTAAAATGATAAACAATATATCAGTATGCCTCCAGATAATAAACAACCCGTGCAGAACAATGCGAATCCACCTACAACACCGAGTGTAGCGCAACCAATTCCAAATCCTACCCAGGGTCAACCACGTCAAAACCAAGAACCAAGATTTTTGAGTTTCGAAAATGTTTTGTCGCAAAAAGGTAGAGAGACCCCCGAAGATTTGAAGGCTGGCATCCGCCTTCTGAGGACCTATCAAAGTGATGTAGCAGAAGCAATGAAGGGAGATGCTGGGTCATTAGTTAAAATGGCTATCGCTGAAAATGAACGTAAGGATAGAGATCGCGAAGAAATGACAAAACGTTTGATGCAGGAAAAGACTGCGGCGATGTCTGAACCTGTATTAGAGGTCCCGCCTGCTATAGAAGTAGAGCCGCTAGAACCACAGATTCGCGAAGCGATTATTACAAAAGTACAAGAACCGCTGGAGAAAAGGCTATCGACTCCAGAGAGTCGAAGTGCGGATACGTTATCAAAAACCATTGAATCAGGGCTCTCTCAAAAAAAATTTAATCCAACAAACAATGCAAGTCAACTCAGAAGTGCCCCGTATCAAACCTCTCCAGAACTTCTTAGCCCTCAATCAAGTGGACGAATCGGCTCTTCAGAAGCAGTTGTTAAAAAAACACGTATCACCATCCCTCTCATTTTAAGTACTTTTTTCTTCCTTCTCGGTGGAGGTGCACTCTTTTTGGTCTATACCAAACTCTCGGTTGAAAATCCTATGCCTGGTGAAGTAACACCGATTAGTTTCTCTGACTACCAGGACAAGGTACTTACTGATGGTTTCACCAGGGTAAACCTAGTTGCTTCAATTGATAGTTTGAAATCAAACACTACTTATACTGCTGGATCGATACTTAACATAGTCCTTGTCGAAACTGACTCTACTTTAACAAAAGATGGGAAGAGGAAAGATCGTCTCTTGGAAACGCCTGGACTATTCTCTCTTCTGAATACAAGAGCGACCCCGTCTTTCATAAGATCCCTTGACCCGGAATTTGTCCTGGGGTTGCATATAATAAATGATGGGGAACCCTTCTTAATATTAAAATCAAATTTCTACGACAGCGCCTTCTCCGGAATGCTCAGCCTCGAGACAACCATGGCTGCTGATTTACTCGAAATATTTACCCGAGCAAAGCCACCAGTTGCAACCAGCACAGAAACATATATTGGGGATAAGGTGGGTGACTGGAATGATACTTTTGAGGATAAGGTGGTCAAGAATAAAGATGTTAGAATTTTAAAAGATAGCGCTGGTAAAACAGTTTTGCTTTATTCTTTCATCAATAAAGAAACGCTCGTCATTACAACCAATGAGGACACATTTAATGAAATTTACAATCGTCTGACAGTTACCGTCTTTAAGCGATAAAAACTGTACCTTTTGCCGCATTGTATGTTAAAAGAAGACTTGATATCATAAATACATGAATACTACTGATTTAGAATATTTTAAAAATAAATTAGAGACAGAGCTTGCAAAACTTGAAAGTGAACTTAAAAGTGTCGGGCGAGTTAATCCAAGTAATCCAAATGATTGGGAAGCCGTGCAGCCCGAGATGGATGTCATGGCTGCAGATGATAACGAAACTGCTGATAGCCTCGAAGCCTTTGAAGAAAATACTGCCATCCTCGGTGAGCTTGAAATTCAGTATAACGAGGTTAGACACGCACTCGATAAGATCGAGAGTGGAACCTACGGAACCTGTGAGACAACTGGAAAAACAATCCCAAGGGAACGCCTTGAAGCAAATCCATCTGCGAGAACCTGTTTGACTCACGCTGACATGAAATAATAATAGAAGAGTGTGGTTCTGATTTAAATATTTGTTTTGAAAGCTTAGTCTTCAATTTTTATTTATCTCAATGAGCTTTTCTAAAGTTCAAAGTGCCCAAGCAATACTCCTCAAGGCGATTATTGTTGACGTTGAGGTCGACCTTTCACGTGGTCTACACGCCTTTTCTATTGTTGGATTGCCAGATAAAGCAGTTGAAGAATCGAGAGATCGTATCTGTGCCGCAATCAAAAATTCCGGGTTCGAATCACCAAAAAGTAAGAATCAAAAAGTTATTATCTCCCTCGCACCAGCTGACATCAAAAAAGAGGGTGCTGTTTTTGATTTAGCCATGGCTTTGACCTATCTTTTAGCCTCTGATGAGATTTTATTTGATCCAAGTAAAAAGGTATTTCTTGGTGAGCTCTCTCTCGATGGAAAAGTAAGAAAAGTAAGCGGTGTACTCTCTGCTGTTAGAGAGGCGGCCATTGCTGGTTTCCACGAAGCATATGTGCCGAGAGAGAACGCACGCGAAGCGGCCCTTATTGAGGGGATAACTGTATTTCCTGTTGAAACACTGAAAGAGCTTATTGACCATTTAAATACAAAAAAGAAAGACAAGGCCTCTCAAGAAAAGTTCTCTTTACCAATGCAAGAGAAAACTGTTATTGAAAGCGTGATTCAAGACTTTGATGTTGATTTTTTTGATATCAAAGGACAGGAGAGTGCAAAACGTGGACTCGAGATAGCAGCGGCAGGAGGACACAACATCACACTCTTTGGTCCACCTGGAACTGGTAAGACTATGCTCGCCAAGGCATTCATCAACATTTTACCAGAACTCTCTTATGAGGAGACACTAGAGGCTACCGCCATACATTCTGTCGCAGGCACATTGAAAGGTGATATTATCACTCACCCGCCATTTCGCGCGCCACATCACACATCTTCATATGTTTCTGTTGTTGGTGGAGGAAACACCCCAAGGCCCGGAGAAATAACTCTTGCACACAAGGGCATTTTATTTTTAGATGAGTTTCCAGAGTTTGACCGACGCGTCATTGAAGCACTCCGTCAACCACTTGAGGAACGATATATCAACATTTCGAGATCAAAAGGTTCAGCCCTGTTTCCTGCAGATTTCATTTTGATTGCTGCAATGAACCCATGTCCATGTGGAAATTTTGGTAGTGACAAGCCTTGTGTTTGTATGCCAGCCCAACTCATACGGTACCAGAGAAAAATTTCAGGTCCAATCATGGACCGTATCGACTTATGGATTGAGGTCGGGAAAATTTCATCAGAGAAGCTCTCAAAACAAGAAGGAGGAAACCGGGAGGGGAGAAGCGAAACAATGGAAGTCAAAGAACGAGTTATACAAGCAAGGCAGAAACAACTTCAGCGATTCAAAAATGAAAGGAAAAATATGCGTATCAACAGAGACATGGGAGCAAAAGAGTTGTTACGTCTCGCACAAGTAAAAGAGGGTGCGATGTCGCTTTTAACACAATCGGCAGAGAAACTTGGGTTGTCTCCTCGAAGCTTTCACAGAAGCATTAAACTAGCCCGAACTATTGCTGACCTTGAAGATTCTCCTGAAGTTGAAGAGCGACATGTTCTGGAAGCGTTGCAGTACAGACCGAAAGGACAATTGCTGGGTAGCAGTTTATAGAGAGTAGAGGTTAAAACCATTGCTTCAACTCTATAATAGAAGTATTATAGAGCCACACATATAATAATAAAAACGTATGAAAAACTCACAAAATGGTTTCATCACTCCCTTACTCATAGTAATTATTGTAGTTTTACTCGTTGGTGGATCCTATTTGTACATGCAAAAAAATAAGGCGGGTTCTCCTGCAACCGGTAACGTACCCGCTAATATAGAATCAAATCCAACGCAAAATACATCACCAGTTGAAAAAATAAGTTGGCATACTGAAAAGGAAAATCCTGCCGTCGTTGACGATAATGACCCCCAAAAACTTCAACAAGCAATTTACGTTGACGTTACCTTTGTCGACAAGAGTACAAAACGATATGGTCTGGGCAAAGCTTATGGGTGTAATGAGGTAAATGTGGCAGTAGCACCAGAATTAGGACGGATGAGTTGTTATTATTCTCTCGTTGGCGTCGGTTTTGTTGCATATAACCAAAATGGTCGGTTTATAGTTGAGCGACATGATGAATCTGCAAAGGATGGTAGTATAACAAAGACGATTCTCTTAGAAATATAGCGTCGTCTCAAGAAGTAAGGGGGGCTGGCTTAACCAAACACCTACCGAAAGCGAAGCTTTCGGTAGGTGTTTGGTCTTGATCTATCTTCTTAATTCCTACGTCTTGATTCTTACTTCTAGTCCTTAAAATGGATTCTTTGCACCGTGAATCTCAAAGTGAATATGGTTTCCGGTTGATTTTCCGGTGCTCCCCATCTTACCAATCACGTCACCCTGTTCAACTTTTCCTCCAACAGAAACTAAGTTTTCACTGAGATGTCCATAAAGTGTTTGTGTTCCATTAGGATGCTCAACGACAATAAAATTACCAAATCCTCCATTGTATCCAGATGTTTTACTTACAATCACTACTCCGGAAGCAGACGCCATAATAGGTGTGCCATACTTACTGGCCAAATCGACTCCATTGTGTCCGTGAATTCCCTGCGTTCTGACGCCACCAGTTATAGGTCTAATGAAGTATCCTGTGATATTTTTTCCCGTCGAGACTACAAGTTTGCTACCCTTAGGGGCTGACGTATTGGGTGTGTCGGCCAGCTGGCCCTCTGGAATGATCACTGTATCCCCAATTACGAGCGCATCGTTAACGTTTACATCATTAAATTGGGCGATATCTTCTTTATCCGCTTTGTATTTTTTGGCCAAAGAGGCTATTGTGTCTCCTTTTTGTATGACATAGCGAATTCCAGAGACAGGAAGAATAACGAGTCGATCACCAGGACTCACCGAGCCCGCCTTTATATCGTTGGCCCAAAGTATCGTATTTTTACTCACATCAAACATTTTAGCTATCGATGAGAGGGTATCTCCTTTGCGGACAGTGTAGATACTAATTTGATCACTGTTATTTGCCCCATCAACGTTAGCAAGAGAACCCGAAGGACCTGTCTCTGAAAGAAGAGCCACGCCACCGACGGTAGTTATATTTTCTCCACTTTTTTTGTGGTTAGATTCTGTGTTCGTTGGTGCCACTAAAAGTGGCATCGTTTGAGAATTTGAAATATTAAGAGCTGGCAAATTATTATCTTTTGCCCAAACCGCTTCTCCTAAAAAATTAGTAGCGAATGAAAAGATTGATGATTTCGTGATAGACGGGAAAACAACAAGACTTGCAAACAAAAAAATTGGTATATACAGAAATAGAAACCTTTTTGAGAAAAGTCCTAAGAATAACACTTTTTTCGTCTTCAGGTCGGGGTTTCGCTCACGACGAGCGCCTCTACTAGAGGGTTTGACCGAGGAGTCTTTATATTTAGATACAATAAGCCTAAATCAAAATTAGATCGCTTCATCATTATCAGGATTCACAAACAATTGATGTTTATGAAGTAATAGCCATTTCCACGTTGGGGTACTGTTGATTATCTCGTTTAGGTCATTTGAAGTCAACAGGAATTATGTGGTCCTGTGGATAAGGGGACGCAATGTCTGTTTAAGACATTGTGGGACACTTATGCCCCTTGGGTATAAGGGAGAATTATGTTTTTCCAAAATATAATTCGAACACTTATACCCCTTGGGTATAAGGGTACCTTTATCCTCTTGAGGATACGGAGTGGGCCTTATGCCCTCTGGGTATAAGGGAGCTTATGCTTCGCATAAGCGAACACTTATAGTCTGCGACTATAAGGGAACCTTATGTGGTCTGGGTCCGGTAGGGGAGCGAGTACTAGGATACGTGTGTGGATAAAGGGTTGGCATTAAAATTTACACCTTGCTATGATTAGGGAAAATAATATCTAACTATTATGGGTAAATCAGGACCAGAGGGGAGAGGAAAAAGCCGACGGACGACCAACGAAGATGAAGATGAACTAAACGACGCCGCGAGACGGCCAACTGTTGAAAAGAAAAAAACTGGGGTTGTAAAAGACGGACTGGGTGGTTTAGCCAAAGCCCTTAATGTAACATCTCTTGAAACTCCAACCCAAGAAGAAGATACCCTCCTAACAAAAGTCGAGACGGTTACCGTAAACGGAGAAGAAAGAACTCTTGACGAACTTACTGCATTATTTAGTGAAATAAAGGAAGGTGTTTCTACTAATCCAAAAACACAAAATGACGAAAAAATAAAACGATGGTTAGCTATCTGTAGGCCACGACTTCAAGCTGTAGAAGAGGCGATGGGAAAAGGGGGACTAGATGAGGGGGGGCTTCAGACACTCGCTGATGATGTAGAAGTTTTCATTAAAGAAATCAACAAAATAGGGGATCGAGTTGAAATACTAAATAAATTAAAAGATCCTGAGCCCGCTACAATACCAGAAGTGGATTCCCTCACTGCGGCTGAAGATTCTAAGATTGAGGCGGAAAATGAAGTCTTTGATCATTTGAGAGGTGATTTCCTATCCATAAAGGAACGTTTAGGGAAAATAACCGTAGGAACTGAAGAGACCAACCTGCCTGACCTAGTAAAAAAGGCTGAGGGTAAAGGTATTGAGGTTATGCGTTATTCGAAGAGGAAAAACAATCGAGACCTAGAACGTCTCAAGGTGTTGATTGGTGAGTTTGAAGCGTTAGTAACCGAAGCAGAAACATTATCAAAAGCAACAGTAAAAACTATGGAAACAAAACCAGGTCCAAAAACAAAGAAAAGGTCGAAGGAAGTTGAGATGGACTTAGATAAAAGTGACGTTGAGCTTTTGGCGGAGTACCGTACCCCTGATGAGATAAAAGTTGCAAAAGAAAAGAAATTAGCAAAAGAAAAGAGGGGGTCTGCAACCCCCCCAGAGATAATTGCCAAAGAAAAACAATACCCATCTGGTGACTATAATGAAGACGTAACTATTCCGTCAGCCAAGGAAATCGCGAATGCTGAGTATGATTCTTGGCCAAAAGGTCTACAGGCCATACCTGCACCAGGCATTTCCCCTGAAGAAAAGCTTTATACTGCTTACTTCGCCTCACAAGGTGAATACGTTAACGCTAGAGCTGAATATCTTAATTCGCGAAGAAAACATGATACAGCATTTCAAAAAATAAAAGCAAAATTGGGAATAGGGTTATCGAGTAGGGCATTGGCTGAAACTGCTACTTTAGAAAAACAGACTTTGATGGAAGGTAAGGAGAGTGCTTATCGAGAGGCGATGAAGGCAAGACTGAGGTCAGAACTTGAAACACGCAGGAGTGAGTGGAAAAGACAGTGGACGGTTAGAACTCGAGGAACACTCGAAGAGAGAAACACTGAAAGCTTTCAAGAGCATTTGCGCACAGAGGAAGCAAAATTTCTCTTTGAAGAGAGTCAGAGAGAACATGGTACTCTCGCGGAGCGAATGATTGCCTCACAGCCACAAGAGAAGCGTGGGTGGACAAGCAAGGCTCTAAAGATGGGTTACAACGCACTAACATGGACCCCAAAAACTAAAAAGTATCAGGCTATATATAAATATGCTCGTATCAGCGCAGGAGTAGCGGCAGGAACAGGTATAGCATTTGCAGCGGGCACGGTGGGAGCAGCGGGAGTTGCTGGGTACGCTGGATACAGGATGGCAAAGTCAGTCGCACTTGGTATGGCTTCTCCTGCCATCAATAAAGCTTTGATGGGAATCGGGAATGAAAGTGCTAATAGAACACTGGCTAAACGAATGGAAAAGGCGGGAGCCAGTGCAGTTTTTGATAAATTTGATGAATTTCATAATCAAACAGGTGAAGCGCTCCGAAGACATGCAAAAGCAAAGAAACTGGTGAGACTCGCTAGCCTTGCTGGAACCGGAGCTATCGTTGGCTATGCCAGCCTTTGGGAAAGTGCTCATGCGACAAGTTTGCCAGGAGGTACGAGTAACGAACCATTACAAACGAATCCGGGCGATGGACTAAACAGTGATGGAAATCCTATTGTAGGTGAATCTGCGGAAGGAGCGGTTGGTGGCAAGTTTCCACTCGGTGATGAAAACTTTACAGCAAATCCTCATGATGCAACTGAAGGGGAGTCAGCTGTAGGAGGTATATATGTTGATAATTCAATAAACGATAGTTTCAATAACTACAACACAGCACCTGGTTGTGTTAATCCATTTGACTTTGAACAGCCCAGATATGGAAATCCTCTGACTGGACGTAATCCATCATTTGACTTAACCCAACCTGGCGAGGGGACGTTTGGAGGTCCACGATTAAATAGTGATGGAAACCCTATTGAAATGGAGCCTCAAGGAAGAGATTGGGTGAGGCCTATGGATGATGGTATCTATCCAGATGGTGGTGGTGTAGAGAATCCAAACACAGGAGCACTCGATGGGCCAGAAGGACTACCTGGAAGAGACGGGATTAGACCAGTGGATGATGGGACATATGGAGATGGTCAGACTGGAGATAATTTTAGGAACCCTAATGAGTCTGGTAGAGGAGGCGACACTAGGGACAATTTTCCAAATCCTAATGAGTCGGATAGAAGGTCGCAACCTGACGCTCCTGAAAGACTGCCTGATGGTGGCGATGACTTCACTAGAAACAGACCTTCATTCCAACCTGATGCTCCTGGAATGGATGGCAACAGACCCATGGACGATGGGACGTATGGAGAAATTGAAGACAATGGCACTGATTTAAATAGAGACTACGATGTTAAGGATAATGGCACTGATCTTATGGGGGAGGCTGAGGGACGAGATGTGTTGAGCACCACCGAATCAGCCACCATAGGTAAAAACGGAAATCTTTGGTCAACCATGAAGGGGGTGATGAAAGCAGATCCTGAGAAGTTTGGCTACAATCCAGACTCAAAAATTCCACTCGATAAATGGCTTAACACCAGGGTTGAGAACATCAGAGTGGCGCAGCCTGATATCGGCAAATTGAGTCTTGTGCATTCAGGAGACAAAGTCTACCTTACTCCTGACGCCAATGGCGGATTACCAAAGATTGGTTTTGAGAATGGCTCAGGATATAGAGCAGGAGTCCTTGGAGAACGTGGAGTGCGAGCACCGGTTACAAAAATTGGATTTATTCCTGAGGATAACATAGGCTCCACTGTAGGCAAGGTACCTGTAGTACAAGCCGACCCTAGTCCATTTAAAACAGCAGGACCTGGGAAAGGTGCTTGGGGACGTTGGGACCCTACAGATACAGAAACTGTACAAGAACAACCTCCAGCCCCAGCAGGAGGAGAGCGGGCTCATATCATACCAGATCAAGAAATGGCTCTTCGATTGGATGAAATAGAGAAACGAGCTAGAAGTGGACAATTGGAGAGGATCGCCAGAGGAATAACTGGTCTAGGAGAATCGTCAGGGATACAATTTGGCACACTAGAGGCTGGGTTGGCGGAACGGTATTTTGGTGGAGCAGTTGGGGGAGCGGTTGGGGGAGTGACAGGGTTGGATGCCTTTAATGCTTTGCCAAACGTACCAGTATCAAAACTTTTTGGTACAGAATCTTTAAGGGGCAGTGGGTATGAGACTGCTATACAAGAATTAATAAAAGCTGGAGATAAATTTTACCCACCAATAGACGATAATCTACTAATCCAAGAGTACTTAAAGGCATTAGCGCGAAAGGGTACATTTTAA
>CALRBT010000007.1 GCA_943354475.1 Parcubacteria group bacterium | reverse complement strand
AAAAAATAATAAATAATTATGGATACAACAAATATACAAGGGCAGGAAATGATGAAGGCTATCGTGGCGGAGTGGGGACTTGAGAGTTTTCCGCCAGAGCAACAAATGGAGATGGTTGATAAGATAGGGGACCTCGTCTATCAAGCAATCCTCCTGAAAGCAGTGGATATGTTGGAAGAAAAAGATGAGGCTGAGTTTGATGCCCTCGTCGAGGCTCCTGGAACCGATGCACCAAAAGTGCTTGAGTTCTTCGCCAAAAAAATCCCAGATTTTGACACATTAGTTGAAAAAGAGGTAAAAAACGTAAAAGCCCAGACGGTTGATTTGATTAGTTAGAGAACAAACCACTTAGCACAAAACACAAAAACTGGATTTAAATCCAGTTTTTGTGTTTTGTGCTACACTCTTTAAATGCAAAATGATGAATTGAAAGAACAGAAGTATTTAACTGAGCTTAACCCCGAACAACGACTAGCGGTTGAGACGACCGAAGGACCACTCCTTATTTTAGCTGGAGCAGGGGCGGGTAAAACCAAGGTAATTACCCACCGTATACTTCACCTCATTAAGAAAGGGGTGGTGCCGGGGGGAATTCTGGCCATCACCTTCACCAATAAGGCGGCAAAAGAGATGCGGGAGCGAGTAAATAAACTCATCGAGTCTGATCGTAGCCTCCAGAATCCTATCAGTATGTTTGAGAGGCCGTTTGTCAGCACGTTCCATGCGCTTGGTGTCCACATTATCAAAGAGAACTCAAAGTTACTTGGAATTCCTCGCCATTTCAATATCTTTGACCGAAGTGACTCACTTTCTGCCATCAGAGGAGCTCTCAAAGACATTGGTCTTGATCCAAAGCAATTTGAACCAGGACGAATGCTCTCCCTTATCTCAAAACAAAAAGGTGGTGGTGTGACGCTCGATAGCTACCGTGAAAGCGTTGGTAATGATTTTATTGGAAGAAATCTGCTCCTGATTTGGGAAAAATACGAGAAAGCACTCCGCACAGAAGGAGCGCTCGACTTTGACGACCTTCTTCTCAAAACATCAGAGCTCTTGCGAACTAATGCTGAAGTAAGGGCGTACTATCAAAAACAATGGCAGTATGTCCACATTGACGAGTATCAAGACACCAATAAGGTCCAGTATGACATCGCTAAAGCGCTCGCTTTCGCCCACCACAACATTGCGGTCGTTGGGGACATTGATCAATCGATCTACAGCTGGCGGGGGGCTGATTTTAAAAATATCATGCGCTTTGAGCATGACTATCCTGGAGCAAAAACTGTTCTCCTTGAGGAAAATTACAGGTCGACAAAAACTATCCTTGAAGCAGCCAACACTATTATTGCTAAGAATGTTATGCGTAAGGATAAGAATCTCTTTACCAAAAACCCTGATGGAGAGAAGATAACCGTTTATGGTGGCTATGATGAGGAGGATGAAGCTCACTTTGTTACTCGAACGGTCAAGGAATTAATGAAAGAGAGAGTTGAACCAAAAAACATTGCTGTACTTTATCGTGCAAACTTTCAATCTCGCGTTCTTGAAGAAGCATTTCTCCAAGATAGCGTACCTTATCAGGTGCTCGGCGTTAGATTCTTTGAACGAAAGGAGGTTAAAGACATATTGGCCTATCTAAGGGCATCACTTAACCCGGAGAGTCTCTCTGATATCAAACGTATTATCAATACTCCAGCAAGGGGGTTGGGTAAAACAACTGTGCTTAAAATTTTTGCAGGGGACGAAGCATCGCTTCCACCATCAACAAAACGTAAAATTGCTGACTTTAGAGAGATTCTGGTCCAAATTAAAGAGCGCGCTTTTGCCATTAAGCCCTCTGAGACAATTGCCTCTATTATTACACTCTCTGGAATGAAAGATGACTTTGAAAAAGGTATTTCTGCAGGAAAGGAGGAGGATAGGGAGCGACTAGAAAACGTTTTTGAACTCGTAGCGCTCGCTGAAAAGTATGACTATCTTGAGCCCGAAGAGGGGATCGAGAAACTATTAACCGACGCAGCACTCGCCTCAGACCAAGATGAGTTGAAAGAAGAAGCTAATGCAGTAAAACTGATGACGGTTCACGCATCGAAGGGGTTAGAGTTTGATTATGTCTTCATTGCAGGACTTGAGGAAGACCTGTTCCCACACAGTCAAATGGGAAATGACAAAGACAGCGGAAATTTAGAGAGAGGTGAGGAAGAGCGTCGACTCTTTTATGTAGCACTTACAAGAGCATGTAAAAAGCTGTACTTAACCTACGCGGCAGTCCGCACCATCTTTGGCATGAAGAAGATAAACGTACCTTCCGAATTCCTTAGTGATATTAACGAGGAGCTCCTCGAAGGAGAGCCTCGCGAGCGAGTCAAAACCATCTATCTTGATGATTAATATGAAAAAAGCAAAAGAAGACGGACAAAGGTTTGTTCATAGAGCAAAAAAGTCACTCGGGCAGAATTTTCTTAATTCTGAGCATGTCGGAGAGCAAATCATCGACTGTGCCAACCTCTCGGGGATGGATTGTGTGCTTGAAATAGGGCCAGGTAAGGGAATGCTTACTGAGAAGCTACTTAAGAAAGCAGGTAAAGTTATTGCTGTTGAAAAAGATGACGCCCTGATTCCATTCCTTCAAGATAAGTTTGGGGCGGAAATTGCATCAGGGAAGCTAACTCTGGTTCACGATGACATTTTGCTCTGCGACCTTTCTTCCTATAACCTAAAACCAAATAGCTTTAAGCTTGTGGCGAACATTCCCTACTATATTACAGGCCTTCTCTTCAGAAAATTCCTCGAAGAGGGTCCCCAACCATCAGAAATGGTAGTCATGGTACAAAAAGAGGTAGCCCTTCGGATTCTCGCTCGTGACAAACGAGAAAGCTTGCTTTCGGTGAGTGTCAAAGTCTATGGGGAACCTTCCATTGTCACCTACGTCGGGGCGGGGAACTTTACCCCAAAACCAAACGTTGATTCGGCCGTTCTTAAAATTTCAAATATCTCGAGAGACTTTTTTAAAGATGGGTCAGGGGCTCTTGATGAAAAATATTTTTTTGAGTTTCTTAAAACAGGTTTTGCCCATAAAAGAAAGCATCTATTAGGAAATCTGCTGGCCACAGACATAGCAAGAGGGAAGCTTGAGGAGATATTTAAAAAGATAAATATCTCTCCGACATGCCGAGCAGAAAATCTAACCTCTCAAGACTGGAAGCGTTTGGCCAAAGAGCTTCTCTGATTAAACACAGTCTTTTTGCTATACTCTAGAAACAACCATGTTTCATCATAACAACAAACTTCTCTATGTTTTTGGGTCTTTAGTGGCGGGGTTTTCTATTATGACCGTGGAGTTGGTCTCCACGAGAATCGTTGCTCCTATAATAGGTAATTCCATCTATACGTGGACATCGGTTATTGGGGTAACACTCCTTGGACTTTCCATTGGAAGTTTTGTTGGTGGAAAAATTGCCGACAGAGAAACATCAAAACCTATCTTAGCTTGGACACTTTTTGTTTCCGCGGTTTTCATTTTTTTTATTCCCATCCTCATCAGATCAAGTGGTTTTATTTTAGATTCTTCAAACTCCATACTATGGCTAAATCTGCTCCTGGCTGGGTACTTGTTTCTCTTGCCTGCAGTTTCCATCGGAATGATCCAACCAATTATCCTAAAAAAGTATGTTAATAACTTTTCATTAATTGGGAGCACATACGGACTTCTCTCATCAGCGTGGTCAGTTGGGAGTATTTTCGGGGTATTCTTAACTGGATTTTTCTTTATTTCCTCTATCGGAAGTGTTTGGACACTTTGGACTATCTCTTTTATTTTATTTTTTATGAGCGTTGTTTTTTACCTAACAACTGTCAACCAACGCACTGATAAAAAAGTCTTTCCGGACAAAAGTCTTCTTTCTTGTTTCTTTTTATTCGTACTATTATCCTTACTATTTGGAGCAACCAATGGTGAGGATCGTGATGTTACTTCAAAATACAACACTCAAACCATTTTTAAGGTAGAGACCAACTATTATAACCTTAAAGTTGTCGATGCCTCGCTTCCAGGTTTTGGGGACTCTCGCCTACTTCAACTCGACCTTGATACACACAGCATTACCTCAACCGAAACAAACGAGAATTTTTATCCGGAAATTTATCCGGTTTTTTCATATTTGAAAAAAGATATAAAAAATACACTTATCATCGGAGCTGGCGCTTATACCTTACCGAAATATCTTAAAAATTATTACCAGAATAGCGATGTCGAGGTGTTTGAGATGGATCCGGAACTAGTGAACGTTGGAGAGAAATATTTTAATCTAGATTCCACTGAAGTAAAGACGGTTATTGGTGACGCACGCCTTTTGTTCAATAAAGAAAAGGTGGAGGGTACATACGACCTTATTTTTGGTGATGCCTACAACTCTTTTATTTCAGTTCCGTGGTATCTGCTCACTATAGAATGGAATGAGGGGGTGAAAGAACGACTAACTCCAAATGGAATTTATGCGATAAATTTTATAAGTGGAGTAGGGGAGGAAAATTCACTATTTGCTAGAAGTGTTTTAGCAACGTTTAAAAAGACTTTTCCAAATTATTACGTTTTTGTGTTCGGTAATAATCCAAACGAAGCAAATAACATCGTGCTCGTTGGGGTAAATGGGAGCTTGCCACTAAACGAAGAGGAATTTAAACGCAAGATTTCGCTTGGAACAAACGCTTTTTTGGCAAAAAAGCTCTTACTTTCTAAAACAGGCTCCTTATTTAATCAAAGCGGTGCTCCTGCAACCATTTTGACCGATAACTTTGCTCCAACCGAAAGTCTTCTGACACCAGTTATCAAGGATTATTTCCCAAAAAACCGTGATTTTGTAAGACAACTTGGCCTAGGTCCATTTTAGATTTCTAACTTAGATTATTTGCGTCAAAAGAGGCCGCCAGTATCTATAGTTATTGTTGTTTTTTTGCTATACTTGTAAATAATTTTCTCTCATTCTATGGCCTTTTCTCTGCCAAATAAAAAAGTTGCGACTACGTGGCTATTCTTTGCCCTTATTTTTAGCGCGGCAGGACTATCACTCTGGTATATGCTGAGCGAACAGGTGGGGGAGCTTGCCCCGAGCAAATCGTATAATGCCAAGGGGTCAAACCTTGCCTTAATTCAACAAGTTGCCGAGCAAGATTCTGATGGTGATGGTCTCAAAGATTGGGAAGAAACGCTTTGGAAAACAGACTCCGACAAAGCTGACAGTGATGGCGATGGTACTTCTGACGGAGATGAAGTAAAAGTGGGGCGAGACCCGATGAAAGCAGGTCCGGCTGATAAACTTGATACAGCAACCATTTCTATGGGAAGCACTACGAGCTCAACAGAGCTAAATGATACTCAGGTCTTCTCCAGGCAGCTCTTTGCTGAATACTTACGACTTCAACAGCAAGATGGTGGAGAGATTACCGAAGCGAGTCAACAATATTTGGTCGACACCTTTCTCAGCAAGGTGCCAGAGGCAGCTCCAATTAAAATCTATAAGAGAATTGACCTAAAAATAGTACAAGGAAGCTCAAATGTAGAACTAAAAGCGTATATGAACGCCATGGGACGGGTATTGAAGAATAATCCTGCCAATGCAGAAAATGAACTTGTTATTTTAAAGCGTGCTCTCGATAACAATGATAAAAGTGAACTCAAGAAGATTGATCGAGCTATTGCTGGTGACGCTGCCACAATCAAAGGGTTTCTCGCAGTTCCTGTGCCCGACACCCTTGTTGATCTCCACCTAAACATACTCAATGATTTTCAAGCTAGCGACGAGAGCATTAAAGGATTGCGTAAAATATTTGAGGATCCAATCGTTACCATTGCCAACTTGAGTGCTTATAGCAAAAGAACTGAGATGCTCGAAACATCAATCCAAGCGATGATTAACACCTTTGTGAAGAAGGGGATTATCTTTACCCAAACTGATGATGGTTACTTATTCATGCATGTTATATAATTTGAGTACCTCGTAGCTAATAGCATTGTTTCAATGACATTTTCTTTCTTTTCAAAACAATTCATCTGCAGTTTACTGATTATGCTCTTTGTCATCCCTTTGGCATTTTTACTGCAACCAAAACCAGTTGAGGCAATCCCTGTTAACGTCACCGGTAACACTTCTCCGACAGAACTACTAAACACTAAAACAAATACACTGTCGTGGCTTGAGCAGTTAACGACAGCAATCAGTACAGCTGGAACATGGCTGTCCACAAAATTGATAGAAGTAAAGGAGTATATCCTCGACGGACTAGCCTTTGCTGTCATAAATGCCTTGATTGCCGTATTAGCACAAGACATCATTAGTTGGATTAATAGCGGTTTTAAAGGAAATCCTGCTTTTATTACCGACCCAGCACAATTTTTCCTTGATGTCGGGGACCAAGCAACGGGTGAATTTCTTTCCGGGAGCGACTTCGCGCTCTTATGTGCCCCCTTTGTCATACAGGTAAAAATAGCTCTGTCGAGTTACCGTACGAGAAGCGGACGTTATCGATGTACGGCCAGCCGTATCATTCAAAATTCTAGAAACTTTCTCAACAACGTTTCCTCAGTCGACACTTGGAATAGTTGGCTACAGATTAGTGGTAATCCCGTGAATAACCCTTACGGTGCCTTCATGATAGCTAATGATGAAATATCTGTGCGTATCGCAAATAAAAGCCTTATTCAAGGTAAAATGCTCGATTGGGCAAAAGGTTTCTTCTCTGTTTCAGACCCTGCCTGTGTTGCAAGATCTGGTCGAGATGAAAGTGCACCTTCACCCACTCCTTCTGGAAATAATGGTCGAGATGAAGACACTCCTACCACTAATCCAATAGTGGTTGGTGCGGATTGTCCAAAGGTGACCCCTGGGGCAGCTATCCAAAACCAACTTAATTCAGCTCTTGACCTTCCAAAAGATCGTTTGGTTGTTGCAAAAGCATTCAACGAGATTCTTGGAGCACTTCTCATCGCTCTTGCAAAGAAAGCCTTAACTGGCGCTGGTGGTCTACTTGGGTTAAGTAAGGGTTCATATAGCGGAGGATCTTCTTATTCATCATACCTATCTCAACTTGGAAACCAGGCGATTCCTGATTCAACGAGCCAAAGTATTGGTGGTAGTGCACTCACTGATATTGGAGTCATGCTCACCTTTGAAACAGAGATTACTCAAACGAAAGGAGCTATGTACTCTCAGCTCCTCGGGGCCCAAAATAATCTTGGAAATCTGGCTGAGTGTTATCAAAGTAAATCTGCTTCTTCAACAATATCCGGTTCAGAGCAAGCTCTTTTAGTTGAGACCAACTCAACCCTCGCAAATATCACAAGTCGTGCAGCAAACACACTTCGTGATAAAAATGACTCGGAAAAACTAGCTAACGAGTTTGCTCCAATTAAAGAAATTTTCCAGTCAGAACCAAGCTCAAGTACGTTATACAAGAACGCTCTCTTTAAATATCAAACACTTCGACTCAACTCAACATTCCGTACATCAGTTGATGTAAAAAATGTTAGAAAGGAACGGGATGACTTACAAGAGGAGCTCGCGGCGTTGAATGCAATCACCAACGAAAGGCTCCAGCAATGTAATCTTCCTCCAGAGGTACTGCTCAATAACCAGATTAATAACTCAAATAATGGTGGTGGGAGCGAGGGTGGGAATTAAATAGACATGAAATTTCTCAGTAAAAAATTTATTCATTCATTTCTTATTGTTGTCGTTTTTACTGTCATGTTTGTGGCGTCAATTTTTCAAGCAATGCCAGTTTATGCGGAAGCACCGGGAGCAACCGATCCCGCGACCTTGAATGCTTTAGTTGAGAATGCAAGGGCACAAGAAGCGGCAACACCAAATGGGACGCAGAACATCAGAAATGTTAATGCGGCACTAGCCGCAGATCCAACCTCGCCTCAAAATTCTACCCAAGGTTCTGGGTCAAACGCCACAAAAGCTCCTGCAAATGGGGCTGGTTGTTTTACAGATGTCGGATGTTGGGTAACACGTGGTTTTGCGTGGATCGCCTGGGTCATCTTTTATATCGCAGGACAAATTCTTTTCCTAGCTGGAATGCTTCTCGATCAAAGCATCAAGCTCAGTATTATTACCGTCTTTAGTCAAAGTGGCGAATTTGCGCTCAGTTTAACCGGGGCTATCAATATTGGATGGGGGGTACTGCGGGACATTGCCAACATGTTCTTTATCTTTATTCTCCTTTACACAGGAATCATGCTCATCCTCGGCCAAGAAGATCATCCAGGGACCAGAATAAAGAACGTTATTATTATCGCCTTTCTTGTCAACTTCAGTCTTCTATTCACCAAACTTGCCATTGATGCATCAAACATGGTTTCCTTGGTGTTCTATAAAATACTCGTGCCAAACGATAGTATGAGCCTGTCGGGTCTCTTTATGAATGGGCTAGGTCTCAACAACGGCCTATTGACCAGTGCCGCAGTAGGTGGTAAAGACTATTACTACCTCGCCATAATCTCATACCTTCTCGGAACTGTCGTTGCAGTAATTACCGCTTGGGTATTTCTAAGTGCAGCCATCACGTTCATTGTGAGAACTATTGGACTTCTTATCCTCATGATTCTTTCTCCGTTGGCCTTTGTCATGTACGCATTCCCAGGATCATACAATAAACATTGGGGTGAGTGGCTTAAGCACCTTATTCAATACTGTACTGTCGCTCCAATTTACCTTTTCCTTATTTGGGTTTGTGCCTACATTATTTCTGCGATGCTCAGATTATTGAATCCTCTGGATGGTAGTCGTGCAGCCACACTTGGAGAGGGAATTGCAGCTGGGGCGGGCGGAACCGTTTCCGCAGCTTCTGGTATTAACTACTACTTAGTCTTCTTCGTTTATGCGATTGTTATCGGTCTTATTTGGGCATCTCTAAAAATTGCTAAAGATCTCTCAAAATCAGTCCCAGGCTCCGGTCTTGGAAAAACCTTAATTGGAGGCGCTGCTGGTCTTGCCCTTGGTGGGGTTGGTGGATTCCTCGGACGACAAGTCCTTGGAAGAGGGGCCGCTGCACTAGCAGGTAATGAAGGGTTTAAAAATTATGCAGCAAAAAGCAGGACCGGTAAGTTACTTTATAATACGACAAGCAAGGCGGCTTCAGGAACTTATGATGTTAGAAACTCTAAAATAGCTACAAAAACCGGAGAGCAGATTGGTGCAAACTTTGGCAAAGGAACTACTGGAAGTTACCAGAAACGAATCGATGATAAGGCGGTGGAGAAAGCTAAGTTTGTTGAGACACTTGGAGTAGACAAGAAGAAACTTGGCGCACAAGACAAGATCATTAAAGAGCAGACTGATGAAAAAGAGAATTTGGACCGTAACATTAGAGAAAAACAAAAGGTTGTTGCTGATACCACAAGAGCAGCTGCTGGTCGCCCACTAACCGTCGACGAGCAACAAACTATCGATGCGTACAACGAGGGGATACGAAGGGATACCGCTCTGAAGACTGGGGCCGAGGGGGCAATCACTAGAGCAAAGACCGTCAAAGGAGAAGTTTCGAGGGCAAGGCCAACTGCTTACGCGCAAGCACTTACGAGTAGGTCATTGGTGCGCTGGGTTGTTACAAAATCAAGCAAAAAAGCTTCTGACCGTATAGGTAAGGATGTTAAAATCGATGGTCTTGAAGATAGGATTAAAGAAAAGACAGATGAGCTAAATGAACACAAGGCAGAGATCAAGCGCCTCACACAAATACAGAAGGCTGGCACGAGACCGCTAACACCTGCCGAAGTAACAGATCTCAACACCGCAACAGATAAAAAGTATGCAGCTGAACAACAAATCAGACAGTTTAAATTTGACTTAGCAATAAATAAGAAATAAGCCATGAATGACCAATTAGAACCGCAAGATATTTTTGAAGGAGAGTTTGATGCTCTGCCTGATAATATTAAACAAGTACTCTCGGCTCCAGAGACTGTCGATGCTCTCGAGGGATTAGGTAAAAAATTCAACATCCACCTTGATCAACTCGATGATCTTTTTGAAGAGGTTGGATTGGTGCTCCTTGGTATCTCAAGGCCAGTTAACTTCACCGAAAATCTGCAGAAAAAACTTGGCCTGCCACGCGAGCAGATAAACGCAATCGCGCAAGAGATCAACATAAAAATATTCCAGCCAATACGCGAATCACTAAAGGAGGTTCATGGAGATAAAGAAGGGGAGCTTTCAAAAGAACTTGCGAGTGAAAAAGTAGAGCCGATTATCACCACTGTCATTCAAACAACTCCAGAGCAAACCTCCACCGAGACAAAAGAGACGTTAAAAAATTTTGGTATTGAAGAGATACACGAAGGTCCTCAATTAGAATCGCCTTCGGAAATTCCAGATAACTTACCAATTGACCGAGCTGATCTATTGGCAGAAATTGAACGACCAAGTATTTCAAGTGGGGCACTTAGTCAAAGAGAGATCGCGCCGGCACCCATCAACCAGAGTATACCTACCCCAAAGGTCCAGCCTGGGCTAGTAAGGGATACTCCGAGTGATATTTTTGCCAATAAACTATCGGAAACTGTATCCGTACCGAGTGAAAAAATAGACATGAGTAAGGATGCAATAAGTAGACCAGCAAGTGCGCCATATAAGGTCGATCCGTATAGGGAACCAATTGAGTAGAGATTAGGGTGTGGGGTATAAGGTATAGAGAGTGGAAAAATAGGGACGTAGGTTGTGCGAACTGTTTCTTACTGTAAGTTTAAAATACCGTTTGAACAAAAATTAAACTATAATGATGTAGATGCTTTCTTGATTAAATTGTATGAGCATTACATAAACCAGTCGTTTCTCTAAACCCTAAAAAATATACCCTAACTCCTTTCTCCATGCGCTTCCAAGTACCACAATTTATTGAGATTGAAGATAAAATCATCGGCCCCCTTACTTTAAAGCAAGGGATGTACATTGGTGGCGCCTTGTTTGCAACCTATTTGTTGTATAGGTTTTTAGGATTCTATGTTGGCTTTTTGCTTGCAATACCTATTGTCATCCTGTCTCTTGCTTTAGCATTCTATAAAATAAACAATAAACCTTTCATCTTTGTCCTTGAAGCAGCTTTCAAATTCTATGTCGGGGATAAACTCTATATATGGAAAAAAGAAAATAAAGAAGTCGTTGGTAAGACCCAAGGGGCACAAGAGAGATCTTCACCAATCTATGTTCCAAAACTCTCTGATAGTAAACTTAAAGATCTGGCATGGAGTCTTGATATTCACGGACCATCTCACCCAAACACAGATAATCTGGAGAACTAAGTAGGCTTCCCTAAGATTAATTGTGAAAAAAGTTTTAAACTCTTTGTTGTAAACCTGCTGTGCTATAATTTGTTTATCTATTTTTCTTTGTTTTCCTAACCCCTATAACCTAATCCCTACAACCTAGAATGGCTCCTCAAGCAAAAGCGACTCAAGACTTTGTTCCAATCCAAGAAATCCGTGATGGTATTGCTATACTCAAAGATGGCTCGATGCGCGCTGTCCTTTTAGCATCATCTCTAAACTTTGCTCTCAAGTCAGAGGACGAGCAGACTGCAATCACCATGCAGTTTCAAAATTTCCTGAACTCACTTGATTTTTCAATCCAAATTTTTGTGCAATCCAGACGTCTTGATATTAGACCTTATATCGCTCTTCTCGAAGAGCGTTACAAGGAACAAGTGGGGGAGCTGCTCAAGATTCAGACGAGAGAATATATAGGCTTTATCAAGAACTTTGTTGAGAATAGTAATATTATGTCAAAAAGTTTCTTTATCGTTGTTCCCTATAGCCCACCAACACTACAGACAAATAAGATATTACCAAAAAACTTCCTTGGGTTTGGTGGAGGTACTGAGAATATAAAGAGTTCCGTTGATAAAAAACTTGATGACTTTGAGGAGCAACGTACGCAAATTGAGCAACGTCTCAGTGTGGTTGAACAAGGCCTCACTCGTACGGGAATCAGGATTGTACAACTTGGAACTGAAGAAATCATTGAGTTGTTTTACAAAATATTTAACCCAGGAGATCTTGAGAAACCAATCCAATTAACTAAGTAACTATGGGAATCTTTGATATTTTTAAAAAAAACACTCCAATAGACATCGCCCCCATTTTACCGCACGAGATATACGAGGCGGGAGTTTTAGAGCTCAAAGACATTATTGCTCCTTCAGCCCTAGAGATAACACCGAGGGAAATAAATCTTGGAGACAAGATGGTGCGAACATTCTTTGTTATTTCATATCCAAGATATCTTACTGATAGCTGGTTCTCACCGATCATCAACCTTGATAAGGTTTTTGATGTTTCTATTTTTATCCATCCAATCGACACTGCCCAAGTACTGCGCCAATTCCAAAGAAAGGTAGCTGAGGTCCAGAGCCAGATTCAGGTGAGAGAGCAAAAAGGTTTGGTGCGTGACCCGATGCTCGATACCGCCTACCAAGATATTGAAACACTCCGCGACAACCTTCAACAGGCTCAAGAGAAGCTTTTTGATGTCGGGCTTTATATATCAATTTACGGCGATGATAAGGCTGAGCTCGATAGAACTGAGTCAGAAGTGAAGTCGATTCTTGAATCGAAATTAATCTATGTTAAACCAGCTCTCTTCCAGCAAAAAGACGGTTTCCAGAGTGTTATTCCGCTTGGGGATGATATTTTAAATGTCCACTCCAAACTAAACTCTTCTCCATTATCAAGCGTCTTTCCTTTTGTCTCCTTTGACCTTACCTCAAACAAGGGGATTCTTTATGGAGTTAATCGTCACAACTCAAGTCTGGTTCTCTTTGATCGGTTTTCTTTGGAAAACTACAACTCTGTCACCTTAGCAAAGTCAGGTTCTGGTAAATCTTATGCCACCAAACTTGAAATCTTGCGAACACTAATGTTTGATACCGAGGTCATCGTTATCGATCCAGAACGTGAATATGAATACATGGCTGAGGCAATTGGTGGCAGACATTTTAATATTTCATTGACCTCAGAGAATCATATTAACCCGTTCGACTTACCCATTCCTCGTGAAGATGAGTCTCCTGCGGACGTTTTGAGATCACACATCATCAATCTTGTTGGACTCTTTCGAATCATGCTTGGAGGGCTTGGCGCCGAAGAAGACGCGTTGGTTGACCGAGCAATCACTGAGACGTATGCACTGAAAGACATTACCGTTGATTCAAACTTTGCAGAGATTGAGCCGCCCCTCATGTCAGATTTTGAGTTGGTACTTGCAGGACTTGATGGGGGAGGATCTTTAGTGCAGAGACTTTCAAAATACACAAAAGGAACTTGGGCTGGGTTTATTAACCAGCCAACCAACGTTGATATTAATAAAAAATTCGTTGTATTTTCAGTTCGTGACATGGAGGATGAGCTTAAACCGGTCGCTATGTACATCATCACCCACTTTATTTGGAGTGCAATACGTAAAGATTTGAGGAAGCGACTATTGGTCATTGACGAAGCGTGGTGGATGATGAAGTCTGAAGATACTGCATCATTCCTTTTTAGCCTTGCTAAACGTGGAAGAAAATACTTTTTAGGAATAGCGACTATTACTCAGGATGTGCAGGACTTCCTCAGGTCTCCGTATGGGTTACCGATTATTACCAACTCATCAATACAAGTTCTCTTAAAACAATCCCCCTCGTCAATAGATGATGTTCAAAAGATTTTTAACCTCACCGACGAAGAAAAATTCCTCCTCCTTGAATCTGACGTGGGGGAGGGCATTTTCTTTGCCGGTATTAAGCATGTGGCCATTAAAGTTATTGCTTCCTATACCGAAGATCAGATTATTACCTCTGATCCTTCACAAATATTGGCAATTAAAAGGGCAAAGGGTGAACTCGGGGAGTCGTCGAGCTCAAACTAGAATACACATCGGTTTGTTGCAGAAAAAGCTCTTTTAATTCTTGTTTTTTTGTTACAATAAAGACATATGTTGTGTTGAAACTATTGTTATGAAAAACTTTTTTTATCCTATTTTTTTACTAGTACTCCTTGGATCTATTTTCTTGAGTAGCTCTAGTAGCTTGGCCCAGGTAGGAATCCCCCAGGTAGGGGACTCTATTGCACTTACTGTTTATCCAAATCAACCTGGGCCAAATCAACGGTTTGAGGTTCAGGCAGAAAGTTTTAGCGTCAACCTTGATACCATCAAAATAACTTGGGTGGTAAATGGTAAGGTCGTTGCTTCAGGAGTAGGAGTCAAGTCAATTACGGCCACAACAGGGGCCCTAGGGACAAACACTTCTGTCCTCATGAGTGCCGCAACTCCTGTGGGTGATATTAGTAAAACGATTTCAATACAATCAGCGTCCATACACCTTAGTTGGGAAGGAATCACCTATGTCCCAAGTTTCTACAAGGGCATGCCCCTTCCTGTAAGCGAAGGGGCGGTGAAAATAACTGCCTTCCCCGATATTACAAAGGGTGGTGTAAAAATATCCGACAGCACCCTCGTATACACCTGGAAAGTAAATGGAAATGTGATTAGTGACGCCTCTGGCTACGGAAAGAGTTCTTTTACCTACGTTTATCCAAAAATCTCAAGACCTGCAACAATAGAGGTCTCTGCAACCCCTTCTGATCAAGCAATAGCCGCCGTAGCCTCTGTCACCATCAGCCCGAACGATCCAAAGATAGTTATTTACGAAGAGAATCCTATCCTTGGATTATTGACTAACCGAGCAATTGGTCCAAGTTTTCTCCTAACCGACGAGGAGTCGCGTTTTGTTGGTGTTCCTTACTTTTTTTCGGCAAAAAAACGATCTGACCCACTGATGAGCTACCAGTGGCGTGTCGGTGGAAACGCCGTTCTTGGCTCAATGGATGATCCAAGTGCAATTGTTCTGCGTCCAGAGAAGGGTGTTTCGGGAAATGCTGAGGTATCCCTTGAAGCAAGTCAGACCAACAAAATACTCCAGGGTGCACGAACCATCTTTACTATTGCTTTTGGTCCTCAAAGAAACTAGAAAATGAAAGTTGTCTTTTTTAAAAAAATAAGTGTCCTTACATTTTTTGTGATACCACTAATGCTCTTGAGCATACCTCAAGTAAAAGCAGAGAGTCTCGATTATGTGTTTATGGCCCCACTTACCCAAAGTCAAGAAAAAACCCCGATCAACCCAGAACAATACCTCCCTTTCTTGTTTGACTTGTTAATAGGAATATCAGCATTACTTGCCATTGTGATGATTGTTGTTGGGGGAATTACGTACATGACCTCTGACGTATTTAGTCAGAAGAGTCATGGTAAAGAAACTATTACTAATGCATTGTGGGGACTACTTTTGGTAATTTCAGCCTATATGATTTTGTATACGGTTAATCCTGATTTGCTGAAGTTTAAATTACATTTTGAGCCAATAGATTATCCTGGGTGGCAGGCGCCGGTTGGGGTGGGGATTGGTGATCTCCCTGGACGTAACCCAAACTATGGAACTGGACCAATAGGTGAGAATGACGCACGATCACTCTTATTAGTTACAGGTGGAAATCAAATAACGGTTAACAGCCCTTGTAGTGACGGTCAAGCTAATTGCAGAACACAAATAGGCGGCGTGCAGGCCGAAGTCTTCCAGGGAATAACGCGTATTTGGGATGATTGCCAACTTCAAAATAATGGCTGCCCAATGGTCATCACAGGAGGAAGCGAACCTCATGGGGGAAACAACGACCCTCATGCCGCCGGGTATGCGGTCGACATCAGGAGTAGTGCCCAGATCGATGCACAAATGAGAAATATCTTAAGATTAGGCTCAAGTAACCCAGCACCGAGCACGAGTGGCGATGGATACACAGCAAACTTACCGGGAGGGCCTTACCGAGTCTACTATGAAGGCGACCATTGGCATCTTGAGAAACGTCGTTAATATTACAAACTAAAAACATGTCTCGAAAAAAATTATTCTTTGTTATAATTCCACTCCTACTACTTGGAGGAATACTACTCCTCTCTTTCTTTTATCTTTCAAATAGTAATGGTGGAAGAAGTATCTTTGGTGGAGGAGAGTTCCCAGTAGGAACTAGCTCAGGAGATACAACAGACCCTACCTCAAGTAATCCTCAAACAGGGGAGGGCGACCCAACCTCAACAGATCCAAATACTCCTATTGGTCAAATGTACCAAATAACCGCTGAGCCAGTCGCAGGGAGTATTGTTATTCAAAGTGCCTCTACAACACTTGTGCGTTATGTAGAACGGGCAACCGGACATGTTTTTGAGGCACGTGTTGATAGCAGAGCTCAGAGTAGACTCTCGAACACAACCATACCAAAAATTTATGAGGCAGTTTGGCTCCCTGATGGTAGTAGTGTTTTTTTACGATATCTAAACAAAGCTGATGTTGTTAAAACATTTTATGCAAAATTAAAAGCCTCTTCAGGAACATCAACTATTGAAATGAGTCCGTACTCTCTTGATGGAAATTTTCTTCCAGATGGTATCAGTACGCTTTCAGTTTCAAACACTGGCTCTAAGATATTTTATCTGGGTGCCATAGAGAGTGGTGTTGTTGGTAACACTGCAGATCCAGATGGTTCTAAGAAGGTGCAGGTTTTTTCATCCCCACTTATCCACTGGCAATCTATATGGTCAGGGGACGACTCAATACTTTTAACCTCAAACGCTGCCGCTTCTATTCCAGGTGTTTCCTTTCTTCTTTCAAATATTTCAAAGAAGGTAGTCTCTCAAAAGATTTTAGCAAATATTTACGGATTAACGACCTCTGTTAATCTCAGTGGAGAGAGTGTTCTTTACTCCGAAGTAAAGAGTGAGAATCTATCACTAAAGGCTCTTTCCCCGAAAGAAAAATCTCAAGTTATCAGAACCCTCTCTTCTAAAACCCTTCCTGAAAAATGTGTTTGGAGTAAAAAGGAAAAGACGGTTTTATTTTGTGCCGTCCCACAGAGTATCCCTGAGGGAGAACATCCAGATTTGTGGTACCAGGGGGTGACTTCATTTTTTGATTCTTTCTGGAGGATAGACACGGTTACTGGAAAAACTGACCTTATCTATTATGCAAAGAGTAATGCTGAGGCGTATGATGCGATAAAACTCCAACTAAGTGTTGAGGAAGATTATGTAATTTTTACTAATAACAAGGATAATTCTCTTTGGAGTCTCCGAGTAGCTCAATAAATATGGTTAAGTATAGTTACAAATTCATAGTTTTAACCCTATTTGTTCTCCTACAGGCAGGCTTATATGGTACTGTTTTTGCGGCTGACAATTGTCCTGCTGTTACAAGTGAGGCTCCAGGCCTCACACAAAACTGTAACGCTTTTTATACTACCTGCACACAGCAATATTCTGGGGGGGAGGCATACTGCCAGGAGCAGTCACAAGTATACATACTCGGCTTAGATCAATTCAGAAACTGTACTGGGTCAGGAGCAAACGCTTCAAGATGCTCCTCCTTTGATGAGGAGGCTGAACGTCTTCAATTAATTGAGGGCTATGGTAATTTAGTACCGTGGGATAGACAGTGGGTACCCGTAGGAGGCTTTCCGGATATGCCAGAGTGGTCAGGAAGTGGTACACCTGGTGCGACAAATCAGCAACAATCAAACTCAACCAACAACACTTCTTCTAATACAACGAACACTTCTGAAGAGCTACAGAGTGGTACATCCGGTGCGACAAGCCAACAACAATCAAACTCAGCCAATAACAGCCCTTCTAACACCACAAACACTTCTATAGGTAACAGCAATGGTTCTCTCGGCTACGTTCCTTTGGCACCACTTACAGGGGACAAAACGTCCCCCATCAACCCAGAACAATACCTCCCTTTCTTGTTTGATTTGTTAATAGGAGTATCAGCATTACTTGCTATTGTGATGATTGTTGTTGGGGGAATTACCTATATGACTTCTGACGTCTTTAGTCAGAAGAGTCATGGTAAAGAAACGATTACTAATGCGCTGTGGGGATTACTCTTGGTGATTTCAGCCTATATGATTTTGTATACGGTTAATCCTGATTTGTTGAAGTTTCGGTTGTCGTTTCCAATGATAAATAATCCAGGGTGGCAAGCGCCGGTTGGGGGTTCTGGAAGTAATTGGTTTGTAACTCCAGCTTGTAGAGAGGCGAGAAACTGTGGGGTCTTACCAAGGAGTGGTGGAGGAAGAGGAGACTCGGTCTGCGCAGAAGGCAACTCTGCCTGTAGCCCAGAGGCCATTGAGAGCGCCGGTCTTCCGTGGGAACAAGCTGTCACAATGTCTTGCATTGCAATGACTGAAAACAGTGGTAGCCCTGTTGGATGTAGCGGTACAGGACCTTGTGGTACCTTCCAAATCTCACAAGAGAATTGGAGGGCTTACGCCCCATCTGATTGTTCTGGTCTTTCAAATCAAAATAATGCCGATTGTAATCTACGAACTGCCGTTATTATGGTTAGGAGGCTTGGATACCAACCATGGACCGGAAATAATAATGGTGTTGCGTGGAACACGGCTGCAAGCACTTGTGTAAATAATTACGATGCTGGAACAAGCCTACGTCGTTAACAAAACAACAATAGCAACTATGAAAAAAACATTACTTATAAGCACAGGGGTTGTACTGTCCACAGGAGTCATCCTACTCTTTGGTTTGAAGTATTTTTATAAAAGTCCACCGGCTACCAATATAGATACCCCAACCGAATCTGGACCAACTATTTCTGTCAAAGACTCAGCTGGAAAAGTTATTGAAACAAAGAACTTTATTGATAATCCAGAGGTCGTGAAAGATTCATTAAACCCTGGGTATTATTACATAGGTTACCATTTTGGTGATAGTTTGATTGAATCATCAGCAACAAATAGTCCTCCGTATGTTATAGGGTATATAGCCAAAACTCAATATTTTAATATTTCTATCTTGAAGAGTCCTATTATGGAAACTAGAAGGCTCGCGGAAGTATATTTGATGAAACAACTCGGTATATCAAAAGACCAAATGTGCCGACTCAAACATGCAGTTAGTGCTCCAAACCGTGTGGATCGATTCTATGCAGGCCTGAATTTGGGATTTAGTTTTTGTAAAAATGGGTTGAGTGAGGCGCGTGACACAAACTTTAGAACAATATTTGAAAATGAAGGGGGGGTTATAAGTGCTCCGGTCTGTGCAGAAGGCCAAACTGTCGCTTGTATTAGTCTCGGTGATGTCAATCCTGACTTACTCAGCGCACTTTTGACGATTCAGTCTGATTGTAAAAAGAGTGACCAAGCTTGTCAGGTTGTTGTTTCAAATGGTAGCGAGTCACGTCCCAATGAAATTCCTGGAGGAGCTAACCCTCACGAAGATGGAGAAGCTATCGACATACGAGCTAGCGGAACTAGTGATACTTACATGAGGAGTCTTTTGGGTATTTCAAAAACCGCCACGATACCAGCAAACACTTTAGTAAAATACTCCGCAATTCTATCTGATGGGAGTAGGATTTGGTCATATCGTATAGACGATAACCATTGGCACATTCAGCTCGTAAGGTAGTCCTCTAAACCCGCGTAAGATCTACGACCAATAAAAAGGTTACTTCTTCATCCGCTTCGTTACTAACAGTTCGGTTCCAATATCAAACAGATTGCTTGTAATCCAGTAGAGGGCAAGCGCACCCCCTGTTGTATAAGCAAAAAATGTTATAAAAATAGGGAGAATGTAGCGCATTTGAATTTGCATACTACGCGCAAAATCTTGTTGAAAACTTGGTTTTCCACCTGTTTTTAGAGGAGGTGGTGGGACTGGAGCAACCCAAGCCCTTGCAAATTGAGCTAATCCTGCCAAAAGAGCTAAAATAAGGTTCTTTTTTGATAAATCAAAAATACCAAGAAGATACATACTTACATCAACAGGGGGGGTAATAAAGGAGTATAGATCCTTTGGATCGATTTTTGGCAGTCCACCATTCATAAAGACGAGATAAAGACCGATGAGTACAGGAATCTGAATAAGGAGGAGAAAGATGCTCGAAAAAGGGTTTATTTTCTCCTCTCGATAGAGCTCCATTGTTTTTCGTGCCAGCTCCTGTTTGTCTTCTTTATGTTTTTCTTTGAGCTCCTCTAGTTTCGGAGCAACTTCCGTCATTCGACGTTGTGTGTGTAGTCCCTTGTGAGAGAGGGGGTAGAGCACTGTTTTGATTAGAATCGTAAGTACAATAACTGCCAAACCAACGTCCGCCCCTGGAATTATTGATAAAATGAAGATCAGTCCGTTGTATATAGGGAGATAAACGAAGTTGTGGAAAGTTGTAATCATAACGATAGGAAGTATATCATTTATTATCACTCTAGAGTGAGTACTTTTTTAGAATAGTTTCAATCTCTTTTTTAAGCTCTGGGGGCTTAACTAAAGCGGCTTCTTTCTTAAAATAAAAAACGAGTTGGGTTGGTTTTAGTGTGGGAAGTGCGAGGCGCACAAGTTCATACCCAAACCTCTTTAATCTATTACGAACAGCGGCTTTGGGAGAAATCTTACTTGAGACAACAAAAGAGGCTTTGGTGGGTGCACTGTTGAGGGGGGTTATTCTGACAGAAAATAATGGGGTGTGGAGCGCCGCACTACGATTTCCTAACGATTTAAAGAGTTCTTTGGAAATCCTGTGTTTTCTAGACAACATCGCTTAAACGGTGAGTTTTGCTCGTCCTTTCTTACGGCGTTTCGCAATAACACGCTTCCCACCAGGGGTTTTGCTGCGCACCAAAAATCCGTGTGTTTTAGCTCGTTTTCGCTTTTTTGGTTGATAGGTTCGTGACATAAATCTTAGGTTATCTATAAAAATAGGGATTCTCTTGGAGACTATCCACAGTTTGTACACATAGTATTAACATAGTTATCTCTCTTTTACAAGTTTTATCGATCTTATTTGCGTATATAATTAGACGTACGCTTATTCGCTACAATCTCGTTATTATTATGGATACTTTGAAACTTTGGGACACAACATTAACTGAGATAGAACTGCAGGTCTCTAAGGCAAACTTTACCACCTGGTTTAAAAACACTTTTATTGCAAAACAAGAGGATGGGGTTATTTTCCTCAGCGTTCCAAATGAGTTTGTTAAAGACTGGCTCTCAAACAAGTTTCATCGAACGATTCTTAAAATTTTACGTGAAAAAAGCGACCAGGTACGTAATCTTGAGTATGTAGTAACCAAAGAGGGGGGTGCTAAGGCTGAGCGTGACGGCGCCCACCTTACGATAAACCACAACGAGTTGCCCTTAAATGATGTCTATATCAACAAAGAGGATAATCTCAACCCTCGATACATTTTTGAGTCTTTCATTGTCGGACCGTTTAATGAGTTGGCCTATGCAGCTGCTCAAGCGGTTATAAAGAAGCCTGGACTTGTTTATAACCCGCTTTTCGTCTATGGAAACACAGGTCATGGAAAAACGCATCTGATTCAGGCGATTGGAAACTACACAAAAAAAGAAAACCCCAACAAAAAGGTTTTTTATCTGACTTCGGAGAAGTTTGTTATGGATTTTGTGAGTGCCCTACAAAATAACAAAGCAAACTCTTTTAAAGAGAAGTACCGTGCTTACGACCTTTTAATCATTGATGATATACAGTTTATAGCAGGAAAAGAAAAGATTCAGGAGGAGTTTTTTCATCTTTTTAATACTTTTTTTGACAACAATAAACAATTAATTTTCTCATCCGATAAACACGTTAACTATATTCCAGATTTAGAGGATCGCCTTAAATCACGCTTTAACGCAGGTATGATTATCGAGATTCCTCCACCAGACAAAGAATCTCGCTTAGCGATTATTAAAAGTAAGGTTGAGGCACTTGGTACTCCAATAGCTTTTGAGGTTATGGATTATTTGGCTTCAGCGATAGAGGGCAACATTAGGGATCTTGAGGGTATTGTTAACACCATAACAATGCAAACTCAACTTAAACATAAAGATTTATCACTTCTTGAGATAAAAAACTTGATCAAAACAAGTATAAAACCAAAAAAGAATATATCGGTTAAGGAAGTTGCGAAGATAGTCGCTGACTACTACAACATTGAGGAGGGGAGTGTTTACGAGAAAACAAGGAGGAAGGAGGTGGTTAAGCCCAGGCAAATCATCATGTACCTTTTAAGAGAGGATTTCAACATCTCTTTTCCAACTATAGGTGAAAAACTAGGTGGAAGGGATCACACCACTGTTATTCACTCGTGTGACAAAGTTAAGAATGATCTAAAATACGACCAAACTCTTGGAAAAGAGTTGTCGGAGATACGGGCTTTGTTTTAGGTAGTTGTTATTATAACTGTTAACAACTTGTTAACTTCCTAGTAAAACCTGTGAAAATATCAATCTATGTATATAAAAAAGTATGATAACCAAAAAATAAATTTACTAACTCTTCACAACAATCAACAGTTTATTAAAAAAATAATCGAAAAATATCCTTTCACACCAACGTTTTAGTACTTTATCCACATATCAACAGTGATTAATAATAGTAGTAATTATTTATTAATATATAAAAGAAACATATGAAGCTAGAATGTGTAAAACAAAAACTCGAAGAGGTTGTTATAAGGGCGGACAGAATAACCGCAAAGAACAGCACCCTTCCCGTTCTTCAGTGTATATTATTAATTGTTAAAGAGTCCATTCTTACTATAAGAGCAACTAACTTGGATTTAGGGATAGAAATTACGCTACCAGTAAAGTCGTCGGTTGATGGTGTTGTTGCTATTCCATCATCGACATTAGCACACTACCTCTCATCGCTTCAAAACGAGGCCTCATTAACTCTTGAGCTTATAGACAATACAGTTGTCATTATTTGTGGAAAAAGCAAAGCATCGATAAAAACACTCCCTTACGAGGACTTCCCAACCATTCCTTTGATTGCTGAAGGAGAAAGCTCATTATTTAAAACAAGTGAGTTTATAATGGGGCTTAAGAGTGTTTGGTATAGTGCTTCTGTTTCTAGTATAAAACCAGAGCTTTCAAGTGTGTTTGTTCACAAGCAAGACAAAGAGCTATTATTTGTGGCAACAGACTCCTTTCGTTTGGCGGAGAAGAAAACCCCATTTAAAGGTGGGGATGAATTGAAAGACCTTCTCATCCCATTTAAGAATATACCTGAGATCATAAGAACTTTAGAGGGAGGAGAAGAAGAGTTTCGACTAAGTTTTAATAAAAACCAACTATCTTTTTATGGAAAAAGCTTCTCGTTAACCTCTAGAATTATTGATGGCAACTTTCCGGACTATACTCAAATCATTCCAAAAAACCACACAACAGAGGTTATTGTGCTTAAACAAGACTTATTGAGTTTTCTCAAGCTCAACACAATCTTTTCAGACAAGTTTAACCAGATCCACTTCTCAGTTAAACCATCAAACAAAGAATTTGAGCTTTCCTCGCGTAATAGTGAGGTTGGAGAAAATGTTACTACTCTAGAGGGAAGCTTCGAGGGTGAGGATCTAGAGATAAATTTTAACTATAAGTACATCCTTGACTGTTTTCAGTCGATACAGAGTGAGAGTGTCTCGCTTCAATTTAATGGATCTAATAGACCACTCATTATTCGTGGAGTAGGTGACCACTCTTTTCTATACTTAGCGATGCCGATGAATCGTTAAATACATGCAACAAATATCTCTATACCTGGACAAGTTCAAAGGTCTTCTGCCGCCAGATTATATTGTTCGAATGGCTGTTCTTGAGGTGTTAAATAATGATTTAAAGCTAAATCTATCAATCTCAGCAATTAATGTTAATGCAAAAAAAATATACATCAGTGCAGATGGGTACGTTAAGAACGAAATATTTCAGAATCAACAGACAATTCTAAAACTGCTTTCTTCAAAACTAACTAACTACAAAGTCGATCGAGTGGGTTAAAACACCTTAGGTTAAGGTCTGTAATAAAAACAATCTTATTGTGTCCTTGGAATAGTTTGCGTAACCCCTTGAGGAAATCCGTTGTTAGCAACCCACTTTGCTACCCCGTACTCCCAAAGATGGTATTGAGGGTCATCATTTTTATTCTCCGGGATTGCTCCATTTGGATCGTTGGTATTAACCCAATAGAGTATTGAGTGTGTATCGGTTGTAACTCTATCAGCTTTGTCTTGTTCTAATGTATCTGGTGTTGCCAAGATGCCTGTGTTTTTATCAATAACCTCAACACTTCCTCCTTGCCAGATACCTCGCAAGGCTGGTTTAACGCCGTCTGACTCTAAAACATTTGGAGGGATGAAGGCTTCGTTGGGATATTTTTTAAGTGCAAAATTCATGAACTCGTGCCACATAGGACCCGCAATATATCCAGCAACCTTTCTATCCATTGGTGTGTTGTCATTATTTCCGACCCAAGAACCAACAACTAGGCTAGGAGTGTACCCTATAATCCAAGCATCTCGGTAACTATTTGTCGTACCTGTTTTTACAGCAACATCTCTTCCTGGAAAATAGAGTGTTGAGTTTGCTCCAAAAATAGGAGCTCTTGCAGCGTTGTCATTTAGTATGTCGGAAATAGTTCGTGCGATGTTTGTGTCGAGAACGACACTACTTTTTTCTTGATACTCTTCTATAACCTTACCTTTACCGTCTTCAACCTTAAGAATTCCAACATAGGGGTTGCGAACCCCATCATTTGCAAAAACCCCATAAGCGCTTGTCATATCAATAAGTGACACCTCACCACCACCAAGAACTAAGGTTAACCCATAACGACTCGCATCAGTTAGGGTAGTAATTCCCATATCCTTTGCTGTTTGGAGTGAATCCTTAAGTCCGGCCAAATAAAGCGTTTTGATAGCGGGTATGTTGATTGACTGTGCCAGTGCATTACGTAGTGTCATTGGGCCTCGGAACTTACCGTCATAGTTTTGGGGGTTGTAACAAACAACACCAGAATAGAGTGGTTTACCATCAACAGAACACGCGGTTGAGAACTCAGTTTCGGTGTCGAAAACAACTGTATCTGGACGATACCCTTTTTCAAATGCGGTTGCGTACACAAAAGGCTTAAAGGTGGAACCAGGTTGGCGTTTTGCGAAGGCAATATTGAAGTTACCATCAATGTCCTTATCAAAGTAATTTCTCGAACCAACCATTACCAAAATTTGCCCTGTTTTTGGGTCAATGGCAACCATAGAAGCATTCTCGGCTTGGTGTTTAACCGCGTTGTCGAGAGCATACTTCTTTACCGTCTCCTCAGCCTTAACTTGGAGTTCTGCGTCGAGTGTTGTAATCACCTTATAACCCTCCTCTTCGACTGCCTGCTCGCCATATTTTGACTCTAAATAATCTTTTATATAAAGAACAAAGTGAGGTGCTGTAATACCATTATCTTTTGGAGGATTAAATACAACCTCTTCTTGTAAAGCACCTTGGTACTCCCCCTCGGTGATTAAGTTATTTAGCCTCATTTGTTTAAGAACGAGTGTTTTTCGTAACTCAAGCTGATCTTTGTGACTACCATAAGGTGAGTAGTAAGAAGGTCCTTGGGGAAGTGCGGCTATATACGCAGACTCCACCAAACCAAGGTCTTTCGCATGTTTTCCAAAGAAGGTAAGTGACGCCTCCTCAACCCCATAGACACTACCTCCATAAGAAGACCCATTAAGGTATAGAGAAAAGATATCATCTTTGCTGAGCATCCCTTCAAGTTTCAAGGAGAGTACCCACTCCTTTATTTTACGAGTATAGGTTCTATCTTGGGTCAGCAATGAGTTCTTCACGACCTGTTGGGTTATTGTTGACCCACCCTGAGTATAGCCACTCGATAAATGGAGTTTTATCAATGTGTTGGCTAGTATCGCTCGAATAATTGCCAAAGGTCTAATGCCACGATGTTGATAAAACTCAACATCTTCAATTGCGATTGTTGCACTCTTGATATATGGAGAAATCTGGTCAAATGGAACAATTGTTCGTTTTATATCTTGATGGACGTCATATAAAAGCGTTTCCCCTGTACGGTCATATATTTTGGTCGATTGAACCACCTTTATTTGGTTTAAGGAGGTAAGATCTGGTATCTCCATGCTTCCAATCCAAATAGTCAAAAAACCAGCAATAAAAAAAGCAATTGCTAGAAAGAAAAACGATATATTCTTAAGGTGATGGAGGTGTCGTCCACGGTTTTTATTATGTTCCTTCATTGTTATGTAATGGTAGCACAGAAAACTGTCCCAGGTGTCCCTTCTTAGCACAAAAGGCTCAGAAACGAGCCTTTTGTGCTATTCAGCGTCTGCTTCGTCCCCACTCTCATCTGTGAGCTCAGCTAGCTCTCCAGGAGGGGTCTCAAAATCATCTATATCTTCAAGCTCAGCTTCTTCTGGTAAAAGGTCATCCGACTCTTTTATTTCATCGTCATCAAACATGGTTATTTATTGGATACGCTTATAATTATTCATGAAACCAACACTAAAAACACAAGTGCTGATAGTTTTAACAAATTCCTATTTTTTTGCAAATCAAAGAGTTTTTTCGTGTGGATAACTCTGGCCCAGAGACTATCTCCTTGTCTTTAAGTAGTTGCTGTTTGCAAGATAAGTTAAACAAAGAGCGATAGCGTCATATTCATCATCGTAACTGATTTTTTTGTCAATCTTTATCAAAAGGTTGACCATTTTGGTAAGCTGGTCTTTACTGGCCCTGCCATAACCAGAAAGAGACGTTTTAACTTGTAGTGGAGTGAATTGGAACACTTCAAGGAGAGCCCGTTTTGCTTCGTAAATAATTACCCCACGAGCCTCTGCAACGTTGGTCGCAGTCTTTTGGTTGCTGTTGAAAAATAACTTTTCAATTGAAAGGATGTTCGGCTGAAACTGCTCAATTACTCTCTCAACCTCCTCTCCTAACAACTGCAAGCGATCTTCAAAAGGAAGCGTTGATGATGTTTTGAAACAAGATGAATAGAGTAATAAACCAACCTTGTCCTCTGGTTTCTTTTCAACAATAGCAATACCTAAACGCTCGTATCCAGGGTCAATACCAAGAACTACCATAACGGCTAATGTTAACCTGCATTAGTAAACACTTCTTGAACCTCCTCGTTTTCCTCAAGTGCCTCAACCAAAGCATCAAGTTTTTCTAAATCTTCGTCATTCAAATCAACAGTACTCTGAGGAATCCACTCCATACCAACTTTACTAAACGCCCAAAGCGCAGAGCCTGATGCAGCAAGCGAGGTTCCATTCTTAGAGAGGATGTGTTTTACCTCCGCCGCAGCTTTATTTTTGTTATCGGTGAGCCCTTCAATGATGATAGCCACACCTCCTGGCCCATAGGCCTCATAAGTAACTTCTTCCATTGATACACCCTTATCCTCACTTCCTTTTTTTATTGCTCTATCGATAACATCTTTAGGTACATTTGCAGCTTTTGCTTTTTCTATAGCAACCCGAAGAGAGGGAATAGTGATGTCGCCATGCGACCGCTTAGACTCCGAGGTAAGCATTTTTGCAATCTTAGAGAAGAGCTGACTACGTTTTGCATCAGTCGCTCCTTTCTTTCTCTTGATTTGTGACCATTTACTGTGACCGGACATAGATAGGAGTTAGATTATAAGGACTAGGGTATAGGTTATAGGGCACAACCAACTAATACGAACAATATACTATTTTTAATTTAAAAACCGAAATACACTCTGCTCTTTGCTAAAACCCATCAAGAGTCACCTAAACCCTAGAGCAATTTTTCCTGCAACCCTTCGGGAACTTGTAAACTAAGATGCTCATAGGCCAACCTAGTGACCGCCCGACCTCTGGCGGTACGCTCAAGAAGTCCCATCTGCATGAGATACGGTTCATTGACCTCTTCGAGCGTCGCCTCTTCTTCAGAAGTTGCAGCAGCAATAGTACTTAACCCAACAGGTCCGCCACTGAATTTGTGAATAATAGTCTCAAGAATTTGACGGTCTGTAATTGTTAGACCCATAGAATCAATATTAAGTAACTTCAGCGCCTCAAGAACCATAGCAAGACTAATTTCTTTTTTATTTATTTGGGCGTAGTCCCGACAACGTTTGAGTAAATAGTTTGCAGTTCGTGGGGTAAACCGACTACGCCTCGCGATTTCTCCGGAGGCTTCCGTATCAATATCAATTCCTAGTATTTTAGCGGAGCGCTTAATAATGCGACTAATCTCTTCGTTGGTATAAAACTCTAACCGGTAAACACCCCCTGAGAATCTTGAACGGAGAGGAGCGGAGAGTAAGGCAATACGTGTTGTTGCGGCAATCAAAGTGAATGGTGGAAGCTCGAGTTGCACCGTTCTTGCAGAAGGACCCTTCCCGATAATGATGTCGATGGACCCAGCCTCCATAGCAGGATAGAGTACTTCCTCAACAGTTTTGTTGAGTCGGTGAATTTCATCAATAAAAAGAATGTCCCCCGGAGAAAGATTGGTTAGAACCGATGCTAAATCACCAACTTTTTCAATTGCAGGTCCTGAAGTAACCTTAATCTGCGCCCCAGTCTCTTTTGCAATAAGGTAGGAGAGTGTTGTTTTGCCGAGTCCTGGTGGACCATAAAAAAGAATGTGTTCTGGAAGGTGTCCACGCTCCTTTGCGGCAGTAAGGAGTACATGAAGGTTGTTTTTGATGTGTTCTTGCCCGATGTAATCCGCCCACTTTGACGGTCGCAGTGCTTGATCTAGCGAAACGTCCCCAATGACGACAGTTTTCTCTACTGAAGGGGTATCAGTGTCTGGCTCTCGACTCTTTGGAATTCTTCTTGACATTATTTTTCTTTTATGCTAATCTTTGACTAGAAGCCTAAGCAGTGGCTCTTTTTTATTTTCACTGGGTACATAGACTTATTTATGAAAAATGTCATCCAGAGTATGAATTTCTAAGCAATCAATTGGGGTTTCTCTAAGGACAGCCTGGTTTCCGCTTTACGTGGCTCTTACTGGACTTATCCTCGGAAAGCTCCGTAACTTCGATGAACTTTCATTCGAAGGGATTGCTTAGAAATTCATCTTCTGGAGAGTTTATCACTCTCTTCTTGTTACTATATTACCTATTTTTTAGATTCTCGCCATTTTTTCTCTGCTTCCTCACGCTTTTACTTGTAAGTCAATTACACGACCAACTTCACTGAAGGAAGTCACTCCTCGCAGTACCTTAACTATGGCATCTTGACGCATGGTAAGTATTCCTTGCGTCATCGCAACCTCTTGAATCTCACGCTCACTTCTGTTTTCTTGTACTATTTTTTCAATCTCTTCGGTCATTCGAATTGCTTCATAAACACCAACCCTCCCTTTAAAGCCTGTTTGGCTACACGCTAAACAACCAACAGATTCAAAAACTTTCTCTTGTTGGAGCCCGGCGAGTAATTCTTTACGAACCACTGTCGCTAAGATAGTGTCTATAACATTTTTAACCTCTCCTGTGAGTGGAGCCTCCTTTTTACACTCTGGACACAGGACTCTTACGAGACGTTGTCCCAAAACGATATTAATCGCTGAAACCATTACCTTTGGGTCGACACCAAGACTAACCAAGCGGGGGAATGCTCCAGCAGCACTGTTGGTATGCAATGTTGAGAACACAATATGTCCAGTAAGCGAGGCGTTGATAGCCGTTTTTGCTGTTTCAGGTTCGTTATCTCTAATTTCACCGATCATAATAACATTTGGGTTGTGGCGAAGCGCTGATCCTAACCCCTCAAGAAATGTATACCCAGCTTCCTCGTTGATCTGAGTCTGTACGATACCAGGAAGGTGGTATTCTATAGGGTTTTCAATAGTGATAATTTTAACATCAGCTGTGTGAATTTTTTTGAGGAATGCATAGAGGGTAGTTGTTTTACCAGAACCGGTTGGCCCTGTGGTGAGTATCATTCCTGTAGGACGGGCAATTTCCTTCTCTAATATTTGAAAGAGAGAGTGTTCAATACCTAAATCCTCCATTGAAACACCAATTGTCTTTGGATCAAGAACACGCATTACCACCGACTCGCTATAAACACCTGGCATCAGTGAGGTACGGATTTCAATCTCTTGCTGATCTATTTTTATAGTAAAGCGACCATCTTGAGAAGTAGTTTTAATATTTAATTTAAGCCCTGAGAGCAGTTTTATACGTGAGAGTAGTAATCCAAACGTTTCCTTATCAAAAAAGGCTATGTCAGTGAGTACGCCATCGAGGCGAAAACGTAAGCGAGCATTATCCTCTTCGGGTTCGATGTGGATGTCAGATGCTCCAGTTGAAAGCGCTCCGGCAACAATCACCTCAACAATACGAGAAATTCGAGAACTCTTCTTTAGGGAAAGTGTTTCGGTAATCATCGCCTTGAGTGTCGCAAGGTCTTTTACCTCGGCAAGGATTCGCTTGATCTCGTCGTTTGAAATATTAAGGAGTCCGACTCTGCTTTCGTGAGCAAACGAAAGGTCTTTGTATTGCTCCCACGCTCGCTCAAGACTCACCGTACTCACCTTAAACAGCTCTGGCTTGAAGCCACGCTCAGTTAAATCGGCGATAACTTGCTTAACCTCATCGTTATTCGGAGAGAGGACGCCAATATCAACTCGTTTTCCAACAGTATTAAAAGGGACAAAGTTACCTTTACGAGCAACCTCTTCAGAGACGAGGCGCAGTGCATCTCCTTCGATAGAGGTTAGTGTTAAATCTTTGTAGCCAATGTTGTATTTTTCGGCAAGGAGTACCGCAAGCTCTTCCTCTTCTTGTTCTTTGAGTTCTTTTACACGACGATCTCGTTTTTCTTCATCAAATTGGAGCATAGTGGCTCTATTGTACGATAAAAACAATGAATCAAGAAGTGAGAACGTCGAAAGGGCGGCCGACGGCCGCCCTTGGGTCTCTATGTGCGTTGTCTGCGCTTAACAAAGTAAATTATCCATAAGAGCATAGTTCCAAGTACCAGGCCTACCACGTTCATGCCAGTGGTCGATACCAGACTGATAAGGCCAATTGCATCTATCGCATCTGGACAATAATTACTCAACAAGAAGTATTTTAGCGCAACAGAAAACGTAACGGAAAACGGTAGGAACACACTAAAGCAAGCCACCCCAACCAGAGACCACATCGTCTTAGTCCAACTCGTATGGATCGCAACTATTGTAAACATGAAAGCTGGAATTCCGTTAAAAACAAAGGCGAAAAGAAGTATCCAGAGAATATCTACGGTATTTGGTACTGGTATCACGACTTGATTCCTTGCTGGAGGTTGTATAAGCACACTGCCCAAACTCTAAATCTAGTATATACAAGAATGTCAACATAAGTCAAATAATATCTTGACAAAATACATTTATATAGGTTATAATTAAGGGTAGAAACGGCACTCGGTGCCACAACCTTATTGGCAGGAGGCCAAAGCAATGAAAATAGTTCGATACGCTCTGCTTGCCCTCCTTACGCTTTTTAGCGGGGCTTGCACGATAGTAATGAACCCACCAGCAGTAGCTGTTGTTCCTACTGGAGGGAGTTCACTTACAGTGCTGAATATCAGCACCTGTGAGGCCCTTAAGAACCCCAACCCGTTCGCGGACAACCCTGGGGTTGCAGCAGCCTTTACGAGGGAGCTGGTGGAGTCCTGCACTCGGCAACTGGCCCGTCTCGGGTATGCTCAGGAGCATAATCAATACAGGCTTGAGCGGAGGGCGTACTATACTGGTTTGGCTAATGTTGGGACCTATGGCTCATTTAACAACAACTCAGGAGCTCGAGCGGCATACCTGCGTGGCCTTGCAGAGAACAAAGCCCGTGAGCAATATGAGCAAGAGTACTGGGCCAGGAATTGTGCAAGGTCAGTTTTATGTTTTAGGTGAATATCCACCAAGTATGGTGGTAGACGGCAACCGCAAGGTTGCCGTCTTTTCGCTTTTCGGAGGCAGTAGGATAGAATTGAGACATGGAAAAGAGGCGATGTAACTCTCTGGAAGAATTAGAAACCTTTGCTCGGGAGTTTGTTTTAAGCACCAAACCAAGCCTTGATAGTGCAAAACTAGTAACGCTTCAGGGAGATCTTGGCGCAGGTAAGACCGCTTTTACAAAAGCGGTCGCCAAGGCCTTCGGTCTAACCGATACAGTGACAAGTCCAACCTTTGTTATTGAAAAGATTTACAAACTAGAAGGACAAGCTTTCGAGCATCTGATTCACATTGATGCCTATCGACTAGAGAGTGGAAAAGAACTTTCCAATCTTGGTTGGATAGAAATACTGAAAAATCCTAAAAACATCATATTTCTTGAGTGGCCTGAGCGAGTACAAGAAGTTTTACCGAAAGAAAAAACTGAACTTAAATTTATGTTTATTGACGAAGGAGTGCGTGAGATAACCTACTAATCATGGTGGCTAAAAAAACAAAAGAGAAAACAAAGGAAAATAAAACTCCAAAGAAACGACTGGTCCTTCTTGATGCCCACGCGATTCTCCACCGCGCATACCACGCACTTCCTGACTTTGCATCATCAAAAGGTGAGCCAACAGGAGCGCTCTATGGACTCTCGTCAATGCTCATTAAAATTATCGACGAGCTAAAACCAGACTATCTCGTTGCTTGTTACGACCTGCCAGGGCCAACGTATCGACACGAAGCCTATAAAGAATATAAAGCGGGACGCAAAAAGGCAGACGACGCACTTGTTGTTCAAATGAATACATCGCGGGACGTCTTTACCTCATTCAATATTCCAATTTATGAAATGCCAGGTTTTGAGGCAGACGATATGTTGGGAACCATTGTTCATATAATGAAGGAACGAAAGGACATCGATATTATTATTGCCTCAGGAGACATGGACACGATGCAGCTGATAGATAATGACAAGGTTATGGTATATACCCTTAAAAAGGGAATTAAAGACACCATTCTCTATAATCAAGAAGCAGTTGAAGAGCGCTTTGGGTTTCCACCCAAACTCCTCCCTGACTATAAAGGTCTTCGTGGTGATCCATCAGATAATATTATTGGTATTACAGGTATTGGTGAGAAGACGGCGACAATTCTTATTAAAGAGTTCGGTACCATTGAGGGGATTTATAAAGCATTAAAAACAGATAAGAAACAATTTACCAAGGTTGGTATCAGTCCACGGATTATTGAGCTTCTCGAAAACGGTGAAGAAGAGGCACTGTTCTCAAAAATGTTGGCGACCATCAGACTCGACGCACCGATTGATTTTAGTTTACCGATACTTACATGGAAGGAGAGCGTGTCATTTGATCGGGTAGAAGAGTTATTTAGAACACTTGAGTTTAGGACTTTAGGTGCACGATTAAAAGAGGTATTACAGGGCAAGAAACCAGAGTCAGCTCCAGAACAGGGTGGTTTGTCACTACCAACTGAGGTAATTGACCCTTTGGAATTTAAAAAGGTTGCCATTGCTCTTTGGGTTATAGACTCAAACATTAGTAACCCAAACCTTGATGACATTTTATTTTTTGCTAAGACGAAGTCGTTCACCGATGCGCGCGAGATTATTCTAAAAGAAATCGTCCATAGGAAATTGGAGTTTGTTTATGAGCAGATAGAACTCCCACTTATTCCAATCATCGAGAAGATGCAAAAACGTGGAGTAAAAATTGATAAGGACTATTTGCGAGAACTCTCAGGGGAGTACCATACACTTTCAGACGCCCTCGAGAAAAAGATATGGCAGATGGCAGGAGAGGAATTTAACATCAACTCGCCCAAGCAAATGGGCGTTGTCCTCTTTGACCATATGGGCTTGGCACTGAAGAATCATAAGAAAACTTCAACAGGGGTAAAATCAACCAAAGAATCAGAGCTTGAGAAGATGCGAGAGTCACACCCAATCATTGAAGAAATATTGAAATATCGTGAACTACAGAAACTCCTTGGTACCTATATTGATACAATTCCAAATCAAGTCGGAGATGATGGCAGATTGCATCCACGGTTTATACAAGCAGGTACCACAACGGGGCGCATGTCATCAGAGGGTCCGAATGTTCAGAATATTCCCGTTAAGAGCGAACAGGGTAAAAAAATCAGGAACGCCTTCGTTGCAGAAGAAGGATTTGTTTTAGCTGCTTTTGATTATTCACAAATTGAACTACGTATCGCTGCATTTCTCTCGGAGGATCAGAAGCTGCTTCAGATATTTCGTGAAGGAGGAGATGTTCACCGTGCAGTCGCATCCCAGGTCTTTAATGTTGCACCTGATCTGGTTGACAGTGAGATGCGTCGTAAGGCAAAAGTAATCAACTTCGGGATTCTCTATGGGATGGGGATCAATGCACTTCGTGCATCCCTTGGAACAACAAGAGCTGAGGCTCAAATATTCTACGACGAATATTTTAATAAGTTTGAAGGTTTAGCGAAGTATCTTGATAAAGTTAAAGCTGAAGCAGCCAGAAAGGGATACACGGAGACGTTTTTTGGCAGACGTAGATACTTTGAAGGAATACGCTCGTCGATTCAATTTATTAAAGCTGCCGCAGAGCGAACAGCTATTAATGCACCAATCCAAGGGACAAACGCAGATATCATCAAGATCGCAATGGCCAGAATTGACGAATATATTGCAAAAGAAAAAATGGAGAAAAACATTTTTCTGATACTACAAGTGCACGACGAACTTGTTTTTGAGATTAACAAAAAAGTTTATGAGGTCGTTGCTCCAAAAATTAAAAAAATCATGGAGGGAGTTCTGGAGCCTGAAAAAATCGGTGGCATTACTTGTATAGCCCAGTCGGTAAAAGGAGTGCGCTGGGGAGAACTTGGATAACTAGGGTGTAGGTGATAGCTTTTAGAGGTTAGGAAAAAACCGACGTAAAATTCAAGAACTATTGTTTCTGTATTTAAACCTGTACCCTAACATCTATAATATAATTTATGCTCTACGTTCTTCATGGTGACGACAACTTAAAACTTCGGGAAAAGTACCAAGGCATGCTTGCGGCTATTCTTTTAAAGAAGCCGGAGCTTACCGTCATTGCGGTAAAACAAGAAGATATCTTACTTGGAGGACTTGATGAGTTTGTTTCCATTCAGGGTTTATTTGAAAAGCAATATGTCGTACTAGTCGACAACCTTTTTAAGGAAGGTGGGGTCAAGGAGCTACTCCTTGAGAAATTAGAAGAGTTTGAGAGCTCGAAGAACATTTTTATTGTAATTGAAATCATTTTTGATAAAGAGGAGTTAACTCTACTTGGAAAAGTTACGAAACGAATCCAAGAATTCTCAGTCGGAAAGTTGCCAGCTAAAGAATCTTTCAACACGTTTGCTCTAACAGACGCTTTGGGGAGAAGAGATCGTGGTGGACTCTGGGTTCTCTATCAGAGAGCTGGAAGAGCGGGGATTGTCGCTGAGGTGTTACTGCCGCTACTTTTTTGGCAGGTAAAAAGTATGTTGTTAGTCAGGGAAACTAAAGCCGGAGAGAGTACGGGGCTAAAACCATTCGTTGAAGGAAAAACAAAAGGATTTTTAAAGAATTACTCACAGGAAGAACTAAAGGTATTATCCTCAGGACTTATTATGGTGTACCATAATGCAAGGAGAGGAATAGAAGAGTTTGATGTGGGACTTGAGAGATTGATATTAAAACTATAATGGAGAACTTAATTCATTTTGATATTGAAACCTTCATAAGAGCTCTAGGCTACATGGGGATATTTGCTGTGGTATTTGCTGAATCAGGACTACTTATTGGTATGTTCTTACCGGGGGATAGTCTGCTCTTCACTGCAGGTTTATTGGCATCCCTTGGTGTACTCAACATTTGGATACTAGTACCGATCATTATTATTGCAGCAATTACAGGGGATAGCGTTGGGTACTGGTTGGGGAGTACTCTTGGACCTAAGATATTTAACCGAGAGGACTCATGGTTGTTTAACAAAAAACACGCAGAGCGTGCAGAAGTTTTTTATCAAAAGTATGGAGCCAAGGCGATTATTATGGCTAGATTCGTACCGATTGTTCGAACCCTTGTACCGGTAGTTGCCGGTATTGGTAAGATGGAGTACAAGAAGTTTTTCAGATTTAATGTTATTGGTGCACTAATATGGGGAATATCGCTCCCTGTTCTGGGTTTTTATTTAGGAAAAGTAATTCCAAACATTGATCATTACCTGTTACCAATCACACTTGGAATTATCGTTGTCTCCTTTGTTCCGGTTGTTGTGGAAGTTTGGCGGGGTAGGAAAGGAAGAAGATAGGTTAATTTTTAACACCCTCCCAAGGAGTTTGGGAGGGTGTTATCGGCATCAGACACACTTTTGTTATTGTCCTCTGAGCTCCTCGTGTCTTCTGTGAATAAGTTCGCGTGTGATGGGGAGGTTGGTGTCCTGTTCGATAATGATTGCAAGAATCACTTCAACTCTCAAAGCGTCTGATTCATGTCCAGATAACTTTAATTTGAAGTTAATGACGGAAAGTGCACCTATGAGCCTTAGTCTGCTCTCGGCAGCGATTCTGGTTCTTTCTGTTACAGACAGATTCCCAACAAGCCATACCCCAAACTCGTCTTGTTGCTGTTGGATAAGTAAAAGTTGATTTGAAATATAATGAGCGACCAACTCCCATGCATCTTTTGGTATTTCTACGTTATAGATGGTTGCCATAGTAAGCTCCTATTTAACCCGGGTATCGTTATCTGGCGAGACTATAGCATGGATAATATATTAAGGTAAACAGCACACCGTTTGATTTTTTTGTATCGAACTCACTTTCCGTACTTTTTCATATACTCGCTACTGTACCAGTTATATTTTGATCCAAATCCAGAAGCGATTAGTTCGAGGGCAAGTCCTGAGGTGACGCCATCGATATCTTTCTCGGGACTTATCTCAACAACATCCATTCCTACTATACTTGATGTTTTGCCAATGTAATTCAAGAGATTGGTAACTTCACGATAGGTGAAGCCTCCTGAGGTTGCTAGTGCAACTCCAGGTGCATATTGTTTATCGATTGAATCCATATCCATACTAATCCAAATATTACTTACTTGTTTGTTGAGTATGTCGATTGCTTTGGTTACAGAAGAGAATCCACCCTGTAAAATATCGAACATAGTGATTGCGCTGAGGTTATGTTGACGGAGTGTGTCGATTTCAAATTGATCGAGATCTTTGAGGCCAATGTAGAGAATATTTTCTTTTTTAATTTTGGTTGGAACACATACTCCTAAGTCATTACAGAATCCTAGAAAAGCAGCTGTTGGCATTCCATGAACGTTTTTACTCAGTGACGACTCTTTCGTTTGTATGTCGCTATGGGCATCAATCCAGATAACACCAAGGTCTCCAGAGAGCGCCTGTGAAGCCCCTGCGATTGTACCAATTGAGATAGCGTGATCTCCTCCAAGGGCAAGGATCGTTTGACCTTTATCAATTTCAGTTTTTACAATTTCACGAACCACCTCGCTAATTTTTACCACCTCTTGGAATCGCTCTTCTTTGCCTGTGGAGTGAATCTTTTTAATTTTTATAGCAGGAAGCTTGGTTACGCGCATGCCGAGAGATGATAGTGCTGAGGTCAGACCTGAATCTAATAGATATTGTGGGGCGTTATTTGTATCGGAATTGTCAGATCCTAGGTTAAGTGGAATTGGTAAAACTGATATGTTTTTGTTGAGCAGTTTGTTTTCTAGAAGGGAAAGGGAGGACATGGGAAAAAGATACTGGAGAGGACTCTCTCCCTACGGGAGCTGTACAAGTTTCGCGTCGTGCTTGCTTCACTGTGCGCGACATACTCAACCTCTTCTCGTCCTCCACGTAAGGGAGCAAAGCGAACACTTATCCTTTAGGGCAAGGTGCATAAGCACCTTGCTCGGGCGCAAACAAGCTATGCTTGTTGTGCGCCCGGGAGGACTCGAACCTCCGACCAATTGCTTAAAAGGCAACTGCTCTACCGACTGAGCTACGGGCGCATTAGAATAACATCAATAAAACTACACCATTTTTTAGAAAATCACAACGCAGGCAAGAATTAAGGGAGCGAAGCGAACACTTGAGGGAACACTCATGCCCCTTGGGTATGAGGGAACACTCATGCTCTTGAGTATATGCCCTTTGGGTATAAGGGGAGACGACGGACATACCCTTCTTGTGATAATCCACCATTTTTATTATAGTGCGCAAATATATCACATGAATAATACAACAAAAATTTATCTCATCCTTCTCGATATTCGTAGTGTCCACAACGTTGGCGCTATTTTTCGTACTGCCGACGCTGTGGGAATTGATAAAGTGTATCTAGTTGGAACAACACCAACACCACTTGATCGTTTTGGTAGGGTTCGTAGTGACCTACATAAGTCAGCACTCGGTGCAGAGCTCATGGTTCCTTGGGAACAGGTTGTTGATGTTGACAACCTACTACAGAAACTTAAAAAAGAAAAAGTTGATCTTGTTGCCATAGAGCAATCGACTCGGTCTATGGACTATAAGGAATATACATTACCAAAAGATAAAAACGTGGCAATTATTATTGGAACAGAAGCAAGTGGTATTCCACAAAAAGTTCTTTTGGAATGCAACTCTATTTTGGAGATTCCTATGCGAGGTAAAAAGGAATCACTCAATGTAACAACAGCGCTTGGAATCGCTCTTTTCAGAATTTTAAATATCTAACACAGCGGTCTTAGTAGGTGAGCGTATCAACAATTTTACCCTTTAGGTCGAGAAGTTGAATAACATCACGTCTGTCTTTCCAAAGTCTCGAATCCTGCTTGAGAAAGATACGCCACTCTGGCTTGTTGAACTCCGAGTTATATTTGTTGGTGAGGATACAGCTTTGGTAATTAACGTTATTGCTAATGTAATTGTTGCAGTCACGTCCGATTTCAGGAGGGACTGATTCAACTGGAACTCTGCAACTACTCATCCTGCTGAGGTAGTCTTCACAAGCGTCAACAAAATCACTTGGAATTAGAGGTCGTCTCTGATCGATTGGTCTTGGACAATCGTTGCGTAGTGATGGGGTGTACTCTTGAAACTGTCCAAAGAAGCCGGTACAGAGGTTTGTTTTGAAAGATATTCCTATTGGGGAGCGTCCTGAGTTTATATAGAGTCTGTCATTAGCACTCACAAGAACGGGGCCCTCAACGTTCACTTGGTCGTTAACTGGAAGCGATGCAGCCCTACCTATCGTTGCGCCTCTGTAGGTAATCGTGCTTCTTAGCTGCCAGCCAGTAATTGATACTTTTTCTTTCAAATTTGAATCAACAATTATTTCAAGGTACTCTCGGTTTGCGTTAGTACCTGAGACGCTTCCTGAGCGTAGAAAAATTTTCCCTTTATACTCAGATGCTACAGCAGCATCCTGGGCCTTCTTTATTTCCAAGGCAACTCGATCAATTTCTTTTTGAATGCTTTGTGGGTCGTTAGCGTTTTTTATTTGGTTCGTTGAACCATAACTTCCGATAGTGAAGTCTCCCCTTGGGATTATTGAGTACCCAGATAAATCACCATAACTGGAACCTGACCCAAGGGGTGCAGGTGGATGAATGAACGGACCTCCTTTGGCAAAGTCGCTGTTTAAACCACCAGAGAGAAGCCAAAGACCAAACAGTGCAATGAGTGCCCAAAGCCAAAATTTAATACCCTCATTCATAATTACTTCAGGATACTATACTTTAAGTTTTTGGTGAACGGAACAATAATGACTACTTCGTCCTCCGATGATTTTTCTCAAGATAATACCGGAGCAGTTTTTCTTTGGGCAGGGGAGATTTGTTTGCCGATAAGCTTTGTGGTGATTCTGGAATCCCCCACGCTCTCCCGCAATGTTTCGATAGTCAGAGAGTGAGTCACCACCGAGCTTGATTGATTTCGTTAAAATAGTCTTCATCGCTTTTGTTATATTCTTATAGTCTTTTATATCAAGTTTCTTTACAACTGACTCAGGATGTATTTCTGATTCAAAAAGAATTTCGTCAGAGTAAATATTTCCGATACCTGCAATGACCGATTGGTCCATTAGTACCGTTTTTATTTTTCCTCGAGGCTTTGTTTCGAGCCGATCTCCAAGGGTCTGCCAAGTAAAGTCTTTCTCTAGAGGTTCCGGCCCAAGTAGCTCAAGCTCTATTGCGTTTTTGTTGTGTTCGTCAAAGAAAGTAACTTTGGCGAATTTACGAACATCAGAGAGTACAAGTTGTTTCTGATTTGAGAGATTGAAAACGAGATGAATAAAGCCGTTGAAAGGATCTTGTAATGCTCCAGGTTGATTGGCGACCCATGAATTTCCAACTTTTTTGTACTTACCATAGAGTACATGCCCGGTCATTTTCATATGAATGAGGATTGTCACTCCACCATCTAGATTGATGAGAATGTTTTTTCCACGCCTTCCTGTATTAATTATCTTTTTACCAACGGTCGCCTGTTTGAATTTTGTAAAAAAATTTTTATCTTTAATGTTCAGTTTTCCATTATGGATTGCTCCGCCATAGTCAGTCCAGACGTCAGTAACGGTCAATCCTTTTGTCATCAACTTTATTCCAACGGTTGTAGTGTGGACTTCAGGTAGTTCAGGCATTGGTTTAGGTGTTAGGTTATAGGTTGTAGGTGATAGGGTTAAGACAAGGAGACCGAATTTTATTTTTTGCTTGCTAAGACCTAAAAGCTAGAACCTATTTACCTAGGTGCCGAAGGGCTGCTTTGATTCGATTACTGGTCCCAGTGATCTCTTTTGGGATACTTTTTAATACCTCACGAATGTCTCCGTGAACATAGCCAAGTGATTTGAGAGCTTCAATTACTAACGCTTCATCTTCGAGTTCGCCTTGCTCACCCACCGATGCGATACCAAGTTTATCTTTTAGTTCAATAACAATCTTTTCTGCTGTTTTACGTCCAATACCTGAGACCTTGGTTAGATAGGCAACATCACCTGAACGCACGGCACTTGTTAGTGTTGCTACTGGGCTGACACTGAGCACTGAGAGTGCTGAGCGTGGACCGATTCCTGAAACAGTCAGTAAAAGCTCAAAGAATCTTTTTTCTTCTTTATCTTCGAATCCATAGAGGTCGAGCGCGTTCTCACGAACAGCCAAATAAGTCCAAAATGATATTTTCTCACCCTCTTTTCTGGCGAGACGTAATAGTGTTTCGGGTAAGCAATAGATTCGATAACCGACCCCTTGAACGTTCAACAAGAGAGAACGATCTTCAGTTTCCAGCAGCACCCCTTCCAAATGACCAATCATAGCCAAATAGTAACACAAAGTAGGGGATAGGTCGTAGGGGTTAGAGCATGGGAAAGCCAAAATAACCCATAATTTTCATGGTCTAGCAGGGCAGTTGCCTTTTTATAAGAACTTGGTATAGTGTTCGTCATATATGCCAATTACATCTTCAGCAAAAAAGGAACTCAGGGCTTCTAAACGAAAGCGTGTTTTTAATGTTAAACGAAAGAATGACCTCAAGAGCACCGTCAAAGAGGTAAAAACACTGATTAAGGCAAAGACCAAGAAAGAAGCGGAAAAATCTCTCTCAATCGCATTTCAGGCAATTGATAAGGCGGTAAAGCGAGGGGTGATTAAGAAAAATACTGGTGCTCGCAAGAAATCTAGACTTTCAAAGGCAATTGGAAAAATAAGTTAACAGTAAACATAGAGACCTCTGAATTCAGAGGTCTTTATGTTTACTGTTGGGGATACGTGTAATTTTCATTGCGCGAAATGAATACTCGGATGATGGAGGACATTTGAAATGACAAGCACTATGGGAAGCAGCAGTGGTAGTGCGATAAGTAGTGTAAGAGGTATTGCCCCAAGGTGATGCCAGAGAGATACAGGTTTTGCATCTGGACGCTTGGGAAGACAGTAGGTGGGCAAATAAATCATTAGTCCATAGACAAATATCCATTGTGCGAAGCCAAATATTTGTACCAACCCACCAAAAGAAATTTCTGCAAGAATTCCAGTGATACCAAAGAGAAGGAAGGTTGGAAATGGTTTAAAATCATATTTTGATAAAAGAATTGCCCATGCAATAAATAGGGGAATGAAGACGATGACGCTATGGAAGAATACAACGTCAAAGTAGTTAGCCGATGCGGTGATATATGCTTCTCCGACACGCGAACCAAAGAGAGGAGCCATATTGGTGAGTGAAACAGTAACAGCTTCCTCAAGGAGCGCTAAGAAGGTTGCAAAGAGTACAAACTTTATTCGCCAATCGAGATTAATTTTTTGCACAAAGGCACGAACTTTTTCTCGATGGCGATACATAAGAAACCCACCAAGGAGTATCCATACGAGAGCAAGTCCCCACGCCATAGACATAATCGCCAGACTCTTACGGTTACCTAAGCCTAAGCTCACAAGGGTTAGGAAAGTGTTCCATAAGATTAGCCAGCTCCCAAGGATAATTAAAAGTGGTTTTATGAGAGAAGTTTTCATAGGTGGAATCTTTCTTTACAGGAAGTGAATTGTCATTTTGTTGTCGGCAGGAAGTTCGACCCCTACTGGGTCAGTACCCCGATTGGATAATTTGTTTCGTTGCTCTCACAAATTATGCTCAATCGGGCTTCGATTCCTGACGAAAAACTTGGAATCTCCCCCAACGGGGGCGGGTACCTTTCTCGTTTTGCTTCGCAAAACATAGAAAGGTCTTTCGATTCCTGCACGCGAGCAAAGCAGTTTGCTCGCTCGGGAGCACACTCACGTTGTTCGTGGTGCTCCCGGCAGGAATCGAACCTGCATTTCTCCCTTCGCAGGGGAGTGTCCTATCCATTGAACGACGGGAGCGATTAGTTAGGTAATTAGGTTATAGGGTCTAGGTACAACCAGAATCACGAGAAACCTAAAACGATACAGGCACACTACCACAAAGGGTACTTAGAAACAAAGTCCTGATTTGACCCAGACACCAAGAGCTGTCTCCTATAACCTGGTTTAAAAACCTAGGCGCTCTAGAATCTTTTGTCCAATTGATTCGTGGAGCTCCTCTTCGGTAAGAAAGTTACTTAGATAATCACGAACAATATCAGGGTCAGCTTCCCCAAGAGGGATTGGAATAAGGTGGGTAAAGTTCTTAGTAGATTTCAGAAGAAGGGTATTTTTATGTGTTTCTTCTTCCACCCAAAAACTTTCAATTAGTCGATAAGGATAAATAGTTAGGTGGTTTCTGATTCCTCGAGGAGTTATCTCAACCTCAACAAGTCTTGGTTCCCTTGCCGCAACTAAAAGAAGGGTAAAAGCACTAATAAAAACAAGGACTGCAAAGAGAACGTTTCCATAAATCAAAGAGATGACACAGATAGCCAAGGTAAAGATGGCAACAGTCCAGTACCAATCAGCCGTACGCTCTCGCTGCTCGTACTCATATGTCTCAAAGAAAATACCCTCAAAATCATCAGAAGCATCTTCATTCGACCCTTCCTCTAATAGTTCATCATCCATTTGATATCATTCTACTCCAAAGAAATTTTTACCGTTAGTGGAAAAGGATCAGAGATTTTTACAGATGGCGGGCATTAAGTTTTTTGTAACCAAATGTCTCTAAACGACTTTCGATATCCTCATACTTTCTTCCTGCGAGCATTCCACCTGCAAGAAATTTCTCTTGGGTTACTTCAGCAAGACACCATGAGGGTTTTGCAAATGCAGACTTGTTCTCTTTTGTATCAAACTCAACATCAACTAGTACGAGTCCATGGAGATCTCCCGTAAAAATATCAATTTCGTGATCTACCCCAGCTTCCGTATAGTAATACCTAGTCTTACCTACTCGTTTCCCTGGGAGGGTAGAGAGTTCCGCATATTCTGCGCTCGTGAGTGGGATGGTTATCTCAAGTTGATGAGAGGAGTCGGTTCCAGTTACCGGCTCTTTCTTGGTAATCTCTAATTTCTCCCCAATCTTTCTAATCCTTAAGTGACAGTGTTCCTGTGTGGAAGGTAAGTAAATATCGAGCATTTCCTTTGACGGAACGCTCTTCAAGTCCGGCAACTCTTTAACAAGATAAGTTAGTTCAAGTTCTTCCATGAAGTTGTAAGCTAGGTAAATAATAGAGTTCGTTCCCGTATAGTTTACAGGTAGCCATTAGTCGGGTCAATGATAGGTAAATAAAACAGGCTTTGTGTCCAAGCCCTGTAGTAAACTGATGAAGTATTCAAATAGTATCTCCCAATAAAAAACTCCTCGGTGGGGCCGAGGAGGAAGTTTGACTCACCAAAATGAGGTCATTCTAGGAGGTCCGATAAGCCGTCAAATACCCTCGATTATCCTAGAACAGATTGATTATGACATATAAGATTTTATTTGTCAATAACTCACTCTCTACCTAAAATTACACAAGAATACTAAGGAGGTTGTTTATTTCATTATCGTAAACAGTGCCTTGTTACTATTCCTAGATGAGATTCTGCATACTCCAGGTACTAAGGTGAGATTGGCAGTACACGCTAGGCCACTATAAGAATTATCTCGCTGACATAGGGGAGACTTTTGTGTAATTTTTACAGTGTGATTATCTGAATCTTTTTCGCCATAAAGTACCCCTTTGTTTTTGGCACAAATGTTTTGGGTATATGTCCTATATGCGCATAGTATTATTTCTTTGGGAGCATTGGAATAAAGACACTCGTCTTTCTTTTATACTCTACAAACTCTGGATTTCCCTCCATTTTCTTTTCAAGCATCGGAATGCCAGACACTTTCAAGATCAAAAAAGTAATAGTTGTAGGCCCGACAATACCAAGCCAACCTTGTGGCACTGACAAAGCAATGAGCCAAATGCCCCACCACTGCACTACCTCGCCAAAATAGTTTGGATGACGAGTGTACGCCCACAGCCCGCTTTGCATCAACTTTCCCTTGTTCTCTGGATTTTTAATAAACCGCGCAAGTTGTGCATCGCCCAAAGCTTCAAAATAAAAACCAACAAGCCACACAGCTACGCCTAGAAAATCGAGCAGCACAAGACTCGGCCCAGCATTTTTGTTGATAAGCAGTACCGGCGAAACAATGAGGAACAAAAACAGGCCTTGCAAAAGATACACTTGAAAATACGAACGGATATAAAACCACTTGCCCCATTCTTTCCTCCAAGCTAGATAGCGATAGTCCTCTGCTTTGCCTTTGTTGCGTCTGTGTATGTGCCACGCTAAACGCAAACCCCAAATACTTACCAACACTCCTACCAACATCCCTCGTATACCAGAATCACCGGAAAGAAAAAAGGATGCCCCTGTCATCAGTACAAACCCGAGCCCCCACGCCACATCGGCCACATCGTTTCTTTTCCTAATCAAAGAAACCACGAACCATAGGCTCATGTACACAAGCAGTATGGCGATAAGAGTTACAAAATAACTCATAAACCGATCTTGGTTGCGATGAAGTAGGTTACCGCAGAAACAGACGCCGCGAGCACTGCACCCCACACTAAGTCAACGATGGTTACAAGAAGCGGCCAATCTTTGGTGACGGCAAGGTTAGTAAGGTCGTACGTTGCATAACAAACCAAACCAAATAGCGCACCGAACAAAAGTGCGTGCGTCCATGAATTCTTCTCTATGGCCGGCATAATTACAAAAACCACAAGACCGACAACAAACAAAAGATAAAAGATAATAGCCGCCGTCCAGTTTACATCTGGCTTTAGGAGCGGACCGATTTGTTTAGCGTAAAAACCCTTGGCAACGAGTCCAAGCCACACCATGTCGATGGCAAAGAAAACAGGGAGTGCTATTGCATAGAGTTTTATGAACATAAAAGATAGGATTAATTAATAATTTCCACCAACACTTCATTGCGATACATCCACGGTGGAGTCCATGGTGCGCTGTATCCAGCGTATGCAGTGCTTCCCTTTGTCGCCACTCCATCACGGGCAAGTGCCGAAGCTAATTTTTCTTGCATGTCTTTTACCCGCGTATCCGAGCGATACCCCGAGAATTGCAGTACTGCATATTTCTTGGTAGGGATCATCACGATTTTCACTCTCGGATCATTTGGTGTCGGTAATGTTTCAAGGGTGTACGAGCGGGGCATAACAAAAGATATTATTTGCGAGTCACCATCAGTCGTCGCTACTACCGGTGCAGTCATAGCAATATTTTCTGATGTTTTTTCGCCTCCTACTTTTTGCGCGATGACTGGAACGGTCATCGCTATACTTTCTTTTTTTGTATTTCCGCCAAAGATATACCCAGCAACAATTCTAAAACCATTATTCATAGATTCTCCATAAGAACCCTTTACCGTAGTCTGCGCTACGATATGTGCCGGATATTCTCGTATTTCATATCCATCTTTTATCTCAATGACAGTATAGTCAGCTTGCTCAACACGCGAACCAAAAAATCCTGAGATAGACCAAAGCACCACAATAACAAGCAAAGCGATAAGTATAGTGATCATATTTTTATTCATATAGCTTTAGTATATAATAGTATATACTAATGGTATATACTAAACTATAATAATATTAGTTTAGTATATGCATTAACAATATTTAATCAATTTAAAATAAATATATGCAAAATATCGTAGAAACAGCTGTCGCAGCAGGATCATTTAAAACACTGGTCACTGCAGTGCAAGCGGCAGGATTAGTAGACACTCTATCTGGTGCAGGTCCCTTCACTGTATTTGCTCCAACTGATGAGGCTTTCGCCAAAATTCCAAAAGAGACTCTCGACGCAGTCCTTGCGGATAAAGCAAAGCTAACATCTATACTTACGTACCATGTGGTGGCAGGAAAAGTAATGGCTTCTGATGTAATGGGCCTGACTTCTGCAAAGACAGTACAAGGTGATGAAGTTAAAATAGACACTGCAGATGGAGTTATGGTAAACGACGCCAAAGTAGTACAAACAGACATAGAATGCACAAACGGAGTAATCCATGTCATCGATTCAGTCTTGATGCCAAAATAAATACATCCGAAATAAAAATAAAAAACTCTAACTTTTGTTAGAGTTTTTTATTTTTATTGATTAGGCGTCTATTTTTGCCGCAAGAATAAAATCATTTTGAGAGAGTCCGTTAATTGCATGGGTGGACAGCGTGAGCTCTACAAATTTGTAGTTTTTCAGATATATGTCCGGATGATGCCCCTCTGATTCAGCCAAAACGCCAACCTTATTTACAAAAACAAGAGCTTCATTGAAGTCCTTAAAACTATATCGCTTGGCGATACTTTTAGCATCAAGCGAAATATCCCAGCCGGGAATTTGCTTGCATAATATATCTGCCTCTATCTTTGAAAAAGGAATGACACCACCATCGCATGCCATGCATTTTTGTTGAGTCAGTGGCGAGTTAGTTTTAGGAGTAGGGGCCTGACTCTGTATAGTTGTATGTTCCATATGCTTGTAGTATAGCAAAATTAAGAATGGCTACAAATTTTTTATTTCGTATCAATATGATTCCACGCAAAACCCTTGTCTCCATACACTTTTTTACCTGGGTTTAAAATAGCAAGCGGGTCAAAAATATCTTTTGTCTTTTCAAAGAGACGTACGATCTCAGGGGTAAACATCTGCGAAAGGTAC
>CALRBT010000006.1 GCA_943354475.1 Parcubacteria group bacterium | reverse complement strand
TTTTTTATTTTTTATTTTTTTAAAAAATAAAAAAGATTTTATAGAACACATACTTCTCGTTCAAGAGTGATTCCTGTTTTTTCTTTTATGCTTATTTCAATCTTATTTGCCAATTCAAGTACTTCCGCAGCACTTCCGCCACCATAATTTACTAAAACCAGTGCCTGCTTTTCATATACTCCAACTGAATTCACTCGATATCCTTTAAAACCACCTGTCTGATCAATCAACCAACCTGCCGGAACCTTACGTTTACCACCTTCATCTGGAAAACTTGGTAATTCTGGATATTTTTCTTTCAAATTAGCGTATTCTTCAATAGAGAGAATTGGATTTTTAAAAAAAGAACCGGCTGTTCCAAGAACGGTGAGGTCTGGTAACTTACTTTTTCGTATAGAAATAACCGCATCACGTACATCACGAAGCGTTATTGTAGATTCATCACGTTCTTTAAAGTAATTTGCTAAATCTGGATATTCTAGAAAAAGAGTTTTTTCTTTTTGTAGAGAAAGTGTGATAGCCGTCACAATATATTTCTTACCCTCTGATTGTTTAAAGAGACTATTTCGATACCTGAGATTACACTCTTCCTTTGTGAGACTCCTTGATTCCATTGATTCTGTGTCAAAAACTTCAACAGAAATAAGTGTATTTTTTACTTCGGCTCCATACGCTCCAATGTTCTGTATTACTGATGCACCGACACTGCCAGGAATAGCCGATAGATTTTCTAGTCCATAAAGACTACGTTCAACTGTTGTGTCGACGACCCTATCCCAGTTTTCTCCAGATCCAACCCTAAGTAATACGACCCCTCCTATTCTCTCCTCAAAATTAATTCCTAAGATGGCAATCTGAATGACCATCCCCCTAAAGCCTTGATCTGGAATTAAAACATTCGAACCACCTCCAAGAATAAAAATTGGAAGTTTTTGTTGTTTTGCAAACTGACAAGCTTCGACAAGTTCTACTGTCGATGTGACGCTACAGAAAAAATCGGCGCTGCCACCGATTTTAAATGTGGTCAGTTCTTTAAGTGGAACGTCCCGCTTTATTTCCATAATTTATTTATTGAGTAACCTTACCAGATCTAATGTCATTAATATACGCATCAGCTTGAGTTTTTATCGATGGGTTTAGGGTAACGGCTGCTTGGATTTCTTTGATCGCCTGTTCTCTGTAGTTCATTTGCAAGTATATCTGCGCAGCACTTATACGATTCTGAAAATTATTCGGGTCTTGAGCGATTTTCGCTTGAAGTAGCGCCACAGCTTGGTCATATTGTTTTACCACAACAAACGCTTGGAGAAAACGGTCATCAAACACTCGTTCGTTTTCAGGAAGAGATTCTAGTAGTTTATTGGCCAACTCTTGCTGTCCTGCATACACGGCAGTTAGTGCATAAATTTTAGTTGCTTCAGTATATTCAGGCGCTAGATCGTAGGCTTGCTTAGCAAAAACGAGTGCTTCATTGTATTTTCGTAATCGTAGATTGTCGGAAACGATTTCAAAAATAATCGATTGTTTTTTTGGTGATTTCTCGAGTGCTTTTAGTAAGTAAGTGCTGGCATCAGTACTACCTAGCTGTGAGAGGAAAATTCCATAAAAAAGTAGATATCTTGCATCAAGCGGGGTCAGCTCAGTCTGCGCCTTTAGTTGATCAGAAGTAAAGGTTGCAAATTTTTGTTTTATCTCATTTGAGACGCCTTGGCTACCAACTACTTGAATGGTCAGCTGTATTAGCTGCTCTCTAGCCTCTGGCGTCCCAAACGAACCATATCCAATCACCTCTTGCATTAGCTCAAGATTTTTTTCTGGGCCTGAAGCTGATTGTGCTTGTAATGCCGCAATAAGTCCTCCACTAGCCTTAAGTGCTGGGACATTAACGAAATAGAAGACTAGACAGAACACAACTACAATTGAAGCGATGGAGGCATAAAGAACGGGTTCCTTAACTTCTTTCTTTGAGGTAGTAGCCAAAGCAGTTGGACTACCAACGCGTGAAGCAACATAGGCAAGGACGGTGAAGAAGAGAATGTAGCTGACGAGATTATCGAATACAAAAAGATTGTGAATGAAATAGGCAATAAAGAGTCCGGAGAGTACCGCCTTTTCTACTAGAGAAAATTCGCTTCCTTCTGCGTTCACTGACAAATACGTACTTCTTCGGAAAATTTTATTAAACGAATCCTTGACCAAACCAACCACCCCCAATTCTTCTTTTTTTGCAAACCAAACGTAATACAAAAGGAAAAAGAACATAGAAAGATAGCCGAGGAGTCCCAAAATACCGCCAGCAATCAACCAATCAAGAATCACATTATGCGTTCGGTCAAACCATTGCTCCTGGTTATACATTTGCGGACTATAGTACTTGTTGAACACATAATTGAAGTTTTCCTGTCCCCAACCAAGAATTGGCCTCTCCTTAGCACCCTGAAGTGCCATGTTCCAAATCAAGAAACGAGATTTGGTGGTTGTTTCAGAAAGTGAAATTGATGAGAAGCGAGCCAAAACAGGACTATTCTTTACAAAGGAAGTTTCTTTGATAGCAAAGAAACCACCAACAACAATCAAAACAAATGCGATCACAGTGATTGCACCTTTTTTCAAAATTGTTTTTTTCTCCCCAAATATCGCTATGAGGCAAGCTGTGACAAACGCACCGACAAAGAGTCCGATCAAAGCACCCCTAGTTGCGGTGTGGTAGAGAATGAAAAATTGAAAAGCAATGGTTAAAACGTAGAAAACAACTTTTCCATAAAACTCACCACCCTTTCTATTTTGAGAACCTTCCTTTTGTACTAATTTAACCAAATAAAAAGAAGTCAGGAACATGTGTATTAACATGTATATTGCTAGATAGGTGGCATTTCCAAGAGAAGCATCAAGTCTTGCACTTCCTTGATGAATAGTGGCAGCACCAAAAAGTTGTGCTAGACCATAAACCCCCATAATAAGACTGGCAACAATTGAAGTATGGAAAAGATAAGTCCAAATCTTTTCTGTTTTTATTACCGAAGCCAAAACAATACTGTAGGCAAGTAAATGAAGTAATGTCACCAACCCTTCCATACGCTCAAAGTTACTCCAGATACTCTTGTATGGATAGACACCAAAAATATCAGCAACAGCAATTATACCAACGAAGGATGCGACACTAACCAAAAGCCAGGAGAACTTTGGCAAATAAGATCGGTCAAAAAGAATTAAGGTAAGCCAGAGGGCGAGAAGAACCTCAACAAGAATCCTAAAGGTAAAATTCTTAGTTGTAATAAAGGGGAAGAAAAACGAGGAGGAAACAAGGAAAGGGATTAGTGGTACCAAGAACATGCCTCCCAACAAACAATATCGCAATAAACCTACATATCTAGCTTGTGAATTCATAGCAAATACTATATCACGATGAAAAAAAACAGGCTAGTAAAAAAGTCTTTGATTGATTACTATAGACTGGACCTTAATTGGTTACATAATTTTTATCCAGACCATTATGACTTTTGTAAAAAGGTATTCTGACTCCCTAATTGAACTAGGCCAAAAATACCTCAAAACTGACATCCGCTATCTATTGAACGGTGGTTTTTGGCTTGTTTTTGGGCAAGTCGCCTCAACACTATTCTCCCTTGGGCTTTCAATTGCTTTTGCTCACTACCTTTCAAAAGAAGCCTTTGGAACCTATAAGTACGTTCTCTCCGTTGCTGGACTATTTGGTGCATTCACACTCACCGGACTCAGCAATGCGGTTATACAAACGATCGCTCGTGGAAACGAAGGGATTGTAAAGTACGGATATCGCATTTCTCTCAAATGGAGCATCTTTTTTGTTGTTGGGTCTCTAGGAGTCTCTGGTTATTATTTTTTAAACAACAATATATTACTCGCGTACTCCATACTTTTCATTGGAATCTTTTCACCCTTTTTAAATAGTGCCTCAATTTACTCAGCGTACCTTCAAGGAAGGAAGGATTTTAGGACAAATGGACTCTATAGTGTCATCAGGGGGCTACTGCCAGCACTTGCTCTTTTTATCACCGTCCTTTTCACTAACAATCCACTCGTTCTGATTTTTGTTTACTTCGCAGCAAACACTACAGTTATCACCTTTTTATATCAACTAACCATAAAGAAGTTTAAGGCGGTTGAAGTCTCAAGTGATGATCAAACCATCCCTTTTGCAAAACACTCAAGTGTCATTAATGTTTTAGCAATCATTGCAGACAAGCTCGATAGTATTCTTATCTTCCACTACCTCGGGGCAGTACAGGTGGCCATCTACACTTTTGCCATGGCAATTCCCGAAAATATCAACGGAATGTTAAAAAACTTACTGCCTCTTGCGATTGCAAGATTTTCATCAGGCAGACGAGACCACATAAAAGACTCGATTTTCTCAAAGATGTTTCGTTTAACTGGATTTTTAATCCTAATTTCGCTGGCATATATACTCGTCGCCCCATATATATTCAAATTTATTTTCCCTAAATATATGGACGCAGTTTTTTATACTCAAATAATCGGATTATCGATAATTATCAATGGCGCCCTACCTATCGCTTTCTTTGAATCACAACTTGCCATCAAAGAAAAGTACATCCTGAGTATTGCATCAAATTTAGTTAAAATTCCTCTTCTTTTTCTAGGGGTTATCTATTTTGGAATTGTAGGAGTTATCGTTGCCAAATTGATTTCTAAAGTTTTTGGATTAACTCTTTCTCTCATCTTAGTTAAACGGATGCGTTAGTTTTTTTTACACAATAACAAACATAACCAAGTGTGTAGTCTTTTTGCTTGTCCAAACCATCAAGATAAAAGAGTATGAAGGGAATCCAGTATCCAATTATGATCTGGAAAATAACATAAAATGGGATGAGTAAAAATGAGGTTATTTTGTGGTTAAAGGTTGGTTTAAATCCAATTCCTTTTTTGAACCCATCGAAGGCGTGCTGGTAAAAAAGAGATTTTGGCATAAGTGAAAATATTTTACCTAACACCCAAAACATACCACCTCGTGGTTTTATAAAAACAACTTCAAGACCCGCGTTCTTAAAAAGGGAAGCTAGTCCGAGATGGGTATAGAAAAAGTAATTATAAGGAGCGCCGTGAACTTGAGAAACTTGAGGGGTGGTTAAGAAGAGCTTCCCTCCAGGCTTAAGGATCCGTGCCAATTCACTTACTACTTTTTGTGGGTATTCAACATGTTCAATGACTTGAGCATTAACCACTACATCATAAGTGTTTGATGGCTTTGGAATATCATCGAGACTACAAATAAACGTATGTTTATTTCTTGAAGCCTTATCGAATATATCATCGAAATCAGTACTCTCATATTTTGCATGAATAAAGGCGCTTCGATATCGAAAGGAACCAGCGCCGGCATCTAAAACCAAGTCTGTTTTTTTAACTTCTTTTTGTGCAAAGTTATATATAAAATCATCAATCCCAAAACGCTCTGGATCAGCTCGTCGTTGAATAAAGTTTGGTGTAACAAGTTGAGGAAGCCCGATGAAGAACAATACTGACCTCTTTAGAATAGCTTTCATTTTTTATTTTAATAACTTAGGTAATATTTTTTTAATTCTCCGTAATTTTCTTGCAATAACCCCCTCTTGATATTTTTTTATGTCAAAAAGCGGCTCCTTGAGCTCCCCAATCAGATTAACAAAATAACGAGGATGTTCTGTCTTTTCTCGAACTGTTACTCCATGGAGCGAATCGATCGAATTTAAGAAAAGAACCAAAACATTTTTTTCATACGGAACCGTTTTGATAAGCTTCAGGTATTTATCGTCAATACCTTGCCCGTACATTTTAAATTTTTTCCTCTTAAATTGGTATAACTCCAGATCCCCTCCCTTCGAATCATCGTTGTCTCGGCGCATATAGAAAAGTCCAGAGTAGAGTTTGCGAGGATCATCGACGTGTCCTGCTCTAACAGAATCTGGTGTATCAACCACCGGAGAGTTAACTGAGATATGTGCATCGAGAAGAATCCTCTGATCCTCTCGTGAATCAATGAAGCGCGTGCCGCTAGTAAATGTCTCTACTGTGGGGATAGTCGGGAAGGTTTTGGGATAAAGTTTGACCATATCCTCTCCAAAAAGTTCAAAGATTTTAGAGAGAAAGACTTTGCCCGCCTGAGCTTGAATAAAATCACTCCAAAGTGTGTCGACCGTTTTATCAGCTTGAATATCTTTAACTGTATAATCAAATCGTTTATTGCTTCCAAGAAGTTCTCTCTTGGTCACCACTTCAAGTGGCGGGTGACGCTTGATTAACTCCTCGATTAACTCAGGGCTAATAGTGTCGCGAATAATAATATGAGGAAATGGCTCGTGGAAAACGTCACTCTTCTTCACATTTGATAGTAAACAAAGTTCCTCTTCTTTTTTCATAATTATTTAATACTAACGTTTTTGGGTAAAAATACCACAAAGGCAGCAGCGAAGAGTGCTGGCCAAATCTTATTGAGAAATGGAATACCTTTATAATAAAAAATCTTATAATCACTGTAACCTAAAGCCTTAAGCCACCATTTGATATCCGTTGCCGTCCAAAACCTTAAATGTTCATTCGGAAAGGTGACCCACTGCTTTGGAAATTTACCGAAAAGAAGGCGTAGTCTGTAGGTGAAATATCCTGAATTAGGAGTGGAGAAAAAGACGCCCTTTGATGATTTACTATACACTTCATTCAAAAACTTCTCTGAGTTAGGGATGTGCTCTAAAATCTCAAGTAACAAATAATAATCCATCGGCGTAACAATCTCCCAAGAGCCTTCATTATTTATATCAAAAACAGCAGTCTCTATTCCAAGGACCCTCATCTTCTCCAAGATAAGCTCGGAGGTATCGTAGCCTTTTATTCTTCCAAGAGAAACTTTCTTATCAATGTACTGCAAAATGGCCCCATCACCACAACCAATATCCCCCACGCTTGGCTTACTGGTATTCTTTAAAACATGGGAGATAATCATCGCGCGCGCGAGCTGCCAACTGGAAAGTCTTGCACTATCCCCTCCTCGTTTCTCTTTCCAGTAAGCATCGTAATCCAAACTATTCTCTAGAGTTAGTTTTGATTTTGGATACAAAAAAATGTCTGCATACCAATGCTTTAGGAAATATAGGCGATCTTTTAGTCTCTTGATCATGTATTATTTTTCTTTCTCTAGTACTCCAGCGAGCGTTTTAGACATACCCACTCGTCCATCTCCAAAGTATTTTTTCATTCTCTCCTCTTTTACACCCTTTGATATATTCCTTACCTTACTCAGCTGTGTATACAGATCACCTAATTCTATACTAACTTCATCCGCCAAACCATTTTTGAGCATTCCTTCTCCGTAATCAGAACCAGTTTTTAAAATTACCACCGGTTTCTTGTATATCAATACATCATAGAGAAAGGTTGAGTATGTCCCAGCAACAACATCAACTCTACCAACCACGTCTTCAAGTTTGTCAGCAATCTCAAAATTTTTATGATACTGCTTGTTTAAACCATATTCTGAGAGCTGTAGTCCTCTATCCATATCAATCCTTGATTTAAAGATAACGCTTATCCTTGGATCCTGCAGCATGCTATCAATATATTTTTTAACCTCTTCTTTTAAACAAGCGGTTTCGTAAGGGATAAGTACCGTGATGCGATCATTGGTAAAATCCTGAGAACCTTGGTTTAGAGCCTCTGGTGCCACAGGGCCACTTTTAAAACCACCGACACGTACATTGTCAGTAGAAACACATCCCCCTAGTCTCGTCAGTTCTTTTTTCCAATAATCACTCCAAACAAAGAGTGTCTCTGGCACAATCAATTTCCCTTCAAACTGATTGGTTGTTAACCAACCAACATGGTATTTCGTATAGTGACCGTGTTGAACCGCAACGGTTTTTATACCGACATCTTTTGCTGCTAAAATAAATTCTCCCCAAAAACGAACGTCATCAATCATAAGAGAGCAACGAACTCTTGAGAATTTAAGAAATCTCTTAATGACTGCAACCCGAAGTGAGAAATTTCTTGCTCTCAAGCTGTATCTAAGAACCACATCTTCAGCAAATTTTCTCTCTTTTTCGTTTTCAAATATTTGATAATTAACCTTTTTCTTTGGAGTAAAAGGTTTTATCAAAGAGACAAGATCAATTAAAAAACTACTTGCTTCAGTAAAAATTACCAAACGCCCTCGACTGAGAAAATTCTTAATTGTCTCTTTCCCTAAAATAGTCCTAAGATATTCTACGTACGGTGTTCTGGCTAATTCTAACGCTTCATATACTGCGGTCGTTCTACTATCGGAGTGAAACTTAGAATTTACCTTATCTAGTCCATAAACCAAAACTCTTTTCCCTTGCAAACGACTTACCAGGATTGCCACCAGTGTTTCAAGAAAGACGAGAAGACCGAGAAGAAAATTCTTCAAAAGCACTGTTACTTTTTTTTTGCGAGGCTCATACTGACCTGTCGTAAAATGCTTACAGTCTTCATATAAACTCTGCTGAAAGGTGTGCCATAAATTGTATTCTTTGTAGAAAAAGGAATTCGTAACTGGGTTACCCTCTATAACAAGGCTGTTGATCCTAGAGAGGATTTCGTATGCTTTTTTGGTATCAATATCTGAGGCCATATCATTTACTATACAATCTACAACGTTCCCAAGATATCATGAATATGAACAATTCCTTCGAGCCTTCCTTTACTGCCAGTAACCAAAAGTGTGGTAATCTTATTTTTTTCCATCATCTCGATTGCCTCTTTAAGCGTTGCGCTCTGAGCAATCGACTTGGGATTACTCGTCATACAATCTTTAACAGAAAGCTTGAGTGGAGATTCGCACTTAAGCAGTGTGCGTCTGATGTCTCCATCAGTGATAACTCCAACAAGTACTTGATTATTACCAACTACTGCCGTGATACCAAATTTTTTTGCGTTAATCTCCATCAACGCAGAAGAAAATTTCTCTTCCTTATCAACAGAAGGGAGGTGTTCCCCTTGATGCATAACGGACGATACTAAACGCAAAGAAAGCCCAAGACTTCCTCCAGGATGGAACTTGGCGAATTCTTTATGGGTAAATTTTTTTGGATTAACTAGAGCAGAGGCGAGCGTATCTCCGGCAATCAACGCAAGGGTTGTTGAAGCCATTGGTGCTATGTCATGAGGACTGCCTTCCTTAGTGATTGCCGCACGTACCACAGCATCCGACATAACAGAGAGAGAACTTGCCGGATTACCGGTGATACTAATTACCGAAACAGTGAATTGCTTTTTCAGGTAGGCGAGCAATTTGACCAACTCTGTCGATTGGCCTGAATAGGAAACTGCTATGATCACGTCCCTTTGCGCCACCACTCCAGAATCGCCATGAAGCGCTTCGGCAGGGTGTAGATACAGAGCCCTTTCTCCCAGGCTGGTGAAGGTTGCTGCTATTTTTTGGGCAATAAATCCAGACTTACCAATCCCGGTAGTGATGATATTACCTTTTCTTTTTTTCAGGAGAGAGACGGCATTAGGAATATCGAGCAGTAAGGACTCCCGAAGCCCCTTTAGCGAACCCTCAACGGCACAGAGCGCCATCAGGATCTTATCTTCATCAATCCCCTTCTTTGCCCCGGATAAATTCTTTTTTAGAGCCTTTTTCATTGTGAGTATAGTACCATATAGAACTATTCTGGAGTAAAAATAGTTACAAAAAGAGAGGCTCCAAAAAACTAACCTTGATGGTATACTAGAAAATATATGTGTGGAATAAATGGATTTATTGGGGTTGAAAAAGAGAAACTGACAAGGATGAATAAACTCTTGGACTATCGTGGACCCGATTTTTCAGGAGTTTTCTTCGACGAGCACCTTTCATTAGGTCACAACCTCCTTTCGATCCGTGAAGCGAGCGACCTTTCCAAACAACCATATTTAAAAGATAACTCCCCTTGGATTCTTGCTTTTAACGGCCAACTCTATAACAACAAAGATTTGAAAGCTCATTTGGATGGATCCTACAAATCAGTTGATCTCGATACTGAGTTACTCTATGGCATGATTCTCAAATACGGTTGGAATTTCATTGATAAAATCCATGGCATGTTTGCCATTGTTCTTTATAACAAAGGAGAAGGGCTCCTGAAGCTATACCGAGATGCAACGGGGCAAAAGCTTCTCTACTACTATCACAAAGATAATCAGCTGATATGGAGCTCTGAAATTAAAGCGATATTATCGCATAACAACATCGACCAAGAAGTTGATACTGAGGCGGTTTCTCTATCGGTTAGTTTGGGATATATCCCTGGAAACAAGACGCTTTTTAGATACATACAAAAATTAAACCTCTCTGAAGAAGTGAGTTTTAACCTTAAAACCAAAGTGCTTTCAAAAAGGTATTTCAAAAGTCTTGCCTCGGATTATTACAAGGGCAGTGATGACGTCTTTGCCGAATTAACAAAAGAACACCTTCAGAGTAAACAGAAGGTTGCGTTAAACCTCAGTGGTGGACTGGACTCGTCTCTGTTACTACATGAGATGTCTAAAGCGGGACACGAGATGATTACTTATACCAACCACTTTGTTGACTGTAGCGACTCGTATAACACAGACGCCCTCTTAGCTAAAAAACTTGCAAAGGACTATGGGAGCAATCATCATGAGATACAGATCACCAAGGAGAGTTTTTTTGAAAACTTTATTCAAAGTTATAAATGTATTGAGGAACCCAACTATAATATTAGCCTGCCTGCCTACTTCCAGACGGCAAAAGCTGAAGGAATTCATGGGGATAAAAACAGGGTGATTCTATCAGGGGATGGTGGCGATGAATTATTTGGAGGATATCCGTACTATCTTCAAAGTGCCAAAATAGCATCTGGCATGAAATTACTGACACCTTTCTTCTACAATCTAATAAAAAATTATAGAAATCATAGTAATTACGACTTTAGTAAACCAGCGGATAGATTTATGTTCTTAAAAGACTTTTACTTCAAAGCACTTCTCCATGAGGATACTAGTGGACCTATCTACCTGCGAAAAATTGCCAACGACTTTTTAAACATCTATGGAGAAAAAACTGGAGCAATCTATCAGAGTATGTTGATGGATAGAGCCCTCTGGCTCGGTGGAGAGAATTTTATACGATCGGATAAACTTTACATGAGTCAATCCCTTGAACTGCGTTCGCCACTCTCTTATCACCCCTTCCGTATCCACTTTGATAAAATTCTTAGAGAGAAGGATTATATGGATCCCACCTCAAATAAACTCTTTCTAAGAAACTACTACAAAGACAAATTACCGGACTACATTACCGAGCGGAAAGACAAAAGTGGCTGGCGATCCCCTATTAAAGAATGGTATGATCCAAAGTTCAAAATCCTCTTTCTCGATATCATTAGTGAAGTCGAGAATAATAATCACCTCATTGACTGGAAAAAGGTGCGGCAAAAAATCGAACGTACTGATACTTGGCCGGGAAAGTACATCCACCTTTACTTGTCACTGGCAATTTTATCGAAAGAGTACAATCTTAACCTCTAACTATGAACAACAAAAAGATATTTATCCAAACAAATGGAAAACAATATGCTGGAGCACTTTTGGCAAAGTACGCTCTGGAGCGAAATATGAAATCGGAAATAATTCCCGTAGAGATTATCGATGTCGATGAGACTCCCGCTTTTAAAGCGCTCGCAAACAAAAGTTATCTTAGAAAAAATAAAGAGGTTGTTGCAGACCCAAATGACCTACAACATTTTACCCTCACTCGCTTTATGCCGCCTGAAAGAATGGATTTTCAGGGCAAAGCGGTAGTGATTGATCCTGATATTTTTGCCCTAAGTGATATCAACGAGCTTTTTACTACGGATATGAAAGGTAGGGCGATTTTGGCTTGCAAGAAGAAAGATGCTTGGGACACAAGTGTCATGTTACTTGATTGCGCAAAGCTATCTCACTGGAAAATTGAAACTATCATCAAAGAGCTTGTGGAACACCGATTGGATTACAATACCTTAATGACACTTTCAAATGAAGATTCGGTTGGAGAAATTCCTCGCATCTGGAACAGTCTCGATGAACTACATCCTGAAACAAAAATGCTCCATACAACAAACAGACTGACCCAACCATGGAGAACAGGCCTTCCTATCGACTTCACCAGAAACCCTCTGCCAAAATATCTTGGTGTTATTCCACGAGAACCAATCTATAAGCTTCTTGGTAAATATCCGACACACTACCAAAAACATCCCGATGAGAATATTGAAAATTTCTTTTTTAAATTAGCAAAAGATGCTTTTTCAGAAGGTGTATTCACCAAAGAGATACTTGAAGACGAAATAAAAACCGGACACCTTCGAAAAGATTTTGAAACGAAAATGCAATCTACCTAGCGATTGTAAGCATCCAAATATATCTTGCCTGTCTTCTCCCAAGAAAAGCGTGTGCAGAATTCAAGTGAGTTTTTACTAAACTTCTGATGAGTCTCATTATTCAATAGTAACCTAAGTTTATTTGCGATATCAATTTCATCCCCCTGCTTAGTAAGATATCCATTATATCCACTCTCTAGTGCGTCTTCGATTCCACAACCAGAGCTTCCAATAACTGGCACTCCAAATGATGCGGCCTCAAGAAATACCAGCCCAAAACCTTCAAAGTGATCTTTTTCATTGTTTGAGTTGAGTGCAAACACTATCGCCTTACCATAAAAGTATGAAAGTGCTTTGTCATCTTTTGCATTACTTATGATTCTCAGATTTCCTTCGCAATTGTTTTCTTTCGCGAATACCTTAAGCTTATTTACATAGTTAGTGTCCAAGTCTCCCCCAACAACCACATAGAGAATATCTGGATATTCAGTTTTTAGCCTGGCAACTGCTTTCAGTGTATCGAGTTGCCCTTTCCGGTTTTTTATCTCCCCTACTGTAAGAATAATTGGATGACGGTTCCCCAGTTTGAATTCAGCTTCAAAGACATCTCTCTCTTTTTCATTTATTCGTACAATAGGAGTATTACCCATAAGCGCAACCGATACATGCGCCTCTGGCACCCTCTCTAAAATCCTCGTCTTTGTGTAATTGCTTATCGAAAGAATCTCTGTGGCTCTTAGTATCGCCTTTGACATCAAATATTTCTTTATTGAAAAATTCTCTGGTGGGATTGAATATGTTCCGACTCCACTCATGAACAGTTTCTTTTTTTGTGGAAGTAATAGCAGGGCTAAGTATGCGTACACTCCGTACGGCCAGATATCAAAAGCCTGCACAACATCAGCCTGTTTACAATATTTTCTCGTAAGCAAAACGTTACGAATAAATGATGTAGTTGAGTTGTGGGGCAATAGCACAGGGAGCTCATATTTCCTTATTTCTTTTGTTGTTTTTTCAGTTAAAACCACGAGGCTATTTTCCTTAAGGTCGAAGTTATCAATAACACAACTTGAAAATCTCCCCCAACCAGAGTTCGGTCGTAAATTATGTGCGAGTGCAAGTATACGCATATTTTTATAAAAAATAATTAAACTTTTTTCTTCTTAAGAAAGTCCCATAGTGATAGAAAACTGACTGAAGCTAGAAGAAGTATAAAGGGGTCAGCAGGAAGACGATATCGTGGGATTGAAGCTGGTCCAGTCAAGATTGCGAAATAAAGAATCAGTGCAATGAGAAACAGTCCTTGCATCCTTACACCTTTCGGCAAAAATAGTGGCGCGATAAATGCTAGAATTGTTATCACTAGTAAAGCCACTCTATCTACAGTAAACAGGAGTTGATGACGCAAGGTTTCAAACAGTTCAAGAAACTTCCCACCTTTTAGTAGTGAAAGTATGTTGGGAGCATTCTCCTTAAGGGAGAACAGCTCTTTAACCGTTGAATTGTCCGTGACTTGTACGATATAGCGAACAGAGCTCGAAAGGAAGAATGTTGGTAAGGATGATACGTGATAAAGCGCATAAGGAACCGGGTAGAGTCCAAGGAAGGACAGTGGCAGTTTTTGAAGCTCGGTTAGTGAAACCATTGGCCTTGCTTCATGGAGTGGACTTGCATGTAACTTTTCATTATAAGAACTAAGTTCGATTGAATCAGCTCCAAACTTTTTAGCCAAAAAATCTGGTGTATTAAAGTAAGTCAGGTTATACAAACTTATCGACGATACAGTAAAATTGCCGGTCTCAATTTTATTTCGGAGCATCCACGGGAACACGATAACAGCAAAACCAATAACAAAAAAGATGAGTACCTTGATATTACTCCTCAACCCCCTTGCTCTAAAGAGTACGAGGTAGCCTGCCACAACAAGAACCGGAAGATAGAGCGCGATTGGGCGAGTAAGTGTCGCGACTGCTAAAGTTAATCCCGCAATAAGGGCTCCGTTTGCCAATCCAGACACCTCAACATTTGAGGTGTCTTTAAAAAATAACATGTACGCTATGAGTACAATCAAAAAGGTAAATGGTGCATCTGTTAAATACACAAGACTATTAAAGATAGTTGATGGATTGAGTAGAAAGATACCACCAGCAATCGCCCCAACTCTTGAGTCGTAGAGTTTTTTTCCAATTTTATATATCAAAAAACCACTCCAGAGTGTCAGAATGATTTGGAAGAGTATCACCACCTTGTATGATCCAAAAAGAATCTTAGTTAGTGCCAAAAGGATTGGATAAGCTGGGGTACGTAGTATTTCAGGATATTGCCCATCGAGTGAGAAGAAGTTATCTCCAATCAAGTGATCTGCTAAACGAATGTACTCAGGTGAGTCCCATCCCCAAACAGGATATTGATACGGAAGGTTACCATCGAGATCATCAACGTATCTATCGGTATAAAGTAAAAATCCAAAGAGAGTGATGTAAAAGACGAGGAAAAAAATGCCCACAAATGCAATTTTTTTGGTAACTCCCCACCACCTAAAATTACGGAAAATGCTATTTAATAACATAAGTCACCACTCCATTACTATTTCCTATTTCTTTCAGGAAGGGAAACTTTTCAGGGCTCCATGTTGGAAACTTCTCTCTATCCCAAACAATATAGTCGATTCGATACTTCTGAAGTTGATCTTTAAAATCCCCCTTCAAAAATTCTCTATATTCAAGCGTCAGTCTTGCACGAGTGTATTTAATCCAATCATCAATCTCTTGATCATTACTAATACCTCGAATCCACGGATCATTATCGTGTCTTAATAACTGTTTCCAATTTTCAAAAGCAACCACCCTCATTTCAACATCGTGATTTTTAAAATAATCTTCGAGCTTCTCTGGCTCAATCCCTCGCAGTCGAAGTAGTGCCAAGTAGCTATACTCTATTCGATCCTGAGGCACACCAAAGTAGGTGTAGATAGAGTAATAAACGTTGCAGTGAGTAAATGCCGGGAGTTTGGTTGAGAGATTGTCAGTCATTTCAACTGGAAAGACGACACAATCTGTAGGAGCATTTGTGTTGAGCCAACTGTATAGTGGAGCATAACGCTGAGCTTCTCTATAATTATCTAGTCTCGCTTTAAAGGTTGTATCTGACCAAAGCCCATAGGAAATGGTAGAAATGAAAATAAGGACAATCATTATTTTCCAAAGCAATGGAAAAATTAATCTAGTGGTGTGGTAGGTAAAGACAGAGAATGCAACGAAAACAAGTGGTATAGAATACTGCACGAAATGTGGTGGCCAAATAGTTCTCCCAGTAATAAGCTGTTGGTTGTAGCAAATGAAGAGTGTGAAGAAAAAACCACAAATCCAAACCCACCACGTATACATCCCCTCTTTTAAGAGTAACTTAAGCGGTACCTTCTTTCTAAAGTAAAAATACGAAGCCCCTGCAAAAAGACTGCTGGCAAGAAGCATTGACTTGTTAAATAATGGTTGGTGGGTGTATAGTAATCCATTTTTTGTCAGCGCTGTTATATCAGAAGCCACTGGGTATTGCTTGGCGATAAAAATCTGGAGCAAGAAAGAAATGATTGCAACCAATAGGATCAAGCAAAAACCGCGTGCACGTTTAAAATCCTTTTGATACAAAAAAAGTGTAAGTAAAAGTCCTGAGAATGCTAAGACTATCGCAAAACTAAACACATAACCAATCATTAAGGCTCCGACTAGAGCGGTAAGTGGTATAAAAATTTTTTTACCTGATTTTACATAACGAAGTGCTAAATTCAAGAACAAAAACAAAAGTACCGCCCCGGTGGTTGGATTAACGGTTCTTGTCCAGATCGATAGATTAAAAGAATTGTCTCCAAAGATGAGTCTAATTGCGTTACTGAAATGTACGAAATCATAACCAAGGACAACAAGTAGTGCTCCGGCAATTGAATTATATTTTCTACTACGCGATGACCCCCCTTCTGTCAATTGGTAAATAAGGAAATAGGCAAAAATAAAGAGCAAAAATGGGAAAAGGAACTTACTAAATATAAGTATGGAGAGTATGGAGGCGCCTGAAAGTAATGCCATCAACACGTAGGCGTACTCACCGAGAGGAAGAATCGGTGATGGTGCGTCCTTATACTCATAAAGCACCGGCGAGCCGACCATGGGATGTCCATCGAGAACATCTTGAATACGACTTAGGTATACCTCTTCATCACTTTGGTAGAGAAATGGAACTCCTTGATAATCATCACCTAGGGCATACATCCCCAGGAGCGATGGAGCTACGGTAATCAAACCAACAAGGAGCGCTAAGCCAAACATTACGATATGTGCTTTAAAAAAGTTGACCGCCCGTTTCGATAACATTCTTACCTCATTCATAAAATATAGATTACTTCTTAGTAACAATCGCAAAAGCCGAAACACCTACAGGATAATTAATGACCCTACCAAGAAGCGATTCAAATCGAAAAATGATGTACAAAATTTTGTTTGTAAATTTTCCAGTCATAGTATTTTCAGACTCCACCTTAATCCCAAAAATCCTGACAAATAAACGGACCGTCAAAATAAATGGGAATAAAAAAAAGTTAAAGTAAGATGACCTCATGATACTAAAACCACAAAGCTTGAGCTTTCTGAGAAGTTCTCCTTTCGTATACCGCAAATAATGTTCACTCCGTACGTCAGTTACCCCCCAAAGAAAATTAAACGTTGGAACAAAAATAATCCCCTTCCCCCCTTTCTTTAAAACACGATTTATTTCCCTTATACCCACCGAGTCATCCGGAATGTGCTCCAAGATATCAAGTGCGAGCACAAGATCAAAGCTCTCATCTGGATATGGAATCTCTGCAATACTACCTTCTTTGACCTGTAGGATCCCACGCTCGATACAAAACTGAACAGCTTGCGAGGAAAAATCGACACCAAAGCAATCGCCATACTGATCCAATTCTTTAAGCAATGCTCCCGTTCCACAACCAATATCTAGTATTTTTAAGCCCTTCATGTCAGTACCTTGTGGCACATATTTTCCAATCATGAAATGGATCATCTGCCGGCGAACCCTATACCACCAATGGTCCATTTCGGTTCTGTACATAGTGTCATAATGTGAGTACTGCATATCTTTATGGACAATATAGTATCAAAAATTACTCACTTAACCTAGCTGTGGACTCTGCTACTTCATATACTGATTAAACCATAACTGAAACATCATGAGCGCCCAAAGTTTTTTAGCATTGTCGTGCTTCAACTGAAAATGTTCTTGTTTCAATCTTTCAACATAGTTAGGATTAAAAATTCCACCTCGTTCAAGAGTCTCTCTTGAGAGTAGCTCATTACAAAAATCTTTTAACTCTCCCTTCAACCACTGTGCGACCGGAATTCCAAACCCTTTCTTTTTTCGATAGATGATTGAATTTGGTAATCTACCTTCCATTACTTTCTTGAGAATGTACTTGGTGGTAAAGCCGTGTAGTTTGAAACGGTATGGAAGTGTGGAGGTGAACTCAACCAACTCTTTACCCAAAAAGGGTGCTCTCACTTCAAGTGCGTAGTGCATACTGGCACGGTCAAGTTTTACCAAAACATCATCCATTAGGTATGATTCGATGTAACCATGAAGTATTCCTTGAGGAGAAGTTTCGTGGTTATCATAATAGAAGTCGGTGTGGGGAGTTCCTATATAAAACTCTAATGAGAGTAAGCTCCTTAACTCCTCTTTACTAAATACTTGAAGCCAGCGACTATGTCGCCCCATTCCGGGATAACTTGCCCCTTCAATAAACTTTTGGAGTTTAAATGACAAACTAAAGTTCTTATCTGAAGAAGGTAGCGCGCCAATGAAGGGTTCGATAAAATGGCTCCTCAAAAATTTAGGAATTTTGTTATAAAGAAATACAAGTTTATCGGCTTGAAAGGTTGGGTATCCTGCAAACAACTCATCACCTCCATCGCCTCCAAGTGCCACTATCACACTCCCTCTTGCAAACTTAGAGAGTAGCAAGGCTGGAACAATTGATGGATCGGCAAATGGTTCGTCAAGTGTCTTGGCCAAATCTTTTACAACATCAATTGAGTCTTGAGCACTAACAACAAGGTGATAGTGATCCGTACCAAGCGTCTCTGCGACAACCTTAGCATATATCGATTCGTCAAAACTTTTCTCTTGAAACCCAATAGAAAATGTTTTTATTTTCTGGTTGGAAACTTTCTGCGCATAGTACGCAACCGTACTACTATCAATTCCACCACTTAGGAAAACTCCCGTTGGGACATCGGCAATCAGACGATTTTTCACCGTCTCCTCAAGTATCTGATCGAGTTTTTCTTTTGCCTCTTTGAGTGGGGTCTCCTTGGTCTCCAATGAAAGTTTCCAAAATGAGTGTTTTATTACCTCACTATTTTGATAGACCAAATAACTTCCTTGCTCCAGCTTATGAATCCCCTTAAAAATTGAGTGTGGTGTTGGCACATATCCTCTACAGAGATACGAGATAAGGGAATCTTTATCAATCTCGCGTGTCATTTGAGGGTGCTCAAGTAAGGCTTTCAACTCTGAGCCAAAAATTAACGTTTGGCCAAATATCCCCCAATAGAGTGGCTTCTCCCCTATCCTATCTCGTGCAAGAATTAGTTTTTTAGTGCGTAAATCATAAATCGCAAAAGCGAACATTCCATCAAGACGTTCGAAGCTTTTTTCCCCAAAAACCTCATAAAGCTTTAGGATTACCTCTGTATCTGTTTCTGTCTGGAAAACAGCATTATGTTGTGAGCGTAATTCTTCTTTTAACGCTTTAAAATTATAAATTTCTCCGTTGAAAATAATGGCAATACGCTTCTCTTCATTCCAGAGCGGATTCCTTCCACGAATATTTAAATCTTGAACACTCAATCTCGCATGAGCAAGCCCCACTCCTGATACAAAGTAGGAACCGCTATCGTCTGGACCACGGTGTTTAATAGCCTCTCTCATCTTCTCTAAATCTTTCTCTGAGCCCTTACCTATAAATCCAGTGATGCCACACATAATAAGTTTATTATTTAGAAACAGTATCAACCTCTCCATTTATAACCTCTTTTATTCTATAGGTTTGATACCCTGAACCACGTGTCCTTAGAATCATATCGGCAATCAAACCAATTGAAATAAACTGAAGTCCTGCCATAAATAGAAGGGCGGTGAGTAAAAGGAGTGGTGTTTGAATGTACGAAACGTGGGCATAGAATCTCAAAAACGTAGCGAGAAGAAAAGAAAGGCCACCAAAAAGAAAAGAGAAAAAACCAAGCATTCCAAAAAAGTGGATTGGCTTGGTGGAATATTTCATCATAAACTTCGCAACAAGCAAGTCGAGTACTACCTTTGGCACGCGGCCAAAGCCATATTTTGAAACACCGTGTATCCGTGGCCGATGGTTAACTTCGATTTCAACAACCGTCGCTCCGTACCAAGAAGCGTACACCGATATGAATCGATGGATTTCTCCCAAAAAGTCAATCTGCTTAATAATATCGCTCTTGTACGCTTTTATTGTGCAACCATGATCATGAAGTGGTACTCCAGTAATCTTTGAAATCATGAGACTTGCAATCACCGAAGGAATCTTTCGAACAAAACGTTGATTGGCCCAACGTTTTCTTCTCCAGCCAGAAACGACGTCAAATCCTTCGTCCATCTTTTTCAAAAGACGTTTAATATCAGCAGGATCATTCTCCAAGTCAGAGTCCATCGGAACAATCACTTCCCCCTTTGCGTAATGTACCCCTGCACCAAGTGCTGCAGTTTGTCCTGAGTTCTTTTGGAAAAAAATAACTTTGATACGAATATCTTTCTCTGCGATACCTCTCAGAATTTCCCTGCTCTTGTCCCTTGAACCATCATCAACAAAAATAACCTCTGCGGGAGGTAGTTCAGTTAGTGTTTCTTTTAACTCATTCCAAAGCGGTAGGATGTTATCCTCTTCGTTGTAAACAGGGATAATGATAGAGAGGAGCGGTTTTTGCATAAAGAGGCCTTTTATTAGAACCTAGTTGTAACACTTTTGAATAATAAAATCCAACTCTTTTTCCTACTTAAAGATAACCTTTGCGTAGAGAAAAAACCCCCAACAAGCAAGAATTCCAGCAACAACTGCTTGAGCAAACAAATGATTTAGTTGCAACCTATCGACCAATACATACATCAGTGCAGTGTTTGCCGCTAAGTTACAGAGTGACAAGAGAATATATTTACCCATCTGCTGTTTAATCTCGAGTAGCCCCTGACTTTCAAACACCCAAAATTTCTGGAGAGTAAAACTAACACAGAGTGTGATAAGAAAAGCGATTGTCGAAGCAAGTAAGTACCAAATCTGTAGTACATCGCGCAGTAAATAAAGTACTCCAATGAGAGTGACTACCGTGACGGCGCCGGTGATTAAATATCGTATTATTCTTGCAAAATTCATCTGATTCATTTCAGTCACCTTAGAGGTGTGCGGGATCCTTTAATAATAAACCTTTTTTTAGAGAGAAACTCTTTGGTATAAGCAAATTCCTTGAAACACTCCCAAACCCCCTCTTCAGAAACATCCACTAAATCGAGGTGTATCTCACCAACTAAATAATTGACACGAGAGAGAGAATTCGGTTTACAAAAAGCTTTAAACTCAGCTCCTTCGATATCAAATTTCAATAGGTCGACCTGTGCTATCCCCTCTTTCTCGAGAAGAGATTTTAGTGTTACCGATGGCACTTCAATAACTTCCTGATCTGGCGTTCGGCGAGTAAGCGAAGAAGACATACGGCTTGAAGGATGAACAAAGAAGGGTAGCACTCCATCTATATCAGAGATGGCATAATTTACTACAGAAATTTTAGAGAATTGACTACAATTCTCTCGAAGAAAATTTGCCGTTACCGGATCAGCTTCTACTGCGAGTATCTGTGCGTTTGGGTAACAGAGCGCAAAATAAACAACCGAGGCGCCAACATTACTTCCTAGATCAACGATAGTTCTTGGCCCCACTCCTTTGTCGATTATGTATTCACCAAAGAGAAAGACTTCCTTAAGAACCGCAATGTCAGAGCTATCACGAACAAAAAATGAAAATGATTTACCTTTAAATTTAAGATGAAGGGATAGTGGCCCCTCTCGTTTAATTTTAAATAGATGCTCAAGGGGGAATAAAAAAGTTACCGAGAGAACAAAAAACTTTGAAAAAACACTGTTTCCAAACTCAAATGAAAATCGGATATTATCAATGATTTTTTTAACTCCTTTTTTCATATAGTTTTTGGATGAAAGAGTTTATTTTCTCCCCACGCTTCTCCCAGGAGAACTCTTCGACGTCAGTAAGTGCCTTACCTGCGCGTTTTTCTGCTTCTGCTTTGTTTCCTTGAGCTATCAACACCGCCCCAGAGAGTGCCTCTGGACTATTTGGTGGTACGAGATATGCATTGGATTCATTCAACACCTCTCTTATTGATGGCAGATCTGATGCGATAATTGTACGGTTACTTGCCATGTACTCAAACAGCTTCATCGGAGAAGTGTATCGCTCCGAGATAATATTTCCACTTTTATTTGGAAGAACAAGGATGTCGGCAGCTTTCAGATACTCTGGAATAATCTCATGAAGTTGCTGTCCAACAAAAAGTAGGTCGGCTGATTGATACTTTTCTTTAAGAGTTTCGATATCTTTGGTAGATCCACCCACTAAAACAAATAAAAACTTATCTCCTAGAATAACTCCTGCATCAAGGAATACATCTACCCCTTTCCAATCATATAAACCAACACTTCCTGTGTACATGACGATAACTTTGTCACATGGTAAAGAAAGTTTCTCCCGAAAAAGTTTTTTATCCTCCAATAGATTAAATTTGGCCATCTCAACCCCATCGTGGGCAACAAGTATCTTATCTGACGTAATTCCCTTGGTAAGATAAAAATCCTGTAGACCGGCACTGATACAAACAATTCCACGAATTCTTTTCAAGAGTAGAGCGGTTACTAGACCGTACTCCCCAACATGCGACTCCCAAATTAAATTTTTAAAAAAAGTTGAAAGCAATAACAGTAATCCTTTGTCACGTGAATAAACAACTTCTGGACGTATTACTTTAACATACGAGCACAGCTTCAACCCAAAAACAATTCCTTGAATTGCGTAGCCAATCCAACCAAGATTGATTACGTCAGGAACACTAATTACTTTGATAGAGAAATTTCTATTGAGCCCGTAGTACTCAAAAGGATCTGCTTTTATAACATTTTTACGAGTGGGTATAACCAACTGAACATCAAATCCAGATGAAGTAAGCGCGGCGCAAGTATTCATAATCTGTAGACCATGAGCCTTCTCGGTCGGTATTCGAATATTAGCTACGTATAGAATTTTCATTTCTTATCAGAGATATCGAGAAGTGCTTTATAGTGTTCTACATCTCTCCATTCCTGGATTTTATCGGCAGAATAGGAAAACGAACTGTTGTTGGTTGCGATGATATAGATATGTGGCATAGCTGGCTTAAGTATTCTATCAAGCGCCGACACCGGAGAAACAAAAGGTCGAACGTCTTTTACAACCCAACCAGCTGCTTCAACCGTATGTTTTAATGTTCGCCAATTAAAGAAGTTTATGTGAGCGGTTGAAAAAGCTCCACGAAATTTACTAAAGCCTGTCAGAGAAAATGGGTATGGAATAACTGGAACACCTAGAATAAGTGTGCACTCTGGTTTAGAAATTGCCTTAAGATGCATCAAAAATGCATGCGGAGAAAGAAGGTGTTCGAAAAGATTGTTTGCCCAAATATAATCAAAATCGTTCGGTAAATTAAGTTTTGCCAATTCTTCTACATTACCAAACCGTAGATCAAGCCCTCTCTCCTTACCGATTGTGACCTCGGCTGGATTTGCCGTTATTCCAATACTTGAAGGGCCGAAATGAACCATATACTCTCCATAACTACAGCCAAGGTCAAGTACCTTTTTATCGGAAAGAGAAAAATCCCCAACTATCTTTTTAAATGTCCTTGATTTTGACACAAGGGCAAATCTTCTTTCTTTCGGCTTGATATTCATAATATGGTGACGATAGTAAAACTAATCAAATACTTACGGAACTTACGCAATTGAATGCAGTTCTAGGCGCAAGCGAGGCTCGCGACCAAGATGTAGCAAACCTACTTCGCGGAAGCGAATGAGCGAAGCAACAACGAAATGCGTCAATTGCATAAGTTCCGTCTATTTTACAAGAAATACGTTATATCCGCTAACCTGCTTACTTTTAAGCTTCCCAGAAATAGTATCGAGAAAATACCACAGTGGATTAAGGAACTTTACTCTACCAATAGGACTCAGCTTCATTAGTGTTCCAATTGCCCCCCGTACTGGAACAATCTGGAATGAGGTGAATGGCTTTGATAGCCACCTTAGGCCATCCTCAGTAAATCTCCAAAAATCTCCATAGTACCCAGGCTCAGCGTGATAGTAATAGAGAAAGGGTACGTAGAGGTAACAGTATCCGCCAGGCTTTAGAACTCGATACATCTCCTGAATAGCTTTAATCGGATTCTCCACATGCTCGAGAACTGCAATACAAACAATTGCATCGACTGAATTATCAGCAAAAGGTAAGTTATGAATGTCACCAACGATATCAGGATGATAGGTATCTACCGGATCCATAATTTTATATTCAACATTAGGTAAAAATTCTCTGATCCAATCATTCTCCGGAGCATAACGATTATTCTTCTCCTTAAGGATTCGTAGTCCTCCACCAATATCAACAATCAACTTCTTCTCTGAAAAAATAGTCGTGATATGTTTTCTAAAAAATAATTCCCAAGGTTTCATATCTTTTCAAGTAAATAAAAGTGGTGGTACTGATTTTGAAATGGAACGAATTCATCCTTAATCGTAAAATACTTCTCAAGACTCTTTCGTATCCGCTTTGGTGGATACCCCACTTTACCAATCTCCCAATAATGTTGACCATCAAAAATATGTTTCTTCGGGTATGGAATTTTAAAAGCAATTTTAATCTCTGGTAAAAATGGAATTTTAAACAAAAACTTAACCGGTGGACCAAAATGAGGGAGGCTTAGTACAACACTTCTTCTTGATACTCGACTCAACTCACCGAGTGCTTTTTCGAATTCTTCGAAGGGTAGATGCTCGAGTACCTCAAAAGCACAAACAGTGCCAAACGACTCATTACCAAATGGTATATCGAGCACGCTCCCCACAGTATCCGCCTTCAGGTCATCAGCAATGTCCAAACTCGTATAGGTAGTATCGGTGTTGTTCCTTAGGTAATCACGGAGGACCCCTTCCCCTTCCCCAATCTCAAGAACACTTTTTGGTTTCGTCTTTAACACTTGTTCAATTTGATAAAAGTAACTTGACCAACGATTAAAGTCGGTGTACTTACCAAACTGGTAAGCTCCCTTATCGACTTGCTTGGTAAATCCTGTGTCGGCCATATGTTTTATATCCATAGTATAACACCTCTGCTCCAGAAAAGTTACTAATATATGTTCTTAAAAATAAAGCGCTGGTAAAGAAAGAAGCTCCAAATTGCTATCACTGCAGAAGTGAAAAATTGAGCAACTAAAGGGAGGAGACCTGCCAAATCGACCAAAGAATACATAAATAGTGTATTAGCACCTAGGTTAATGACCCCAATAAAAACGAATATACCAAATTGCCGTTCAATCATCTTGGTCGCCTTGTCCTCAAAGGTGAAAAACTTCTGCATCAAAAAACTCACAACAAAAGCGATCAGATAAGCGGCAACCGAAGCCGTTAAGTAATGGACATCTAAAATCGAATTAAATAGAAAGAGAAGAGAGAGCAGAGTGACTGCTCCAACACTTCCACCAAGAAGATATCTGATGATTTTAAAATATGGCCGGATGTACTGTTCAACTTTCTTAATCATGAATGGCTAGTGTACGCTATAGAGATAAAATTTTCCATTAGTATAAACTTCTGTAAACCCTTGTACTGGGTACAGTGAGACAATGTAGTCAAGTCTGTATTGTTTGCCTAATTCACGTAAACCGTCTGGACTATCTATTACTAAAGCGAGGGCGTCGATTCGTTTCTTGTATTCAATCGCATACTTTCTATCGAGTACCATCTGGGCTTTATCATTTTGAGAACCGAACGTGCTGCGCAAACAAGTGAGACGTATTGGATTGCTTTCATTGAGGTTAATTAAATTGGAGAGATTATTAAAATCTACCAAAAATGGTTCTGTGATAAAGACCGCGTCTTTTGGAGTATTCTCCTTAATCCAAGAACAAAGCTCCATTATTTTCGAATCTTTGTAGTATGTAGGGTAGATACTAAAGTAAGGTGCTGTAACTAAAAAACTAAATGCTATTGAAATTCCTAAACAACCAGCGATAATTTTCAGCGCTTTTGTTTGCCGTAAACTAATCAGTAAAAATACAAGTGTACAGAGCAGGCCGTAAAGAAAAATTTGTAGATTAAAAATGAAAGACCATGATTCGAGAGATCCTTTCAGATAAACTTTGAAAAAGAGCGCCCCCACAAGCGTAAGGACCGACCCTTGATAAAGAAGGACTACCGGATAATTTCTGTAACGCAAAATCAAAGCAAGGGCTAGAGAAAATCCTAAGAGAGAGAGGAATGAGAGTGTTAGGAAACCATAATGTTTGGAGTATACCAAGTAAGCCATCCCAAGAAGAGAAATGCTGAACGCGACTATCGGCAGATGTTTAAGACTAGACCTATTCAAGAGATCTCTAAACCTTGGAACTTCTTTTAAAGCCAACATCAAAAGCCCGAGTGCAAAAGGGGTCATCATCACTTCCCTATCAAGCACACCAAAAGTTAGTCCAATTATTGAACCCGCAACAAAAAAACTCTCCGGGAAATTCAAAGTGCTCTCTTTAACTTGTTTGTAAAAATACCAAAACAGAAGAAGGGCTAGAACGTATTCTTCGAATCGAAGTGCTCGCCAAAACTGGAATTCAGCAAAGAGATGTAGTCTCAGGAAGTCAACCGAGACAAGCGACAAAAGCCAAAGAAAAAGCGGTAGAGCAATGAGAAGATAGAGTTCTTTCCTTTTTGTCGATTCAAAGGAAGGCAACAGTTTGATGTAGAGGAATTTAATAATAATGAGGTTTAGAATAATTGAAAGAATTGTTCCAAAATCAGAGGCAGTAAAAACAAGTAGTCTGCTGTAATCAATCAGCAACTGTGCCCACTCTGAGTCGAGAACCGAGAATAAACTGAGCCCACCAGTTGAAGCCTTGGTAAATAAAATGAAAACAGCAACTATCGGGATAATCAGTGCCAAGGAAAAAGTAACTTTCCCTTTAAGTAATTCTTTCTCTTTTGAAAATAGTTTGGGTAATAACTTAATGTAAAAAATCAGTGCAAAAACTGGGATACTAATAAGGTGCATTAAAGCCGAGAGTCCAAGTAGAGTGGATGCCCAAAGCGCCTTTCGTTCGAGTAAGAAACTTATTGCCAAGAAACAAAGCGATGTTGCTACGGTTCTTGGTAAAAAGACAAAGGCATTTTGAAAGAGGTAGTACGGTGTTGCAAATAAAACCACAGAGAAAAGTGCGAAGCGTTCGTCTTCAAAAAAATATCGAGAGATTCTGTAGATCGCATAGAAGAAAATAATCCGAGTTAGGAGAGTTAGGAAAAATAGTGTACAAAAAATATTAAACCCTAGTGTCTCGGTGAAGAAATTAAGAAACTCTCCAAAGAAGGTGAATTGTGTTTGGTTAAAGAAAATGAGTAAGTCTTGGGGATTATAAAGAGATGAGTCAGTTACGTGGAAAATAGCCGGCATGTAAATCTTATGATCCGAAGTAAAGACCGAGTATGGGGAAATAACCAAAAGTGAAAAGAAACTAAAAATGATGAGTATAGGGAAAGGAAAGAACCGACTCCTCTTGCCTAAAATAGATTTCAAAGAGCGTAAGAGTTTCTCCATAAAAAGAATATATTGTCATCCATTTTAGCTTTTTATATTCTTAAAAACTATTTGACATAAATACATTTATAAGGCATTGTGTTTATGGACAGCCAGTCACGGCACCAAATGGGAGTATCAATCTTGGATGACCAAACACCAGAAGAACGGCTCGCCGAGAGCTTGGCGTGGGCGTACGAGTCTCGTCACGAACGTGGGGGTAACCCCGTCCCTCGGGAGGCTTTCTCCGGATTCGTCTCCTTAGGGCCCAAAGTGGTCGACGAGCTGATTCTTATCAACAGCCCCAACCAATCTGGACTCGGCGGGAGGCTCCTCCTCCAACGTCGTAAGGACGGCATCTGGAAGGGCGAGTGGCACACCATCGGCGGATTCCGATTGCCCGGTGAGACGCTCGAGCACGCCCTCAATAGGCATGCATTGAGTATTGGGGCGCAAATCGAGTACATCCCTTTCGGGCTGACGGGGGCAATCTTCCATCGCGAAGACTTTACCCATCCGTACGGTCTCGGAGGTAACACAGGGCACCTCAGCCAGTCGGGCTACCTCTGTCGAATACTCAATCCAGATCAGATCGTCTTGTCCAAGGACCTGCAGTGGTTCTTGGAAACGCCAAGTCCAATGCTTCGTGGACACGAAATCCACACCGAGGCATACTTCAGTCTTGGAGGTCGCCTTCGGGCACTGCGGGAAGAATGGGCCAACATCTGAACGATCACAGCATCGGCGAAACGGCGGGACCCAGTCCCGCCGTTTTTACATTCCAACTAAAGCTTGTGTTTCTGGCGTTTAACCTAACACCTATAAGCTACCAGATTCTTAGAACTCACGAATTTGAGTGCAGTTCGAGACGCGAGTGAGGCTTGCGACCAAAGTGTAGGTTAACTACTCTGCGGGAACAAATGAGCGAAGCAACAAAGAAATGTGCTGAACTCATGAGTTCTAATAGCTTATTGCTTTTACCTTGGCTTCATAAATAGACTTATCTTTACTCTTAGCAAGATAATTATCCGCTAGCTTAAATCCCATCTCGATTGAATTATCAGAGTTGTTGTACTGGAAAATACCCGTGCGTCCCAAGAGGTGTACATGCTCCCCTTCCAAGAACTTCACAATCACATCAAGCCTGTCTTTGTATTCAAGGTCATAAAATGGATAAGCGTACTTCACTCGAAAGACGTAGGATGAATCGACATTTTCTCGTTCAAAGTAGTTTACCCGTACTGAATCATCAATTGTTCGTTTAGTTAACTCCTCATCACTAAGATTCCAAGTTGCATCATTTTCAAATGTAGTAATATCAAAACAGATTGAGGTTTTCCCCGGAGGACACATTTCAGGCGACCAGTTACTGAATTCAACCGCACGGTTGTAGATAATGTCAGTATCAGGAAAATAGAGCCAGTGATCATTTGAAACTTGTTTCTGATTAAGAAAAACAAAAATAAAAATAATGTCCATGTATTTTGTTTTAGCGAGCGCATCTTCAACTTCCTTATCTTTTTGATCTTGTAATGTATAAAACTGATGAAGTGGAATGGTTGAGACCAAATCGCCATATTCAACAATGACCTGGTTGCCACCCTCCGTATAGGTAACTTTCCTATCTTTTGTGTTAACGCTAGTAATTACAGCCGAGCAAACAATCTTTGTTCCACTCTTCACTGCCGCTCGTGCAAGCGCATCAGGGAGCTCTTGAATACCGCGAAGCGGATAGTAAAACGGTCCGCCATCAGGAGCCAAGCTATCATCTTGAAGGTTGTAGTTACTAAAATCAAGGGTAACAATTTTCTTCAAGATACGCTTAATGAGCTTGGCCATATTCTCACCTTGGAAGCGTTGGTTCGCCCAGTCAGCCGAGATGAGTCCTGGATCAACATGCCAGATCTTGGAGGTATATGGATAGCACATCACCTTATAGAGTTGCTTACCGTAGAGATGGATAAACCAGTCTTTGTAAGATTTTAGCTCTCTACCCTTTCTCAACCCCTTGGTCATCATATTAAAACCAAAAGAAAAACCAGAAAGTATACTCTGATGGAGTGGCATTGCTCGCAAGAGGTTCTGTATTTCAAAAGGATATTTTAGATACCTACCGAACATATAGATTCGACTTTTCTTAATATGCTTCTCCATAGTCAGTCCAGGTAGAGTCAAGATTTCATCCAAGAGCTCTTTATTGTTGGTATGAAAACGATGAGCACAAAAATCCAGGTAAAAACCATTATGCAAAAGTGTCCGCGAGAGACCCCCCACGACAGCTTCTTTTTCCAAGATTAAAACAGAAAAACCGTGCTCTGAAATCCTCTTGGCAAAGCCGAGACTAGAAACGCCACCTCCAAGAAGAATGAAATCAAATTTTTCCATGATAGAGTTTGTGATATTCTTTGGCGTATTCTTCCAAACATTCTTTCCAGTGACGCATGTAATTTATATTGCGAGTATTTAATTTAAGATTAATCAATTTCTCAGAATACGGTCGTGGTGCAAAATATTCTTTCTTAAAATAATCAGAGTCAACCTTGGTAACCTTTACCTTATCAGCAAGATCAAGGAGCTTAACGAACTCTTCGGCAACATCAAAACGGCTACAGCTTCCACCACAGACTTGGTTATAGAGCCCAAAGTAACCAGAGTCAATAATCCGAACAATCGCTTTGGCAAAATCTTTGGTGTAAGTAGGAGTTCCGAGTTTATCATCAACAACCTTTAGCTCAGTTGAACCTTTAAAAATCTGATCGAAGATTTTGTTGATAAATTTTTTATCTTTCTTTACTCCACCACCCATCATCCAACCAGCTCTGAAAATATAGTGTTTGCTACTAAAGCGTTCAACAAACTGTTCTCCGTGATACTTTGATTTTCCGTAGTAACTAAGTGGGTTTGGTTTATCAAAATCAGTATACTCATCCTTTTCTCCGTCAAAAATACCGGCAGTACTGATGTATACCATCGTGGCGCCATACCGCTCTGCCAACAGGGTTACATTTTCAGTACCAAGAGCATTTGTCCTCCAAGCGTCATGCTGGTTCATTTCGCAGTATTCAAGGTCCGTAAGCGCTGCCAAGTGAACAACAATACTTGGTTTAACCTCATTAAAAATCTTCTCACACTGAACAATATCTCTCACATCAAGCTCTGAGAGCCACGACTCGTTAAGATCAATATCGGTTGCAACCACATTCTGATATTTCTCTTTGAATGCATCGTAAACAGCGAGACCAAGCATTCCTCCACAACCGGTAATGAGTACGTTTTCTTTTTTCATAATCGTTATAATTGAGTGCAAAAGCCCCTTATAGAGAGGTCTTGGATGCTACTACTATAGCACAGCAAAAAAAGGTGTAAATTTATCTTTTAACGCCCTCGAGAATGCTAATTATTTGTCCAATAAGCACACTGAGAACCGAGCGTTCTTTAACCCTTGAGATCAGAAACTCCTTGAGCTCGCCCTTGTTCTGATTTTTAATGTAACCTTCTATTTTGTCAGCGCAGTCAGCCGGATCTTTGAGCTTAAAGATGAGCTCGTTTGCGTACTTACCAAAATAATCGCCGTACGCTTCATTTGAAACAAGTACTGGCGTACTCGCCGCCATTGATTCAAGAATTGTTTTATCCATTCCACCAGTCGGACAGAGATTGAGCGAGAGATGATTACTCCAATAAAACTTTGCAACCTCACTGTTAGGCACGCTCCCAATAAATTTAATTTCACGTTCCACCTCAAGCTCTTTGACTAGTGCATGAAGTGAGGCATCGTAAGTCTTATCTTCATCAGTGACCGACGCACCAACCAATTCAACCTCAACTTGGTATCCTCTATCTTTAAGAATCTTTGATGCTCGTATTAAAGTATCAAGATTCTTAATTGGCGTGATTCGTCCAATACTCACCATTTTAAATGGTTGCTCTGGAAGAGTTATCGACAAATTATTTTTAAACTTATCAACGTCGATCGCTTGTCCCAAAAATCGCCGTTTCTTACTTTCAATCCGAAAACTCTCAGGGGTTGCAGTGAATACAACATCGGTTAGTTTCTCTGCAATCTGCAATTTCAAATCAACATTCCGGTGCACATACCAGAGCCCAATTGGCTTTCCAAGCAGTTTCCAAATCGGCGCGCCAAGAATAACGTAGAGCGGACTCATGTGGGCAAACACGTGGGTGTAGTCATTTCGATACTTCAAGCAGGTACTCAAAAATCTCGTAACATACCGAATGAGCGAACGCCCATTCTCCTTACCAAGAGATATCACCTTCACGTTCTTTGGCAAATCATAAGAGCCAACTTCGAGGGAAATGACCGTAAGCATTTCGGACTGTTTAGCAGTCTCTAGAAGCCAATCGTGAAAGAAACCAAAGTAGCCATCATTTTGATCAACCTTTTGCGTAATAACCAAAAGCTTCATATTATTTCTTTATTTCGCAAACATAAGAGTCGAGGTCATGACCACTTACAATCTTTAATTTTCTCGTTGGAAAAGGAAAACTCTCTTTTGATGGAGTAATTACTTTGTTGGCAAAGAAAACAGCAACGTGGAGTACCCAATCAGAATACCTATGGCTATACCACAGTGTTACTTCTTTACCCATCATCCTCCAGAAGAATCCGCCGAGCACGATGTAAATTGGGTTACGGTGTATAAAAACCTTGTTGTACCTGGTGGCATTTCCAAAAATGTATTTGTAAAAATTAAATATTTTCCTCACCCTTGAAACCCCTGTTTCTTTTCCTAAAGAAGAGACGTGTACTTTCTCTGGAAGAGCATGACTCTTGTTCTCCAGCACCAACACACTCAACTCTTCGCATTCATCTGCAAAATCAAGCAGTCTTCCATGAAAAAAAGAAGTGATTTCGTCATTCTTGTCTAATTTTTCTGTAATGAGTAATACTTTCATCTTATTTTTTGTTTTGCTCTCCGTAGACTTCTGTAAGTAAATCAAGATCTTTTTCACTTGCGGTGAGTAGTTCGATGTTCTTCTCCTCCAGACTCTTCAGTATTGCTAAGCCTTTTGGATCATTCACTTCTCTCTCATATACTTCACGAAATGCTTTGAAATCTTTGATGAAGCAGTGCCCCCCCGCACCCCGCCCTGCTTTATCCGTATGTCCACTTGCATGGATCGGACTAGCATATCGTCCCACCATGAATCTGTCGTGGTTAATGAACTCCTTCATGTTATCCCAATTAACTCCAAGTTTCATCCCCAAATCATAAAGAAGATTAGCATAGAGAATTTCTACAAATCCATGGACATTGTGTGCGTACTTCATAAGTTCTGCCTCAACTGAGGAACAGATAATGTTGGGTGCTTTCGGTAAGACACTGACAACTAACTCCGCTTTTTCTTTATATACATCACTCTCAATAGGCATTCCAATAACATTACTATCTGGGTGTTCGATGTCGTAGATAACATTTTTTTCGCTCAAAAACTCAGGGCTATTTAAAATAAAAATATCAGGATAGGCTTTTTGTAATTTCTCCGTTGTTCCAGGAATAATAGTTGATTTAATAACTGCAATCTTCTCCATCCCCACAACTCCAAGAACTTCACGAACAATTGAATCATCAAAACCTTGTGGGGTGGTCGGTGTAGGCACTGCAATAAAAACAATGTCGCAATCTTTGATAGCGTCTTTGTTTGCTTTATAGGAGAGCTCGTTGGAGTAGCGGACAATAGCAAAACCATTACGCTCGAAGTAATCTGCGTAATTCTTACCAATCCAACCTTGCCCAATAAACCCTAATTTAATGTCTTGCTTCATAGCTAATATTGAGCAGAGTATAGCATACATAGAGCTTGTTCAGCCCACCTCTCCTATAACTAAACAAAAAGCTCTTTTGTTTCAGAATATTTTTTACCATCCCGCCTTGAGCGCCACCTCCCAAAGGGCGATGTATCGCTTGACGTATTCTTCTTTAGAAATAAACATCCCTTCGATGTAGCTCTCTGTATTGAGGTGGACTCGTAATCTTAAATCTTGCTGATTTAGGAACTGCTCAAGATATGATAGGAAACATTTCTTGTCACCAACTTCACAAACCCCAACCCCTTCTCCTTTGAGTTCCCTTGCGATGCCCACATCTGAGGTAACCACAGGCAATCCAGCAATCCTTGCTTCAAGTAGAGTCATGCCGTAGCCTTCATAAAAGGAGGTATGTAAAAAGATATCTGCACCCTGAAAGTAAACTGATGGATTATCTACCCACCCTTCAAACTTAACCCTCTCTCCAATACCAAGACTGCTTGCTTTCCTTTGGAGCGCCATTCGCTCACTTCCATCACCGATAACTACTAATGCAAGCTTGGGATATTGATCTGCGATTTCTTTAAAAAGGTCGAGAGCAAATGAAATATTTTTTTCAAATTCTAATCGTCCAACCAAAATAATAAAAAGTTCAAAACCTGGATACTTACTGCGAAGGAACTCGTGATCTTCCTTTCGATGACTAAAGCGACTCTGGTCAACAAAAACCGGCAGAACACTAACTGGTGCTCGAAATGAAAAGGTTGATTGTAGTGACGTTTTTATCTTCTCTGAGACTGTTCTAACACCATTGACATGCGGAATAACAATATGTGCCAGTGTAGTTCGGAATCGGTTAAGCAGTGAGGTTTTTTTAAAATATGGGCTTACAACATCTGTATGGACTTGGACTTGGAGTCGTTTAGAAAACCATTTACTAAGGAGTAGACCAACGATACCGGTTTCAAATGGGTCTTGGGTGGTAATCAAGTCAACACCTGAGCCATTTTCAGAAAGAACATCCCGATAAGCAACATAGAGTGCACCAAAGACATACAACCATCGATTAAGTGAGTTGGTTGGATTAATCATCAACTGTTTTGAAATAATGATTCGCTCCAACTTATGTCGCTTTAGTGAAAATACGACAACTGATAAATGTTCGACTTTTTCACTATACGCAAGGACACGTTGATAGACAGCACTTTCTGGATTAAAAATATTTCGGTCAGTGGAAATCATTAAAACTTTCATATTGTTATTTTATTTTTTCGAGGGTCTCTAGTAATTCTTCGATCATTTTATTAACAGTAAAGCTTGAAATTTCTTTTTTTGCATTCAAAACAAGTTGGTCACTGTTTATTGAACCGTCAAGAATTGATTCTATCTTTTGTTGCCATGCTTCTTTTTTATCAAATTGAGCAAATAAGCCACTGACCTCATCTTTGAGTAATTCTGGGTTTCCTCCCACTGCGGTGGTAATAATTGGCACTCCTATCGCCATTACTTCAATCAGTTGGTGCGAAAATCCTTCATACGAAGTATTAAGGAGAAAAATGTCGCTGGCTTTAATGTAGGTTGCGAGTTTCTCTTTCGAAAGTTGTCCCAAGAAAACAACGTGATCTTCAACATTATAACGACGAGTAAGGGCTCCAAGCGTGTCCCTATCTGGTCCCTCCCCTGCAATATATAGTTTTATCTCAAGATGCTTATTTTTTAACTCACTCATTAGCTCAATCAACATAGGAAAACCCTTCCAAGGAACAAGTCTTCCTGCAGAAAAAAGAATTATACCGTGAATCCCGAGACTATCTCGACACTTCTGTTTACCCAGAGATTCTTCTTTAAATTCAAAGACACTGTGAATCACTTTTACTTTTACCTCAGAAATTCCCCAGTTAGTAATAACCCCTTTAAAGTAGTGGCTCGGCACAACAACTACCTGCGCTGAAGAAGCAACAACGTACTGTATGAATTTCAAGACAGAAACAGAGAGTCCATACCCAGAGCGTTTTTTTGAAAAGTCATCCAGTAAGTCCGTAACACCAAAACGTTGCATCCCCTGCTCCCAAGCATAATCTCCCGCGATTCGAATCATAAACTTTTTACCTGCCAAATATGTTGCTAAACGTGCAGGCAAACCAACGCTCACTGGATCGAGTGCATAAACAATCTCTGCTTCTCGAGCTTTTTTAAACACGAGCCAGAGGTACGCCAAGTGGCGAATTATCTTTGGCTTATTTCTTATCTCACCAAAGTAAGCGACCGCAACCTCAATTCCACGTTTAGGTAACTCATCGATAAGAATCTTGGTATAGGTTGCGGGCCCTCCAATGTCAGGAGGAAGTAGTGGGGTTGCAATGAGTAGCTTCATACTTCTAGTCTATGGGTTTTGGAGCAGTTTGTCGAAGACCTTAACTTTCATTTCTTTTGCAATTAAATCCCAGTCGTACTTTTCAGCAATCACTTTTTTGGCATTCTCTACTACTTTCTCTACTTCTGCGTTATTTGCCAAAATATACTCAACCATCTCAGCAATCTGTTGTGGTGAATTTTTATCTACCGCAAAGCCAGTAGGCGCTTTATCGGGATTTCGTTTGGCGTCAAAGAGAAAGTCTGCTATTCCGCCCTCCTGTGTTGCAATAATTGGAATCCCCGCCGCCATTGCCTCAAGAAAAGAAATTCCCATCCCCTCAGTTCGTGACGGGCGGATAAAAATATCCGAAGTATGTAAATGCTTTGGGAGGTCGTCATTTGGAATATTCCCCATAAACTTCATACGGTTTTGGGCACCAAGTCTGTGAGCAAGTTCTTTTAATCGACTCTCCTCAATACCACTTCCAATAAGTAAAAAGTGAATATTGCTCGGTAAGTGCACGAGTGCGCGGATAACATCATCAAGCGCGTTCTTATATACAAGCCTACCTGTGTGCACGAGCACAATATTTTCATGGGCGATAAGGCTTCCAGAAAACTTTTTTACATCCACTCCATTTGGGATAACCTCCAAAGACCCTCTGTACCCAAATTCTTTTACCCAGGTCGCAAGGTAGTTTGAAATCACTTGTATTACTGTCGCGTTTCTAAAACCAGAGTTTAGCAGAAACTTAAATGGCCGAATATGAGTGCGGTTGAAAACATGTTCGAATGGGTCACCGTCTTGAAGTGTCAGTACGTACGGTAACTTCACCCCAACCATACGAAGAAGAGTGATTGGAAATGTCATGTAGGTCATCATCGCCCACAGCGCATCAAAATTAGCGCGCTTGTGCAACTTGCGCGCCAATAAAACCGATCGTGGTACATACAGAATTTTTGAAAGATACGATCCACCACAGCCAACTCGATAAACCATTACGTTTCCAATTCTTTCTTCTCTTGCATCATCCGCCGAAAAACGCATCGTAACCATATGGAATTCAACCTCCTCAGGAGAAATCCTGCCAGTAATTTCCTTGATAGCAATCTCAGCGCCGCTGACATACGGATAGTAGGAAAGGGAGAAAATCAAAATTCTTTTCATACTTTTTTGTTCTTCGAATGAATAATAGCATTAATATAATCCTCCACCTTATTTACTGGTCGCCAACCAATATTATATGCTTTGGCAACATCAAGCTTTGCAGTCATTCGATTACCTTTTGTTTCTGGCTTCATTTCTATCGGTGCACCGAACATTGCTGCGATTTCTAAAATTGAATGTATCTCGTTGGCACCAAGCCCAAACTCATCTCCTTCGCCAACACTTCCAATCAAGAGTAAGCCGTTCACAATATCATCAACGTGAGTAAAAATACGCTGCTGTGTCCCAGGTGCTGTAACCTGGAGTGGTTCACCTGCAAAATACTTTTGCTTGAAAATTTCAATTACGGTACCGTAGGTACCTGAGCGTTCCCCTTTACCATATACATTATAAAAATATGTAATGGCGTACTTCAAACCATACCAATCAGCGTAGTTACTAACCAACTCAGTATTAACCGCCTTGGTAAAGGCATAGGGACTTTGATTCCGACCCATACCACCATCGGCAAATTTTGTCGATGATCCAGCATAGATAAGTTTTGATTTCTGTTTACGCCAAAATTCTAACACAGCAAGGGTCCCTTTCATATTTAAGTCAAAAACAAGTAATGGTTCATTGAGACTTATTTCAACTCGTGAGTACTCACCTAAGTGGTAGATGACATCAATATTCTCAGGAATTATGTACTCAATATCCTTGGTGTGTCCTTCCCGATATTCTGCACCTTTTACGTGGTTATCGAGAGAACCAGTAAAGTAGTTATCAAGGGAAATAACATGATATCCTTGCTTTACCAAGACCTTAATCAATTGTGTTCCAATAAAACCAGCACCTCCAGTTACTAAAATATTTTTCTTCCCTTCTGAGTTCATAGGCCATCAATTACATGGTAATGTTTTATATAATTTCGTACTCGTCTGCTTCATCAGTAGTCTTCATATTCTCTTTCTTTCCCAAACTATTAGCAATGAGAAACGAGGCGACTGCAGTACCAATGATCATTAGTAATCCAATAGCCCAGGGCAGTAAGCTTTTATTATCACCAATTGGAGTGCTAGTGCTCTCTTTTTGAGACTCCCCTATAACCCTGGGTTGTCCTGTTACAACTTCCAAATGAGCGCTCTGGTTTCTTTTGTCTATAACCGTACCTGATTTGGGGACAGCGTTGGAAGATTCAACCTTTACAGGCTTTGGAATCTCCACGGAAACAATCTCAGACTTTATTTCTTTTCGGGCAGGATTCTCTGCATTACCACTTCCTGGTGTTGGTGAGTTTTCAATCCACACACCACGACTATTTCTCTGTAATGAATTACCGTTCCCAGAGGCACCTTGAGTACTTGTGTATGTTACAAAATCTACATCAAGTAGTTTAGCATCACGGAGTATCAAGGTTTCCTCAGTATTTGAAAGCGAAAAAGAACTATCGAATAAATTACCGGAGAAATCTGGGTGGTCAGTTAAAAATTTATTGCCATCTACAGCAATGATTGCGTATTCACCTTTTGCTAAAGACCGATTGCCACGTACATATTTTATATCATGATTTACTTTATTTTCAAATAACTTATACGTTCCCAAGACAACATTTGAATTTACAATATTCTGTACCTCAACCCACTCTCTACCAGAGTCTGAGCCATTCTCAAGATCATACATAATCTCCGTAAATACAGGAGAAGCAAATAGAGTCTGTGGCGTTATCAGAGTGCACCCAACGAAAACCACTATCGCCTTTTTAGTTAGTTTCCAAGGAAACCAATCCATACTACTGCTTTATGTCTAATATTTTTTTCAATTCTTCCTCAGGAATTTCTTTTATCTCCTTCGTGGGTACCACAGGCTGAACAGGAGGTGTTTGCTCTTTCGTTACCGTTGAAGTCGTAACTGGCTTTTCAACTTTTACCTCGCTTTCCTGTTTAACTTGCTGGATTTGCCCGGATCCCTGCATCATTCGCTCCATCTTTTCTTTTTGCGCTTTCATTATCGTATCTTTGAGACTAACTGACGTTTGTAGTGGTTTAGGAACATTAGACACTGGGCTAGCTGGCGCTACAGCCACAGAGGCCGTGTTGCCCTCAATCCCCTGAGCTGGGGATTTACCACTTTGCACTGAAGCATTAGAACTTGCATTTGGATGAATCATTCCAGCTTCACTCATTACTGATTTGAGTGCGTCACGGAGCTGACTGAGATTTTTATCAGTTGGACCTTTATTTGGTCTTGGTGGTGGCGCTGAGTTACGAGCATATTGATTCTGTGATTGTGTAATTGCTCGCCGAAACTCAGTCTCTCGGTCATTAGCCTTTGATTGTTTGGTCGCTTCTACAGACAAGGTTGGGGCTTGCTGAACCGGAAGTCTGGGAAGTGCTGTGGCTGGTGTTTTGAAACCCTGCTCCTTTACTGGCAATGGCGCTTGAGGACGGACTTGGGGTAGTGGTGCTGAGGGTTCAGTAGCACTTGGTTTACTTATTGTTTTTTCTGTTTGTTTGTCAGTCTGTTTATCTACCGAATTATCGGTTTCGGGAACCTTAACCGGATCAGTAATACGTGTTCCATCAGCTCTTACAGTTATCTTATTTGGTGGTTTCTCTGCTTGTGATTTTGCAGTTGACGCTGCTCCTGTACCTGACCCCATTGATGTTTCGTGCCACACTCTGATTTCATCTTCAACTTGGTTACGGGGTGTGCCGAATGTTTTACGTGAGTTGGCAATAATGACATCGCGATACGAAATCTCTGGAGCTTCTATTGGTGGCATTGTTGTAGCGGAAAACGGCCTTGAGCCAACGCCGTCGATCATGAGGGAAAGGTAAATTTGTCGAAGTCCTAAATTAACCAAATTCTCTGCAGTAAATTGTGGTGCAAAAACTGTTTCAAGTTGCTCGGCATCAAACGGACCAACTCTGAATGCAATGGTGGTTCCAACGTTACCAAAAACCGCATCTCGCACTTCTTCTTCCATTTGCTCGATGTACTGATGAGCAATCGTTAGGTTGAGTTTATACTTTCTAGCTTCAGAGAGAATGTCGGCAAAGCTCTTGTTAGCAAACGACTGGAACTCATCTACATAAAGAAAGAAGTTTGGAAGTTTATTGAGGACCGCAGGAGAAACATCGGCACGCGACATGGCTGCCAAATAAATTTTGGTAATGAGCATACTTCCCAAGAGATTGGCGTTGCCTTCACCCACCCTTCCTTTAGAGAGGTTAATGATGAGAATTTTTTTCTCATCCATTATTTTTCGAAGGTCAAAGCTTGATCTGGATTGACCGATAATGTTTCGCACTAGTGGGTTTGAGGTAAACTGTCCAACTTTGTTCTGAATGGCAGGAGTTGCTTCTGCTGCAAAACGTTCAGTGTACTTTGCAAACTCATCAACCCAGAATGATCTGACCGACGGGTCGGTAATATTATCGACAATCTTTTTTCGATACTCTTTGTCTGCCAACATTCGATTGACGCCAAGAAGCGTTGATCCAGGATACTCAAGAAGCGCAAGGAGTGTGTTATTGAGAATGTAGGCCATACGGGCTGACCACGCATCAACCCAAATTTTCTCAAAGGTACTCATCAATCCATTAACAACCAAGTGACGCTTATCAACACCAATATCCTCCATAACATTGAAAGAAATTGGATACTCCATATCAAATGGTGCAAAATAAAGCACGTCTTTGACCCGATGTTCTGGAACATACTCGAGAAGTTTTTCTGCAGTCCCTCCGTGGGGATCGATAAAGGCTACTCCCTCACCATTTTGAATATCCTGGATGGCCATATTCTCAAGCAGGGTTGATTTACCCATTCCCGTCTTGCCAATGACGTACGTATGTTTACTTCGATCTTTTTCTTTAATACCAAAACGCACTTTCTTACCACGAGAATCAGTAAGACCAAAATAGGTAATGCGATCACCTGTGTTATTTGAGGCACTATCGTTTGAGGAGCTATGCACAGTCATAACAATATTGTAATACAAAAGACAAGAAGTAAGAAGTTAAAGAAACCGAACACCACGCAAGCCTTCGGCTTGCGTGGTGTTTCCCTAACACCTAAGGGAACGAAGTGAACACTTATGTCGCGAAGCAAGACTATCCACTAAAACCTAAGGGAACAAAGTGGACACTTATGTCGCGAAGCAAGACTATACCCTCTGCCTCCTAATTCTGACCCTGATTGTCAACAAATGGTGGAAACGTACTCTTCTGTTCTTTTCCTAAACGTACCAACAATGTCTTATGCTCTCGATAGGCAAAAAGTGCGAGCAGGACGATCCCAAGAGCGGCAAGTAAACTTATTATCTGTTTAACCACAGAAGGAAGGCCAAGCGGTGAGAACATAACCAGAATAATGATGCCTAAAATAGCAATGTAGGTGTGTTTTTGCATATCGTATAAAGTATTAACCCAGTAAGTATAAGCCAAGATTACCCTAGTTCAAAGCTTCGATAATAACTACGAATTCTCCACGCAAAGTATCAGGATGTTCTGTAAAACGAGAAATGAGCTCCCCTGCTGAACCAATAGCAACCTCTTCAAAGATCTTAGTTAACTCCCGACCAATAATAATCTTGCGCTCTGGTGCCAAAACTTTTGCAAGTGACTCAAGGCTCTTGATAACCCGGTGTGGTGACTCATAAAACACCATAGTACGTTTTGATAGAGCAATTTCTTTAAAGAGTGTTTCCCTCCCTTTCTTGTGTGGCAAAAATCCTAGAAAAGTAAATTCCGTAACAGGCAGTCCTGCAATTGAAAGCACAGCAGTTAATGCAGACGGACCAGGGATGGTAACAATTGTTACTTCTGCTCCAAACTTCTCGCGAATCTGTGAGACGAGAAGCGAACCTGGGTCTGAAATCCCTGGAGTTCCAGCGTCCGACACGAGTGCCACATTTTTCCCTTCTTCGAAAAGAGCGAAAATCTTTTCAACTTTTGCGATCTTGCTATGCATATGATAGCTCATCGTCGGTGTAGCGATCTCATATTTTGCCAGAAGCTTTTTAGTCATTCGTGTATCTTCACAAAGAATTACATCTGCTTCCCCGAGCACGCGAATCGCTCGAAGGGTGATGTCTTCAAGATTACCGATAGGTGTTCCGACGATTGATAGAGTGGCTAACATAATGCACACTCTAGCACGTTGACAGAAACTTTAGAAGGTAGCAATATGACCCTTAGCCTTAGTACAAACCTGAGTTGAGGGAGTAACAAATCATGAGCACACCTCGAGGATTCAGTGCCTGGCAAATTATCGAAGGTGGTCAGCCGACCTTTATGGTCGGCTGTTCCGAACCTGTCGACTGCCATCTCTATAGCGGCAAGACGCATAATCTGGAAACGCCTGCAGCTCTTCTGAGTGGAATCGGGGTTAATATTGCGTTTGCCCCGAGCTCAAATTTTGGAACGCAGATATTAAATCGAGGAAGGTTTACCCATAGCAGTGTCTTTAATGGAGTTCACTTTCACTTTGCCCCAGAATCTCCAGGAGAAGGGATGGTTGATCTAAGGATTGGTGAAGCTGGAATCTATACAGCAATGGGTTGCCCAATGATTGTGGCGACCCTAGCAGGCAACCTCGCTTGGGCCCACGCTGGACGTGATTGTTTATTTGATCGAGGGTTTATCGACACACAGGTATCTAGCAGAGCTCACCCGAGTGTTGTTAGTAGACTCCTTAATTCTCTTGACCCACTTGCGAAGAATCGTGATGACGTACGAGTGTGGGTATTCTACTCGATAAAACCGACTGATTTCTCACACGATTTCAACCACCCACAACATGGGCCATTCAATAAGCGTTTCCTTGATTATTTAGGTACTCGAGGATACCCTGAGTCAACCGCCTTTACCTCTGGTTGTTGGCACACCAGTCCAGAAGGACTTCATCTCGACTTACCAAAAATTATTGAAGTGCAGTGCAGAGATCAGGGAGTTAAACCGGGCAACATGCACCTCGGTGCTTACAGCTATTTGCTCGACACCCTTCCGACCACCAAAAAACCTGGTGACGACCCAAATAAAAGAAACTACATTGTCGTCGTAACTCGACTACTATAAATAGAACCAGTCATCGCCGCCCCGGAAATTCTCGGGGCGGCGAAACACATTCATATCAAGATTTACCTTGATGTGAATTTACAAAACGACCAACTGATCCCCTACTTTGTACGCCTCTCCAGCACCCAGCGTTATCACCACATCCCCTGAACTTGTCGTTTCTTTTAAATACCCCACTGCTTCATCGAACCCAAGTGCTCTGACATTACTCTGGTGCTTCCTGATTTCATCAGCCAGGATACTATTATTGATACTCCCATCATCACTTTCGCGTGCGGCATAGATTGGCAGAATGATCACATCGTTACTATTTGTAAAACTTTCGGCAAATTCATCAAGAAGTAGTTTGGTACGACTAAAAAGATGTGGCTGAAACACTGCAATGATTTTATTATCAGGAAATTTCTCTCGTGCACCAGCGAGCGCTGCCCTTACCTTCTGTGGGTTGTGTGCGTAATCATCATAAACGAGTACTCCTTTACTATTTTGTCCCTTGCATTCAAATCGTCTTGCGGTTCCCATAAATTCCACCAGAGCCTGCCGAGAAACTTCCTTATCTAGACCCAGAGCCTGTGCCACAGCCAGTGCCGTTTGTGCGTTCTCAATATTATGCTTGCCGGGAAATTTAAGTTCTGGAACCTCGGTTATGGCTGAGTAATCAACAATCTTTCCTTTGACCCCCACAAGCACAGGGGCAACATTTGGCAAGTTAGGATTACAGATAATAAATCCATCCTCAGGAACCCGTAGTACTAGCTCATGGAATGCGCTCTGAATATCCTCTAGGTCTTTGTAATAGTCGAGGTGATCTTTGTCGATGTTGGTGATTACTAAGATTTTTGGATACAAATTAAGAAATGAGCGCAAGTACTCATCAGCCTCAACCACCAAATACTCACCCTTACCTGCAATGAAGTTACTGTTGTGACTCTTGAGCATCGAGCCAACAATCACCGTTGGGTCCACTTTCGTCTCAAGGAGAACATTTGCAATCATCGCCGTTGTTGTCGTTTTGCCGTGCGTACCAGAGACTGCAATAGTAAACTTGTTCTTTGAGATTATCGCTAACGCCTCGGGATAGGAGAGTGCGGGAATTCCAATCTTTTTAATTTCCGTTAAAAATTCTGGATCTGCAATTTGAATAGCTCGGCTATAGATGATCAACTCCACATCCTTGGGAACTAGCTCAATCCTCTGTCCAGACGCAAAAGAAACACCGAGCTTTATGAGCTCGTCCACCACGTCGCCCTGGGCAGTATCATTACCACTCACAATCTTCCCTTCCCCTAGCATCATCCGTGCCACTGCAGAAATCCCAATCCCGCCAATACCAATGAAATGCACTTTTTTTATTTTCTTTAAATCAATTTCCATAAGTTACTCCTTGATGAGGTGTTCAGTATACCCTAGCGCAACCAACTTTTCATACGCCTGCCATACTCCATCTGGAATTACCTGCGGAATCTGAAAACCTTTTGCTGGATATTCTTTGATGCGCTGTAAATCCCCGACCAGCATATGAATCAGTCTTTCTTTATGCTCTAGATCAGCTGGATAATCTTCAAATGAAATCTGTGGGGATGCCATAATGATTTCTGGCTCTGGCCAAAAGTTTTTGAACGTAGCATACGTACGTCGTTCCATGTAGGGTTTTTGTACCACAATAAACGTATCTGAAGGAAGACCTTTTTCTTCAAGAAGTTTCTTAGTAAACACGACGTTATGCTCACTATTCTCAGCCTTAGTCTCCTTCAAAATCTTATCTGCTGGGACACCTTTTCCAATTGCGACTTCTGCAAAAATCTCAGCTTCAGGTTTACTAAAATGGTCGTTGCTTGACCTACTTCCAAAACCTCCTGAAAAAACAATATACGGTGCTAATCCTTCAAGAAATAGCTCCGCCCCCTTTTCAGCAGAGCGTGTGTCATGACTACCAAATACCAAAATCGCATCGACAGGTTTCAATTCTTGATGCATCAGCATATAGTCCCAAATTATCTCTGCATTCTTATCAACTTCGGTCATACATTTCAAATATCATATCGATACTTTGTTGCCTATCTTGAGGCAAACTGTCTCTACTAAACCATTTCGCCTCCTTAATCTCAACTGGATCAAGATAAAAATCTGTAGTCTCAGTGTTTGCATGATATACCTCCACGGTATCCTTTTTGTATTCAATGTCGCGAGTATAGGTGCCAATGAGTGTTGGGTTTACAATATCGATCCCAACTTCTTCTTTTGTCTCACGGATTGCAGCATCCTTGAATGTTTCTTTCTTGTTAACCCCACCTCCCGGGAGTGTCCACTTTCGGTGAGCATAATTTAAACGAACAAGAAGAAATGAATTATTGTTCTCAAGAAGACACTTGGTCCCACGAGTATTTGGACGAACAACAAACCAATACACTCTCCGGATTGGGTTAATTATCCTGTAACCCACTATTTTTAAACGTTGATATACTGTCATTTCCTACTTTAATTTTGCAACCAATTTATTGAATTGCTCTCCCCGATCATACTCATTCTTGAACATACCAAATGAGGTAAATGCGGGACTCAATAGAACGATATCCCCTCGTTTCGCGTGCGACCAGGCTTCAGCAACCGCAGGCCCAAGCTCACTAAATTCTTTGATGATGGGCGCCTTGACCGACTTCTTCACGCGCTCCGTACCAGAGCCTGCAAGTAACACAACAACCTTGCATGACTTTGGAATTTCTTTTAAATACGCTTTCATATCAAGGAGTTTATCAGTGCCACCAGTAATGAGGATAATATTTTTCTTACCCTTCACTCCAAGTGTCTTCAATGCAACAAGTGCAGCATCTGGTGTGGTAGCAGTTGTATCATTGTAGATTTTAATTCCTCGAACAGTACGCACAAGTTCGAGCCTGCCATCAACACCTTTAAACGCCGCGAGTGCTTTTTTAATTACAGAGTCTTTTATTCCAAGACTCCTCGCGACTTCCACCGCAAGCATTGCGTCATAGATATTGTGTTCACCTGGAATATTTAATTTCCACCCGACAGGAAGCGATGTTTTTGGGACGACGAGATTACTTTCGATTTTTCCACCAATCTTTTTTATAAACGGCAGAGCTTGCTTCCCAACAACCAGCAAGTCTTCTTTATTTTGATAGTTAAAAATATTTGCTTTATCGGCAAAATAATCTTCCATACTATTCTTATAATAATTCATATGGTCAGGAAAAAAGGTGGTGAAAACAGCAATGTTCGGACTAATCTTTGACTCACCAAATCCTTGACACTGCCACGAATCAAGCTCAAGTACTACGATACTTTTACTGTTTACTTTCTTCAGTAGTGGCAATGTCGCAAGTCCTTTCACATTGCCACCGAGATGGGCTGTTAGCCCTGCCGATTTAAGAATGTGATAAATCAAGTGTGTCGTTGTTGATTTACCTCGAGTACCCGTAATGCCGATAATAGTACCGTTGAAGAATTGTGCAAAGAGCGAGGCGTCCATTTCTACTGGAATCCCCTGTTTATGCGCTTCAGCAATAAATGGCGAGTCGAGCGGGACCCCTGCCGCCTTGATGACCATATCCCTACCCCTAAAATCTTCGAGACGATGCTCTCCCAAAACGTAGGTGATACTTTTAAATTTCTTGAGTTGATCGAGAGAGCTTTGTAGTTGTTCTTTGGTTTTCAAATCAGTTATGGTAAGAATTGCTCCTTGCTCTGCTAGAAATTTTGCTACATTGATTCCACGTCCAAGGAGTCCCAATCCCATCATGGTGATTCTCTTACCTTTAAAATAGATCTTCCAATCTCTTTTTCCTTCTGTTTGCATAGCTCTCAGCTTAGTATAAAAGCATCGTTTTGACCACTTTATACTATTTAAAACTTTGAACTAGTGTATTTATTTTGTTCGATGTATCGAACAAAATAAACACGTCACTCTTCGATAAGGCGTTTTAATGATTTTCTCCTTGCCTCAAACGGAACACTCAGCAGTGACACAAGTATTCGAACAACACTATTTCGTATTCGATCCATCTTGAGCCACCGAACTGTTTGGTCAAATCGTCCCATTTCTACTAACAACTCAAACCGAGAGATGGTTGATGAGCTCATTTTAAGAATCCTACCAACCTCATGAGTGGGTGTATTTTGAATAATCAATGACAACATTGTTAGCCGTTTGGCAATCATCATTCGTTCGGTTTTGGTAAACAATTCTTTAAAAATTTTCTGCCTGGTTCCATAACTCGTTTCAACAAGAAAGGCCACTACGCAATCATCAAGTTTATCTTGAATGCTTTCATCTAACTTTTGTTTTGATAAATGAGGCATATGAATAATAATGAGGTTATGATGATTATTTTGTTCGATGTATCGAACAAATTATGAATACTTTCACTTACTCTTTCTGTCGGATTTCACAAGCTAAAAAACTTTGTCAAAGTCTGAGTTTTCTGGTATATTGCCTCTGTTCCACTTCAATGGGAGGCGAGTTTCCGATGAAGCCCTATAAGCCTTATATGTGGAGATATGGTCCGATTGAGGTACAGAAATTAGTCTTTACCCACAGACCACTTCTTCATCCAAAGATTGAAACAAAGCGTTCATTAAAACTGGACAACAAAAAGTTCTTTCTGCGAGTCTTTATTCTAGACTTTGTCATTACGATTGATATTCCGAAACAGAACAACAAGGGGAAGTGCTAGGAGAATTTCCCCACAAAATGCGCGTGTAGCTCAGTTGGTAGAGCGCTCGACTGATACTCGAAAGGTCCTAGGTTCAAATCCTAGCACGCGCACCGAAAAAATAGCGAAGCAATTTTTTGTGGCGTGAGTAAGGTGGCGACCCACCTTGCGTCTAGGATTTGAAGAGGTTGAGTATATTTTTGAGCAAGGCACTGCAAAAAAATACGAAACCTGTACCGTTCCCGTAGGGAAAAAATCCTAGCACTAAATTTATATACAGTTATGCAATCCTTCACTTTTGGTGACAATCCAATAATGGCAGATGAGCTACTTCAACTTGTATTAATCGGCAAGAAAACTGCTACTTGTTGGGCTGCCACAAATAAAACTGGAGCGAACCCAGTTGGGACACATATGATTATTAAAGACAGTCTTGGTAGAGAACGAGCTGTTATTGAAACTATTGAGTGCAATAAACGCCGATTTAATGAAGTCGATGAATCCTTTGCTCATGACGAAGGAGAAGGCGACCGAACACTTGCATATTGGAGAAAGGAGCATCAAGATTATTTTACTCGCGAAGGGTTATATACAGATACAATGGAAGTATTTTGCGAAAGGTTTAAGTTGGTCAAAATAATAGAAGTTTAGTATTTACCCCCTTGCATCCCGCTCTAAAAACCGTATCATACTACCTATTGTAAATTAATTTCCTCCAATCGAGTGCTCGAAAGAGTTGCAGAGTAAAGGTAAAAGAGGCGTATGAACGAAGAAAATTTGCGCGAGCAGTACACTGCAAGCGATAGCTGGGGTCTCCTTACAAGCGTTGATCTACATCATTGTAATCCTGAAACGATCAGAGATGCAGAGAAGATAAAACAGTTTGTCTATGAGCTCTGTGAGCTTATCGAGATGAAGCGTTTTGGCGACTGTACGGTGGTTAACTTTGGTGAAGACGAGCGTGTCGCTGGATACTCAATGTTCCAGTTGATAGAAACATCATGTATCTCAGCGCACTTTGCAAACCAAACGAACGCCGTCTATCTCGATATTTTCTCTTGCAAATTCTACGAGCCAAAGGTAGCGGCAGATTTTGCACAGAAGTTTTTTGAGGCAAAGGATTACAGTGAGACACATACACTAAGAAAATAGGAAAGAAGGTTTCTAAACCCAACAAACCAGCGCTGGCCTAGGCCAGCGCGGGGTTGTTCTTTACTTTTTTTGAGGTTGTGGTAAATTTTTTACTGTTCGCTTCAACAATGAAGGGGTACGACATTGCGAGGTCAGAGAAGTAACAAGGTTCCCCACTACAGTAATGGGAAACGGGCGGGGAAACCAAAAAACGGATCACGCCGAATCAGGCGAAAGGAAGTTCGAATGACGCGAGTCATGCAAGCTTGCGGAAATTCGCCGCGGATTGCGGTTATCCAATCGTTTGCGATTCCACTGCCAGTGGTGGAGTCGCAAGGATAATCAACTGGCTTTTTCAGCCACCACATCGTGTAGCCGGGCCCCCAGCAGGGTCCGGCTAAAGTTTTTCCATTTTTAAACATACAGAAACTCGAATGCCTCCGTGCGAATGTGCACGGAGGACTTTTTGTGTCTCACTGAGACATGGTGGAAATGAAGGCACGAATTAGTCGTGTCAGATAAGGCCAGTAGCCAATGAGGGAATATAAACCCATGAGAGCCACAATCAATATGATTGGCCCTTTGAAAGATTGGTTTACAGTCCCTTGACCAATTCTCGTCGGCAACGTACAGATCCTCTTGTTGTTGATTACAATCACTCTCCAGTGATTGTTCCGTTTTTTACCATACCAATTTTTACTACTCAAAGTCAACAAAAATTCTAAAAAAATTATTTCTTTACAGAAAAGTTTAAACCCGTCAGGCCCAAGGGCCTGACGGGAGTTTATCTCCTTCGTAAGAAAGTTCAATCTTACGGACATCTGAAGAAATAATCCTTCTTACGTAGAGTACCTGTACCCCAGGCTGGAGCACCCGCTCTCCGATGAGAATCGAAGTGAGCGCCGGCCCGAGACTTCCAGCGTAGCTGTGCTTCACCAGAAAGCCTCTCAGGAACCCCAAGTCATCCTCAACCATGTAGTGGTCGGAGAGATTTTCCACCACATCGATATCCACTATAAGATGGTTCTCGAGATAGAAAGGTGAGGACGGGAAAACAAAAGAGATGTGCATGGTGGTGCGCTCCCTGAACGTCCGCGGGGTGCGGGTTCAGCGAAATGAGCTCCATGGCCGTTACCATACCCCATATCGATGAAGCTGGGCTTCACTTTACCACTAGCCTATCCCTTGTACTTTCCGCAATTAGATTACTAAAATCAATAACCTAATGCAAACACCTTGACCGATACGCAAAGAAGCCGACGGTTTAACTAACCAAGTCGCACACTCCAACCATTTTCTAAAGCAAATTGGACTATTGGAGCGGTAAGGTTCATTGAGTTTATACTTAACGTTTCAATTTTAAATTCGGGCTTCCCATCTGTAATAACAAAAGATGGTACAAAGGTCGAGCTGTACGTAACCCAAAAACCACTACGATAAGAAAAGTTGGTGGCTAGACCAGGTATACCCAATCTACCACTTACACGGAACTCCTTTGTGCGGATGCGTACCTGTTTTTTGGAATCATCAAATAATGCTATCACCTTAATGTGCGCACCCTCTGCCCCAAGATTAATGAGTTGATTGTATGCGATACTCTGTGCCCAACCAATTTCTACACTCTTGTCAGTTTCTGTAACTGAAAATAACGGTTCTCCATTCTTTTTGGGTTCTAAAAAGTATTTCGCTATTTCACCTTTTACTTGTTGCAATGTGGTAGTTTGGGTGACCATTGAGCGAATATAGACACTCCTCATGACCCGTAGGAATAAGTACCCAACAACAATAACCGAACCTCCAGTGACGCATACCGATATAAATACAGGAACAGTCAAAGCAAAAAGTAGAAAGAAGAGTAGAGAGGAGACTAAGATACCACCGACAATTAACCCAAATAGTTTTACTAATGTTAAAAACGTTTTTGTTATTATTAACCTTATAACAGTGGCTCCATCTGAGCTATTTTTGTTCATAACCACAAACTATAGTTATATGTACCAAATGATATATTCGCCACACAGTTTTTTAATAAGTACTTGATGGTACTGAGATAAAGTCAACGTTTGAGGGGATCCGCAACACGTTCTTATCCGCAATACCGGGACTACAAGTAAGCGTAGATCCAGTATTATTTAGAATAGCGCCACCCAGTAGACCCATAGCAACTAAACCAGGGGTAGCGTAAGTACCATCAGTCCCCTTTGCCGGTATTTTAAACTTAGGGCCACCTAATGTAGACCCCTCTCTCTCAGACCAAGAGTAAGAAATAATATCTTTACTATCGGATAAGTAAAGCATGTAGCCTGCATTGCGACCCTCGGAATAGGTCACAAGGAGTGACGCAGAATTACTTATATACGCAAGTATTTTTTGAGATGAAGCTACCCCTTTGCAGGTATA
>CALRBT010000005.1 GCA_943354475.1 Parcubacteria group bacterium | reverse complement strand
GAAGTTTCAATTTGCGGAGGGGGAGAGATTCGAACTCTCGGTACCTTGCGGTACTCCGGTTTTCAAGACCGGTGCACTAAACCACTATGCGACCCCTCCTTACTGTAACTAAGCCAGTATATCCATTTTTAATTTTTTCTCAAGCAAATAGACTGTATGGGGTTATGTGATTTTGATTAGTTTTGGGGTAAACTGGACGCTATGCGTTATTTGGGAATTGACTATGGTAGTAAAAGAGTAGGGGTTGCGCTCTCAGATGAGATGGGGACTATGGCTTTTCCGAAAATGGTCTTGCAGAACAACACCCATCTTATTGAAACCCTAACCAAGATTTGTCTGGATGAAGGAGTCGAAGAGATTGTTCTTGGGGAATCGAGAGATTACGAGCAGAGGGAGAATAGTATTATGGAGCAGGTGCATCAGTTTAAAAGAGAACTCGAGGAAATAACGCAGCTCACTATTCACTTGGAACCAGAGTTTATGTCGTCTCAGCAGGCTGAGATGATCCAAGGTAAAAACGATATGCTTGACGCCTCTGCTGCTGCAATTATTTTACAAAGCTATCTAGATAAACAAAAGTTTAAAAACAAATAAAAATATGGCAACCATAGATGATTTTAAAAAATTAGAAATAAAGATTGGTAAAATTCTCAGTGTCGAGAAGGTTCCCGATACTGATAAACTGCTACGCCTTGAAGTTGATTTTGGGGAAGAAAAACCAAGGCAAATTATCTCAGGTATTGCACTTCACTTTGAAGACATTCAAACATTGGTTGGTAAGCTCTGTCCGTTTATTACAAACCTCGAACCAAGGATTATAAAAGGGCTTGAAAGTAACGGTATGATTATGGCCGCTTCATCCGAAAAAGATGACTTTTCTCTAATGGAAGTTTCTTCAACTATGCCGGCAGGTAGTGAGGTACGATAATATTTAGTTTTTAAGTTTAAATAACTCATCACCATCGAGCCTCGTCAACAAGTCACTTCTTTGTTTATCTCGTCCACGATATACTAATAGTAATGCGAATAAGTTTGCGCACTATAATTTAGTTATTATGAAAGCGACTTTGATAAATAAGACAATTGCGAATCAACACGATCACGATTTATTTTTACGAATGTTTCCTGTGCCAAAGTTTTTGGAAATGCAATCGGTCGGACTTGATATATCATATCAATCCGTTCGGTTTCTTGAACTCCTTCCAAAAAAAGAGGGTTTTACAATCGGAAGATTTGGTAATCTCGATATACCCAACGGAGTTGTGGTTTCAGGAGAATTAGTAAAACCAGAAGTTCTTCGGGAAATCTTAAAGGATCTCAAAAAAAAGTTTGGTTTTCGTTTCGTTAGAGTCTCACTCCCTGAAGAAAAGGTGTACCTCTTCAAAACATCAATTCCTCGGGGGAGTGAAGAAGAAATGCGAAGCAGTATCGAATTTGGTCTTGAGGACAATGTCCCCCTTTCTCCCGCTGAAGTTATTTTTGATTTTGACCCCATAAAGGCAAATGAAGCACAGTCGACAAATATAGAGGTGAGCGTATCCGTCATGCCGGGGATTATTGTGCAGAGCTATACGGAATTGGTTGAAACTTCCGGATTGATACCCCTCTCTTTTGAAATTGAGGCACAAGCGATAGCCCGTTCACTCGTACCATTTGGAGATTTGGGAACGTATATGATTGTCGATTTTGGTAAAACAAGAAGTGGTATTTCGATAAAGAGTGAAGGAGTAGTTAGATATACCTCAACACTTGATATTGGTGGAAATCTACTATGTACAGCACTCCAGAAAATATTCTCAATAGGGGAAGAGGAGGCGGAAAAAATAAAGAAAGAAAAAGGACTTTCAAAAAACTTTGAAAATAAAGAAGTGTTCAATGCACTCCTGACTCCGGTTTCAGTACTTCGTGATGAAATTAGTCGTCATTATATCTACTGGCATAACTCAAAAGACCGAGAGGGTAGGGTTCCTGACCAAATTCAGAAAATCATTCTCTGCGGAGGGGACGCCAACTTGATTGGTCTCGTTGACTATCTCTCTAGTAGTTTACGTATGTCGGTTGAGTTGGGAAATGTCTGGACGAATGTTCTTGATTTTGAAAAAACCATTCCACCAATTGATTTTGCTGACTCCCTTCGTTACGCAACGACGGTCGGTTTGGCACTTCGAACTTCATAAAATAAAAACAATGCCAAACCTACTACCAGAGTATAGTAAAAAGAAAATCAGGGTGGAGTATCGATTACGCATAGCTTCAATCATCCTTGTTTTCACTCTAACAGCACTCCTCATTGGGTTGGCTTTTCTTATACCAACATATGTTTTACTGAAAGTTGAACATGATGATCGTACGAAAATAAAAGAAGAAATGATTAGTACAATCAAAGCAACTCAAGGTGAGGATTATATTACTGCCCTTGGAGACATAACCAATAAGATTTCCGTACTCCGCCAGGAACGAGACGATACAACCCTTATCGCGATGGTTACCAAAATTACTAACCAAATGGTACCTGGAGTCAAACTTGAGAGTATCGATTACACAACTACGGGAGGTAGCAACTCCTTAGTACTCACCGGCCACGCTACAACAAGAGATGCACTCATTAACTTTAAGAATAGCCTCCAGAATGAAAAATCATTCACGGAAATTAAGCATTCCATCGCTGATTTAATAAAAGCTGAGAATTTAGATTTTACGCTCAGTATTAAAGGGAATTTTTAGATATGAAATCATTACCAACCAAAATAATTGTCGCTATGCTGACAGGAGTGGTCCTTGTAGCAATAGCGCTACACAGCTTTCTATACTGGAGTATTTTACAGAAAGAGATGGAAGTTTCTTTACTTGCCCAAGATATCGCAAATGAAGCGGAGAAAGTAAAACACCTTAGTGAGAATAAAACGTTGTTTAATGAAACTTCAACAAAGAGAGACACTCTGAACTCATATTTTCTCGGGCAAAAGGATGAGAATACGGTTGCATTTCTTGTCTCACTTGAGAAACTCGCAAGTACCAATAATCTTACTCTTGAAATTCAAACCCCAAGTTTCACACCTCTTTTGGGAAAAACAAAATCGACCACAGAAACGAAATCAAAAGATCCTGTTGTTCTTAAAAATGAAGCAATACAACCATCTGATTTAAGTAAGTGGGAAATACTTCATTTGCAAGTTAGGGTTGATGGGAGGTGGGCTGATGTCATGCAGTTTATTGCGTTAGTTGAAACGATGCCGTACCAAGTCAATTTTACTCAAGCAAACCTTACTGTGGTTCCAGATACTGACCTTAAAGGTAAGGTGAGACGTTGGAGTGGGGTATTTTCACTCAATGTGTTAAAAAACAAATAATTCTTATGAACATTTCACTTAGGCCTGTTTTGTTAAAATTTAAAAAATATTTCGTTCGTAGCAAAGTCTCGACACTGGAACATCATCGTAATCGAGACTGGAAGATTAACGTCAGTTTTTTGATATTGACTGTGTTGCTGGTGTTGGCACTTGATGGATATTTATTTCTTCAAGTTAATCGTGGCATCTCTGAACCAAGGGTAATAAGTGCTACTAAGTCAGTTATAGCACTTGACAACAAAGCCCTCGAAGAGACACTTTCATTTTTTCAAAATAGAGCTCGAACTTTCGAGATGTACCGAATAAGTGAACCTGAAATCGCTGACCCCGGCATCTAATAAGAATCAAGAACTAAGAACAAAAAACAGGCTTTATCTGACCTTACTTTTGTGCTAGTGTGCCTATATTGTTTTAGGTTTTTGTGTCCAAGCTAGTATCTGTAAGTTATAACCTAACAACTAGTTTTTCTCCCCGTAGTTCAATGGATAGAACAAGAGACTTCTAAGCTCTTGATGTAGGTTCGATTCCTACCGGGGGGACAACGAACGTAGTGAGTGTCCCCCCGAGCTCGTGCCAATGCACGAGCGTGTAGGAATCGAAAAGGCTGAATATATCGCACGGAGCAAAGCGAGTACGATATGAAGCCTGTACCGTTCCCGTAGGGAAAGATTCCTACTGTGTAGGTCTCGAAAGACCCTTCTATGTTTTGCGAAGCAAAACGAGAAAGATACCCGCCCCCGTTGGGGGAGACTCCTGTTTTACTGTTTTACTGGGGGGGGTAAACCTCGAGTAAAACATTTGGGACTAGAACCTTACAGGTTCAGTTCAGGTTTCCCATTTTTTCGGATACACATATCCTCAAAAATGTGGGAGAACCTTTTCAAGTCAGTAGGACTTGAATCTTACAGATTCTGTACGGTTTTTACTCAAGAGTATAAGTGTTCCCTTACATATCGTGCTCACTGCGTTGCGCGCGATACGTTCAAACTCTTCAAGTCCTTCACGTAAGCAAGGCAGGTTGCTTACTATCGCCCACAAAAACTTAAAAACCCTAAGCTCACTTAGGGTTTTTAAGTTTTTGTGGGCGATGAGGGACTTGGTCACGAATAATTTTGTAAACAAAATTTTCTCGACCCCGACTCGGCGACAAGTCCTCGCAAAGCTCGTCTTGTATATCGCCTCCGTCTTTCAAGTCCCTCATCTTGCCTCATAAACAATAATCACCAATGTGATACATTGTCTCTTTTGTTTAGTGGGCGATGAGGGACTTGAACCCCCGACCTTCTCAGTGTAAATGAGTTGCTCTACCAACTGAGCTAATCGCCCTTTTAAGGACGGATACAGTATAACTAAAATGGATTATTTATCAATTCCCTGGGAAGACTTCTTGGTTCTAAATACGTTATACAAACTCACTACAAACATTCCTATGCCGAGAGTGCTCAGTGTCACTAGGTAAGGAATGTTGGTCGGAAAATAAAATCCAGAGCTAAAGATGGCTGTGGCAAGAAGAGGGGCGAGGAGAATAAAGACGGATCGTTTGAAAGAGATTCTTTTATTGATAGAAGTGAGGACGTCAGGCGAGGTCTCTTTCCGTTTGTTTTTTTGTAAAGCAAAATAAATTATTCCAAAGAGGATGGGAAGTACAGTAAGGGGAAGTAAGAAGCCTCCTTGTGTCACCGTAAAACCGCAGTACCAAGCAAGAGTGATAAGTCCTAATATTACCTTCTCTGTTTTTGTTGCAGAAAATATCTCACTGCTTAGCCAGTGGTAACTATGAAGTGCAAGGATATAGAGAGCTGTCCAGAAAAGTGTATACACAAGATAGTTTACAGGTGTCGACACCAAACCAGTAGTTGGCCAGTAGAGTGACCAAACTCCCCAAAAGATACCAAGGAGCATGGAACCTATCAGTACTTTTTTTGTTGAAGTTTGTAGTAGTTGTAGCATCCAATACCAGCCACCCATAACACAGAGCGCGTGCCACGCCAGAGCTGTCCAAACAATTGAATAAGGGAACGGCATACTGCCAATACCAAAGGTGGTTAAAGAGAAGACCCCTTCAATAAGCCAACCATAAAGTGCGGCAACTAAAAACACTGCCCACACCGAACGGACACGGCACTGCTTGATTATGATGAAGCAGAGGTAGGCAAAAAATGAGTAAACAAGCCATGTTGCCATGAGGTCAATCGGTGTGTTCAGTTCGGGATTGTTAGGAAGTGACCAAAAAATACGTTCACCAAAAAAGAAAAAAATATAACCAGTGGTAAGCGAAAGCCCAATTCGACGAAGGAAATCCATGATGTAATGAGTTAATGCTAGTTTCTAAAGTATATCGATATTTACGCAATATGTTAATCGACGCCTGACAATTTGTTGCGCTGCTCGTTTTTGTGGGTTTATGTTAAAATTTTTTAATGAACGCTCAAATAGAGGTAAGGGTCAGTGGCCGTGTCCAGATGGTTATGTATCGAGATTTTGTAAAGCGACGAGCACGAAAATTGGGGCTTGTCGGTACAGTAAAGAATCTTGTTGACGGATCCGTGTGGGTTGTTGCTCAAGGAGAGAAGGAACTTCTTGTGCAACTAATCAGTTATCTCCACCGAGGATCTCTTTTGTCTTCTGTTGAAAATGTGGAAGTTACGTGGGATAATCCAAATCTCAGCTTTACTGGCTTTAATATTGTCTATTAATTTAAAGAAATGAAAGTTCCAAATTCGATCGGAGTAATTATCGATGGTAATCGTAGATGGGCAAAGGGCAAAGGACTTTCTTCAATTGAGGGTCATAAGGCTGGCAAGGATAGGCTCAAGGACTGTGTCCTTTGGGCTAAAGAAGCTGGTGTGAAATCAGCCGTAGTGTACGTTTTTTCAACAGAAAATTGGAAACGAGCCGAAGAAGAGGTGAGCTATCTTTTTGACCTGATTCGCATCGCTTTCCATCAAGAAAAAGATTTTTGGAAGGATGAAAATATAAAAATTAAATTCGCTGGGCAAATCGAGCGACTACCCGAAGACCTTCAAGGTTACTTGAAAGAAGTTGAAGAGGAGACAAAAGAGCGAGACGGTTTCTTACTGGTCATTGCTATTTCCTATGGAGGACGTGCTGAAATCGTTGAAGCGGCAAAACGCTTTGCGCAAGCACCAAAAGAGGTTCAGGAGGGTGTAGATGAAGGTAACTTCGGACAGTTTCTTTGGACCGCAGGAGTTCCTGACCCTGACTTGGTAATTCGAACGGGCGGAGAGAAACGACTCTCAAACTTTCTTCTGTGGCAAATCGCTTATAGTGAACTTTTCTTCTGTGACACTCTTTGGCCAGATTTTAGCAAAGAAGAATTTTTAAAAATTTTGGAAGAATATAGTGAACGCGACCGACGACACGGAAAGTAGCACCTGCAAATTTGGCGAATTTCTTCGTTGCTTCGTCGCCGATTTCTTCCGTCGTACCTTGAGTACGTCTGCAGAAATCAGTTTCCTCGCGCCTCGAACTTCATCCAAATTTGCAGGTGCCATGTTAGTGAAATCTCGTTTTCTTTGTATACTAGGCGGATGAGTAGTTTAGAAATTCCCATTCTTTTTGAAGACGGCGATTATATCGTCATTAATAAGCCTGCAGGACTTGTGGTACATGCAGATGGACGCACTATAGAGGAGTCAGTAGCTTCTTGGGTGTTGGTAAAGCATCCAGAGATGAAGGAGGTTGGAGAGCCGTTGGTATTGGCAAATGGTGAGGCTATTACTCGCCCCGGTATTGTTCACCGGCTTGATCGGGAGACATCGGGTGTCCTTATTTTGGCAAAGAATCAAAACGCATTCCTTCACCTCAAACAACAATTTCAAGATAGGGTGGTGGGAAAAAAGTACCACACATTTGTCTATGGCAACCTCAAAGACGACGAAGGTGAAATTAACCGACCAATAGGGAAGAGTAGCAAGGATTTTAGACGCTGGTCAGCTCAACCGGGCGCAAGAGGAGAGCTTCGTGAAGCACAGACGCTCTATCGTGTCCTTGGACGGACTAAGGGGCTAACCTTTGTTGAAGTAGAGCCAAAGACAGGGCGTACTCACCAGATCAGGGTCCATTTTAAGGCAATTCATCATCCAGTTATCTGCGACAAACTCTATGCTGAAAATCAGCCGAAGATGCTTGGTTTTGAGCGGACAGCACTCCACGCTAGGGAGATTACTTTCCTGAATGTTGCAGGTAAACCAACTACAGTGGAGGCTCCGTACCCGCCAGATTTTCTAGCAGCACTAGAGGAGTTCAATAATTTGCAGTAATAGGCACGGTGTGTTAGATTATCGTCTACAAGATATGAATACAACTACCATCAAAACATCTCCAGTTAATATGGAAAGTCGCAAGAAACTTGGCATTAAAGCGGGGGACACCGTGCGTGTTACCCAGCGGATTGTTGAGCGAGATATGAAAGATAAGGAAAAGAAGGAAAAGGTACGCCTCCAGGCCTTTGAAGGACTTGTTCTTGCTTGTAAACACGGCAGTGAAGCAGGCGGAACCTTTACAGTTCGCAAGATTGCCAGCGGTGTCGGTGTTGAGAAGATCTTTCCACTCTATTCCCCAATGATTGATAAGATTGAGATTGTTCGTACCGCACAAGTTCGTCGCTCAAAGCTCTACTACATCCGCGATAAAGCGGCCAAAGAGGTTAAAAAGCATATGAAGCACTCACGCAAAGCAAACAATGTTGTTGAGGCCGTAGAGCCAGAAGAAGCTCCAGAGGAGGTGGTTGAAAAAACAGAAGAGTAAACAAAAGGGGACGAAAGTCCTCTTTTGTTTTTTATGAGGTTTGGTATAGTAACGCTGTGTGATTGCCCGGGTGTTGAAATTGGTAGACAAGCATCCTTGAGGTGGATGTGCCCTTACGGGTGTGGAGGTTCAAGTCCTCTCTCGGGCACCAAAATGAATGAAGTGAATTGAGGATGTCCAATGCGAGCAAATTCTCTGCTCGCATGAAAGACCTTTCCATAAATTTAAAATGAACTCAATGGAAGAGAAAAGTAAAAAAGCACTAGAGCAGATCCGGTTCCTTATGATCGGTGTTGCTGGGGTTGAAATTGTGATTATATCTCTGGTATCCCTTTGGTATGTATATGGAAAAGGAGATGCTCCATATCTTTTGCTTTTTGTTGGAATCCTTACGATTAGTTTTCTGGGGGTATTCCAAATCGTCCTTTTCGTCAAGCGTGCCGCAAAACTTAAGGAGCTACTCTGGCGGGAAATTGCACAAAAATTTGGTTATCAATACACACACAACTTTTCAATTGAAAAATCCGCCCTAATGTTCCGAGAAGGTAGTGCTGGTACCGTTGGACATGGAATGAGTGGAAAGCTCGATAACCACAATTTTCGTATCTTTGAATACTCCTACATTACCGGTACAGGTAAAAACTCTCGAAGTCATTTTTATACCGTGTTTGAGACTACTTTCTTGGGAAGTTTCCCACATTTATATTTGAACAATATTCATAACAAAAACCTATCCGGCATCAAACAGTTTTTTCTACCAAATATTTCACTACCTACTGAATTTGAAAAAATGTTTAAGCTTTATGTACCCAAAGAGTATGAGATTGAGGTATTTGAGATTTTTACTCCAGATATTCTCTCACACCTGCTAAATAATAGTTGGGAGCACGATTTAGAACTTGTTAATCAAAAGCTTTTTATTTTTAGTGAAAAATCGATTACTGGAGCTAAAAAGCTCGAGCAGGAAATAGAAAATTTGAAAGGTTTTTTGAAACAACTCGCTCCAAAACTTGATCGAATGAGCCTTGCTCCAATCGGTGACTTAACCCACAACTTATAAGTACACTTAACAAATAAACGGTGAGCAACTTGCACTTAAAACAAAATCCAACCCTTGCTGATTATCAGCAGTACATCAAAGAGATGATAGTTGAGCGTGGGTTTGAAGGAGGGCAGATTTCGGAAATATTCATGCTATTTTTGGAGGAGTGTGGGGAATTGGCAAAAGCTGGCAGGAAGGCTTCAAAGATGAAGGTGGATATTGGTTCAGATAGTTTTGATGTTGGTAAAGAAGCTTCTGATGTTTTTATATATCTCCTCGACATTTGCAATCACTATGACATTGATTTGGAGAAGGCGTTTAGAGAAAAGGAAGAAGAAAATAAAAAACGAGTTTGGAAATAATTAACAAAAATATGCTCTACACAGGAAAAGGGGACAAGGGGGATACTGGATTATTTGGTTGTAATCAACGTATCTCGAAGAGCTCAGTAATATCAGAGGCGTTGGGTTCCATGGACGAAGTTAATTCATTTTTAGGTTTTGCAAAACTTAAATCAAAGGATGCTGGTTTCAGGGTCGGTACTGAGGGCGTTTTGTTTTCTGACCTAGTTCACGATATCCAAAAAACACTTTTTATTATTCAAGCAGAGCTTGCGGGGACACCAATGACAGTAGAAGAAGAAAAGGTTCGTGAGGTTGAAAAGGTAATCGCAGAAATTGAAAAAGAGTTGCCACCGATTCACTCATTCTTTATATCGGGAGGAGGCGAACTCTCATCATATTTTGACTTCGCGCGCACCTTGGCACGTCGAGCAGAGCGTCGCGTGGTTGCAGTTTCAGAGGAGGGGAATATAAAAGTAGGAGCTTTTACTTTGGCTTACCTCAATCGACTCTCGAGCATCCTATATGCACTTGCTCGACTTTCTAACCATAAATCTGGTATAACAGAGCAGTCACCTGACTATAAGTAGGTCGCCTGTAGCGGTACACTTCTTTGTTGCTTCGTTGTCGATTTCTTTCGTCGTACGTTTAAGTACGTCTGCAGAAATCGACTTCCTCGCGCCTCGAATTGTATCCACTACAGGCGACCTACCGGAAACAGGTTTGGTGATAGATGTTAGGTTTTAGATCAATGTAGGTTTTACCAAAACCTATTTCCTATAACCTAACACCTCTGGTTTATATGGTGGCTATAGTTTAGTGGTAAAACTCCAGTTTGTGGAACTGGTATCGAGAGTTCGATTCTCTCTAGCCACCCTAACGGGAATTGAAGAGATAATACGCACCAACAAGGTTGTAAAATCAGTTCGAACTTGGTATACTTTTGGGATGAAGAACAAAGTAATCTATATCGTCGGGGTCGTCGCTGTGTTACTTTTGCTTGGATATTATTTTGGGATATCTCAAAAACAGGCAACGCAAATCAAATCTACACCAACCACAGGGAGTTTGGGTCAGGATATTGCGCAAATTGAAATGTCTGATGTGAGTGGTCTATACGGAGGTTATGAGGTTTCGGTTAATTCTGCTGGCGATACATCCGTAAGAAAAATATTTCAGGGAACAATTTCCTATGAAGAAAAGGGAAATCAGGCGAACTTTGAAAGATTGGTGCGTTCTCTCAGCGAAAACAAATTTGAGGACATAAAAAACATAGCTATCAAGGGACTTCCAGATGAAAGTTCTGCTAAGATTTCCGTAACGATGCTGTCAGGAGAAAAGAAAGTTATATCTCAGTCATACAACGAGATGACAACTGAATTCCGCGCCATTCACAAAGTATTTATTGATATTGCAACGGAAGAATTAAGTAAACCCAACAAGCCGCAGTCCGTTGTGCATCAATGACTACACCAACCCCACTGGATGTAGGTCAGGAATGTAGATGCTCGCATCATCCAATCGCTCAAACACAGTTCTAACGTCCTCGACTACGGCACCCAAAAATAATGAGAAAAAAGCGGAGCGTTTAGCGATTATATTTTTGGCGTGAGCTAGAGAGTATTGAAAGACGGAGCCGGTATACAAGACGAACAAAGTGAGTGCTTGTCGGCGAGTCCGGGGAGGAAGTTCTTAGTGAGCTTGCGAACTTAGAAACTTGACCCCGATTCTCTCTAGCTATCCACGATATATGCGCGAAATAGAAGTAAAATTAAAGGTGAATAATTTCGAAGAGCTCGAGACTCGTCTTAAGGAGAAGAGTTGTGTTCTCTCTGAACCAATAAGTCAACGAGATGTTATCTATTCTTTGGGAGGTAGTACCAAAGGGTTGGCTAACTCCAAAGAAGGTGATGTATTTATACGCATACGTTATTTGAAAAACACTGCCCAACTCAACCTTAAAAAACAACGCTCTGGAGAGATGGATAACATAGAGTACGAAACAGAAGTTGTGGATCCAAAAGCAACCCATTTGATACTCACCACTCTTGGGTGGTCGCCTGTACTTGAGGTTAAAAAAATACGAAGAAAGGGTAAACTTGGAGAATGTGAGATTTGTTTAGACCAGGTAGAGCAACTTGGCACCTTTGTTGAACTTGAAAGATTAGTAGATGATGATGTTAGTCCAGAAGAGGTGAAGGAAGAACTCTTTACTAAACTTGAATTATTGGGGCTGTCGAGAAGTGATGAAGAAACAAAGGGGTACGATATTCAAATTTATCAACGAAGTAATTCTAATGGATGAGCTGTGTAAATTAATCTTAATGAGGGTTCTTGGACACTCATGTCTTGACCTATCCACTCAGAGGTAGTAGGGTGCTTCTGGGTCTAATCCGTTCTTTGTACACCTATCGGGAGAGAGGTGGGGGGCGGAGTAGTTCCCAAGGTCTGCGTGAAGGGAAATTTCATGCGACACACAGTACTGTGCCTCATGGCAGTTGTGGGGCTTTGCCTCGCACTTGCCAAACCAGCCTACGCCGAGAAATGCGACAATTGGTGCTCGTCATCCGGTCGATGTCTCGACCGGAAGTAGACCTGATGTTGCATCGGTAGGGCTGTGAGGTAGCAGTCTGCCGGGGTCGGTGAGTGGGGTTGCAGCCACTCACCGACTACCCCTTGACTTTATTTTGCTCCCATGATAGCTTTATCTTAGGTATGGGTCACCTGCAACTGACCCTTGCTGCTCTCCCCGCGTTGGCCCCGCGGACTATCGGAAAGGCAGCTGGTACGATTCCCCGTATCCAGTTGCCCTTCTTCTTTTTTATAGTAACCTAAGTAAATCAGCGAAAGCTGTTTTTTTTGTTTTATATTGATAGATTTTGTTAGGGAGTTGGTACTACTTATCAGAGAAGCCGTAGCAACATTTTATAAAAATGGCGGTATACTGTAAGTGATGGCTCGAATATATGAAAAAGCATACTTTGGCGATAAGATTGTTCCGATTGCCGACGCACACCTCAGTGTTGCGAGTTCTTCTGTATTGTATGGACTTAGTGTTTACACTGTGTTTCAAGTATCAGTGACAAAGAATGGACTCATGGCGTTTCGTTTACTCCTACACTACCGGAGGTTAATTAATTCAGCTCGAATTATTGGGATGGATACCTTTGAAAAGGAGTGGAATTATGAGAAATTTGTCGGTGCAGTCAAAGAACTTGTCTCTGCAAATACTCCTATCGAAGATGTGTTCGTCCGTGCCACCGTCCACGTTCCAGATCTGGTCGCTGGAACACGCTCCCGTGGACTCTCAAACACGGTGAGTATGTTTATCTACGAAGCAAAACCAATCGTTCCTCAAGATGGTGCGCGACTAAAAACGAGTGTTTGGCGTCGCGTTCCTGATTTCTCGATTCCATCTCGTGCCAAAGTAAATGGCGCCTACGTCAACTCGGTACTTGGTAAACAGGACGCCATTGATAGTGGGTATGACGACTGCATTTTCCTTGATGTTCATGGACACGTTTGTGAACTCTCCGCCGCCAACATTTTTATGGTCAGAGACAATGTGTTGATAACTCCCGACACTACCAGTGACCTTCTTGAGGGTATCAACCGACGTACGGTGCTAGAGGTTGCCCGCGATATGGGGATTCAGGTACAGGAACGGGGGATTGACCTCACCGAGCTCTATGTTGCTGATGAAATTTTTGCATCAGGTACATCCGCATTCATTGCACCAATCAAAGAAGTTGATGCGCGTATGATAGGGGATGGTAAGATTGGTCCAATCACTAAGCGAATCAAAGAAATTCATTGGCGAGTGATGCATGGGGAAGAAGAAAAATATTTAGATTTTTTAACATCAGTGTAGAGTATGTCAGAGAAAAAATTAACCATCAGGTGTCGAGCGATTATTTACCACGAAGGTAAGTTGCTCGTGGTACAGCATAGGCCGACCTCAGCAGGCTTTGCACTTCCTGGGGGACATTTAGAGTGGGGAGAAGGAATAAAAGAATGTTTAGTTCGGGAAATTATTGAAGAGCTTGGTATTAAACCAGAGATTGGAAGGTTGCTGTACGTTCACAACATGAAGGCAGTTACAGAAAAAGAAGAGGTCCAAACAGTTGAATTCTTTTTTGAGGTCACAAATCCAATAGATTATTTAGATATTTCAAAATTTGAAGGGACACATAAGCACGAACTCTTTGATATAAAATGGGTAGATAAAGATGATGAGGTAAATATTTTACCTCAGCCGATTCAAACTGATCTTAAAGCTGGAACGATTCTTTCAGATGAGGTTAGATATATTGGATAGAAATATCAGCACGAATTTAATTTAAGCCCTTCTGAATAATCTCACGATAGGGTAAAATAAAGGCATGGTTCCAGAACTTGATAAGGCAGAGCATGAACTCTTGGCAGAGAAACTTTGTGACGAAGACTCCTTTCGTGCGTACAAAGAGGAGTGTGATAATTGTAAGGTTTCTTTCACTTCTCGAGTACTTGGAAATATTCTCGTTTCCCTCGGTACCCTGTTTTATGGAAAAAAGCCAAGCTATCAGAAATTCAAGGCGATAGAAGTGATTGCTCGTATTCCGTACCAGTCGTGGGAAGTGGCAAGCTACGTCTTTCTGTCAGCCTTCCATGGTAACGAAAAAAAAGCCATTGAACTTGCAAAGACTTCAGCCTTTAGTCGTATGGCGCAAGATAATGAGACGATGCATGTGGTAGTTATCAGTCACATTGTCCAAAAGGAACATGGCGCCAATTTTTTTATGCACACACTTATTCCCGTTCTTTTCTCACTCTTTTATTTTTGGGCAGTCTTTATACTCTATTTCTTTAGTCCACGTCGAGCACTCGAACTCAACTATCTTTTTGAAGACCACGCTTTTCGTGAGTATGATCTTTTTCTTAAACAACAGGGAGATAAGTTGAAGAAAAAACCTGTCTCGAGTGAATATCTCGACTTTTATGGACGACATGTGAGAAATGAATACGAACTTTTCCTCTCAATCAGAAATGATGAGCTGGTCCACCGTAACAGCTCGATGCACCATATCCGAAAACTGTTGGAAAAGAAATAAAATGTCTCAAAAAGAAGAACTACAAAAAATAATACAAGGAGAGATTGTCACTGATTCAAAAACGTTAACAGAGTTTAGTCGTGACACTTCGGTTTTTGAAGAGAGGCCAACACTCGTCATTTTTCCGAAAAATGTGGCAGACGTTTCAGCAGTCCTTTCTTATGTTCACGGTGAGCGGGAAAAGGGGACTAATGTATCCGTTACAGCACGATCAGCTGGCACTTGTATGAGTGGTGGCCCCCTCACCTCATCTATTGCTATGGGTTTTACGAAGCATATGAATCAGCTCCTCGAACTCACAGATAAGGACGCCTTGGTCGAACCAGGAATGTACTACCGTGATTTTGAAAAAGAGACGTTAAAAAGGAACCTGCTGTTGCCCAGCTACCCAGCTTCTCGTGGACTTGCTGCGATGGGCGGAATAGTGAACAACAACTCAGGCGGTGAGCGTTCACTTCGCTACGGAAAGACAGAAAAGTATGTTGAAGAAATAAACGCAGTTCTATCGGACGGCAGCATCGCTAACTTTAAAGAGTTAAACAATGAGGAGTTAGAAAAGAAAAAAATTGAACAAACCCTTGAGGGGGATATTTATCGTAAAATATCAGAGCTTATTTCTCACAATAAGGAGCTTATCGCGAATGCTAAGCCAAAAGTTTCTAAGAACTCAGCAGGATACGCACTGTGGAGTGTTGTTGATGAAGAAAAGGGGACATTTAATCTTGCAAAGTTATTAACGGGAGCACAGGGGACTTTAGCGCTGATGACTTCCGCCAAGATTTCTCTGGTGACACCAAAAGAACATCGAGCAATGCTCATTATTTTTCTCAAGAATCTTGATACACTGCCAGAGATAGTGCGCAGGGTTCTTAGATTTAACCCAGAATCATTTGAGTCTTACGATGACCACACCTTCAAACTCGCCGTTCGATTCTTACCACAAATGATTAGTAAACTAGGTGTCACTGGAGCGGTTTCTTTAGGGCTTTCGTTTTTACCAGAAGTTTCAATGGTCATGACTGGTGGTGTTCCAAAACTAATCTTAATGGCAGAATTTGCGGAGGATACAAGTGGGGAAGCTTTGCGAGTTTGTAAGCTTGCGGAGGAATCACTGAAGGACATGAATCTTAAGACTCGGATCGCTAAGAACGAAAGGGAAGCGAATAAGTATTGGATCGTTAGGCGAGAAAGTTTTTCCCTTCTACGCAAAAGTTCCCGTGGGCTTTATGCCTCAGCATTCATAGATGACTTTGTTGTTGATCCAGATGTGTACCCAAAATTTTTACCGGAACTCAATGCGCTTCTTGGTCAGTACGATATCATCTATACAATTGCAGGACACATTGGAAATGGCAATTTTCATATTATCCCACTCATGGACCTCTCTTCAGAAAAATCAAGAAACATTATCCTTGAACTTTCTGAAAAGGTGTATATATTGATTGCCAAGTACCACGGATCAATTACAGGTGAGCATAATGATGGTATTATCCGTACACCATATCTTGAAATGATGTATGGGAAAGAAGTCTGCGATTTATTCACGGAAGTGAAGCATATCTTTGATCCTTTGAATGTTTTAAATCCTGGCAAAAAAGTAGGAGGGACTCGGGAGGATATAAAACGTTTAATGTCACATCACTCGACAATGTAGGTTTTTTTCGTTAGTTTGGTTTCATCGTGTGCTATTAAAAGAGGTGCTTGCCACCGTAAGGTCATTATTATGAATAGAGCATTTATTCCACCATTTATTATTTCTATAGTCGCACTCACTGCTGTTTATTTATGGAGTGGTGTTGCCGCACTGTTCCTTACAATGATTCTCTGTGTTTTGGAAGTAACACTTTCGTTTGATAATGCGGTCATCAACGCAAAAATTCTTGCTAAGATGGATAAGGTTTGGCAAAAACGATTTTTAACTTGGGGTATATTGATTGCAGTTTTTGGGACAAGAGTCGTTCTTCCTGTTGTGATTGTGAGTGTTGCTCTGTGGACATCGCCGTTTTTTATAGCACACTTGGCGATTTATAACGCCGCAGAGTACGGACATCTTCTTGAATCAGTTCATCCAGCAATCAGTGCTTTCGGAGGAAGTTTTTTGTTGATGGTTTCACTAAAATATTTTTTTAATGAAGCAAAGGATGTTCATTGGATTGAGGTTATTGAGAAATATCTCTCAAGATTGGGAAGAATTGAGGCACTAGAAATAGCCCTCGCTCTCATCGTTCTGTTGATATTTAGTTTCGTACTACCAGCTATTGCGTCATCAATTCTTATTGCAGGAATTATTGGAATTGTACTCTTCGTACTTGTTGAAGGTGTTGCCAACTCCTTTAATCGCGGTATAAAGAACATTGCGTCTGGTGGTTTGGCGTTATTCCTGTATCTCAATGTGATTGACTCAGCATTCTCGCTCGATGGTGTTGTCGGCGCGTTTGCTTTAACATCCTCAATTCTGATTATTGCAGTTGGGCTCGGTATCGGTGCACTTTTTGTTCGAACACTGACACTTCATTTTGTTCGTAAAAAAACGCTCGATACATTGATTTATTTAGAGCACGGCGCTCACTGGGCAATTTTTGGTCTTGCCGCTTCAATGTTTGTTGGGCTCGTTGTCCATGTTCCAGAAGTTATTACTGGTTTGATTGGCCTTATTTTTATTTTCTTCTCATACCTCTCTTCAAAAAGAGCAAGGTAGAACTGGTATGTAACAGTAGTTATCATGGAAAAAAATAATACTCAGAAAAAAATAAAAATTGAAGAGAGGGGGATAGGAGCAACCTTTACTAAATGGATTGGATCTCCCGCTTCACTTGTGGTCCATACACTATTTTTTGCTTCCGCCTTCATTCTTGGTATAGCAGGAGTTCCTTGGGATAGAGTTCTTCTCGTGCTCACAACTATCGTTTCCCTCGAAGCTATATATCTTTCAATTTTTATTCAAATGTCGGTGAATCGAAACACAGAAAGTTTGCGTGACGTTGAAGAAAATCTTGATGAAATTGAAGAGGGAATTGATGAAATTGCGGAAGATGTTGTCGAGATTCAAGAAGACGTCGACGAGATCCAAAAGGATATCGATGAAATCCAAGAAGATGTCGACGAGATTACTGAAGAAGACAAGTTGGAAGTTGAAGAAGAAAAAAACGAACAGATAACTCTTGAGAAGATCCAAGCAAATCTTGCCCAGCTCGCTTCAGACATCGGAAAGTTAAAGAAATAATTGTAAAAAATTCTTCCATGGAACATCGCAGTATACTCATTACCGAAACCTCCTCTGACTACGAGCTTCTTGATAGTGGGGATGGGGAAAAGCTTGAACGGTTGGGTAAGGTGATACTTGCTCGACCTGATCCTCAGGCGCTTTGGTTAAAGCACTTAGATAAAAAAAGGTGGCAGGATGCCAATGTAATCTTTAAGCCAGGCGAAGGAGGTAAGAGTGGTTCCTGGAAAGTGTCTATGGGAGTACCAAAAAGTTGGCAGATTACTTTTACCGAACTCGGACTCGTCTTTAAGATAGTGCTCGCACCATTTAAACATATCGGGCTTTTTCCAGAACAGTACGCCAACTGGCAATGGATTATTGATAAAATTAAGGCAACAGATCGACCAACTTCAGTACTCAACCTTTTTGGATATACCGGAGGGGCTACACTCGCAGCCCTTTCTGCTGGAGCTCAGGTTGTTCATGTTGATGGCTCAAAGACTGCTATTGCTCTAGCAAAGGAAAACGCCACATTATCAAAACTTTCAGATAAGCCTGTTCGATGGATTATTGATGACGCAAAGAAGTTTGTAGATCGTGAAATTAGGCGTGGAAACAAGTATGACGCAATTATCATGGATCCTCCTGCGTTTGGACACGGCGCAAAAGGAGAGCTTTGGAAAATAGAGGAAGATCTAACTCCTCTTATTGAGACAGCGATGAAACTACTTAGTGACAAACCACTATTCTTTATACTGAATGGCTACTCAGCAGGATACTCATCTATCGCTTATGAGAATAACTTAAAACCTTTGGTTCAAAAGTTTAATGGGGTTTTGGAGTCGGGAGAATTAACTTTAAGAGAATCAAGTGAAGGAGGGAGACTACTTCCTTGTGGAATTTTTGCACGCTGGAGTGCTTTCTAGTTTTCTCCAAAGACCTCTTTTCTTGTCAGAGTTTCTGTTTTTGTTACCATCATCACTCCATTCTGGAGCTCGCGCACGGTACGAATATATTTCATGTCATCGCTGTCAAACTCCGATCCAGGAGCGATATCCTGATTTTCTTCGTGAACAAGAATATATCTTCCATTTTCAAAACGATATGTTCCAAATGTGTGGAGATCACCGAGCCCACGACCTTTGTTAAAGTAAGAAATAGTTTTTGTCTTGAGGTCGATGTCTGGATTGACGACATCCTTTAGCAGAGGCTCTTTATCAAAGGTGTGTGTTTGAGGATTGTATCTGTAAAAACTATAGGAGTAATTGTATGCTCCAGCATAAACCAGTACTTGTAGGTCGCTATAGCCATCAAAAGTTATATCCTTTAGAGAAAGTGAACCACTCCAAAGAAACGGGCCTATACCGTTGGTAAGGGAGACAAAGTTACCACCTTCTTCTCCATTGTCAGCTTCAAGTGCAAAAATAGTTTTTCCTTCTCTACTTACAATAAGTGAGCCGTCTGGTTTGTAGGTAAAGTCAGCACGCTCTTCTTTCCCAATTTCTCTAGTGCAGGTTATGGGGAGGATAACTTGTCCATCAACATTTTCTTCCTTACTTAGCTTGTTACAAATAGTAACGCTCTCTTCGCCTGTGGTACTCAAGACAATGGCAGACTCCTCCTCTGGAGTTCGGACACGTACAAACTCCAGTGTATAGTTATCAGGAATATCATTTTCACCCAATCTTGCAAGTACTAAAGTATCTTTCGTTAAGGTTTGTATTTTGTAAGAATCACTCTTTGAAGTGTCTCCGTAAAAAAAAGAATCAAGTATTTTGGTACCGCCAACAGTGCGCACCTTCCACGATCCGAGAGAACCTAAGGATTGGGTGCTGGTCCCGTAGTATTCACGGAACCCTTTATCCATGGGTTCTTTTACAAAACCCCAATATTCAGTTTCTTCTTGAGGCACTACTTCTCGGTGGTCATTGTATGTAACGGCAGTCTTTGCCCATGCACCAAGGAGGTTTGTTTCTATGGAAGATTTTTTTGAAGAGAAAAAGAATAATAACCCTCCAATAGTCGCAAGTGTTATCAAAAGAACTGAGATATCAATGACGATTGATTTGTGTCGGCGCACATTCTGAAAGATGGTGGTTGGTTCCATTTAGTTATTATTTTAATGTCTATAAAGTATATGAATAATAACACGCCTTTCTTTATGCTAAAATACAACCATTCATTAGTTCCGGTGCCTTAAATTATAAACTTCGCTGTGTTTAATAAAAAATAATATGCGCACCAAAATTATAATAGGATTAGTGATAGCGGTAGTAATTGTTGTTGGTGCGATATTTTATGCGGGCACTCTCTCTGCTCCTGAGGATCGAGAGAACGTCGCCACCTTCAGTGAAAAAGATATTATTGGCGCATGGACATTTGATCTTTCAAACCCAAACGATCCAGGGTGCAAAAAAGCACAACCTGATGAGGTCTGTTTTCCTAACGATAGTGAGGAAATTGACTTTGTTGTTGCCGATGGGGTGCGTGTATTTAGCTCGTTCTTACACAGCCAACCAAATCACGTAAGCTGTTCATGGAATCTTGAGAAGAATTCGGTTAGCATTTACTGCCCAGATGAAGGGGTGCCAGGACTTAGTTTCTCTTATAACATCCTTGCGATAAGCAGTACAACACTCACCCTTAGTGAAGAATCAAAAGGGGGTGGTCAGATTTGGAGGAGGGTGCATTCACAAGGTGCTGTGGACTAGTGTGATATAATGACTACTTATTGGGTGTTTTTGTTAATTAATCAAAATTAAAGTATGGATGAACAAATAGTAGTACAAAAACGACGGGCGTGGATGATCGCCACTTTTCTTGGGGTTATTTTATCTCTATATCTATTGGCACTAACTGCCAATGAGATAAAAACCTATGGCACGATTGCCCCAGCACCTGCCTCAAACGTTATTTCAGTCTCAGGTGAAGGTGAAGCATATATCAAGCCAGACTTAGCAACATTCTCTTTTTCGGTAACTGAAAGTGCAAAGACAGTTGGCGAAGCTCAAAAATCAGCAACAACAAAAACAAATGCTGGTATTGACGCTCTAAAAAAAGCCGGTGTTGCTGAAAAGGATATCAAAACTACCGGATATAATGTTTACCCAAAATATGAATATGAGCGGATTGTCTGTACCGCAGCATATTGTCCTGTTGGAGGTGCTCAGCGAATAATTGGCTATGAGGTCAGTCAGAGTATTGAGATTAAGGTTCGCGACCTTGAAAAAGCAGGAGAGCTCCTTAGTTTAGTTGGATCAACTGGCGCATCAAATATAAGTAGCCTCAATTTCACTGTTGATAATCCAGATGAGATTAACCGACAGGCACGTGAACAGGCAATTACGAAAGCAAAAGAGAAAGCAAAACAATTGGCAAGTGATCTCGGTGTTCGCTTGGTACGCATCGTTAGTTACTCTGAAAATAATGGTAATCAAATGTATTATGGTAAGGGGATGGGGGGAGACGTTATGATGCAAGCTGCGGCAGTGGCACCATCTGTTCCAGTTGGAGAAAATAAGATTGTGTCGAACGTAAGTATTGTCTACGAGATTAGGTAGAAGTAGTGAAATAAGTGAAGTGGTCGAAATACCAACACGTAAACCTCCGGAAACGGAGGTTTACGTGTTGGTATTGACTTTTTTAGTAAACAAAGTAGTATGTATTAGAGCCCCGCGGGGTGTTTTTTAATATCGGGGAGTTTAATTTAAGATAGCGTTTTTTTCAAATATTATTTATTCACTGGTTTCTGTGTTCTTGGTTCTAACCTAACACCTAAGGGAACAAGGTGAACACTTATGTCGCGAAGCAAGACTATAAACCTAATCACTATAACCTAAATTTATGTCATCATTCATCGAATACTTAAAGGAAACAAAAGGAGAATTGAAACATGTTCGTTGGCCAACAAAGCAACAAACAGTGGTTTTTACTATCGTGGTGATTTTAATTTCACTTGGGGTCGCCTTTTTTCTCGGTCTGTTTGATTTTCTGTTTCTTAAGGGTCTAGCTACTTTTATTCGTTAACATAACATATCTGTATGTCTAAACAGCAAATAAGTGGTGAACGTAATTGGTACGCAATACATACCTATGCCGGATACGAGAATGCGGTTGTGCGAAATCTCAAACAACGTATTGAATCACTCGGTATGGGGGATCGTATCTTTAATGTGATTGTTCCAACTGAGAAGAAAATCAAGATCAAGGCCGGCAAACGAATTGAAGAAGAGGAGAAAATCTACCCAGGATACGTGCTCGTTGACATGGTGGTTAATGACGACTCATGGTACGTGGTACGTAACACGCCTCGTGTTACAGGCTTCGTCGGCTCCGGTGTTCAGCCAGTACCTCTCGATGACAAAGAGATTGAAACGCTCTTTAAGCGAATGAAAGCAGATACACCGAAGCATGCAATCGACCTTCAAACTGATGACCTGATTATTATCAGTGACGGTCCGTTCAAGGATCTTGAGGGGCGGGTGAGTGAAGTTGACGAGAGTCGCGGTAAGGTGAAGGTCTTGGTCTCAATGTTCGGTCGCGAAACACCTGTTGAGCTCGACTTCTTGCAAATTCGCAGAGCTTAGTCAAAGGAAGCGTACGATTGACTTTTATACATAATCCAGTATTCTAACCTAACTTATATGGCAAAGAAAATTACCAAAAAACTTAAATTACAGATTCCTGGTGGAAAGGCTAATCCAGCACCTCCTGTGGGTCCCGCACTCGGTCAGGCAGGGGTTAACATCGGTGACTTTGTTTCCAAGTTTAATGCCGCAACCGCCACCATGATGGGGGATATTATTCCCGTAATCATTACTGTTTACGAAGACAGGAGTTTTACCTTTGAACTCAAGACTCCTCCAGCATCTCGCCTCATTCTTAAATCTATGAACAAAGAGAAGGGGTCAGGAAAAAATACTACTGCCAAGATTGGTTCAATCAGTAAAGCACAGCTCAAAGAGATTGCAGAAAAAAAGATGGTTGACCTCAATGCAAATGATATTGATGCAGCGATGAATATCATTGCCGGAACCGCGCGTTCAATGGGTGTTGAAGTAAAGGGATAGTATTCAATCGAAAACTACTTAGAGTTAACAACACCCCCACCAAAGGTGGGGGTGTTGTTATTAGTACAGTAAGGTATACACTTGCATCAGTAATGAACAAATAAAGAAACTGGAGGATGTCATGTCGATACTCCGCTTATTTATCTACAAAAGAGATACTACGGGGATTCTATGGCAGTATTTGGAAGGTCTGCCAACTAACCCCCAAGGTTCCCAGCCATACAAAGGCGTCTCTTCGTTAGAGACACATCTTCAGGAAGGGGAGATGCGAAATGAGGCTCTTACAAGACTTTGTGAAGAATATAATTTGCCACTTTGTATAGTTGAAAAAGCTGTTTTAAAGGGTGTACTTATTGGTGAACGAACTTATCTTCATCTCGTTCGTGACCACTATGATTTCGAGGTTGTTTTACCAGCAGAGACTTGTTTACCTTGTTATTTCCAAAAAGAAAACTGCGTTGCTCGCCACTTTGTGTGGGCAACTCCATCTCGGATGACTGCAGAGGGGTAGTAGTAACGGCCGAACCAAGTAAGGTTCGGCCGTAGGTGTTTTAGAGGAGATACTGATTTAAGTCAGATAGATTTTTTAACTGTAAACAATCAATCGAAGGGTCTTGCTCCTTAACATTTACTAAAATACTTTTAATCCCGTATTTTTTTGGAATCTCATAGTCACTCATTGGACGGTCACCAATATAGAGGAATTTCTCTGCTGGAAAATCATAGGTATCCAACCAAAGTTTATACATCGAACCATCTGATTTTGAAGCATTGTCTGCGGTAAAGATTGTACCAAAGATTTCTTTACCAATATTTAGCTTCGCAAGTTTTATAGATGCATTTGAGTCATTTGAACCAGTAAGCAGGTCAATATTTTTATAGGTTTCTTTTATATTTTTTAGCAGAGAAATCGTTGCCTTATTTGGAACTAAAACTGAAGCAATGTTTGCAAATTCGAGGGCTTCTTGCACTACCTCACCTGCGTTTGGAACTCCCAAGGTTTCTAGAGTTTTGCTACCACTTAAACCACGACCGTTTTTATATAAACCAGAGAAAAGAAGCTCAGCCTCTTCAAGAGAACATTTTTTTTGTGTGGAAATTTTCTCATAGATATAGCTTTGAATTTCAGCATCCACTTCGTGCGACTTCTCGTAGAGGGTTTGATCGAGATCAAACCCGATGACTTTAATTTCCGTAAAATCAAACATATTACTTAGTATAGCCTACGTAGAATAGAGATAGGTGCCCAAGAGGTACTTTCAGGCGTTTACTAAAGAGGGTAGAGAGGTAGTTTATTGTTTCGGTATCGTCATTTATGTTTTTTAGTGAACGGTTTGCGAATACTGCAGTTGCGTGAAGTTTTCCTCCCATAGTGTTTGCTTGGAAAAAGATTAGTTGATCAGCTTGGGGATTATTCTGAGTACTATGTTGTCCTGCTTGGTATTCGGTGAGTACTGGATTGTTATGCATCACTCCCTTACTCTCGTAGTAGCTAACAGCACGCTCAATTGTATCTATCCCTTCAAAATTTTCTAATCGACTAATAATCTTTTTTCCTGATTCGCTTGTTGGTTTCTCAAGCCTCTCTTGTAACTCTATAAATCTGTAGGCGACAACTCCTTCAACGTCAACTTTCTCCAGATCCTCTCCTACCTCATACGGACCACTTGCGGTATCCATATCATCCGAAGGCTTTGATGGCTCGGTTAGTATTTTCTTGGTGCGTTGCTCTTCAGTTAGAAGGAGGATGTTGGCACGGTTTGAAAGCATATACATATCTCCACTCTTTACACCCAACTCTTCTCGAATGGTTGTAACATAAGCATCGAAGAGGCCAAAAATATTTTCAGGATAGGCGTTGACGGTATTGTGTGCACGGGCAATATGGAACGAATGAAGTTTCCCACCATGGACAATAAAAATATCATGAGTGAGGCATGGGTCATGGGTATATTTGAGTTTACCAGTCTCTGGAACAATATGACTTCCCATATCAACGGTTGGATCAAATCGTTGAATAACGGTAGCGTGGTTAGGATTACTCTTTAGTATTTCAATTGTCTTTGGTAGTTGGTCGAATCCAAAATGTGCCCGGGTACGTTGTCCATAACTGTAGTCACCATCGTGATCAAAACGAAGGAGCTGTTTTTTGTAATTAAGGCGCATCTCTTCAGTACTTTGATCACCTTGTTTGTAGAAGGCGGGTAGTGAAGCGAGCGCATTTTTCGAATCTCGATAGATAGCAAGAGCGATACCAGTTCGTGCCAACCCTTTCTGCTTATCCCCATGTTCTTCGGTCAGTCCTTCGGTATAAATTTTCATCAAAATATTTTTATGTATTTCAAGAAAACTATCACCTTGTGATATGAGTAAGGGAAGCTCCTCGGTGTTAATCCTGAAGATACTCGAAAAATCTTGAATAAAGGCAAAGCCAAGTTTGGCTGCAATCCCAGCCCTTCCTATTTGCCCACCAACGTCCATTCTATGGAGTATATCCATTTCATACTCCTCAAACCGATTTTTCTCCGCGAGCCAGTTGAATATCGCGCCGTTTGTTGGAGAGCGTAATTCAAATACCTCCTCGCAGACATCAAAGGCTAAACACATAACAGAGATATCTTGCTCCCGCACACTAACTTTATAGTAAAAGCGTTTGTCGGTAATCAGTGATGTGTTTGATTCAAGAGGAATTTCAATTGCCCCAGTTATATCAGCATAATGGACCCTTGTTTTTATTTCTATCTTGTTTTTGATTTCGGTATCGACTCGTGCAAGTTCGGCGCCGAGAAGTAGTTGCTCGAGTGGGGAGATAAATTTTTTATCATCACCAATAAATTTCATTAAAGAGTATTCCATCAAGAACTCACTTTTACCTTTGAGATAGTATGTTTTGTCTTCGATAGCGATATCAAGACGGATTAATTCTTTTTCTTTTGAAACTTTAAATGGTACAGACACCGTCAAATCTTCCGCTGACAGTTCTATTTTTGGTGGTTGTAGATGCTGGAATTCTTTGGGGTCGAGGTCGATAAAAGGCTTATCTTTTTTTGGTAGTTTACTAAGGAGCGCAATTAGTGCATTCAAACTATCATAGTAGATTGATTTTTTGGTCGTGGTTTCTTTGAGGAATTCGTAAATCTCGTCATTAATTTTTGGCCGTAACCACTCTAAGTACTCAAGTACAACAGGTCTTGAATAATCATTTCGATACATAAAGAGTGGAATGACGGTAATATTCTCGCGAAACGCATCAATGATTTTTGCCGAAAGATTTGGATAATGTGCTGAGGCAGCCTTACCGTCTTTGATGTAGTTTCCGGAAGCTTCGAAATTGACACCATTTTGGAGAGCTAACAGGAGGTTGGTACTTGGTGAGAAAGTGAGGGACTCTTCGGAGAAGAGGATGATATAGCGCACCGATGGGTGAGCTAGTGTGTTTAAGATCATACGCTCGGTTCCATCGCGGCTAACGATCAGTGAACCAATGACCGAGACAAAAGGTCGTTGTTCTTCTTCGATCTCATTGTAGACTTGTCCAGGTGCTGAAGTATTAGTACAGATACCAAGTGCTCCAGAATCGGCCTCTTTTGGAGTCAGAAGGAGAGCGTCGACGATTGGAAATGGAAGTGTGTTATTTGGCATCTATGTTTTACTTGACCATGCCCTTGGGAGCAATGATTCTATAGTATCCATAGTATAACTAGAGTTCATTTTTGCAAAACAAATTATATGGAGATTCCATTTGAATTTCAGAGCTAATTCACTGAGCCATTGTCTGCAACAACCACATATCAATGCTGGTGTGTCTGGAAACTTGTCAGAAACAATTGCAATATGGGTAATTGCTCGCTCACCCTTCATTAGGGCGGTGAGTGTGGCAGAAACCTCACCATGGAGTCCAAGTCTTTTATCAGGTGAAGAGTATTGTCCGGCAAAATAGACCTTGCCACTTCCAGTCGCTACGGCGACGCCGTAGCGACTGGAACCATCTTTAGTGGTGAAGGCGCTTTCGAGTCCTACGAGAGCTAACTTCCTTAACTCATCGACTAGTATTTTTTTACTAAGTTTTGGATCAATTTGTTTAAAATTATGAACAAGCTTTTTGTTGGACAGTGTTAGTATCTGTTTGACTGGTTTATAAAAAGGAATTTCTTTTTGCGAATCATTTGTCTTAAATAAAATTTGCCCGCTTTTATTTTGTACGATATATCGTACAGGTTTTTTGGTTCGGATACCAAAGTCCACGAGTATCTTCAGTATGAGAGGAGAAATGATAACGCTATCATTTTCGACCAAGGTGATTACTTGTTCAATCTTATAATCACGATGGGCTAGAGCCAGTGCTAAAGCAGAATGTTCCGAACTAATGTCGAGAAGGTTGGTGTCTGATTCAATCTTACCTCCGAGGTACGATTTACCTGATGTAGAGATTGCAATTGAAACGCTGTTATTTTGAGCGTTTGCTTTTTTAACTACAGAAAGAGACAAACCTTTTTGTAATTTCTGCAAAATTTGTTCATTAAATTTGTTCATTTGGATGCAGTTCTACCGGGTAGGTCTTTTTGCTAAAAGAGGAGTGAACGAAGCTTGCGACCAAAGTGTAGGTGAATCTACTCTGCGGGAGCAAATGAGTGAAGCGACACGACCAAGTACCCAGTAGGTCATTGTGCTCAATGAGGTCTTTCTGCTGAAAGAAATGCGCCAAATGTACGAATTTAAAAAATTTCGACATTGCTTCGTAACTTACTAACCTGTAACCCTACAATTTCCCAATCATAGTGAAGTGTCTTTTTAATGTAATCGTTGAGTAAATGGATTTTGTCCCGTTCAAGTCGGTAAAACATTTTCTCTGCTTTTTTACTCGAGAGTCTGATGGTGGGACGAAGGGGTACGGGGAACGCGTAGTAGGGGATGAGAGGCTTTGATTTTACTTTTGGTTCAACCAAGATGACGGTGATTGGTTTGTTTAACTTCTCAAGTGCGTAGTCAATGCGGTGTGTTCCATCACAAATGATATAGAAGTCATGTTCTCCGCTATAAGGCAGTCCGTAGTTGATGAGTGGTGCGTTGGAGTTAAATACCTCAAGTGAGCTGAGGTTGCTTACTTCATCAATATAGAATCCATGTAACTCCCTGTCCGAGAGATGGTGCATGTTTCCTCGTGCATCACGAACGTACATTCCGCCAAAACGAGAAGAGAGCTTCTCAAGGTTAATAAAGCCTTCCTTGAGATCGTAAGTATGTTTTTCAATGATTGGTGGAAGGATGTGAAAATCTCCTCGTCCCTCCCATGAATATTCAACCGCTCCTTTAAGGTTGGTGAGCGTCATCCCTTTTGTTTTAAGAAAATCGTCAACAGTCTCCATTATTTCGATTTGGTTTTGATAGACCGTCGGCTGTGGGGTAAAGAGAAACTCTCGCTTTGAACCAATGCGTACCTCGGCAGGTATACCGATGGCTTTGGGTGGGTGGACTTTGGCTAGACTAAATGTAGCGTTTTCATAGGGCTTTATTTTCTCACCCGCTTTGTTATAGAGTCCTCGAAACACAATATTACGCATACTTTTTTCCAACTCTTTCATTGAGAGGACATTTTTGAGTTTGAGGTCGTGCTTCATTTGAGTAAACTATACCGTTTTTTAGAGAGGAATCGTAGGCTTGACAGACTCGCTATTTTACACCATTCTGTGAATTAGAATGCCAATCATGGGAATGGAGGACTAAGAAATGGCACACTTCGCCAAGGATACACTGCATTGCTCATTCTGTGACAAGTCCGGGGAAAAAGTGAGTAAACTCATCGCTGGGCCGACGGTCTTTATTTGTAATGAGTGCGTCGAGTTCGCAATGGATGCTTGCGACGAAGTTCCAAAAACAGAAGAAAACACTTTATCGGCGGAAGATCTTTTGCGGGAGTGTCCTCCTGACGGTCTCGCATCAGATTGGATTAAGGCTCTACGAGGAGCTAGTCGTAATTTGCGCAAAGAACGCACGGTTAAGTTGAACAGACATATGGAACTACTAAGACAAAAGTCAGAACTTGAAGCCGAAGCAGCTAATCTGAATGATCGTTTGGCAGAGACCGTATCCGAGCTCATCGCACTCGAAAAAGACCTCGGACTGGATTCTGAAACAACAACCTAGTTTTAGTCAAAATACATAAAAGGTCCGGGAAAGCCTAGCTTTCGCCGGGCTTTTCCAATTTTATGGTATTATCTAGCCAATCAAGGCTAACGAAATTTCCCATGAAAGACAAACAAATCGAAAAATTAATCAAAGAAGAATCAGCTCGCTCAAAGAAGGTGATTAATCTCATTGCGTCAGAGAATTACGTCTCGAGAGATGTACTTCAAGCTCTTGGCTCCGAGCTTACCAACAAATATGCTGAAGGCTATCCGCACAAACGTTACTATGCGGGCAACTCCGTGACGGACAAAGTGGAGGACTTGGCAAAGGCGAGAGCTCTGAAACTCTTTAAGCTCTCTCCGAACAGTTGGGCGGTTAACGTACAAGCACTCTCTGGCTCTCCTGCAAACGTCGCAGTTTATCTCGCACTCGTGCCGACTGGCGGCAAGATTATGGGAATGAGTCTCGATCACGGCGGGCATCTTACGCACGGACACAAGGTTTCAATAACGGGTAAATTCTGGAAGCAGGTTCCTTACGGTGTCGATAAAAAAACAGAAGTAATTAATTACGAGGAGATTTCGAAAATAGCTCTTGAGCATAAACCAGATATCATTGTCGCAGGATTTACTGCCTATCCACGCAAGATTGATTTTAAAAAATTTAGAGAAATTGCAGATTCAGTGGGAGCATACCTACTCGTTGATATGTCGCACTTGGGTGGTTTGGTTGCAGGTGGTGTTTATCCATCGCCGTTTCCATACGCTGATGTGGTGATGACTACCGTACACAAGACATTGCGCGGTCCACGCAGTGCCCTAATTTTCTCAAAGAAAGATTCAAGGAATATCGATATCTTGATTGATAAAGCAATTTTCCCTGGTATGCAGGGTGGTCCACATTTAAATCAGATTGCAGCGGTCGCAGTCGCGCTCGGAGAAGCAGCAACTCCAGCATTTAAGATTTATGCAAAGCAGATTATTGCCAATGCCAAAGAACTGTCAGCGAGCTTGGCAGGACTCGGCTGGCGTATTGTCTCAGGGGGGACGGACAGTCACTTGATCTTGGTTGATACTTGGATGGATGGAAAGGGGATTGGCGGTAAGGACGCAACGGATGTGTTAGAGAAAAACGACATTATTGTCAATAAAAACACGATTCCCTTTGATACCCGTAGCCCGATGGATCCTTCAGGAATCAGAATTGGAACTCCTGCTGAGACAACTCGTGGGAAGAAAGAAAAGGATATGAAAAAGATTGCGGAGAAGATTGACGTGATTTTGCGAAAAGAAATGAGTAAGAAAAAATAATGAATCTGGTTTTAAAAATAAAAAGGTTAGATAAAGAGTTGCCACTACCGACCTATGCTTATATAGGAGATGCCGCATTTGATTTGCTAAGTCGTGAAGATGTGGTCATAGAGCCAGGCGAGCGCAAGGGGATTGCCACCGGTTTGGCGGTGGAAGTTCCCTTTGGATATGTGGGACTTATTTGGGATAAGAGCGGACTTGCAATCAAGAATGGACTAAAGACGCTTGGGGGTGTGGTTGATTCCGGATATCGAGGTGAGGTGTTGGTAGGGATTATTAATCTTTCAAAAGTTACCCATACATTCAAAAAAGGAGAAAAGGTGGCACAAATGATTATTCAAAAATCTGAAGAAGTAGAGATTGTAGAAGTCTTGGAACTTGAAGAGAGTGTTCGTGGTGAGCGAGGATTTGGAAGTTCGGGGAAGTAGTAAATATTTTAAAAATAAGTAATATGGGGAACAGGTAAAATTGATCACCGTGAATGGAGGGTTACATCGTGCCAAATGGTAAAAGGGTAGACGTCTTATATCGCCCCGTTACTTCAATCACCGGACTTATTGAGGCAATAGGTCGTTTGGACGGATTCTTATCCCCGAGGAGACTTCCAGTCTTGGTTTGGGCAGATTGTGCTCTAAACACAGAGCCGGTGACTATTCGGAACCCTCTTGTTGAAGGAGACCCTATACTGGCCGAACTTGAAGTACTCCTGGAAGCTAGCCATACAGGAAGTCTTTCGGTAACCACGGATTTTTTTGTGGGGGATCGCCCGTGAGGGCGATCTTTTTGCGTGTAAGGACAAAAGTGATAGTATGAGGATTACTTATGGCTCAAAATAAAGACCAAACAGAAAAAGTGGAGAAAAGCGCTGGCGCTCTGCGGGAGGAGGAGATTTTGAAATTTTGGGATGATAACAAGATTTTTGAAAAGTCGCTTAAGAAAAATGATCCTCAGAATTCTTACGTTTTTTATGATGGTCCACCATTCGCTACAGGGTTGCCTCACTATGGACACATTCTGGCCAGTACTATTAAAGATGCCGTTCCACGTTATCAAACAATGCGAGGTAAATATGTCGAACGTCGTTGGGGATGGGATTGCCACGGGCTACCTATAGAAAATATTGTTGAGAAAGATTTAAAAATTTCTGGGAAAAAAGAAATTGAAGCTTATGGCATTGGAAAGTTTAATGATTACGCTCGAAGTAAGGTGTTAACCTTTGTTCACGATTGGAAAAAAACCGTTGACAGAATGGGTAGATGGGTTGATTTTGATGGCTCATACAAAACAATGGATAACTCGTATATAGAGTCAGTTTGGTATGCTCTTGGCGAGCTAAACAAAAAAGGACTAGTCTATGAAGGAACAAGAGTATTGCCATACTGCCCTCGTTGCGAAACACCTATAGCAAATTCTGAAATTGCTATGGATAATAGTTATAAGGATATTACAGATATTTCAGTAACCGTTAAATTTGAATTGGTTGATGAACCAGGAACCTATCTCTTGGCGTGGACGACTACTCCGTGGACACTTCCAGGAAATATGGCGGCCGCTGTTGGTGAAGAAATTGAATATGTGAAAGTCTCAGCTGATGGTGGAATGTACATTGTTGGTAAGAAACTACTTGATAAAGTGTTTCCTGACGGCGCAAATATTGTCAGTACATTCAAGGGTAAAGAGATCGTAGGAAAATCGTACAAGCCAGTTTTTGATTATTTTCTAGACAAGAACTTTCCAAATAAAGAAAATGCCTGGAAGGTGTACAGTGCTCCGTATGTTGCAGATGATAGTGGGACAGGAATTGTGCACCTAGCTCCAGCATACGGGGAAGAAGATATGGAACTTGCAAAGGAAAAAAACATTCCCATTGTTTGGCATGTCGGGGACGATGGACGTTTCAAAGACGAAGTTGTTGATTTTAAAGGATTACTGATTAAACCCAAGGATGATCATCAGAGAACTGATATTGAGATAATAAAAAGTCTTGCGCATCGAGGATATCTTTTTGCAAAAGAAAAGATCATTCACTCATATCCACACTGTTTTAGGTGTGAGACACCGCTTTATTACTATGCAATTCCAGCATGGTTTGTGGCTGTAAATAAGAAGAAGGAAAACATAGTAGGACTTAATGAAAAGATAAACTGGGTACCAGGACATCTAAAGGAGGGGCGTTTTAAAAATATTGTTCAAGGAGCACCTGACTGGAATATTTCAAGAAATCGTTATTGGGCATCCCCATTACCAATTTGGAGGTGTGCATCCTGTCACAAACAAATATTCGTCGCCTCTGTTGATGAACTCGGAGACCTGACTAGGAAGACTGGTAATCAATATTTTGTAATGCGACATGGCGAAGCTGAAAGTAATGTAAAAAAAGTCGTTGATTCAAAAACTCCCGGAGTCGCTCATCTTACAGAAAAAGGGAAGGAACAAGTGCTCGAATCAAGCGCTCTTCTCAAAGAGAAAAAGATTGATATGGTTTTTGTCTCTCCGTTTTTGCGCACCCAAGAGACGGCAGAAATTGTTGCAAGAGAATTAGGTCTGGAGACTGACTCTGTCGTTACCGATAGTCGTTTGAGTGAAATCAATACCGGTGAGTTTGATGGAAAGTCAGTTGACGAGTACCATAATTTCTTCAAAGATTACGAGGAGCGATTTACAAAAGTACCAGAAGGAGGAGAGAATCTTCTCCAAATGAAAAAGCGACTCGGAGAATTTCTTTATGAAATAGACACAAAGTACAAAAACAAAAATATTTTAATTGTTGGACACGAATACGTTGGCTGGCTTATACAGGCTGTTGCAGCTGCACTTGATGCTCAAAAGGCAATAGAGTTGTGGGGCAAAGATGGTGACTTTATCAAGAATGGTGAAATTCAACTGCTGTCATTTACTGTGCGTCCACACAATGGAAATTATGAGCTAGATCTTCACCGACCTTATATCGATGAGGTATCACTTAGCTGTGACTGTGGAGGCGACATGACGAGAACTCCAGAAGTCTTTGATTGTTGGTTTGAGTCGGGTGCAATGCCATTTGCCGCCAATCATTATCCGTTCGAGAGGAAGGAATGGTTCCATGATAACTTCCCAGCTGACTTTATCGCGGAGTATATAGCACAAACACGCACGTGGTTCTATTACCTACACACCCTCTCTGTACTACTTTTCGATAAGGTGTCGTTTAAGAATGTGGTAACTACAGGAACAATTCTTGCTGAAGATGGTCAGAAAATGTCTAAGTCTAAAAATAATTTTCCTGATCCACAACTTCTTTTTGATAAATATGGAGTTGACGCGATGAGGTATTATCTTCTCTCGTCTCAATTGATGAAATCAGAAGACCTTAACTTCTTTGAGAAGGGGGTTGCCGAAGCCGCTAACAAGGTTATTGGCAAGCTCGATAACGTTCTCTCGTTTTACAAGCTCTACAAAGATGCTTCAGTTGACGCCTCAGACACATCAGATAATGTCCTTGATCGTTGGATATTAGTAAGACTCAACCAACTCATTCTCGAAGTCACCTCTGGTATGGAGGTTTATGAACTAGATAGGGCGACAAGACCACTGATGGCTTTCGTTGATGATCTTTCGGTGTGGTATTTGCGCAGATCAAGGGATCGACTCAAGGGCGATGATTTGGCGGACAAACAGAAAGCCTTGAGTACGCTACAATTTGTGCTCAAGGAGTATGCAAAATTGATGGCACCGTCTATGCCATTCTTTGCTGAGTATCTTTATCTTGAGCTTAAGACTGAAGATGAGGTCGAGAGTGTGCACTTAGCTAGTTGGCCAGAGTCAAAATTAAATCTTAAGATTGATATTGTTGATGAAATGAAGCAAGTCAGAGAGTTAGTAACACTGGGACTTGAGGCGAGATCGCGAGCAAAGATTGTTGTCAGGCAGCCACTCGGGGAATTAACGATCTACAATCAAGCGCTAAAAGGAAATGAAGCATTGCTAGAGTTAATAAAAGATGAGTTAAATGTTAAACATATTTCCTTTGGTGGTGAGGGATTAGACCGCACAGTTTTCTTAGATGTAACAATTACCCCAGAGCTTAAAGAGGAAGGAGATGTCCGTGAATTCACTCGAGGAATTCAGGAATTGCGAAAGCAGAAAGGATTAAATCCAAATGATAAAGTTAAGTTGTTAATTGTCACTACAGAAGAGGGACAATTATTGTTGAAAAAATTTGAAGAACAGATTAAAAGGACGGTATTAGCAAGTGCTGTTGAGTATGGGGATAATGACGGTGGGGAAATTCTTGTTGGAGATTTCGTGTTCAAAGTTACATTGATGTAATGTCCAGGCATATTTACCATACCAAGGCATTTATCCTCTCAGGAACCAACTCCGGCGAAGCAAATCGTTTTCTCACCATCTTTACCAAAGAGTTCGGCCTTCTTAGTGCCCAAGCGACCGGAGCGAGACATCTGAAATCAAAACTGAGATTTTCTCTGCAGGACTATTGTCAGAGTGATGTCTCATTGGTCCGAGGCAAGGAAATCTGGCGCTTAATTAATGCAGGTAATCCAGATAGTGTCTGGAAGAATTTTGAGACAAGGCGAGAGGAGCGGCTGCTCATCGTTCGCTTTTTTACGCTACTCCGACGTTTACTTCACGGAGAAGAACCTCAGATTGAACTGTACGCACTCCTTGAAAGTAGTTTGGATTTTTTAAGTCTAGAGATGTTTTCAAAAGATGAATTGCGAAATTTTGAATACATTATGATTATGAAGATTCTGTATCATCTAGGTTACTTTGCGCCAAATAATGAGCTAGATCGATTCGTACAGGCTACTCATTTTAATCGGATACTTATTGATGAAATGAATACTTGTCACGAGAAGGCGCTTTTTGAAATCAATCAGTCATTACGTGAGAGTCATCTGTAAATTAGGCTATAGGGTATAGGTTTGGAACCAAAAACCAAAATACTAAAACGTGGTTTACCTTTGGGCTTTGCTCTAATATCCATAACCTATCCCCTAAAACCTCTGTCTCCTGTGGTATACTTTTCTCCATGGAACCTAATCCTGGACGCACCAATCAAAATGAGGATAAAAGCCGTATTGAAGAGCTGAAAAAACGACTCTACTCACAGAAAGGGGTAGAGAGAGATAGATTTGATGCGGAAGAATTACACGAGAAGAGTTATGGAGTTGCCGAAGAATGGCGACGTGAGGAACTGGTATTACCAGAGAAACCCTCAACGACATCTCGCTTTACCTTTATGCAAAAATTACTATTTGTTTCAGTTATTTTTTTTGTTGGTGCACTTGGCTTTTCAGGATTTCTTTTTTATGGAAAAGGAAACACAATTTCTGCCGAAAAAATCGAACTTGGTGTTACTGGACCTATTTCAATTGGAGGAGGGGAACCACTCTCTTTCACGGTAACGCTTCGTAATAAAAATAGTATACCGCTCCTTGGTGCAAAGCTGACTGTTGAATATCCAGACGGCACACGTAGTGTCACCAATCTTGCCACACCACTTCCTCGCAGTATTGAGACGATTGGTGACTTGGCATCAGGGGCGATTATCCAACGAACCGAAAAAGCGGTCCTTTTTGGTGAAGAGAACGACAAGAGGACGATACGACTTCTTCTTGAGTACCGAGTGAGTGGATCAAATGCAACATTTTCAAAATCCGCTAATTACGACATTCTGATGAATGCTTCACCGATACGGGTGGCAGTCGACTCTATTACAGAAATTTCAGCAGGACAGATTTTTGATTTTACTTTTACGATCACCTCAAACTCAACATCTGTTGTGCAAAACGTTTTGCTTAAAGCAGAGTATCCATTTGGTTTCCAGTTTAAGGAGGCGACGCCAAAACCAGCTTTTGATAACAATATTTGGACACTTGGAGACATTGCTCCAGGGACGACAAAGACGATTCGCCTCGTGGGGACGCTCCAAGGCCAGGATGAAGAAGAGAGGATTTTCAAATTCTCTTCTGGACTCCAAAGTCAAGATAACGAAAAGAATTTAGAAACTACCTTCACTGCTCTTTCTAGATCAATTATCATTAAAAAACCTTTTCTTGGTGTTGACCTAACTATCGATGGCGACGGTGCGGCAGAACACGCTTCTAGTTTTGGTAAAATGATTCGCGGAGAAATCACTTGGAGTAATAATCTTCCAACTCCAATTCTGGATGCATCCATCCAAGTCGCTTTTTCAGGAGCATCTCTTGATAAGGCCTCTGTTGAGGCAAACCAAGGTTTCTATCAATCTCTCAGTAACTCAATCATTTGGGACAAGAGCAATATTCCAAATCTTGCCCGTATTGAACCAGGAGAGAGTGGAAGGGCGACATTCAACTTTGCAACACTTCCGATACAGACACTGAGCTCTTCTGGACTAAAGAATGCCTCAATTTCCCTTGCGCTTAGCGCCAAAGGAAGACGAGTAGGAGATACGAACGCACCGGAGGAAATTAACGCTACCGCTTCAAAGACAGTCAAATTCTCTTCACAGCTCTTGCTTAACACCAGGATTTCTCACCTCAACGTACCGTTTACCAACACCGGTCCGATACCTCCAAAGGCGGAAAAAGAGACAACGTACACGGTGTACTTTACAGTTCTCAATTCATCAAATATAGTGCGAGGCACTAGGGTGGAAGCACAACTCCCAAACTATGTGAAATGGCTCGGGGTTAAAAATCCAGCAGGTGAAGACATCTCGTTTGATCAGAATTCAAAAACAGTTACGTGGAATATCGGAGACTTAAGGCAAACGGGAAGTGTTGGGAGGGTGGCAGCTTTCCAGGTTTCCATATTGCCAAGTGTTAGTCAGATTGGGAGTTCCCCTGAAGTAATCAAGAATCCTGTCGTAACTGGAGAAGACCAGTTTACTAAGATAAAACTTCAAGGCTTTGGACAGACACTAACTACTACCACAGGAGACGTTGGTGCACAGACATTTGACGGAAACGTAACCCCTTAACAAACTCAACTCAAGACCAATATGGAAAAAGAAAACAAAGAAAATGTAATGGAAAAAATAGTCTCACTCTGTAAGAGGCGTGGATTTGTGTTTCAGGGCTCTGAAATTTACGGAGGCCTCGCTGGTACGTGGGACTATGGACCTTACGGATCAGAACTCGCTCATAACATCAAAGAGTTATGGTGGAAGCATTTTATTTCCGAACAGGAAAATATTTTCGGTATCTCAAGTGCGACAATTATGTCAGAGGCGGTGTGGAAAGCGAGCGGACATCTTTCTGGTTTTACGGACCCAGTGATTGAATGCAAAAAGTGCCATCATCGTTTTAGGGCTGACCACCTTGCCGAAGAAAACAAAAAGAAAAATAGTTGTCCAGATTGTGGAGGCGAGCTTGGCGAAGAAAAAACATTCAACCTGATGTTTCCTGTTGGTATGGGAAGTAGTAGTACAGACATCGCTTACTTGAGAGGGGAAATTGCTCAAGGAATGTTTGTTAATTTTAAAAATATTCTCGATACGATGCATCCAGAGCTACCATTTGGTTTAGCACAGATTGGTAAGGCATATAGAAATGAGATTGCTCCAAGAGATTTTCTTTTTAGAGTTCGGGAATTTGATCTGATGGAATTCGAATATTTTATCCGTGAGGAAGATTGGGAGAAGTATTTCCAAATGTGGAAAGAGGAAATGTGGAGATGGATTGAGCGTGTTGGTATTAAACGAGATATGGTTCACGAACTGGAGGTTGCCCCTGAGGATAGAGCGCATTACTCCAAGCGCACCGTTGACTTTGAGTTCGATTATCCTTTTGGAAGGAAAGAGCTCTATGGTTTAGCCTACCGCACTGACCATGACTTAAAGAATCATTCAGCTAGCTCTGGCGTAGACTTATCTTATTTTGATGAAAAATCTAAAGAGAAATTTATTCCTCACGTTATTGAGCCAACTTTTGGTCACGGCAGAACATTGCTTGCAGTGCTAGTCTCTGCTTTCCGTGAAGATGAAATGGGTGGCGAGACGCGGACGTACCTCGCATTACCAGCAAGCATTGCTCCAGTTAAGGCAGCCATTTTTCCACTCCTTAAAAACAAACCAGAACTTGTCGCCAAAGCACGGGAAGTCTACAAGCTGATCAAAAAAGAAATTCCTCAAGTTGTTTTTGATGACAATGGAAATATTGGTAAACGCTACCGAAGACAAGATGAAATTGGTACACCATTTTGTATCACCATTGACTTCGACACCCTTGGTGAGAATCTAGAAATGAAAGACACGGTGACTATCCGCGATCGTGACAGTGGAGAGCAGAAGCGGATGCCTGTTTCTGAATTAGTTGACCATATCAAATCTTCCATCAAGTAACTCTCTTTGGTCTGCCTAGGTTTGATGCTATGATGCCTCTATGACTGTCGGTACCCATACTACCATTGAGATTACTTCGGGTACGATCATAAAAACTATTCTTTTTGTGCTTCTCTTGGGCGTCCTCTACTATATCCGAGACATTGTGCTTATTGTGCTCACTGCAGTGGTTATCGCTTCATCAATTGAGCCTGCTATCAAAAAGCTGGCAGTCTATAAAATCCCAAGGGTGCCATCAGTTATCCTGATATATTCAGTAATCGTTTCTTCACTCGTTGGTATCCTGTACTTCTTCGTCCCACCCCTCCTTGAGGAAGTTTCAGGTTTCCTCGCACTCCTTCCCCAATACCTTAACAGTGAGACAATCCAAACGGTCAGTATCTTGCCGGTTTCTGAGCAGACTATTCAGAATTTAACCAACAGTCTGCCGATTGGGGAGGCTGTTGGACAATTTCAAAACGCACTAACTGGTCTTGGGTCAAGTTTTTGGCATACCGTGAATGTGGTCTTTGGTGGCATTTTTAGCTTCGTTATGATTTTTGTTCTTTCTTTTTATTTTGCGGTGCAAGAAACCGGAATAGATGACTTTCTTGAGCTCATCACTCCACCGAAACATCAAAAATATGTGCTCGATCTTTGGAGACGCTCTCAGATGAAAATAGGGCTTTGGATGCAAGGACAATTACTTCTTGGATTTATTGTCGGTATTTTTCTTTATCTAGTGCTGACGATTTTTGGTATTCGCTACGCATTTCTCTTGGCGATTTTCGCAGCCTTCTGTGAGCTAATTCCACTTTTTGGACCGATTTTGGCAGCAATCCCAGGGGTTGCCATAGGGCTCACCGATGGTGGCGTCCATCTTGGGGTTATTGTAGGATTAATCTACCTCATCATTCACCAGTTTGAAAACCACCTCCTCTATCCGCTGGTTGTAAAGAAGGTGGTAGGGGTTCCGGCAATTCTGGTCATTCTTGCGCTTATTATTGGTGCCAAGCTGGCAGGATTCCTGGGGATACTTCTGTCGGTACCAATCGCGGCTGCTATTCAGGAGTTCGTAGATGATGTGAAAAAACACAGACAAAGTCTCGGAGGATTACTCAGTTAGTAAAGAAACAATGAAAGAAAAAAAATTTTTTATCTCAAGCTCGATTCCATATGTTAATGCGGAGCCACACTTAGGGCATGCACAGGAATTTATTGAAGCAGACATCATTGCTCGTTACAGGCGTTTGATGGATGACACAGTGTTTTTTCTAAGTGGCACTGATGATAATGCCCAGAAAAATGTTCAGGCGGCAGAATCGGCAGGGATTCCTGTTGCTGATTATGTTAATAAGCATGCGAAAGAGTTTATTGACCTTGAAAAAAGATTAAACATCTCAAATGATTATTTTATACAAACCTCTGTAGACCCCAGACATCGTGACGGTGCGCAAAAACTATGGAGAGCTTGTAAACCAGAAGATATTTATAAAAAAAGTTATAAGGGAATGTATTGTCTTGGTTGTGAAGAATTCAAGACAGAAGCAGATTTGGTAAACGGTGAGTGTCCAGAGCATCCAGGAAAAAAGTTAGAGGAGGTTGAAGAAGAAAATTATTTTTTCAAGCTATCAAACTATCAAAGTAAACTAAAGAATCTTGTTGAATCAGATGAGTTACAAATAATTCCACAAACCAGAAAGAACGAAGTGCTCAGCTTTATTAACTCAGGTCTCGAAGACTTCAGCATCTCTCGTTCCGTAGCTAGAACTAAGGGGTGGGGAATTCCTGTTCCTGATGACGAGACACAAACAATGTATGTTTGGTTTGATGCGCTTTCAAACTATATAACCGCACTTGGATATTCTGATGACGGTGCTGATTATGAAAAGTTTTGGAAGGAATCTAATGAGAGAGTCCATGTAATTGGTAAGGGGATTAGTCGTTTCCACACGATTTATTGGCCCGCAATGCTTCTCTCTACTGGTGTTAGGTTGCCGTCAAAAGTATTTGTTCATGGCTATATTACCGTCGGTGGACAGAAGATGTCGAAGACTATAGGTAATGTTATTGATCCAAATGTAGTTATTGACGAATATGGTGCAGACGCATTTCGTTACTATATGGCACGCCACATATCTCCCTTCGACGACGGTGATTTTACGATGGAGAAATTTAAAGAGGTCTATAATGCAAATCTTGCCAACGGTTTAGGTAATCTTTCTGCTCGCATTATGAAAATGGCCCAAGATAATCTCGATGAGCCTGTTAAGGTCGATAACTATGGGTATACATTTCAAGATGGCTACATAGACGAATCTCTGAGTGAATATAAAATTAATATGGCCATGGAGTACATATGGTCAAAGATAGGAGATCTTGATAGAGAAATTACGGAAAAGAGACCATTCTCCTTACTAAAAGAAAGCCCAGAGACTGCTAAAGAAATTATTGTAAACCTTGTATTAAATCTATATCGCGTTGGTTGCATGCTCCAACCTTTTTTGCCAGAAACGGCCGATTTAATTATCAACGCAACTAGAATTAACAAAAAACCAGAAAATTTATTTCCTCGCAAGGACTGAAATCTTGGTCTCCCCATCACCTAAAAGCTATAACCTAACGCCTATCCAATGAGACCAGAATACTTTGATGCACATTCACACATAAGTTTCGAAGGTTTTGACACTGACCGAGCGGAGGTGATTGCTCGGATGAAAGAGAGGAATGTCTGGACGATAACGGTTGGTTGTGACAGAGAAACATCGCAAAAAGCAGTCGATACATCAGAACTTTATGAGGAAGTATTTGCTTGCATTGGACAGCATCCAGCGGACAATCGCGCGGAGGCATTTGACGCTGACTTTTACCGTGCTCTTTTATCTAATAAACGGGTGGTGGCAGTAGGGGAGTGTGGAATAGACTACTTTAGGATTAAGGACGCTGAGATGAAAATTAAAGAAAAGGAACGACAAGTTCCACTCTTTAAAAAACAAATTGAACTTGCGCTTGAATTCGACAAACCGCTCATGATCCATGGTAGACCTTCTCCTCGAACCATGGATGCCTACGAGGATATTCTTGAAATTCTTACTTCATATGGTAAGACCAACAAATCTAAGCTCCGTGGCAACATCCACTTCTTTGCTGGTAATGTCGACATTGCCAAACAGTTCCTGACCTTAGGTTTTACACTCTCCTTTACTGGGGTGATTACTTTTACTTCAGATTATGATGAAGTTATTAAGGCAGTGCCACTTGAGATGATTATGAGTGAGACCGACTGTCCCTACGTAACCCCCGTACCTCACCGAGGAGTGCGCAATGAGTCAATCTATGTTGAGGAGGTGGTAAAGCGGATTGCTCAACTAAAAGGGGACAACGTTGAGGTGGTTAAAATGGCCATGGTTTCAAATGCCATGAGGGTTTTTGATATAAGGTAGTTGTCCGGGGTAAGTAGGTTGCAAGGGGTTGCCCATTGTGTTAAATTGCAGTCTATGGAAAAGAAGAAAATCTCAAAGAAAGTCGTCGAAGTAGAGCTAGAACCAGGCGAAAGCAAGGTTTATGAGCTTGGCTTCCACCTTTCTCCTGCCGTCCCTGCCTCTGAAGTGGCTGGTGAAATCGAAAAAATTAAGGCCAAAATTACAGAATTTGGAGGTAACTTTATCGCTTCCGGTGATGTAGCAGTGGTCCCACTTGCTTACCCAATGTCGTACCTCCTTGGTGGTAAGAAACAGAGTGTTACTCAGGCGCATTTCTCTTGGGTAAAGTTTGATCTTGATCGAAGCAAGGCTCTAGAGCTAAAGAAATTCCTTGATGCATTTCCTCACCTTGTTCGATTTCTCCTTATTAACACCGTTCGAGAGAGCACGATGCCTGCTAAGAAACCAGTTGTTCTTAAATCTATTCCGGTATTAGGAGACATCAAAGACACAAAGACGGTTGATGAAGAGGTGGTGGACAAACCAGTAATCACTGAAGCTGAACTTGATAAGACTATTGAGGATTTGGTTATTGCCTAATAAAACGTTCCAAAGTTTTTAATAGCTAATTTAAAATTTGAATGTATTTAAACATTGCTTTTGTTTTTGGTAATTTGACCCGTGATCCTGAGATTCGTGCGATGCCAAATGGTAATAATGTGGCCAGTTTCTCACTTGCTACCAATCGTGTCTGGAAGGATACCAAAGGAGCTAAACAGGAGAGTGTCGAGTATCACAATGTTGTTGTGTTTGGAAAACAGGCTGACCTGGTCTCTTCTTATCTAAAGAAAGGAAGCTCTGTCTTGGTACAAGGCAGGATGAGCACAAGGAGTTGGGATGCTCCAGATGGCACCAAGAAGTACCGGACTGAAATCATCTGTGACCGTCTCCAATTTGGCCCTAGAGCGAGCACAGGAGGGACTGGTGGAAGCTTTGGACAGGATTCATCTGCCCCAGCTTCAGCGAGTTCAGGAAGCAAATCTAAGGCTCCTGCACCTCAAGAGTCGGCGGCATTGGACACTATTGAGTATCCAGAAGAGGATATCAACCCCGACGATATCCCTTTTTAGAGGGCTCGTATAGGAGGCGCACTTCTTTGTCGCTGCGTCGTTGATCTCCTCCGCCGTACGTTTAGTACGTCTACAGAAATCAGCCTCCTTGCTCCTAGAATTGCATCCACCTATCCAAACCCTTAACGAACTTTAGTTAATCAGAACTTGTCAAAATTACCACTTTCTGCTAATCTGAAGCCCACATTATGAAAAATCTAAAACAGTGCTATTTCACCCAAAATAATATCAAACATATCGACTATAAGGATGTCGAGACGCTGAAGAAGTTCCTCAATCCGCACGCTCGAATTCTTTCACCCAAGAAGACAGGGGTAAGTGCCAAGCATCAGCGAGCACTCTCAGAGGCTATCAAACGAGCACGATTCATGGGCCTCCTTCCATACGTTTCCAGATAATATTTTCAAATATTGTTCCCACTTTGAAATCTGGAGATCACTCTCCAGATTTCTGCGTACATAGTACCAGCTAATATGTATCAACCTACTTTTACTTTAAATACACATATGAGCTCAATATCTCATGCAAGAGGATTGAGTTGATATTTCTATTTCTAATTTTTATCAAATAAACCCCCTCGTATGATGATTCTACGAGGGGGTTTACGTTGTCCCAGTACAACGAGGGGAGATTATGTTATGCACAACGATTCACCCAAGTGGATGCTTCGCTCTGCACTGGCAAGAGGTGTCATCAAGCTCGATGTTGTTTACCTACAATCTGTCGGCACAGAGATCAATCGTTGGGTTTGGGAAGAAGAGGATGGTGATAACGACACCTTGATTCCGGAGTACCCAGATATCATTGGTTGGCGAGAAAAGTCGGACGGCACAAGGGAACAAGTAGTTTACCATAAAGGTTTAGGTAGGGATGGATGGAGGCCTTGTCCTCCCAAATAGGGTTAAGTTCAGACACTTTGAACCCCCGCAAGCTATGTTTGCAGGGGTTCTTTTAATTTCCAATTCCTACTTTTTAAATCCTATTTTTGTTTATCTGCTCGTTCCACATACTCACCCGTCTCGGTATTGATACGGAGTACGTCGCCTTCGTTAATAAACATGGGTACTTGGATTCTCGTTCCATTTTCAAGGGTCACCTCTTTGCTACCACCCTGTACCGTATTTCCCTTAACTGCCCCCATCGCTTCGGTCACTTTGAGCTCAACTTTAACGGGAATACGTACGCTAATAACCTTCTCATCAAAGCTAATTGCTTTAATAATGCTATTAGTTTTCATCCAGCGGATTTGCTCACCGATGACGTCCTCTTTAATCGCGAAACGCTTACTAGGATCATTTTCTTCACAAAACCACACGTCACCCTTAGCACTGTAGAGGTATTTGACATTTCGCTCAGTAATATCGGCCTCCTCAGCCTTCTCCATTGCATGGAAAGCTTTCTCGATAACCTTCCCTGAAATTAGGTTTTTAAGCTTGGTTTGATTGACTGGTTTTCGCATCTGTTTACGGAAAACGTGTGAAGCGAGGACTTCACAAGGTTCTCCATCGAGGACAATTACTTTTCGTAGGGTTATTTCATTATATTCCAACATATATTCAGTATAAAAGTGAGTAACGAGGGTTATTCTAACGTAACTTAAGGAATATGTGAAGTTCTGGATTTTTGACACATGAGCGACTGAAACTTTTTTAGCCCCGAGGACGTTATTACCAATAGAGAAGGTCGAAACAATTATTAGCCAAACTGAGAGGTTGTCGATTGATATACAAATTTTTGTCATCAAGCCGACAATCTCTCCACTCTAATGTTACAAGCGTTGCTCGCTTGGGTACTCTAAGGTAAGCTGGCATTATGAGCTCATTTTTAGAAGAAACAGAAAAGGAAATAACGCTCGACGAGCGAAAAGATGAAGAAATTTTGGCACTCTCTATTAAGAATCCAAGCTTATTTTCCATTCTTATCACCCGTTACGAGGACGCGTTTATTCGAAAGGCGCTTAGTGTTCTTCGCAATCAGGAAGACGCTGAAGATGTCGTTCAAGAGACTTTCACTAAAATTTATTACTACGCCCCACGTTTTCAAGCCGTAGAGGGAGCTAGTTTCAAATCCTGGGGATATCGTATCCTCATTAATACATCCATTACTCTTTATCAAAAGCGAAAGAAAGATAAGGCTGCAACAGTCCCGTTAAGTGATGAACTCGAAGATGTTTTACGTGACGCCAAAGTTGAAGGGTTGCCTGAAAAGGAGATAAGTGATTACGTCATTAGGATTCTTTCCAAAGTTCCAACCGATCTTGCGCGTATGCTTAGACGACACTTTATCGATGGTCTCAGTCAAAAAGAGATAGCCGATGAAGAGGGGATTACAATCGCTGCAGTAAAGACAAGGGTGCATAGAGGCAAGGAAGCCTTTCGTAAGGCGAGCAGCCCATTTTAAATAAACCCACTGTTTTAACGTTTTAACAAAAATAAAATTAAACAAAAATATACATGTCTCAACTAAACAAAAGAATCATGCGCCGTGTATATGCAGTGTACATTTGGCATACCCTAGTTAATCCAGTGACACTCAAGCTTTATGTCGCCGCTATTTTTACTATCATACTCTCAACTTCAGTCTCCATTTCGCATGTAATAGCTAACATGCCAACCGTTACCGACTTTGGTGCATGGTACCAATTTAATATCGCAGCTTTCAGTAATACCGAGCTCGGAGTCAAGGTCCTCATAGGAAGTCTAGCGCTCCTTGCGTTATGGCTCTTGAGAGATGTTATGAGAAAAATAGTAGCTGGGACAACCACACTTAGTGGACAAAACCTTTAAAGATTCTTTTGGGAGTAAGTGTATAAACAAACACCCGGGTTTGCTTTCGCAAACCCGGGTGTTTGTAACTTTGATGTATCGAAATTACTCTCCTGCATCATCTCCAGATCCCTTGCTCTCAAGAGAGACAACTCCTGCTTCAATTTTCTTTCTAATTACTTTTTCAATTTCATTTGCAACCCTCTTGTTTTCTCGTAGGAATAGGCGAGTCGAATCATAGCCACGTCCCATTTTAATGTCTCCATAAGCATACGAGGAACCACTTTTTGTAACTACTCCTGTTTTCTCACCCAAGGTGATAAGCTCTGCTTCTCTCGAAATTCCTTCATTGTACATCAGGTCAAACTCACCTGCTCTAAAAGGTGCCGCAACCTTGTTCTTAACCACCTTTGCCCTTGTTCTAAAGCCGATAACCTCTTCTCCTTTTTTAATTTGGGCGATTTTTCTAATATCGATACGAACGGAGGTATAAAATTTTAATGCTTTACCACCTGGTGTTGTCTCGGGGTTTCCAAACATCACCCCAATCTGCATTCTGATTTGGTTGATAAATACCACAATGGTCTTGCTTTTAGCAACAATGGCAGTGAGTTTTCGAAGGGCTTGTGACATTAGACGCGCTTGTTTTCCAACATGATATGCCCCCATGTCACCCTCGATTTCATCCTTCGGGGTAAGTGCCGCCACTGAGTCGATGACTACAACATCAATCTTTCCTGAGCGCACAAGACTTTCAACAATCTCGAGAGCCTGTTCACCAGTGTCTGGTTGAGAAATGAGTAGTTCATTAATGTTTACTCCAAGCTTCTTAGCGTATTCAGGATCCATTGCATGCTCAGCATCAACAAAGGCCGCAATACCACCAGCTTTTTGAGCCTCTGCAATCACATGTAGGGTTAACGTCGTCTTGCCGGAAGACTCTGGTCCAAATATTTCAACAATACGTCCACGGGGGAGCCCACCAACACCAAGTGCCATGTCTAGACTAATTGATCCAGTAGAGATTGCGTTGATATCAACCTTCGGTTGATCGCCAAGCTTCATGATGGAGTCTTCCCCAAATTTTGTTCGAATTGCCCGTAGCGTATCTTCAATACCAGCCTTGTTATCCTCCTTGCTTCCTTTCTCACCTATCACTTTCTTTTCTTTCTCCACCTTTTTCCCTTTTTGCATACTGTAGTTGTTATCTTAATAATTTATCATTTTTTCGACAGCTTTATTGTTTGTTGCCGCAACCTTTTTGGTGCTCGTGGCGGTTGCTGTTTCAGATTCCGGTTTTTTATAAACGATCTCAACTCTCTGCTCAACTTTTCGGTTGAATTTGTCTTTACCAATTAATGTGATGACGTTGTAACCCTCTGAGAGGAGTATAATGTCATAAAACTTACCAGATTCATCAGTGAAGGCGTGTCGTCCATCAATTTGCATCTCTTTTACATTACGTACCTCCCCCTCAAGAGGGAAGACTGCGCTGTGTACAAGGCTACCTTTTTGATTGTTGATACTAATACTTGGACCATCGATGATGTGGCGAAATTGAAACAATGTATATCCTCCGATGGTTAAGAAAATTACAATAAGTGAAATATAGGTAATGTAGTGTTTTATGTCGGATGTCATGTAGATTTTATTCTTGTATTGTAGCGCACTCTTGTTTTAAAACGTAGGGGCTGTGCCAGAGAGCTCTTCCTGGGGATCCTCTTTTGGTTTTGCACCAATTACTTCACGTCGTTTCGAACCGTCAGCTGGTCCAATAACGCCGCGTTCTTCAAGAATATCCATAAGTCTCGCTGCTCTGGCATACCCAACACGAAGCTTTCTTTGTAAGTATGAAGTTGCAGCAATTCCTGAATCAACAACAATTTGCCGCGCTTCTTCGTAAAGGTCGTCTTCATCCATGTCTCCATCACTGCTATCCATTGCGTCGAAAATGCTATTCTTTTCAATCTCAATTCCGTTATTCTGAGCAAATTCAATTGTTTGAGGAATCTCATCTTTGTATGCGTCAACAAGGAATTTTACCACATTTTTGGTCTCGGTTTCTGTAATAAATGCCGACTGGATACGTTGTGGTTTAGACATGTCTCCTGAAAGATAGAGCATATCTCCAGCACCAAGAAGTTTCTCAGCCCCACTAGTATCGAGAATGGTTCTGGAATCAATTTGGGAAGCAACCTGGAGAGCAATTCTCGATGGCACGTTTGCTTTGATAAGACCTGTAATGACATTAACTGATGGTCTCTGTGTTGATAGAATGAGGTGAATTCCAACTGCGCGACTCATTTGAGCTAGTCGAACAATTGAACTCTCGAGCTCTCTTGGGTACGCTTGCATAATATCCGCTAGTTCATCGATAATGATCACGATGTAAGGCATTGCTTCTGGCAGTGTTGCGGGGGCGCCGTCGTTGCCAGGTTCTTTCTTTGATTTATTGTAGGCAGGGACAACAACGTTTTTGTGGTACGAGTCGATATCCCGGACAGCTTCAGCTTCAAGGATATTGTATCGTCGGTCCATTTCTTTTGCTGCCCATTTCAAGGCCATAATAGTCTTTTTTGCATCGGTAATAACAGGAGTTAAGAGGTGCGGAATTTTATTATAGAGGGTAAGCTCTACACGTTTTGGGTCAATCATGATGAGGCGAAGTTGTTCCGGTGAGTTTCGATAGAGGAGAGAGTTTACAATTGCATGTACGGTGACTGATTTTCCAGAACCTGTTGCTCCTGCAATGAGGAGATGTGGCATCTTTGCAATGTCGGCAAAATAAGATTTTCCAGAAATTCCTTTACCAAGAGAAACAAGAAGTGGTTTCGGTGAGTTCTGGTACTCCTCACTTGAAAGTAGTGTGCCGAGTCCAACTGTCGTTTTGGTGGTATTGGGAATTTCAATACCCACCAATGATTTACCTGGAATAGGGGCTTCGATACGGATGGGGTGCGCAGCTAAGGCTAGCTCAAGGTTGCTCTGAAGGGCAACGATTCGGGAAAGCTTGACTCCTTCAGCAGGTTTCAATGAATACCTGGTAATTGATGGACCTATTGAGATCTCATCCATCTCAACGTCAATTCCAAAGTTTTGAAATGTTCTTTTAATGAGATTAGCATTTGCCTTGATATCGCCAACTCCTGGCTTGCCACGATCACCCTCAAGTAAAGATAGGGGTGGTGGGGTAAACGGGGTAGAGCTAACAAAGTTGGTTAAAAATCCTGCGTCAGCTTCACCTCCTTTCGCCACTTCTTTTTCTGATCTCCTGTCTCCAGAATCCTTTGCGCCATCCCCCTTGGCTTTTGAAGCGATCTCGCTCTCTTCTATTTTTTCATCCATTTTCTTCTCCTCCTGAGTGGTTAGTGTTTGAGAAGGGTTTCCAATAACTGGTACTGTATTTAGAGCATTCTTACGTTCCTTCCATTGCTTGTATAGGCGGATAGGGAAGAGGATGTTTCCGATTTTTAGTTCTGCTTCAAACATAACAAGGAAAGAAATAGTAAGGAGTCCGGTCAATATGATCCATGGTATGTAGATGTCAAAAAGTGCAATAAGAGGAGAGGTGATAATTCCTCCAACAATTCCTCCGTGTTCAGGTAATGCTAAGGTGATGATACCAATCCCTGATAGGAAAAATAAAATTGATCCAATCGTTTTTACTATAGCAAAGTGCCGCTCCTTTTCCTGTAAAAATGAAACTGCGAGCATGAGACTAAGGATCGGTAGAAGATAGTAACCGTAACCCAGAAGTAGTGTGACGAGCTCGAATAACTTATTTCCGGCAGGCCCTGCTATTCCAAAAGGAGAGAGTATGAAGAATGTCGCAACGATGAACAAGAGCACCGCAAAAACTCCACGCAAAGTTTTCTCGGGTAATTTCCCTAAGAAACTACTCTCAGGTTCTTTGGCGGATTTCTTTTTTTTATCACCCTTCTCTTTTGAGTCCTCAGAATCTTTTTTGGCCATATTTGTTTAAAAATTTCAGATTCATTTTAACATAGAATACTGCAGATATCCTTATTGTTGCTGAGAAGTTTTTAAAGTAGCTATGTACTAAAACAACGTCATTGATTTGATTTAGAAAATTATCGTAATCTATCAGGTGAATGTGTTGATAGATAACAAAAAAAGGGCGATAAGCTTGAAAAGTCGCCGATAATAAAACAGGTTTTATGCCTATTCCTCGCTAGCCACGCTGACAAGGTATTCACGGCTGACCAATATAGAAGAGCTTTACCTTAAAGCAAGTCCTTTATATAATGGACAAAATTTGATAAAAATTCAGTAAAAGACACAACATATAATATAAAAGACAATGAAAGAGGAAGCTGGAAATATAAAGGACAATTTAATTGATAAGGCGTGGAATAACCTTGATACACAAGGTTTTTTTGGAAACCAGGATCTTCTAGATTTTTTTCTAAAAAAAACAGAAAGAATAGCAGCTGCCATACACTTAGTATCCAATTTATTCGACTCACAAGAACCAGTTAAATGGCGTATCAGATCGTTATCCATTGATCTTGTAAGAACCTCAGGGATGCTGTCCTTTAGTCTAATTACAGAAAAGCAAAAAACACTTCTTCTAGAACTAAATAAGGTATTTGTTGATATAAAATCTCTACTAGAAATTCTTTCTGTTGCGGGGATGCTTTCACCAATGAACCAAAAGGTTCTCTTGGTTGAAATAGAAGCCCTACTCGATCTTGTTCCTAAGCCAGATTCAGTACAAAAAAGTCAGTATTTTGACGAGGGTTTTTTCCTTAATAAGTTAAATCAAAACTCAATTTTTTCGGAGTTAATAAACAGGAGTAACGACGATAAGGGAAGTTACTATAAGGTACTTGGCGACAAGAAACCTCTCCGTGGCATAAAAGACATTTCTTATAAAGGACATATATCAGGGGCTGGGAATGAGAAAAAAGCCACTTTCACTGGAGGTGAATCTTCTGGCGGAGTTAATAAAAAAAATAGAAGAAATCTTATAATAAGCGCTATTCAAAAAAGTGGGGAGGTTTCTATAAAGGACATATCAGTCTTTATAAAGGACTGTAGTGAGAAGACGCTCCAACGGGAGCTTTTAGCAATGGTTGATGAGAATGTCCTAAAGAAAGAAGGGGAGCGTAGATGGAGTCGATATTCGCTCCGTACAGATAAATAGATAGATATTTAGACCATTCAAAATTCAAGACCCAAACGACCTTTTTCCTGCTACTTTTCCATATTATTACTGAGGGTGGATTTAGTTGACTTTTTTGTCCAAAAAGGTTACTTTTGGTTTGTGGATGTGCTCTATGAGAGGTTCCAAAAAACCCTTATTTTAGTTATCCACAATTTATTTTTTGCAGGCCTCTCTTCGAAATACTATAATCTACTTTACAGATTATAAATGTACGTAAAACGATGTACATTTAAAGTAACTGTAAATCGACAGAGAGACTGAAAAGTGTAGTAATCTCTACACGAGAAAAAGAACGAAAGATCTTTGAAAATTGAATAGAAAAAAGTTTCTTTAATGATCTTAAAACGATCACCAAAAAATATTTTCGGCTTAATGAATTTAAGGCGGAAATTTCAGCATTCCTTTTTCTGTTGCGGTAAGTTTAATGAAAGAATTTCCCTAAAACATTGTCCACTATCTTTATTACCCTGTGTCGAAAATCATAAGGAGTGATAAAGAATAGTATGAGGATGCAAAGCATGGTCTCTTAATATCTGAAACAGAAAAGAATCATGTTTTGTTTCATGTTAGTAGTTTATCCTTGAGGTACTATTATTTTTTTAGTCGAAAAATAATAACTTCAAGTTCCCGTTTTTTGGTCCAACTCATCTTTAAAAAGAGGGGAGGACTTGAAAGACAAATTATAAAAAGAAAACAAATTATGTTGTTATTAAAATCAAACACTACGAAGGTAGTTGCTGGTTTTGTAGGAATTGTTTTCGCAGTGAGCATGTTTCTCGGAGCCTCAGTGGCCCCTGCGCATGCTGACGCGTTATCTGACCTACAAGCACAGATTGCACAACTGACTACGCAGCTAGCTGCGCTTCAGGGGTCATCATCAACGACTTCAACAAGTAGTTACACTTTCTCTAAGAACCTTACAGTCGGTTCAACCGGGGTTGATGTAATGAACCTTCAGAAAGTACTCAATATGAGTGCTGATACAAAGGTTGCTTCAACAGGAGCAGGCTCACCTGGTAATGAAACAAGTTACTTTGGTCCTGCCACAAAGGCCGCTGTTATGAAATTTCAGTCAAAGCACGGAATTTCTCCAGTAGCGGGCTATGTTGGTCCAGTTACCAGAGCAAAGCTTAACACCATGGGCGGAGTAGTAGTTGTTACACCTGTAGTTGATACAGGTTGTACAGGAGGAGCTGCATACAGCTCAACTACTGGAAAGCCTTGTACTACAACTGTAGTTCCAACAGGAACAACAGTTATGGTTTCACTTTCACCTGATTCACCTTCAAACGGTGCAATCATCCAAGGACAAGCTCTTGCTGACTTGGCACACTTCACCTTCACAAACACTACAAGTGCCGAGGCTAAGGTAACGAAAGTTGTCTTGAATCGAATTGGAATCTCAAACGATTCAGTACTTGTTAATGTGAACTTGTTCAATGGTTCAAAGCGAGCAGCTGACTCTGCAACAGTTTCAAGTGGAGTTATTACTTTCAATGACCCATCAGGACTCTTCATGGTTCCTGCAGGAGCTTCTGTTGTGATTTCAGTAAAAGCTGACATCCTCGATTCAACTGCTGGACAGATTGTTGGAGTACAGCTTACTTCAGTTGAGTCAAGTGTTCCTGCATCAGGAACATTCCCAATAATGGGAGGAACTCAATCTGTTGCAGCTGCAACACTTGCTACGGGTGTATTCGTTACTGCAGGACTTGCTCCTACAACAGCGGATGTTGACCCTCAGGATGATTATAAAGTATGGGAGGAACAATTGAGCGTGGGAACACGAGCTCTTGATCTTAAGAACATTACTTTCCGACAAATTGGATCAGTTACAACAAGTGATCTTCAAAACTTTGAGCTATTTATCGATAGCGTAAAGGTTGGAAACACTGTTGCTTCACTTGATTCAAATGGATACGTATCATTCGATCTCAGCGCAAGTCCGGTACGATTAGCTACAGGTTCACGAACAATTAAGCTTATGGCTGACATTGTTGGTGGTTCTACCCGAACATTTAGCTTCTCTCTACGACAGGCTTCAGATGTGATGCTTGTTGATAGTGAACTTAAACAGCCAATTCTATCTACGATAACTGCCGGAACATTCTCTGCACAAACATCAGGAGTTCAGACAATTAGCGCAGGAACCCTTACAATTACAAAGAAGACCGATTCACCTTCAGGTAACATCAATCCTGATGCTTCAAACGTAGTTCTTGCTACATTTGAGCTTAAGGCAGCTGGTGAAGCTATCAAGGTAGAGACTCTTACTGTAAAAACAACTGTCGCAGGACAGACAGTAAGTCTCCGAAACGGAACACTCTTTGCTAATGGAGTACAGGTTGGTAGTACCCAGAACATTTCTGGTGCCATTGCCGGAACTGCATTTAGTCTAGGTTCTGCTTTGAAAGTAACTCCAGGAACACCTGTTACTTTGGAAGTAAAAGCTGATATCTACGACAACGATGTAACTCAGCACACAATTGTTTCTGGTGATACTATCACCGCAACAATCGTTGCTGGATCAAGTAACTTACAACGAACAAGTGCCCTTACTTACTTCTCAAACTCAGCTGTTTCAGGTAATACTCGAACAGTTTCAGTCGGAGCAGTTACTGGTTCTAAGTACAGCGCATACGGTAGTCAGTCAGTTGTTGTTCCTCAGACCGCCTACAAGATTGGTGATTTCCGAGTAACTGCAAACTCAGCTGAGTCTGTAAATCTCAACACAATCACCCTCGCTCTTGGAGGAGATTCTGTAGCTGCTTCTACAACTGATCTTTATGTCAAATACGGCACAAAGACAACCAGTGTAAAAGCAACAGGTGCATCTTCACAATCATGGAACATCAGCGAGCCTTTGGCTGCAGGTGCAACTATGGCATTTGAAGTGTACGGAACACTTAGTTCAACCTTCCTTACTGGAAGCACAACAATTCCTTCTCTAACAGTCGCTGGTACGTCAGCAAGTAACTCATCTGTATCAACAGGTGCAGTTGTAGGCCAGACAATCACCGCTGCTGCCGGAAGCGTTGCAGCTACCGCGCTTACTGATTCATCAGTAGCAACAACATTACTTGTTGGTGGAAACACAGGAAAGAAAGTTGCTTCATTTAGACTTACTGCAGTTAATCAGGACTTCAAAGTTACTGATATTGCACTTAAGGTAACGAACGCAAACTCTTCAGGTGCCATCGTACGAGCAGTACTTAAGAATGGTAGTACAGAAATTGGAACAATTAGTTCCTTCAACTCAGTATTTACCGGTACTACAACAGGCCTAGCTTTGAAGATTCCTTCAAACGATTCAGCAGGAGCATTGGTTGATGTCTATCTTGACCTCAACACCGTTTCTTCTGGTTCAGCTACCTCAACAGCAAATGTTAAGGTAACACTCGAAGGCTTCAAGTATCAGCCATGGACTGGTGGAACTGAGGCAGAATATGCCACAGACCAAGCAGCAAGCAACATGTACGTAGTCAAGAGTAAGCCTACCGTAAACATGGTTGCTCAGGCATCTAGCATTCTTTCACCTGGATCTGGAAAGGTTCTTGCGAAGGTTAAAGTTGATGCCGACGCCGCTAACCAGATTGGATGGAAGAAAATAGTGTTCACAATCACAAAGACAGCAGCAGTTACTGTTGGTGCGACAAGTACTATGCAATTGGTTGATAGCAATAACAACGTGATTTCTGGTACATTCGCTACTTCAACAGCTTCTGTGGCTGGAGGCCTCGACGCTCTCGGAACTACTCTAACGAGTGGAACCATTAGCTTCGTAGCTGATTCTGAACAGCAAGTTTCTTCATCAGAGACATACAGCTTGAAGAGCACTATTGGCGGAACATGGTCAGGTCTTACCTACCTAAGCGTCAGTGTTGCAGCTCCTACATCAAGTATCGCAACTCCAGATATCTATTCTGTAATTGCTGGTGCCGCAGGAACACAAACACCTTCATTTGTATGGTCAGATCGTTCAGCTAACAGCCATAGCGAAACTACAGCTGACTGGTTGAATGACTACAAGGTAAAAGAACTCCCAACGGATTCTCAGACCCTTTCTGTCACCATCTAATAGACCACTTGTGCTCCACTAGCTTAGGCTAAGGGAGGGTTAGCAAAAACCCCAATCTCGAAAGAGATTGGGGTTTTTGTGTTTTTATAAGGATGTCCTCGAGATCGCCCTAATCGCTTTTCACAGCATACTGTATTACAATATCTCTATAAGGTTTTACTATATCGTCTGTAAACTTAAACTTTAACTAATTTTTTGTAAACTTCTAAGAAAACGGAATTATGTTTAAATTATTCAATAAATCTTTCTTCAGTTTTCTTGTAGGATTTGTCGCAATCATACTGATAAGTTTCGTTCTTGTTGTTTCCGTGAGCGCTTACTCATATTATGATGAAACTAATACTGGATCTGTTGGGTCAGTGGCCGCTTTTGTCTTCAGTTTTTTTGTAAAATAGCCAAAGTAAACTACCACACAGTGACTTAATTGAAAGTTTGACTTCGATGGTCTCTAGGTGTTATAGTCTTTTTGTTCACCGTAGACAACCGGCATCCCTTTGAAATAGGGAAGAAGTCCTGTTTAGGTCGTAAATATTCTCTTTTAACAAAAGACCAAGAAGAAATAAGGTCTTTGTGTTGGATAGGGGGT
>CALRBT010000004.1 GCA_943354475.1 Parcubacteria group bacterium | reverse complement strand
TTCATAACCGGCAACCAGAACAAGGCTGACTACTTGGCCAAATATTTGGGGTTGCCTGTAAAACACCTGAAGCTCGATCTGGATGAGATCCAGTCTTTAGACCTCAAAGAAATAGTGGGGCACAAGGTTCGCCAAGCATACGACAAAATTAAAACCCCAGTGATTGTTGAGGATGTCTCTCTAGAGTTTGAAGCTCTAAATAGTCTACCTGGTCCATTCATCAAGTTCTTTGTCGACAAAGTACCGTTTGAGACAATTTGCTCGATGCTACATGGAAAAACTCGTCGAGCGACCGCAAGGTGTGTTTTTGGGTATTACGACGGTAAGATTCTGAAATTATTTGAAGGAAGTCTTGGTGGTGAGATTGCAGAAACTCCCGCTGGCGAAAAAGGCTACGGCTGGGATAGGCTCTTTATTCCAGATGGATACAAGGTCACTCGGGCGCAGCTGAGCGAAGAAGACGACCAGAAAACGTATTTGCAAATCAAACCATTTGCAGCATTGAAAGATTTTTTGATCACAATGTAAACCACAAAGAGCGACGTGAATCGCTCTTTGTGGTTTTGATTATCTCTATGTAACTATCGACCAAACCAGGTCGTGCGCCATCCTTTCATCATCTCTATCTCTGCTGTTTGCGCGGTAATAATATCATTACCAAGTTTGATGAGTTCTGGCCTCTTTGTTCCACGAAGAAGGGTTTGTGCCATCTCGATTGCGCCTTCGTGATGGACGATCATCTCATCAAGAAATGCGACATCGAGCGCATCCCCTGTTTTCCCCTCAAGGCTCATCATCATTCCATTCATTGCTCCGTGCATACCAGAAGGTGCTGAAACGGGAAGTTGTTGATATACAGATCGGTTTGTGCCGATAAAGTAACCGGAAACGAGACCAAGGAGTAACATCACGGCACCAATAACGAGAATGTTGTTTTTATTTTCCATAATTTTTTATTTAACTTTTAGTTATCTACTGAACAAACAAACGATAACTATGCTTATGGCGCACGTGGACTTATAGTGCTTCCAATAAAAAATTGGAACAAAAGAAGTGTCTTTAGTCTTCTCAAAGACAAAAGATGTAGGCGCGGGGGACTACCTAATGGTTTGAAGTACTGATATATAAGTGCCGCCAGCAACAAGAAAGCGAGTATGAAGAGTTCCGTGGGGAGTACCGTGAATATTCTCTGCCATGAAACGATATGATCGAGAAGTGTCATGTCACATAATCCTATTCCACCAACCATGAAAGGACAGTCATTTGTACGAGCAAGGTCATGATGATGACCCCCTCCCACCATCACAAACGGACTAAAAATCACCACAATAAAAAATATCAAGGTAACATAGCCACAGAGGTATGTTTTGGGGTTAGTGAGCCACATGTAAGTATTATAGCAAATCCTTATTTATCAAAACTTTGTTTTTCCCAAAAATACAGGGCGTTTCCTTCTAGCCAATAAGTGTATAAGAGACTCGGATATTCTCTCCATCTTGTTTTATTTTTCGAATGGAAACTCCACCAATATCACTGAGATTGTTCACATGAGTTCCACCGCACGGAATACCAAAATCCCCATACATGACGACACGAGCAGGTTTATTTTCTGGAATATACTCCGGTACAAAAGCACATACTGAATTCATCTCTTCTTTTGGCATAAACAATATACTCGTTTTGATTCCTTTTTGAATGATTTGATTGCAGATAGTTTCCAAATCACCCTTTAGTTTTTCTACATCAACACTCTCAAGTGACCCGTTGTACTCAACATAAGGCCCGTTAGGAAAATGGTAACCTCTGCCTGGTTTCCACGTAACACCTAGTTGTTTAAGTCCCATATCTATCAAGTGTCCACCTGAATGCAGGCGTGTGTGTAACTCCCTACACTGAACATCAATAAAACAAGTCACCCTATCCCCCGACTCGAACTCTCCCCCTTCAAACTTCCCAATATGTTTGACAATACCTTCCACAAACCGAACTTCCTCGACAAGAAACTTTTTATCTTGATTTGAGATAATCCCTGTATCAAATGGTTGACCGCCACCTTGAGGATAAAAAATTGTTTGATCGAGAGTAACCACTATTTTTCCTTCTTCATTCATTACCTGGACTACTCGCGCTTCATCAACGTATTGATCCATAGACTCTAAATATATAAGTTTTGTTTGCATATCATGAGTATAGAGAAAGGACGATTGACATAACAAGTTTTATTGTAAATATATCGTATTTGTATCTTTTTGTTATATTTGATACAGTGTCTTCATGATAAAGACTCAAGATATTGTACGAGAAATACTTTGCTCAGACGAAGATGCTCTCTTCGCCCTTTCTCAAGGGTACATGAACCTTTCTGCTTACGCCAAGCAAATTGTAAAAACAGTGGAACAAAAAACCAGGAAAAATGTTGGTGTCGCTGGTATTGTGGTTGCTCTCTCCAGAGTAAAGAGTGGGGTAAAGAAAACGGACTCGCTCATTCAAGAAGTGAAGATAAATAATGTCACCACCAAATCTCCCCTTTCAGAAATTGTCTTCGAAAAAACGCCCACACTTCTGGCAAAACTCTCGTCCCTTTACGAAAAAGTAAAAACGACGAATGATGACTTTCTTACGATGACCTTGAGTACGAGCGAGATCACCGTCATTTGTTCAGATAGAATAAAGGAATCGGTACTTAAACATTTTAGAGAAAAACCCCGTATGACTGTCTCTGGACTTGCCTCGATTGGCCTCTCACTCGATTCAAAATACTACAGTATGCCAAACATAACCTTTTCACTAATTCGACGCATAGCTCAAAAGCGAATTTTGCTAGCAGAAACCATAACGACCCACACCGAAATCATTTTCGTGTTTGAGGAAAAAAACATATCAGAGATGGTCTCACTCTTTAGGACTTAAAAGTTGAGGCTCTCTTACGAGTGTTTCCTTATTTGGTATAATTCAACTCATGGAACTCCAAAGCCCTATTGAGCGAGAATTTCGCCTTCTCCTTCCCCAGAAACAAGCGCTCGCCAAGCTTGGCATCAAAACGATCGAAGACATGCTCTTTCATTTTCCACTTCGTTACGAATTTGCTTCGCAATCAAAGACGATTAATACACTGGTGGCAGGACAGGAAGTAACACTTTACGGCAAAGTCTCGGGACTCAAACTCAGTAAAGCATTCATCAAGAAAATCCCAATGGCTGAAGCGACCATAGAAGATGGAACAGGCAAGATCAAAGCAGTATGGTTTAACCAACCCTACATCGCAAAGATGCTCAGGGAAGGATCTCTGGTGCGTGTGGTTGGTAAGGTGGCCGAGCGCAAAGGAGAGAGCTATCTTGCTAATCCTGAGATTGAAAATATTGATCAGTTGCCGATTGATAACAAGGGAATGCTTTTTAATGCCAGTGCGCTCAATGAAGGAGTTGAGGGTGACAATGAACTGTTTTCTTTTCCAATCTATCCTGAGAGCCGGGGAATTACCTCACGTTGGTTTTACTACGCACTCCAACGTGTTTTTAAGTCAGGAGTTATCGACAAGTTAATTGATCCAATTCCGGATGAAATGCTCAAGAGGTATTCACTTCCCTCTTTGCGCACGTCACTGATATGGATCCATACACCTCAGCGCGAGGAAGACAGCGTCAGTGCTCGAAAGCGGTTTGCTTTCGAGGAAGTATTTTTTATTCAACTACAAAAACAACGAGAGCGACGCGAGTACGAAGCCAATGGCGCTTTCACTATTGAAAAAGATAAAGGTGATATCGAAGCATTCTTCAAACGTTTCCCTTTTGATGCAACGAGGGCGCAGAAATCCGCCATAGAAACAATTCTCTCTGATTTTAAAAGTGGGCATCCTATGTCGCGATTACTCGAAGGAGATGTTGGCTCGGGTAAGACTGCGGTAGCAGCGACGACGGCTTACGCCGTCGTTGCAACCCGTCCTAAAGACCAAGACTTTGGTACGCTCCAAATTGCTTATATGGCACCAACCGAAATTTTGGCAGGACAACATTTTGAATCATTCATTAAATATTTCTCACACCTCCCTATCTCGATTGCGCTCATTACCGGAAGTGGTTGTCGCAAATTCCCCTCCAAAGTAAATCCTGATGGATGGACTGACATCTCACGGACCCAATTATTAAAATGGGTTGCCTCGGGCGAAATCTCAATCCTCATCGGTACCCATGCACTAATTCAAAAAAGTGTCTCATTTAAAAACCTCGCTTACATAATCATCGACGAGCAACATCGCTTTGGGACAGCCCAGCGACAAAAACTTGCTCGCAAAGTTAACAGTGAACCAGTAACAAAACCAATCAAAAAAGGGACGCTCAAAGCCTACCCAGTCCCTGTAGTGACAAAAAAACCAATTGTTCCCCACTTCCTTTCAATGACCGCAACACCAATCCCTCGAACGCTCGCGCTTACTGTTTATGGTGACCTTGATCTCACGCTCCTGGATGAAATGCCAGCAGGACGCAAACCAGTTATTACTGAAGTCGTTGTCTCGGCAGAAATGGAGAATGTCTACAGTAAGATACGAGAGCAACTAAAGCTCGGCAGGCAAGCCTATGTCATTTGCCCACGCATCGACGAACCTGACCCACTCAAAGAACAAGCGCTCAACGCAAAGTCGGTCGTTGAAACTGCAAAACAATTACAAGAGAAAATCTTTCCTGAATATCGCGTTGCGCTCATTCACGGCAAATTAAAACCAGCGGAAAAAGATGAGGTCATGACTGAATTCACCGAACACAGAATCGATATCCTGGTGGCAACCTCAGTTATTGAAGTTGGGGTGAATGTGCCAAATGCCACAGTGATTTTAATTGAAGGCGGTGAGCGATTTGGACTAGCCCAGCTCCACCAACTTCGTGGACGAGTCATCCGCAGTAACCATCAAGCTTATTGCTTTATCGTGAACGAAAGTAAGAGCAAAAAAAGTGTTGATAGACTTAAAGCAATCAAAAACGCCAAGAATGGTTTTGAATTAGCAGAGCTCGACCTTCAGCAACGTGGTGAAGGAGGACTCGCCGGCAAAAAACAATGGGGTCTCTCTGACCTCGGTATGGAAGCGATCAAGAATATTAAAATGGTTGAAGCCGCACGCTCTGAAGCCGCCAAACTAATAGCCGAGGACCTGACGCTCTCTAACTACCCCCTCCTCAATCATCGCCTCTCACGAATCGACAAGAATATCCATTTTGAATAACCTTCCGCTACTTAAACATTTTAGTCCACCCTCTTGGACTCGAACCAAGGACCGCAGAGGTATAAGCTCTGTGCTCTAACCAACTGAGCTAAGGGTGGAAGTTACTGCGAACTTTCCGAATAGTAGCCTAAAAACAAGACCAAGGCAAAGCCGGTGTTTACTGAGCTCTTTATTTTTTTAAGGGTATATTTATGCCCCTTGGGTATGATTAAGTAAAAGATCAGAAATAATTACTCCGTCAGATAGTTTAATGATGCGCTCTGCACGCTTACTGTACTCTTCTTCATGTGTCACCATCACAATGGTTTGCCCTTCATTATGGAGTTCGGTGAGTAAGTCCATAACTCGAATTGAGTTATCAACATCAAGGTTTGCCGTTGGTTCGTCGGCAAAAATAACTGATGGTTCATTAACAATTGCACGAGCGACAGAGACACGCTGTTGTTCCCCACCAGAGAGTTGACTCGGTAAATTTCCCAAACGATGATCCATCTTAACCTTAACCAACACGTTAGTTGCACGCATCTTAGCAATCTTCAGTGGAATCCCGAGCATTAAAAGTGGCAGAGCAACATTCTCAACTGCAGTAAGCTCTGGGAGGAGTGCGTAGTCTTGAAAAATGTAGCCGAAATTATTCAGTCTAAATTGTGTTGCTTGTTTGATAGAGAAGTCTGTAGCATTCTCCCCTGCAACAAAAATAGTTCCAGATGATGGACGGTCAAGAAGTGAAATCTGATACATCAAAGTACTCTTGCCCGCCCCTGAGCGACCCATAATTGCCAGAAATTGTCCTTTAGGAATCTCAAGGGTGACACCATGAAGAACGGTAGTTTCAATTCCTCCGCTTTGAAATGTTTTTGTAATATTATTTACCTTAATCATATTTATCTTCCGAGAATTGCGTCGAGTGTATTCTTTTTAACAATAATTCTCGCAGGGATATAACCTGCAATAATTGTTGCAATCAAAATCAAAAGACTACGAAATGCGGTGCTCCCATACTCAGCCACTAAAATTCCGTCACTAAATGGAAAATCAATTGGATGGACATCGATGAAAGGCCTTACCACAACATAAAGGATAAATGCTCCGATTGAAATACCAATGATTGCATAAAATAGAGAGAGGAGGATGTAGGAGAGCTCGATTGCTGATCCTGAAATACCGATACCTTTGAGAATTCCGATAAATTTTCTTCGTGTGATTGCGGTAATAAAGATAACGATAAATACTGTAATCGAGGCGACCACAAGACTAATAGAGCCGATAACATTACCGAGCATTCCAAAAGTTGTTTTAATCTGCTCAAGAAATGTTCCTTGGGATTCCTCAGAAGTACGAATAAGTGCATACTCCCCCAGTCCCGACGCCTTTAGTGTTGCAGTAATTTGCGTAGAATCAACTCCTGGCTTTAATTTAACAGCAATTTCATCTACGTTGTAGTCAGTCCTACCAAGCAATTTTCGCAGTTCACTATCAACAAAGAAAACTCTTAACCCAACATTATTGACCTTGCTCTTTACTACACCCTTAACGGTAAATTCTTTGACCGTTCCATTAATACTCACTCGCACCTTACTTCCAGGAACAACGTTTGAGATTGTATCAAGTCCCGCAAAGCTCACTGTTGAGTATTGTTCGAGAAGCTGACTACCGATAAGAATTGAGTTGCTATCCGTTTTATTAAGGTATTCCCCTGCAATTATTTTAGCTGACAACCCTGTTGTTTTATCTTCCGCTTCCGGATCAATGCCAGTAAATTCTGAACCCACGGTATCAGCCGCCTGAGTAACATCGTTAACTCTGGTTAAGTAGTTTGCTTCAATTCGACCACCTTCTATGTAGCGAGCTGCGTATCCGGAAACACCAGGAAGTGTCTTGATTGTTTCAATGATCTCAGTACTACGCTCAATGTAATTCTTACCAACAAGTTTAGAAATGAAGACATCTCCTGAATATTGATACTTAAATGCATCATATGATCCTTGGATCAAACCGACCAAGATACCGGAGACCATGACAAGATTAAGGAACGTCAAGGTCATCACAAAGACAATAAGGGAGGTAGTCCAAAGGCTCGTACGCCTCACATAACGAACTGCCAAGAAAAAGGCGACCGGTACCGTGATTAAAAAACTTGAAATATATGTAGCAGGATTGAACATGTCAGATTTATCCAAGCTTTAGGGTATTAGAGTCCTTGTGGTAACACTACACGATCATTTTCACTGAGTCCTGAGAGAATCTCAACCATACCTGATAAACTGGTGAGCCCTGTCGTTACTTCTCTAGACTCAATCAAATTATTTCCAGTTAAAATACTTACTGATTTACTACTTCCCTCTTTCTTAATGGTTCGGATAGGAACCGCCAGAACACCATCCTTACGTGCAATAACAATAGTAATATTCGCTGTCATACCTGATTTAATACGAGCATCTTCAGAAGTGAATTCCAGTCTAACGCCATAAGCGGGTGAGTTCTCTACAGTTGTCTCTGCTGGGTCAACACGAATAATTTTTGCAGGAAAAATAGCATCTGTCCCGTAGGCATCGAGCGTTGTCGTCGCCTGCATTCCAAGCATTACTTTGCCAATGTCGAGCTCAGAGACATTTGACTCAATCTGGAATTTTTTGTTGGAAATAACAGAAACGATTTGCTGATTTGGAGAAACAATCTGTCCAAGCTCAGTGTCTCTGGTTGAAACAACCCCGGTAATTGGTGATATGAGGACAGACTTGTTTACCTCAGCTTGATATTGTGAGACCTTACCCTGAGCTGAGGCAACCCTAGCCTCCTGACTAGCGATTGCTTCTGCAGAAGATCCAGCCTGTAGAACCGCTAAATCCTGCTGAGCAAGTGTGAGAGCTGATCCGCTTGTGGCAAAACTTTGTTCGGCAGTATTTAATTTATTGATTGATGCTGAAATGGTTGTTCTAGCAACACCAACAGCTGCGCGCCATGTATCAAGATTTGATTGTGTAACAGATCCACTGGTTTGAGCCGTTCCCAATGCAGAAGCTGCCATATCAAGTAAGTTTTTCGTTTCAGTGAGGTTTGATTTTAGTGACAAAAGTAACGTGTTATTGAGGTCGATGTAATTTGTATTATTAAGTACCCTCCATGAGACGAGTGTCTTCTCTTGTTTCGCTCGCAATGTTTCAAGGTTAATTTGAAGTTGAGAGTTTGGTGTCTGTACTATAAGTGTCGGGGCATCACTTGTGTCATTACTATAGAGTGGGTCAAGTGTGTTATGGACCGCATCATCTGCTTTTGTATAAGCGTCGGTGAGCGCATCGCGCAAACCTTGCAAACTGTTTGCAAGTGCGATCTGAGCAGTTGAGACTTTGGTCTTTGCAACCTCAATTGACTCTGGTCTTGTTCCTCGTTTTAATTCAGCAAGTGTCGCTTCTTCTGACAATAGACTTGCTCGTGCTTGGTCGAGGAGCGCCTGGCTTTCACCAGAAGAGAGGGATGCGAGCACTTCCCCTGCGTAGACCATCTTACCGACATAAGCAGGTAGTGACACAATTCGTCCAGTCTTTTCAAAGGAAAGCACTACTTTCTCAGCGGGAATAACATTCCCTGAAAATATAATCTTATCTTCAACTGAAGTCTTGGTAACAGTAAATGTTTTGTAGTCACTGGAATTTTTTGAACCAAAGTATAAATAACCACCAACTAACAAGACGAGTGCAATAACCCCATACCATAAATACTTTTTGTATTTTAAATATATAAATTTCATATTTATTTTAGTATACCTTAAAGTAACCCTAATCAAAAACATCCCTGGGTAGGGACATTTCTGAAAATTTTCTTACACCTGATGTTCAATATCCTGTTTCTTCTTTGGGGTAACGCCGTGGGCAACCAAAATCTTTTCAAAATCGTCTCGCTCAATCGTTTCAACATCAATAAGAGTTGCAGCAATAGCGTCGAGTAATTTGCGATTGGCGACAATCACCTCCTCTGCCCGACGATGCGCCTCGTTCATAATCCCTGAAACCTCAAGGTCAATCACTGCTCCCACTCGATCTGAGTACTCTTTCTCATCGACTCCACGTCCAAAGAGTGCTGCACCACCTGAACCTTCAAGTGCAACTGGTCCCAATTTATCTGACATTCCATACTTGGTAACCATATCTCTCGCTAAGGCTGTCGCTACTTGTAAATCATTTGATGGACCAGTCGTGAGGTCATCGAAGATCAACTTTTCGGTAACGTATCCTCCGAGAGAGACTGCGATGTCATCGAGGAACTCCTTTTTGGATTGCATCTTGTGATCATCAAGCGGAAGCTTCAAAGTATACCCCGCAGCACGTCCACGAGAAATAATTGAGATCTTGTGCACAGGATCTGAGTATTGAAGAAGGGACGCAACGAGGGCGTGACCTGCTTCGTGGTATGCAGTAATTTTCTTTTCTGCCTTAGAGAGGAGGTGGCTACGGCGCTCAGGACCAAGCATCACCTTTTCGATTGCTCGGATAAGATCATATTGAGTAACCTTCTTGCGATCTTCCCTTGCAGCGAGAATCGCTCCTTCATTCATCAACGAGTAGAGATCGGCACCAGAGAAACCTGGGGTTCGCTCTGCAATTACGGCAAGTTTAATGTCTTCGCCAAGCGGCTTGCCTCTGGCATGAATCTTTAGTATCTCTTCACGATCAGAACGATCAGGGAGATCGAGTGTTACCCGACGATCAAATCGGCCAGGGCGAAGAAGGGCTGGGTCAAGAACGTCTGGCCTGTTGGTTGCAGCCATTACGATTACTTTCTCATTTGGCTCAAAACCATCCATTTCAACGAGGATTTGGTTGAGTGTTTGTTCACGCTCGTCATTTCCCCCACCAACCCCTGTTCCTCGCACACGTCCAACAGCATCAATCTCGTCCACAAAGATAATCGAGGGAGCCGCTTTCTTTGCCATTTTAAATAAATCTCGAACACGTGAAGCACCGACACCCACAAACATCTCAACAAATTCTGATCCTGAAATTGAGAAGAATGGGACACCCGCCTCCCCTGCTACGGCACGTGCTAGGAGTGTCTTTCCTGTTCCTGGCGCACCCATCATTAGAATTCCCTTTGGAATCCGAGCACCAATATCAAGAAACTTCTTTGGATTCTTCAAAAAATCGACGACTTCAACCAACTCTTCTTTTGCTTCTTTTGCCCCAGCAACATCCTTAAAAAGAACACGCTGATTGTTATCATCAGGATCAGTGATACGTGCCTTTGATTGGCCGAAAGTAAATGCCTGCATTCCAGCCCCTTTTACCTGACGGGTCATATACCAAAGGAAAAATGCAATAAATATAAATGGGAATAAGTAAGGCAAAAGGGTGAGAATCCAATACCCGAGACCTGATTGGTTTCTAATATTGATTTTTACTCCTTCAAGTTTTACTTTGTCCACACCGTAGTTTGAAAGGGTTGAGGTGAGCGCAGTTCCAGCTTCTTTTTTGGCAATCTTCTCTATCTTTGCAGTGCCAATGTAAATAATTTGTAAATCGTCTCCACGAACACTGATTTCATCTACTAATCCCTTATTGATATCCGTTGAGAGTTCTGAGAGTGAAATTTCTTGAGATTTAGTCTGATTCTCGGCTATCAACATGTAAACCCCGATGATGACCATGAAGACCAAAAGGGCAGTAATCAGATTGCCGAAAAAGTTGCCACCAGGCATGAGGCTCTTCCCCGCCTTAGTGACGGGAGCTTTTTTGTTGTTATCTTCCTTTTTGTCGTTGTTAAATAAGGCCATATTTTTCTAATTTCACAGGACTTTCATAAGTGGATGCAGTTCGAGGCGCGAGCGAGGCTTGCGACCAAAGTGTAGGTGAATCTACTCTGCGGGAGCAAACGGAGCTTGCAACAAAGAAATGCGCTACCTATGAAAGTCCTGAAGTAGGCACATTATACACAAAGCTAGGAATATGGCTAGGTAATTTGAACCTCGTTTTCTAAAGAAAAAATAAGATCAAAAGGATGCAAATTAAAGCTCAAAAATGCTACACTGACCATATTATGCAAGCCTTAGTTAGCTACAAGAAAGCAAATTTAAACTATGAAATTCTGGAACGGTTTGAAGCCGGAATGGAGCTTTTTGGGTTTGAAGTAAAATCCTTGCGAAACCACCTTGGGTCACTCGATGGCTCCCACGTCACCATACGAGGGGGCGAAGCTTACTTAATCAACGCCAATATTCCTCCCTACCAGCAAGCAAATGCTCCAAAGGGCTACGATCCGCTCCGAAACAGAAGACTACTTCTTAATCGCAAAGAACTAGCAGTATTGGCTGGAACTGAGCAACAGAGAGGATTGACAATTGTGCCAATTTCGGTGTATAATAAGGGGGCAAAATTGAAGCTTGAGATTGGAATTGCCCGCGGCCGTAAAAAGTACGATAAACGCGAAGTGATTAAGAAACGAGATTCCAAGCGTGAAATTGAGCGAACGTTGAAAACTAGATAATGGGGATGCCAGGCATCGACAGGAAAATTAGTCTTTTATGTGCCGTGTGGAAGTGAGCGTCCTTCCTAAAAAACGCTTAACAAGCTACGTGCAAACGTACTTTCAAAAGCAAAATCGGTAGCTTCTCCGTACTTTACGGGAAATACCTTTGCTTCCACTTACGCTTTAGCCTAAGTGGCGTTCGATCAACTGAAGTTTCATAGGTTGAATCGGGTGTAATAAAATGGAACTAGAATTACTCAGTTTCTCGCGAGTAATTCAAAATAAAGAGAATCGACATATTACGGTTTTGCATATTCTCTACGTAATATTTCTAAACAGGACTTGCGAATTTGGATACAGTTCTAGGCGCGAGTGAGGCTTGTGACCAAAGTGTAGGTGAATCTACTCTGCGGGAGCAAATGAGCGAAGCAACGACGAAATGTGTCAAATTCGCAAGTCCTAAATCAAATCTGCTACACACGGTAGATGCATTCTAGCTACTTTCCCGCACGGCGGTTCGACTCCGCCCATCTCCACATCAGTAGAACTTACAGCCACAAAGCTCTCAAAAAGCCTTATGGCTGTTCGTATTTTGTCGGTTCTATACCCAACGTTCGGTGTGTAGGGTAATTTCTCATCAAAGATGAAGTAAAAAAGACGATGTTGTTCACGTACATCTAGTTTTTCCCAATATTCTAAAGGGCTTTTTAGCAATCCCTTGGCTTTATCTAGAGCGGTTCTATAAGGTACAGAGAAGTCTATTTCCCCGACGCTTGCAAGGTCGGGGCTATCAAGCTCCTTTGCAAGTCTTTCCATTTGGCTTTCATATATCTTTTTCAGTGCAGGCGATTTTGCACCAAACACGGCCTCTGTAAGCTGTTCTAGCTTATGTTCAAGCGATGATTTGTGCGAAGCAACAATGGCTTCATTAGTTTTCACATTGATAACCTCATCTTTCCAAACGCGGTCAAACATTATACTAACGAGGTCGCCGACATCTTCCTTCAACGCGGTTTCAGAAAGTAGCTGTTTGAATTGGCCTTCAAGAATATCTTTACGAATTGATTTTCCATAAAATTGGCACCCGTGTGTTTGGCAGACATAGTACGGATAGCGTTTTGTCCTACCCCTTGAGTACGCTCCCCTGAATGGGTACGAGCAACCATCGCACAGAACTAGACCGCGAGCGAAGAAATCAGGGTGAATATCTTTACGTATACGATTACTTAACCCCTCACGTTTTAGGCGCTTCTGAACCTTTTCGTAAGTTTCCATAGAGATAAAGCCCTTGTGCTTTCCCTCAATTGGCTTGAAACCCCACTTTGTATACTCTACCCACCCTGCGTTTAGAATACTCTTAGCCAAGTAGGTAAATGCATCAATATGTTTTTCAGGGCGCCTGTTGTCCCTCCAATAGCCTTTTCCCGCGAGAAATCTGCACGCATCAGCCTTCGTAAGAAATTCGCCATTAGCGAACCGCTCCAAGGCTTCTTTAGCATATTCAACGTCGGGATACTGCGCTGTAAGAATTTTTCCATAGTTTGCATCTTTCATCATTTTAAATGGGCGCACTGAGGCAAACGGCCAACAGCCAAGGTTCATGCGAGCAAGCTGTTTTTGGATAACTTGGCGAGCATTTCCTGTACGATGATACTGGCTTACCGAAGCCATCACGGTTTCAATCAGTTGCCCCTCGGGACTATTTTCAAAATTAAAATTTGGAGAAGTAAGTTCTACGCCCTGCTCCCTTAGAAGCAGCTTGAACTGTGTGTGACCTTGCACATCTCTCGCAAAACGAGAAATATCGTCAATTATGACCACGAAAACTTTGTTGGGGTGCGCTTTTACATACTCAAGTAGTGCCACCTGTTTTTTTCGTGAAGTGTATTCTCCACCCCCTGAGGCGCTATCGGCAAAAACTTTATCAACGATGAACCCGTTTAGTTTTGCGTATTCACGGCAACGTTGCTCCTGACTTTCCAAGCCGTGACCCTCGGTGGCCTGTCTATCGGACGAAACTCTGCAATAAATAAGGCCGTAAATCGTAACGCCCGAGCTTTTCAGCTCTTGAAGTGACTGTGGCGGACTATGCTGTTTCATTTTTGATGACTTTGACATACGCTTGTAGTTCAATACGCGCCACACTGCGGCAGAAGGCCTCTAAATAGGCTATACGACGCTGTATAATCTCGTCTGGGCTCTCGTCGTCTTTGAGTACCTTTCGGTACTCTGAAACTGAAATCATTGTATTTCATAGCTGTGTGATGTGCCCCAGATGCTTTTCTGATAGCAATGACGTATTCATAAATGCCCCAGCCATTAAGGCTGATAGCAGGGTTAAGAAAGGCGTTCATGGTGGTTTACAACGGCAGATTGCACTACGCCCCCTGACACTTTGAGTAAGATTTCTCCAAAGCCGCCATTTTCCTTGAAGCCCTTCTTTATGTCATCCAGCGAGGGGTTCTCTCTGTAGGAAACTGTTCTCCTAATATTACCGACCCTGCCCTCCTTTATGTGAGCCGTAATTTCACTATTAACACCGCTCCTTGCCTTGCTGATAAGGACAGCCTCATTTCGCTCAAGGGAGATGAGCGGAGCGGGATTAACAGGAGTAAAGCCCAGCTCAGACAAGATTGATTTTAGAGAAACCAGCGACATGTCTCGCGACCCAGCAATAATTTTTGCACCCTCAATATCTTTTGAAGTCGCTACATCGGCAGTTCCGTCTGATAGAAAAATTACATAGGGGTCATTGGAGCTTGCCAATGCCAAGGCAAGACAGTATTCAAAGATTGGGTAGGATTGGCTCCTATTATCCCAACGCATTACCTGCTCTGTTGCTGAGGCAATTTTTTCTAGCGATAGACCCAACTTCCTCAAGCGAACAACTACACGCAACCAAGCAAGCTCCACGGTAGTGAATTTGTGCCACGTACCATTTGAGTTTTTACAACCCTCTGGCAGAAGATTTTTCTGTGCCCAGTGGTTAATAACTCGGTAGGTAATGGCAGTATCGCCTACGGTGTGGATACGGCTTCTCACCATATCGTGAAATGGCTTGAGCAATGGTTCTTCATACTTTGAGAGCCCGATAAAGAAAGCATCGCTCCTGAACAGATTGGGTACAAATTTGGGCGCATTAGGCATGCGTAAAGTATACATGCATGTAAGCTTTGGGACAATGTGGTTATCCCCATTTTTACCTCTTCTTCCGCTCAAAATTCCCGACAAATATTTCTACGGAAGGCCTATTATGAGGCCATAACGGCGTAAATCTTTGATTTAAGCGAGTGCATGAAGCCATATAGACCTTCTGGGTATTTCTGCTGGATTGCCTCCTTCTTTGCATTCATATTCGGAAGTAGAAACGCCTGCGCGGAGAGATTTTCCTCGCCACTGTTCTTGTACTTCTCCATAATCTCGCGGATTGCCTCGCCAATCTCCTTGCCGTACTGGTCTATGTTCTTCGCGTTGTGCCTCATAAAGTGCTTTACGCGGTCTTCACGAGTTAGTAGCGGAGCGTCAAAAGCAATGTGAGCCACGATGTCAAAAGCGTCCACGTCTTCAAGGTTCTCAATGGACTTGATGAGTGTGATGTTTACTTTCATCGCTTCAAGGTCAGCGATAAACTTCTCTCTTTTTTCTGGGTCTAGCCAGATAGCGCGAAGCTCATCCGAAGAATGGATTGTTTCGGCAATCTTATCTTTTGAGTATTTTCGGTACTCTGCATACGATAGCTTCATACCGTCAAACTCAACCTCCACTTCCTCATCAATCGTAACGACAATACCTTTGACGGTGATTTTCTTCGGTGCGGACTTCCACGCTTTCAAGCGAAACTCGTACGGGGTCTCGTCTTCAGTTTTATGTGGCGCAAGTTTCTTGTTCAACTTCTTATACTCCGCGTGTTCAATGCTGATACTTACCTTGTCGTTTGATGGCAAGCCAAAGAGCTTGAACATTCCGTTTTCATCGGTTTTGCCCATTTTTTCCCAGCGTCCCAGTTTCGCTTTTACGATTGCACTTACGACAGGGGCTTCCATTTTGTTGTCCACCACAATACCCATAACAAGTTTGTCGTACGGTGCGATTGGTTCTTCGGGTGGCTCTGGCGGTTCTGGTTTTTCAGTAGGAATATCCCATTCATCAATAAGGCGTGTTGCATTGGTGAAGTCAACAATCCTAAAGAAGCCCTTACCCTCAAAGAGACGAGAGCCACGCCCGATAATTTGCTTGAACAATACTCGTGAGGCGATGGGGCGCATAAAGACGATATTTTCAATGTGTGGAATATCTACGCCAGTTGAGAGAAGGTCTACGGTTGTAGCAACAACAGGCATCACACGTTCTTTGTCTCGGAACTTTGTAAGGTCGTCTTTGTCTTCGGCTACGACACGTGAGGCATAATCCTCGTTTCCTTTCAACTCGTTGAGTTTGTCTTTGACTGCTTGTGCGTGTGCCATATCCACGCAGAAGATAATCGTTTTGCCGTATTGGTTCGTTTTATCTAGCACCTCAATCACTTTCTTTGACAGTAGGTCTATTTGTTCAGGGATAGTAACGGCTCGCTCATACTCTGATGGCTCATAGAAATCCTTTATTTTTTCTGGCTCTATCTCGTCATCGTAAATAACTTCTTCAGCCGAAGAGATGTCTAGCCCTTCTTTATAGAGGTTGGTTGATATTTTGAAGATTTTGTACGGCACGAGATAGCCGTCTTCAATCGCTTGTCCGAGAGAATACTCAAATACTGGCTCGCCAAAGTATTCGTATACATCAATGTTGTCCTCACGCTTTGGCGTAGCGGTCATTCCGAGTTGCTGTGCAGATTGGAAATGTTCCAATACCTCACCCCAGTCGCCATAGCGAGAACGATGACACTCATCAATAATAATCAGGTCAAAGAAATCGGCTGGTATTTGTTTGTATAAGTCATTAGTGAAAAGGGTTTGATATGTTGCAAAGTAGATATCGCGGTTGGCATTGAACTCACCGCCCTCAATTTTGCAACGCGCCTCACCAAATGGTTCAAAATCTCTGCTGTATGCGTCATCGCGGAGAATGATGCGGTCGCAGAGGAAAAGCACGCGATGTATATGCTTTGACTTCACAAGTTTCCAAACAATCTGAAATGCCGTGAATGTTTTACCTGTACCAGTCGCCATCGTAAGGAGGGTGGTCTTCTTTCCTTTGACGACGTTCTCAACAGTATTTTTTATTGCTGTTTCTTGATACGCACGCGGACGCTTTGTACCTGCAACATAAAGCGGATATGTGAGAGCGTCTAGTTTCTGCTCGCTCAATCCTTTCCACTCTTTGTACGCCTCGTACATTTCTTCAGGTGAAAGGTAGCTTGATACTTCTTCCGTCTTCAATGTTCGGCGGTCGTAAAGATAAGTTGTTTTGCCGTTTGAGATATAGGCAAAAGGCACATCAAGACGCTTTGCGTAGTCCTGTGCTTGGCTCAAATGTTTGAGAGGGTCTTCGTCTTCTGCCTTTGCTTCAAGTACGGCAATAGAAACGTTGTTGTACAGCAAAACATAATCAGCAAACTTTGCAGTAGGAAGACGCTTGAAGTCCTCGCCCTCTACAAAGAAGCGGTCATCGGCAATAGCATATTGTCGGAGGATTTGTTCCTCTTTCCAACCGCTCTCGTGTATTTGTGGGTCTATGATTTTGACCCTTGTATCGTCTTCTGAATATGGCATATATTTTATGTTTGCATTTGGAACGATTGGCTCAATACTGACGAGCGAAGTGATGTAAATAACTTTTCTTGTCGGGAAAACAAGTCCGTTAGCATTTCCTGCTTCTCTTGAATAGAACTTACTTTTGCAACAATCTCTTTTTGTTTGGCTAGGTCTGGCTGTTTATCTTTTAGGGGTATTTTTACTGGAAGTTTGCGAATGAGCGTTTGACTGATGTTTGGCTGTGCACCACCAAACGCTTTTTTGACTAACTCATCACGATAGAAAAATAAGTACCAAAACATATACTCATTCAAAATGTTTTTGTGGGGAGTTATTGCACAAACAGCTTGATTGGTAGAAGCACTTGCACTCAAAATACCTAACTTGCCGACAGTCGCACCGTACATAGCCAAAAGAACCGTACCCGATGGGAATACTTTTGCATTAGATTTTTTTATTGCGTCCTCCGAAATATGCTCCTCTGAAGATGATATTGAGCGATTGTCGTTCAGTTCACCAGATTTCAACCACGAAATGTCGCCGTCATAATAAGCACTGTTAGAACGAGATGGAGTGCCTCCACTTGTTGTATCGCAAACTTCTTCAAGGGAGTATGTTTTCAAGTTTTCATCGCTAAAAGTAGTCAGAAGCTCTGAATAGGTAGTTTTACCTGCATACTTTCTGTTCTGTCTGATTTTATCAATACTCTTTTCAATCTCCATAAAAACCTTATCCAACTTGTCAGTAATACGTTTTTGCTCGGCAAGGTCTGGTTTTCCATCTGTAAACGGTAACCGTATTTCTGTTTTCTCAACATCACTTTTTCTGATTGATGGTAACGCGGATTTATTTGACCAATCCTTTAGGTCAAAGTCCTGAAGGAAATAAAAAAGGTATTTAGTGGTTACCATTTCCTCGTTGGGAATGAGAACCATTACGTTATTATCAACTGTTGATGGGGTGCTCAAAATACGTTTCTTATTTGTTGCAATAGCCGCTCCAATCTTTGGAAAAATGATTGTACCAGCAGGAAAGATTTTTGCCTTGAGTGCTTTGATATCACCTTCGGAAACAGAATGATTGTGCGTAATCATATACGTTTCATTTCCGCCTGTGTTCATATCACCTACTTTGTAAAATGGGTATTTCTCATTTTTGCGTCCTTGATGTGAATGAGGGAAGCCAAAACCACCAGAGATGTTGCAGATTTCGCCTAGTTGTAGTTTTTTCAATTCCATAATCATTTTTTGAGTATCTCTTTCAATGATAGAAGTACGTTATCAATCTCGTGTTGATTTTTCTCTATTTCTCCTAGTATTGCGTCTGGCGAAAGAAGCACGTCAGCATCAGCCAGTGTGGGATTTTTGGGAGAAATATCGTAGCCACGTTGTTTGATAGTTTCCACGGGAACTACCCAAGAACTATCAGATACCTCTCGTTTCTTCCACTTATCAAAAATCGCGTCAAAGCTACCGTCCTGCATTGTTTTCTTTTTTGTAAACTTTCCCCTTACTTCACCGTACCAGATTTCTTTTGTTGAGCCCGTCTTATCAAAAAAGATGAGATTTGTTTTTACACCAGCACCCATTTGTGCGAATGCTCCTTGTGGAAGTGAAATGATTGTATGCACATTGAACTTTTCCAAAAGTTCCTGTCGGATACGAGCCATAGCTCCACCACCAAAAAGTACGTTTCCTTCTGGAAGAATAACGGCACAGCGCCCACCATTTTTGAGACGCTTCATAATGTACTGAAGTGCAAGACCTTCAGTAGCTCCTATTTGTATAGGGTAGTTGTTCTGAACGTCTTTACTTTCTTCTGCTCCAAAAGGTGGGTTGGTCAAAATCACGTCCATTTTGGCACTCTCTGGCATATTGTGTACGTCTTCCATAAACGTATTAGAGCGTACGATGTTTGGGACGAGAATATGGTGCAAGATGAGGTTCATTGTACCGATAAGAAAAGGTAGTGGTTTCTTTTCCTGTCCGAAAAATGTTTTTGTTTGAAGTGTACGCCACGCTTTCACATCTTTTGCTGACTTTTCGTACAGTTGATTGAAACTTTCCACCAAAAAACCGCCTGAACCGACGAACGGGTCAAAGATAGTTTCTCCGAGTTTAGGGTCAACGATTTTGACCATCAAACGAATGATGGGGCGTGGGGTGTAGAACTCTCCCGACCAACCACCCTCACTACCCATAGCTTGTAGTATTTCTTCGTAGACCTGTGAGAGTAAGTTTGTGTCTTGAAAGTGATGTTTCTCTATCTTGTCCAAAATGCCGATGACATCAAGGAGGTTGTGGGGCGAACGGATACGGTTGCCAGAAAGCTCACGGAAAATCTCCCCGATTTTATCCCTCTCGCGTGTTCCTTTGAGTGCCTTGAGATAAGGGAATAGCTTTTGATTTATGAAGTGAACCAGTTCGTCTTTGTCTTTCCAATCCTTTTTAGCCCACGATGACCATTGGTATTCCGTATCAATGACGGCTTTGTACTTCCTTCCCTCCGCTTCTTCAAGTTCCTTGAGTTGACCCTCTACACCCTCAAAGACCTTCAAGAAAAGAAGCCAAGAAAACTGCTCAATGTAGTCCTTTGCCCCGACCCCATCATCACGACGCAATATATCGCAGACACGCTTGATGTCTGATTTGGTGAGCGCATCTTTCGTTGGTTGTGGTTTAGCTTTAGTTTTCATTTTTTCATTGGCTTTCCTACGTTGGTTCTTCCAATAACAAAGGATTTGAGGTCATTTTCATCAACACGCCAGTAACCAATTTTAGTCGCTCTCAACTTTTCATCGTGAATATACCGAAACACCGAACGGACACTCACGTTGAGCTTTTTGGCGACTTCTCCAACGCGATATGTATTTTCACTCATAGTTAAGAGAAGAGTAACGTACTGTGGCAAGTATTGTCAAAGATTGGCAAGGTGGGTTGAGCGCGAGTAAACGTAAACCTGCGCACTGCTCGCTACTAATACTTAGTTCTATACTAGGATTGTGACCCTTGCTGAAAGCTTTAACCAACACCCTCAAGGGCATTTTGCAGAGCGGGGCTTGATTTATGGAACTCCCAAAACCGAGTAATATAGGTTTTAAAGTGGTTCAATGTTTTACTAGATATGTCCACATTTTTAAAAATCAGCCCGCTTTTTGCGGGCAATTTTTATTGGAGTACGATGTTTGAATACCTCGCTGTCTTGCCCCGAGGGTGAAAACACGTGTTGTGTACAGAGTGGTCGGAGGACCATTCCTATTCCAAAAAAACAGCCATGGTGTTTTATGCTTAATACCTCGTCGGCTCTGCCGCGAGGAATAGACAGAAAACCTGTTTTATTATGTGGAAATGAAGAAATGCTGGGAGCACTTTTTTATAAGGTATCGTCGAACCATGTGAAGTGACACTCTCAAAACCACAATTGTAATCAAAAAGCTTGGATTAAATCAGTATTTCATGCTAGATTTTTGATTTTTCAATAGCTTTGTGGCAAAGTATCGCCAGTCCCGTTCACAAGGACAGCAATCAAACCAAGGAGATCTCTCGTGAGTCAGTTCTACATTGTCTTTGCTATCATACTTTGTATCGTGGCTCTATGGTTTTTGAGCCCTGGATTCAGAAGTGTCCTCTATAATCTACTCGTGGAACGACCAAATCTTCAAATTGAAGAATTGCCTGACATATTCAATGGAAATGAGTATCTCCAGACTGAACATAATCCCGCAAAAAGAATGCTTGAGGCAGATAGAAGTGTCCGGGTGTACGGAGGGAAAATTAGTATCATCTATCATGTAACCGCGCATGCCGATGGTAGTGTCGCTGAAACTGTAGACATTGCCTACAAAGGCAAGTTAGGAATGATCTTCATCCTTCTCAACGACAAGATCACGTGCCTTCAGCGCATCGGTGGTGCAACCTACAATAACCCCGCTCTAAACATCGAAGAAGAAGCCGCCCTAATGCGATTTATGATTGAGCTACGCAATTGCTTCAAATAAGTGCTTCCAGTTGCCAAGAGCCGCCACATAGCGAAAGCGAATGGCGGCTTTTACCTTTGGTAATAGTTTCTAACGTCTCAAGTTTTTACCACAACACCACGCTTGTGTTTAATAAGCAAGTACTGTAAAGTTATTTCATAATATAAAACATATGAATTTTATAGAAGAAATTAAAAAAAGCATCTACGGACCGGCGTTTTATCAGGATTTAAAAAATAACTCGACCAAAAGCTCAGTTGGTTATTTCTTTAAATTGAGTTGTCTTCTTGCACTCCTCTCTACTTTTGTCTTCTCAATTATATCAATCCCAGTCTTCATAAAAGCGACTGACCAGGAATCGATCGATTCTATAATTGAGACTTTCCCAAAAGAACTGACCCTCACCATCCAAGCAGGACATCTCTCCACAAATGTTCCAGAACCGTACGTCATCAAACTACCCGATATATTTGGATCTAAATTCATTACAGCAACAAGCTCTAAGGAAATGAGTGAACTGGAAAAAAGCCCCATTGGAAATCCTGCGATTACACTAAACCAAAAAAACGCTTCAAACACTGTTGAAAACCTCGTTGTTATTGCAACTCAGGCTGACCCAAATATTAGCGCCATTGACCAAATATTAACGACCTATAAATCACATATTTTGGTTACAGCAACCGATATTATCAGTAGAGATAGTAATGGTAAGATAACCGTCCAGAGCCTCTCTAACTTCCCTAACACCTCCATTAACCAGGACAAATTCAGAGAGTTCGCGAACAAAATACGCCCTCTACTTAAGTTTATTGTTCCTATCGGTATCCCCTTTATTTTCCTTGCCTTCTTGATTTATTTCAACCTCAATTTACTCTTTGCATTCCTACTCGCTATCTTCGTTCAACTTCTTGGAAAGATATTCAAGTGGGGACTTACCTATCGGCAATCATACGCAGCAACGCTTCATAGCATGACGTTGGGTATTCTCATCGTCTTCGGGATGAATCTGATAACGTCATTTGTTCCCCTTGCATTATTCCTACCTCCGTTTGTATTTAGCATAATCACGCTTCTGATTGTCTATATCAACCTCAGAGAATCAACGGTGCCTACAAAAGTAGAGGGTGCTATCTAACCAACTAGGGGTTCACCGTTATTTTGGTGAACCCCAACATCTCAAATTAAACTTCCCTCTCTTTAATTTTTCTATTTCTCTAATCGTTCGAGAGAATTGTTCGTACTCATCGTCGGTCAGAGGTCGGTACGTCTCCTCACAATCTTTATTGTTCATTCTTTGGGCATAAAGCGTATCCCAACTTTCGTAAACGAGAACCTCGTGGTTTGACCCATTGATTGGATAAACTAGAATTATCCTCAGAGGATATACTAGTGACGGGATATTCCATTTGAGACTTTCTCTCTTGCTCTCTTGTAGACGTTAGCCCAGAGTTCATCAATTTCCTTCCTTGGTGTATAGAGCCTCTCCCGCGAGACTGACCCGGGTGGACTTTTAGCTTCTCCGCTACCATTCATGGTTTTTCACCAAAATTGCGTTTCCTCCTTGATTATGGCAAAAGATTATGTAAAAGCAACCACCTTGTGAGCAATGTCCCAGATAGGGCTTTACCTAGCCTTTAAAATATGCTATAAATACCAGAGCAGTCACTTGCTAAGTTTTGACTATATTTTCCACACTTGAAAACAACAACTAGAGCCAATCATCAGATAAAAGCCCCAGAATTAAGGGTCATTGGACCCGAAGGTGAAAGCTTGGGGGTTCTCTCCCTTGCAGAGGCTCTAGCAAAGGCTGCGCAGTACGGCAGTGATCTTATTGAGATCTCCCCTACTGCGACCCCACCCGTTGCAAAAATCATGGATTATGGTAAATTCCAGTACGAAGCGAACAAGAAACAGAAGCAGGCAAAGAGTAAGTCTCATTCAACCGAGGTCAAAAGTATCCAGATAAAGATTGGCACCGGAGAGCACGACCTTACCCTGAAAGCCAAAAAAACCTCTGAGTGGCTCAAGGAAGGGCATCGAATCAAGATTGACCTCTTTCTTTCGGGAAGATCTAAGTACATGGAGTATAACTTCCTTAAGGGACGTCTGGAACGCATTCTCCACCTCATTAGTGAGCCGTATAAGATTGCAGATCCTGTCAAAAAAGGGCCGAAAGGACTTTCAATGATTATTGAGCGAGATAAATAAAACAGAAACAATATAATCACTTTGTATGAAAACCAATAAATCTTTTAGTAAACGCTTGAAACAAACCAAAAATGGTAAGTTACTTGCTCGAAAGCCGGGTAAAAACCACTTCAACGCCAAGGAGTCTCGAAGCTCACAGCTTGCTGGGAAACAAATGAACGTTTTTGTGATCAAAAATAAGCCACTCGGTCGCTTCCTCCCTTTTTAAGTTACCTATAAAAAACCAATAAATCTAAATATATGACTCGAGTTAAGAAAGGAATGAATGCGTTGAAAACGCGAAAGAATGTCTTGAAGAAGACCAAGGGCTACCTTTTGGGACGCCGAACCAAAGAAAAGCAGGCATACGAAGCGATCTACCACGCTGGTACCTACGCGTTTGCTCACCGAAGGGACAAGAAAAACGATTACCGAAAGCTTTGGAATGTTCGCATCAACGCAGCACTTCGCCCTCTTGGACAGACATACAGCAAATGGATTGGAACCGCCATCAAGAAGAATGTACTCATTGATCGAAAGATCCTCTCTTCTCTCGCCGCTGAGAGACCTAAGACCTTTGAGCGAGTAGTCAAGTTTGTAGCATAAATTAAGAAACTAAGGCCCTAAATTAAGAACCCCCCGCAAACTTCGCTTGCGGGGGGTTCTTTATTTTTAAAGTTATATAAACCTTCTTACTTGATAAAACCATTAAGTACTTTTTGTAATCCAGCAAGTATTGAAGCAAGTTGCTCAAGGCTTTTCTGATCAATTCTTGATAGTGGGTCAGACACTGTGATAGTTGTTTCGCCTACTTTGATACCAGTTCCAGGAGTGGTTGTTCCTATCGGCTTTGTGCCATTCACATACAAACTTACGGTATAGGTCCCAACCCTCGTCCAAAATGGAACGTTATCTCCTTTCAATAGGTTAAGACGAGGTGCGGTATATTCGTATGGATAATTCTTGACAGTATAAGGTGAATCTCCTTTGATAGTTACATAAGCGCTTTTCGCTCCAGTTGTTGACCAGCTAACAGTAGCGTCGCAGACATTGGTTGCCTTTGGTTGCAGAGTGCTTCCTGACCCTGCGATACAGGAGGTAGCGGAAATGGAACCAGATGGATTCATACTCCACGTCCTTAATTGTGAGACACTATCCATCGAAAGACCTGTAACATTAAATCCATTAGTCCAATCAGTGTTTGTAAACTGCGATGTGGTCGTGGTATTGGGCGACCAGACGAAATAGTCTGTGAATAATTTACTTGCTTTACCGGGTACATACGTCAACATATCAGTGTAACTAGTAGAATCACTGAGAAGTGTCGTGGTGGCCGAAGCATCACCGCTCGGTGTAACCTTCGCACGTAGTTCAAAGTAGCGAGATTGGCCTGCAGGAATCTGTAGTGGCTTTCCCTCAAAGCTCGTAGTCACACGAACGCCACCTCTCTCATTATAGGTAACACTCCCGATAGAGTTCCTTCCTGATGTGTTTCCTGGCACCGGCACAGCAACCGAGTACTCCAAATCAGAGTATACCGAGAGTTGATATGCAGACAAGATCGCATTACTTCTAGATACTCGAAAGTTGAATTTTGCAATACCAATATCACCACGAGAATCAGCGGTAACTTTAAAACGTATCAAACGACCATCATCTAAACCATCATTTGGGAGAGGGGCCAAAGACACCGTCGGGGATGATTTAAAAAGACACGTGTTCCCTGATTGCACTTTTCCGATAGGACAGATGCATTTTGGATATGTTTTGACATCAAGACCATTTAAACAAACTTGCGGGACTGCACCTTTTTTAACAGTAAGCGGTATTTTTAAAATCGGACTAATCGGATCATTCGATAAAACCGAGAGAGTGCCTGTATATATACCTACGCGAAGATTCTCCCAAGGAAAACTTGTAAACGTTAGAACCCCTGATGAGCCTGGTTCAATACCTCCGCTAATGGTTTCCGATGAAGAGAAAGAAAGATCTGGACGTACGCTTACATCTTCTTTTGGACTAAACGCCCAATGAGCGGCATCAAAGAGTAACTTTGAATTACCCTTATTACGTATAGTCAGTGGTATACTTTGAATTAAATCATTAAGGATGATCTCTTTTTTATCGACAGTAATTACTGGTTTATTTGATGCAATTGGAGTTTGTTGGTATCTCATGCGAAGTGTCGGATCCCCAAGTAAATTTGAACCACCTAGCGGTAGCATCTTGAGCGCTTCAAATACAGGTTTACCGGATACAAGTAAGTAACTGAGTGCTTGTGGTGCCTGAGTAGCGGCGAAAACTGGAACTGATGGAGCAATCGCAACCAAACTGTCGCTAAAAAGATACTTACCAGCCATATAATCTGGTGTTGTAAAACGACCAACAGAGCATGAGCCGAAAAACTCTAAAAATGCACTTGCGCCACTAATCCTCAGTGAAGCGGGGTCCCTTTCACCTTCAGTCCCGACTGGCCCCGAATTTATGTCTTTTTCATGAAACTTTGGAGCCCCGTGTCCATTAAAATACACGAGCTCATAGCCGTGCACTTTTTTTAATTCGGATAAATATGTTTGATCGGAAGTTTTACTTGTTTGATCGACTATGTTTACCTGATTTGAAGAATAGGCATTAAATAGAGAGAAGTCCTTTAGTCTATTTATAGTTGCACTATCAGCTTCAGGTAATGGTACATATACTAAGACTTTTTTCTGATAAGAAAATGTACCCGTTCGATACGAATGATTTCGATTAAAATAATCTTTCAAGAGAGTGATGGAACTTTGCGTAGATGAGTTTGGTGTTATACGACCTATCCAATATGCTTCCGTGGGAATTGACGAAAGGGTACAGTTGGCGTTTTCATATGAATAAGCATTGGTATCAGCATGATACGTGCAAGCATCCAGGATGTCTCTGTAAATTGAGTCGCTCTTAATATCACCCTGGCTGTTAAAAACAGAAGAAGGGTCAATAGTAGGATCATAAAAGTTACCAGTTGGCACATTACCCACAATCAAGACTCCTGCTAGTCCATTCTTTTGATACTCTCCGACAACATAGTTTTTGAGTACAGCGACTGTGTCAGAGGGTAGTACACGACGGATTGTAGTACGAAAACCATATTCTCTCTGAATGTCAGCACTGTATGTGTCTAATTCTGATTTCAAGGCATCAGCAACATTCTGCTCGACTAGTAAAATAACCTTGTTGCTTTCAGATGGAGTCTTTTGACTATTCGATTGTGTAGCGACAACCTGTGCAAAGGTGAATAGTGGAGTTGAGAGAGCAGCCCCACCGATAATTATTGCTAAAAATAAAACAAGGAGTGGTGATATTTTCGATAATTTCATGTATAAAAAGTTTGATATTTTTTATAATCAAACCCACTCCTGAGGAAATCCGATGCGGACACTCTTTTCATTTTTATCTTTTTTTACCAACTCAACCACTTTTTCTACTAAAATTTTTGGATCACTATCATAAACAATCTTATTATTAACCCGATGACTGTTTTTAATAATATTCTTGATTACTTCATCAGTTTCCCAACCACCCTGCAATATTCCAATGGGCTTGCCGTCCTCGTAAGCAATCGTAAACTCATGTATGGTACCGATACGCCCACACCCAATAAACACCGCATCAGATGAACGAGTCAGTAGTAGATCTCGTCCAGGATATCCAAAACCGGTATACACAATCATGTCCATATTCTCTATTGGAAGTCGGTAAACATCACGATGTTCCCGCTCAGAAGTTGCAGGAGAGAAACCGATGGAGATACCTTTGGCTTCTTTTGCTCCAACTGCTGCCCAAAAAGGAAAGCCCGTTGTTGCCCCTGTAGTAAGGATACAACCCTGACGAACAACCTCTCGCCCAAGCTCTTTTGCTTGTTCAAAAGCATCAACACCACAGTGTCCTGTCTCAGCGGCCCCTGAGACACACAATTTATATTTTCTTAAATTTACTGGTAAATCTTTTTCCATAGAACATTTATAGTAACACAAAAATTTATTTTATTATTTCATTTAAAAATCAATTTCAAATGAGTCCCCTATCTTTGGAACTGTCGCACTAACTCCCAAGTAATCCTTTAATCGTTGTGCCAAAAAGAGTGCTTGTTTCATTTCACCATGAACCAAAAAAGTTTTTTTCAAGTGTTCTGCTGATGGTTCAACAAAAGAAAGTATCTCGTCCATGTCCTTGTGTCCAGAATAACTCTTAATTTTGGAAATTTTGGCCCGTACAGGCACCTCTTCGCCATGAATAGTAAGTTCTTTCGCCCCTTCTTCAATCGCCCTACCAAGACTCCCCACGGCTTGATAACCAACAATGAGTAGTGTGTTATTAGGGTCAGGGAGATATATTTGTTCGTGAAAAAGAATCCTGCCTCCCGTCGACATTCCGCCGCCAGCGATAATGATTTTTGGGTTAGGAGTATCCGCAATCTTATGTGATTCACCGCTCCACAGCGTTAATTTGAGCTTAGGAAACTCAAGGATGTTATCCCCTTTAGATATCCTCGATTTGACCGTATCGTTGAAGTGCTTTGTACCATGTTTATATATCTCCGTAATTTTGATTGCCAGAGGTGAATCTAGGAATACGGGAATCTGCTTAACCTCACTTGATTCTACTAGTTCATTAAGGTCATAAAGAATTTCCTGCGTTCGTTCGAGTGAAAATGCTGGGATAATCAGCGCCCCTTTGCGCATAAAGGTGTCGTTAATGATTACTCGTAAATCCTCTAATCGTTTTTCTTTTGGTTCGTGGTTTGATGCACCATACGTACTCTCAATTACCAGGTAATCTGGCTTATCTAAAGCTTCGGTATCTCGCAAAAGAATTGATGGTGAGCTACCCAAGTCCCCCGAGAAAACCATTTTCTTGTCTTTGTGGGTTAGCTCAATCATTGATGATCCAAGTACGTGTCCAGCGTCTTTAAATAAGGCACTGACACCATCTCCGATATCAACACTCTGGTGGTACTCAACCCCCTTCCAGAGTCCAAGTGTGGCTCTGACATGACTCTCGTCATAAATTGGTACCAGATTATGAAGCTTTGCATCCTTATCCATCAGACCAACGCTGTCATTTAGCATCAATTCTGCTAGTTCACGTGTTTCTTTGGTTGAGTAAATCACCCCCACAAACCCGTCTTTAACTAGTTTGGGAATCCTGCCAATATGATCCATATGAGCATGAGTCACGAGCACAACATCAACCATGCTTGGGTCATACGCGAACAGTTTGCTATTAGCCTGCGTTGTATTTTCACCGAGACCTTGAAACAATCCGCAGTCAACTATAAACTTCTTGGTTTCACTCTCAAGTAAAAAATTTGACCCTGTAACCATTCCTGCTCCACCATAAAAAGATATTTTCATTTGATTAGAGTTTATATTTAGTGCATTTCGTTGTCACTACGTCGTCAGTTTCTTACGTCGTACGACTTAGTACGCCTCCAGAAACCGTCTTCCTTGTTCCTAGAACTGCATCTAAATCTAAAGCTCTAACAGTATATCAAACTGTTCACACTAAAACCAAAAACCCTCTCCAAAATTATAGAGAGAGTCTTTCGTTAGGATCATTTGAGATATTGACTTGAGATTACTACCCAAGTGGGTGGTCTTAGTGGTAAAGCCAAGGCCTGCCACAATATCAACCTCCCGACGAAATATTTAATCTAAAAATATAACAAATGACCCTATCTCAAGTATATCGTAGAAAAATTAAGAATCAAGAAATGAAGTAGTGCCTCGTTTCCTATAAGGAGGAGAGGTAGACCGAGCGACACAAAACAAAAAACGCCTTCCAGCGTTTTTTGTTTTGTGTCGCTCTTAACACTCCCTATTCTAGAATCCCGTCAATATTAACATCATAGAGCATCTCGTCGGCAATGAGTCGATACTTTGTAAGCTCTTCTGGTTTAAACCAGTGCTTAATTTCCATTTCAGCCTCTTCGGGAGAACCTGACGCATGTACGAGGTTTCGAATTGCACGACTGTCAGTATCAGACATCTGGTAGGAATCGAGCACAAAGTCTCCTCTGATAGAGCCGACATCAGATGAGAGAGGTTCGGTACTTCCAGTCACTTTGCGAACGATCTTTACCGCATGCGCTCCCTGCCAAACCATAGCAACAATTGGGCCTGAGGTCATGTATTTCTTGAGACCGAGAAGAATTTTGGCGGTGATTTCAAGTGGATCTTCAGAAGGGGGCGTGAGTCCTTTATCCTTGTAGCTCTTGATTGTTTTCTCTCCAGTAACAGTTCGCCAGGTAGGGTCAAGGGTATAGTGCGCTTCAACGTGGTCCTCGTTGGTCACGAGCATCTTCATTGCCACGAGTTTTAATCCCAATCGCTCGTAGCGGCCAATTATTTCGCCAATGAGTGTCCGCTGAACGCCGTCCGGTTTAATGATTACGAATGTCCTTTCTTCTTTGTGATGAGCCATAAAAACGAGTATTTAAATGAGAATAATAGGTTGCAGTATAAGCCTTTTTTAGAAATTTGTAAAACTTAAGATTACTTACCGTAACGCCTCATAATGTCGGCCTCAACCTCTTCTCGGTCACGGCCGAAGCGCAGATACGAGAGTTCACGAAGTGAATCAACGATGCCACTGTCCCCTTTTGGCGACGCTAGAGTCTTAACGTTAAATGGCTTTTCTGGAGTACCGTTAACTAGAATTTTTAAGTAAGCGTTATAGTTTTCAATATTCATAATATCCTTTGCGGTAAAGACTGGGGAGAATTGTTTCTCCAGATACTCAGCATCGTCAGCACCTACCCGGAAAGCAGCGATTGATCCAACGTTACCAAAGACTGCATCCTTAATCTTATCCTCGAGCTGTGCAATAAATTGGTGCGCCACCGTTAATGAGAGTTTGTACTTACGGGCTTCAGAGAGGATCGTGGCGATCGAGTCGGTCGTGATATTTTGGAACTCATCAATATAGAGATAAAACGGCGCCAAGTCCTTTCCAAGGCTATCAACACGAGAGAGTGCTGCCATCAGGATTTTACCGACAATAACGAGTCCGATCAGGTTGGCATTGATATCACCCAGTCGTCCTTTGGATAGATTAACCAAGAGAATCTTCTTGTTATCCATAATTTCACGAAAATTGAAACTCGACTTTGCCTGAGCAATGATTGGTCGCATGATGTCATTGGTTGTAAACACGTCAAACTTATTCGTTACGTATTGCGCAAAGTTTGCCAAGTCCTGCTCCCCTTTGGTATCTTCAGCATTTCTCCAAAATTGAGCAATGATTGGATCCTTACACTTGGAGAGCTTGAGATCTCTAAAGGCTTTGTCAGAAATCACCCGACCAACCTCGATCAGAGTACAGCCCGACTCAGGGTCAGCCATCACTAGAAGCGCACTGTTACGGAAGTATTGTTCAAAGGCAGGTCCCATTGACTCTGGTACAGCACCAAAGAGTTTGCGGAAAATACTCATCAACTCATTTACTACAAATGTTTTCTGCTCAGGGAAGTTCTGATCGAACTCAAGCATATTGAGTCCCATTGGTCTTGCGGTATAGGATGGGTCAAAGTAAATCACATCTTCATAGCGCTCTTTTGGAATCGTCGCCAAAACGTCAACAATATCGGAGCCATGCGGATCAATCATACAGACCCCATCCCCTCTTTGAATGTCCTGAATAACCATATTCTTCAAGAAGTTCGACTTACCAGTTCCTGTTTGTCCGATAACATAGAAGTGCCTCATTCGATCAGATGGGGACATGTAAATATTAGCCTCGTTGTTGCGATGAAGATTAGTGCCCAGAAGAATACCCTTGGTATCAAAGGATGCCGGTGCTGGAGCAGTCGCTGCTTTTGACTGCTTGAGATCAGGGGTTGCAATAACACCAATTGAAGGAAAGTGAAAGACTGCCATGAGTTCCTTCAGTGATACTGGCAACATTTCTTGAGGGCTAAAGAGACGAAATGAGAAATTGGTAATGAATTTCTTGAGTGCCCCTCGCTTTTGTCGGTTAAACTTGAACGCATTAGCTTGAGAATCTTCAAACTGGTTAAACGCTGCTTCAATCTCTGAGAGAATCCCTTCTGCTCTCGATTCACTTGTCGCTGAGGTTACTAAACGTATGTTCGTCTGGATAGTTGGTGAAAGAATTTTCTTCTTTATATTCTCAACCGCCTCTCTATCCTTTTCACTCTCTTTTTGCCCTTCCTCTTTCTTTTTTCCTCCATCTTTAAAAAATCGCCCTACTTCTTTTGTAAAAATTCCAAATCCAGACATGCGAATGTCGATTGCATCTTTAACTTTCATTCCACGACTGATCTCATTGAGCGCCTCTTTATATTTGTCAGTAAACCCTCGCTCTTTTGGACTAATAACAATCTGCATAGCAGCACCTTCACCTTCACGAGCAATTCGAGAAAAAGCGTTTAATACGACGTTGAGGGGATCGTACTCAAACTGATCAGCCATTTTGATGGGGAAAATTGGATTCTTGGCATAAGTCACACTCGAGCCGGCAGAGGCGCCCCCATCAGCAAAGATGTTGTAATCTTCTTTAAGTTCGTTGATTTTCGCCTTTGGAAAGATAGAGAGAATTTGTTTTTCAAAAAGAGATCCCTGACTTTCCGGAACGGATGCAAAGAAAATCACTTCTTGTGTTTGATTTGGTACAGCGACCTCAAGCGTATAAATATCATTATCAGTCGCGTTGCCAACCGAGAGCATACCGAGATAAAACTGCTCCATTGAAGCAACCAACTCCTTGAATCCCCTTCGCTCATTGTCCTCTTTTTCATTTTCAGGAAGGGCAATCTCGAAAAGTGTCATTTTGAGCGCCTTAAAACGTGGGTCCTTTTCCTTAATTCCAGGTAGCGAGTGGCCAGTCTTGATATATTGGACCAAAAATCGGTGAAAATCATCCTCTAAGAGCGGATTATTAAGCCCCTCAACGATACTGAGAGTATTAAGAAGTCCTTTTCCGGTAAGCATATCCAGAAGCTCGCTGATTTGTGCATCAGTCTCTTTTGGTTTCAGCTCGAGGACGATTGCGTCTTGCTCTGATTTAGCCAGTGCAAAATCAGGATGTAGAGCATCAGCTGCATTTTCCTTACTATATGATCTTATCTCGTCTACAACAACCTCAGAGTGATCTAGTGTCCCCCCCTCATGCTGAATCAGCCGCTCCTTCTCTTCAACACGCCCTCGCAAATACGTAACCTCTTCTTCAAGTGAAGAAAATTTCTTTTGCGCTATACCAGGACCTTCCATAATACTAGAAGTATATCGTTTTTGAGTTAAAAACTAAAGTTTCGTTAGTATTTCCGCCTCTCCTTCGGTAATCAAAATGGTATGTTCAAATTGACAACTACGGGAACCATCCCTTGTTCTAATCGTCCACTTATCACTATCGATAATGATGTCAGGTTTACCAGCATTTACAATTGGTTCGATGGCCAGAACCATTCCAGGCTCTAATTTACGTCCCGTCCCTGCGGTGCCGGTATTTGGTACTTCGGGTGGTTCATGAGCATTGTACCCCAAGCCGTGTCCTCCAAGCTCTTCTACGACACTAAAACCAGCCTTTTCTATTGAAAAAGAAATAGCGTGACCAATATCCCCAATTCGATTACCGTGCTTGGCAGCCTTGATTCCAAGGTAGAGCGCCTCTTTTGTCGCTTCAAGGAGCTTCCTGTCTTCCTTGCTGATTTCCCCCACTGCCACCCTAATAGCATGATCGGTAAACATCCCTTCATGAGATAATCCGAGATCGAGTCCAACCGTATCCCCCTCTTTAAGAATGTGATCTGTCCGTGGAATTCCATGAACCACCTCAGCATTAACTGAAATGCAAAGAGTATTTGGAAAAGGTCTTATTGCCCCCTTTGGTTTGTAGTTTAAAAATGCGGGCTTGTCGCCACCCTCGGTGATGAGTCTGTAAGCCAATGCGTCGAGATCAAAGGTTGATACTCCTGGTTTTACTGCACGAGCTAAAGTATCAAGTACCACCGCCAATCTTCTTCCACTCTCACGCAGTATCTCTATTTCCTCTGCTGTTTTAATAAGGCCACCCATAAATTTAAAATTAATTTAGCTCTAAGCTCTTCAGCACCTCTGCGTGAACCTGTTCAATCGTCTGCTCACCGTTAATGTCGTGGAAAACGTACTCAGGATTTTCTTTAAAGTAATTAAGCGCTGGCATTACATCCACATCAAACCAGTTGAGTCTCACTTCAACATCATCATGGTTGTCATCCACTCTCCCACGAGCCATCAGTCGCTCCTTTGACCATTCCCTACTGACGTTGATATAGACGATGTTGATTTTCTCACGTTTATAGAATGTAAATGCTGAATCGAGTACATGCGCCTCACGAAGTTTTCGAGGCACGCCATCGAGAATCAGGTGCTCCTTGCCACCCATATTATCAACCAAAAGACTTGCCCAGGCCCAAACCGCGAGAAACTCTGGCTGGAGCGCCCCCGATTCATATACTTCACGTGAGAGTTTTTGTGAATAATTATTTCCTTTAATAAAATTTCGAAAGATGTCTCCACTCTCTAAATAGAGGATGTCGTGCTCGGAATCACTTGCTCGGAGTGCAGTTTCAAGCAACTTACCCTGTGTCCCCTTACCACAGCCAGAACGTCCCATGAAAATAAATGTTTGAAGTGAGGACATTGGTTAGTTTTATACCCAAAGGGTATAAGTGTTCGTTACACTCCCTTAGGTTATAGCTTTTAGCTTATAGGTAAACAGGTAAAAAAGCAAAATCCAAGGTTATACCTTGGATTTTGCTTTCGTTTTTTTCTTGAAGATAATTAAGCCCGTGGTACCGCAAACATAAAAAGGTATAAGAAGCATATGAAGCAGAGTAAGGCAACAAGTAAAAGACCGATTAAAATTGTGGAGATAACCCAACCATACGAGTTTCCAGACTTAATTTGATCAACTCCATCATTAGGATTACGAATTTTCTTAAAAAGCTTCGCGATTGGATAAGCTAGCAGTAAAGTTGGCAATGATGCTACTGCGGGTAATAACCAAGATGGATCGGATGATGACCCTCCACCTATAGATCCTATAAGTAGGATAACGTACGTCGTAAAAATAATTATTACGATAATAGTAACAAGAAGAAGAATATAAAATGATTTTTTCATACGATGAATTTTACCCCCCCCCACTCTAGCAAATCAAGTACAACTGTGGATTAGTCTCCCTAACGTTAATCATAGGGGTTGAGAACAAAACCCAAGGTAGAACCTTGGGTTTTTGCCTTCACATTCATTCCACTTATCTCACAAAGACAGATTTCGGCAACTAGGGGTTCACTATTTCTACGAGTTCAGACCTCTTACCTGTTTCAAGGTGTTCATTGAGTACAAGTGATCCAACACTTGGACAATAAGTTTTATGCTCTCTTGATTTTACATCAAGAGGGGTCCAATCATAGACTTTTACACAGTCAGTATACGTTGCAAGTTTGGTAGTAACCGTAAGGCCTGCAGCCACAACATCTCGCATATCTTCAGCTTCACCTTTAAAGTATTCTTGTCGATACGATTCACCAACCTTCTGCTCAGCTTTCATCCAAATACCTGCTTTTGCACCATCCTTTCCATGGATAAATGTTCCTGCATGATCTTTAAGCTTTCCATTTTCATAATTATCAACCTCTTCTCCAAAATACCAAACGTCACCATTTCTGTGCTGAGCAAGATAATCTCGAGTAATTTCATGTAGCTGACCATTTAGATAAACGGTGTCCAAATACACAACCGTCGTGACCCCTTCAATAACTTTAGTTTCCGATGTTACCTCTATTACAATTTTTTCCAGTCCATCTTTTGTTTCGGCTTCGTAGATCATTTTTTTACCAACAGGAAGTGAGAAATATTTGTTGGTGATAGTGGTACTGAAATCTGCGGGATTGATCTGAGGATTATACTCTTCTATTTTTTGATTTTGACTATTTAGCCCATTGTTATCATTTCGTTGTTTACTTGTATATAAAAACATACTCCCAACCACAATTATTAAGGCGAGAATTATGATGATTATGGTTTGTTGTTTCATGGTATGATTTTTTTCTATCTAATTAATTTTACACTCCACAGATTTGCAAGTTGAGACTATAATAATTTTAGCTTATAGGTAAAGCGCTAAAAAAGCAAAAATGGTCTGTTTCCTCTTATACTTCTTCCATATTATAATTTGTGATAATCTTTAGATATAAATATGATCAAACTAATACCAACCATAATTTGTTTAGTTAGTTCCTTATTCGCCGTTTCAAGTTTAACCGCAAGACTCAACCTGTTTTCGATTCTTGGCATATTTTTTTCTATAATCGTACTTATTTCTCTTTGGCGGACACCAACCTATTTCCAAAAAAATCCTCGAATGTATATATGGGTTGTTATTATGGGTACCCTCCTTGCTTTTGTATTTACCTTTACATTTCAGATAGCTGTGCTCGCCGCTTATTACAGCGGAAGTAAAGATCTTCCCTAACACGATACCTCGATTATATACCATAAAATCCAAGGTCCGACCTTGGATTTTTGGAAGCAACAAAGCCCTACAGCGAATTCTGTAGGGCTTCCGTTTGAGACCAATCGGATAAGACCCAAATTACTCTTGACCAGGCTTCCATCCAAATTTCCTTCTGAATTCAGCGAACTCGGAATACTGAATAAAAACAGGTCTCCTTGTAGTGAGAATTTGTCCGTCCCGATTATAGGCTACCAAGCCAAGCCGCCTGGTCTTCCAATCAGCTGTGCTGTCCCAGTCCTCGAGCCCTTTGCTGCCGTCGAAGTTGTAAAGGATACGCTCAGGAACAATGTTCGCAAGAAGCACTTCATCACCCCTTGCTTCGGGATGAGTGTCGTTGGAGTTTGTCATCGAGAGCTCCTGTGTACAAAGGGTTGGAGGGAATCCACCTTTAATACTGTAAACTATTATATCAATACTGTCAATAAAGCAACCCCCTCACTCGCCTTGCGAGTGAGGGGGTTGCTTTATCCTAACACCTATAACCTAAAACCTATCCCCTAAATTAATACTCGCGCATTGAGATCTGTGCTTGAATCTTCTTAATCAAATCAAGTACCACTGAAACGGCGATAAGGAGAGCTGTTCCACCGATAGCGAGTGATTGGTTTGAGGTTAACTGTTGCATCGCAAATGGAAGGACTGCGATAAAGCCAAGGAAGGTTGCACCAACGAGGGTGATTCGAGTAAGGATCTTGGCAATATAGGTTGAGGTAGGTGCCCCTGGCCTTACGCCGGGGATGAACGCTCCCCCCTTCTGGAGGTTGGTTGCAAGTGCGTCTGGATCAAACTGTACTGCGGTGTAGAAGTAAGTAAAGAGGAATACAAGTATAAAGTAGAGAATTGAGTGTGCCCAGCCATTAGCAAGAAAATCAAGTCCATGCTTTGCAATTGATGCAACTAAGGGATTCTGTACCGTCGTAAGAAATTGGAAAATAAGCTGAGGGAAAAGAAGTATTGAGAGCGCGAAGATGATTGGAATAACACCTGCCTGATTGATTCGAAGTGGCAAGTAGGTTGAAACCCCTCCGTACATCTTTGACCCACGAACGCGCTTGGCGTAGGTAATTGGGATCGGACGTTCGGCCTCTGTCACCACCACCACCCCCGCAATGATTAGGAGTGAGGCAACGAGAAATGCGAGGTAAAGTGGAATCTGTGCGGGATCAAAAGTGTATTGTAATTGTCCAAGCATCGTTGGAAGCTGTGAGACGATACCTGCAAAGATGATGAGTGAGACACCGTTTCCGATACCAAATTCAGTCATCAGCTCTCCAATCCACATCAAGAGGACTGATCCAGCGGTAATAATGAGGACGTTGATACCAAAAGCAAGAAGCCCGAGGTGCGGAACAATCTCTTGTCGTTCAAGAATGATAAGAAAGCTAATGCCTTGGATAATAGCGAGCGGAATGGTAATGAGCCTTGAGTACTGGGCAAATCGTTTTCGTCCCGCCTCTCCTTCCTCATGGTAAAGCGCCTTGAGCTTTGGCACCATCATGGTCAAAAGCTGCATAATGATTGATGCGGTAATATACGGACCAACACCGAGCATCACGATGGAAAGACTTGAGAGTCCGCCTCCTGAAAAGACGTTGAGCAGTCCGAGAAACTGATTATCACCAAAAAATGCCTCAAGGCGAAGCTTGTCAACGCTTGGAATTGGAATAGCTGCAAGTAGTCTGAAGAAGACGAGTGCACCAAGAACAAAGAGGATGCGTGCTCGAAGCGTCCCATCAGTGAATATTAATTTTGTTTTAGTGAGGAAATTTCCCATACGTTGGTTAGGTTAGGAAACGCGCTGTTCCCTTAGGCTACTATTGTACCACCCGCCTTCTCAATTTTCGCCTTAGCACTCTCTGAAATAGTAAATCCTTTGAGGGTAAGCTTTTTGGTCACTTCACCCTTACCAAGAATTTTAACAGGAAGTGTCTTACCGGTTGGCATCGTAAGGAGTTTCTTGGCAACCAATTCTCTTGAGGAAATAACATCTCCTGCCTTAAAGTTCTTCTCGAGAGAGTCAATATTAATGATGAGTGAAGCAGGAGCTAAACTCTTGAATGGTGAGATACCACGTCCTCGAAGCTTTGGAAGCTTCTTAATAATATCTCGGAGCTCTGGACGCTTCTTGTGACCTGCGCGAGCATTCTGACCCTTGGTACCGCGACCCGCAGTCTTTCCTCGAGTTCCACCGCGACCTACTTGCCTACTTTTCGCTAGCTTTGTTTTTCTTTGTAATTGATGAAGTTGCATAGTCGTTTAGTTAGTAGCTGGGTTAACCGCAGTCACCGCAGGGGTAGTAACCTTTTTAGTCTTGAGCTGACTGAGTGCCTTAATCGCAGCTTGTGCATTGTTAAGACGATTCTTACTTCCCGAAAAAATCTTTGCGCCGACATCCTTTACACCAGCGAGTTCAAGAACTGTTCGTACAGGACCTCCTGCTACAAGACCCTTACCTTTAGCTGGCATAATCATAACGCGCGCACTTGAATACTTTGCCTCAACATCGTGAGGAATAGAAAATGTTTTTGTAAATGGAATCTTGATGAGGTGCTTCTTAGCGTCTCGCATTGCCTTATCGATTGCAAGCTGTGTATCTGAACCTTTTCCAAGACCAACACCTACCTGACCTTTGCGGTTACCGACAATCATTGAAACTGAGAAACTAAATCGTCGTCCTCCAGCAACCACACGAGCCACGCGACGAATATCAATAATCTTCTGATCAAATTCTGGCTTCACTCGCTCCCTTGGTGCGCTAAATTTCTTTGCTCGTGGATTTCGTGAACGAGTGTCGGTCGCACCTCGAACAAAACGTCCCGCAGGCTTTAGTGCAGTTCCTGCCGCCTCCTCTGGAGTGACGACATCGAGAACAGGTGCGCCGTCAGCTACCTCAGAGACCGGGTTAGCCACTGTCTCTGGGGCATCTACGACTACTTCTTCAGTTGTAATTTCTTTTTCATCCATACGTTTACATTATTAGTCCGCCTTCGCGCGCTCCATCAGCGATCGCCTTAATCTTTCCAGTATACCTGAAACCCCCTCGATCAAAGACTGCTTCTTTAATCTTTTTTTCAACGGCAAGCTTGGCAAGAGTTATTCCAACCTCCTTTGCCTTCTCAAGAGCAGTTCCCTTTTTGATACCCTGTGAGTTTGCGGCAAGAAGTGTATTTCCTACAGTATCATTAATAAGCTGAGCATATAGATACTTGTTTGATTTGAAAACAGAAAACCGTGGGCGAGTTGCCGTACCACTGATGATAGTTCGGATTCGAGTGTGGCGACGTATTCTTTTTTCTTTGATGCTCGTTTTCATATACGTAAATTACTATGATGCTTTCTTACCCTGCTTTCGGCGAATAACCTCATCACTGTAGCGAATACCTTTTCCTTTGTATGGTTCAGGCTTTTTCTTGTCGCGGATGTTTGCGGTAAACCGTCCGACAAGCTCCTTATCAAAACCAGAAATGGTAAGGGTTGCTTTCTCGATTGATGCTTTGATTCCCTCTGGGATTTTCATCTTTACTGGATGAGAGAAACCAAGCGCCATATCGACGCTATCGCCGACAATCGCCCACTTGAATCCAACGCCGTCGATAATCAACTTCTTCTCAAATGACTTTGAAACACCGATAATCATATTGTTAAGGTGAGCAACGGTTGTTCCCCAAAGTGCATTGAGCTCAAGTGAATTCTCATGCTTGCGAACGACTTTGAGTTCCTTATTCTCAAGGGAGATAATCAAGTCAGGATGGAATGTTCGAGTTAGGGTGCCCAAAGGACCCTTCACGACAACTGTCGATCCGTTAATCGTTACCTCTGTGTTATCTGGGATGACCAGAATTTTCTTTCCAATTCGTGACATATAATTACCAGATTTTAAAGAGAGGCTCTCCTCCGACATTATTCTTTCGCGCCTCTCGATCCGTCATGATTCCTTTTGGAGTCGTGAGGATAGTGGCACCGTGTCCGTACTTAACTGAATGAATATCCTTCACTTTGAAATAAAGACGCTGTGAAAGACGTGAGATGCGCTCAACACCACTGATGCGAGGAGCTTTGCCCTCGTATTTAAGGGTAACTTCAAGATACTTCTTGGTCTTCTTACCTTTCTTTGCAATCGTAGAGAGATAACCTTCCTTCTCCAAGGTCTGGGCAATGGCAAATTTTAATTTTGAAAAGCTAACGGTAACACTCTCCTTACCTGCAGTAGAGCCGTTCTTTAACTGTATGATAAAGTCTGAAATAGGGTCTCTTACCATGATGATTTCTTTATTCCTGGAATTAAGCCTTCGTTTGCGTACTCTCTGAAACAGATTCGGCAAAGTCCAAAATCTCGCATAAAACCATTCTTTCTACCACATCGGAAACAACGTCTGACAACCCGAGATTTGAACTTCGGTGTTTTTGCTCCTCTTGCGATAACTGATTTTTTTGCCATATTTTGATATCTGCCCTAGAAACGAAAGAAACTGCCAGCAAGTAAATGTGAGCAGTCCAAATCATAGGATGACCTAAGCCAAACCTGAGATTTAGACTTCTAGCGGTTTTATAGGCCCCGAGGAGCCATCCGATAGGTTTCTAAAAGCTTGTGCTAGATACTATCAGAGTGAGAATAAAGAGTCAATTAAACCTAGTCTCATCTGGACCATTCTGACTGTCACCCTCTACATCACTACTCCAATCCAACCTCAAATGTCTTATTTCGCAACCTTCCAAAGCACTTCAAACAACGCCCGTTGGCTCGCGACCGCCGCTTCGTTTTTAACACGGACAATCACAGCTTCTGGTTCATAGAAGTTAAAGCTCACGCTGCCTGGGCGGATGCTCACCGTCACTAGGTCGCCGATACCAGAGATGATGCGGGACTCATTCTCGATAATACTTTCCTCGCGATTGTGACGGACATCGTCTTCGGTGCCGATGTAGCGCAGTTTAATCTTTTTCTCTTTACGTAGCGCCTCCCATTCTTCGATATGACCCTCGAAGAGCTCTACCCAACGGTTACCCCCTCCTCCCACAATATCCAAGTAGTCGCCCGCTTTTGCACCTCGCAATAACCGCAATTCGTCTTCTATAACATTCTGGCTACCACGAATAACCTCGACTACTCCCGCAGGAGAACGGTCATAGAGACGCATAAGCTGCGAAACCCCATCAAGCGCATCAATGCGATGTTTCTCTGCGTCTTGCAATAGACGATCTGGACTTGCGGCTTGGTACTTTACTCCCCGACCCTCACCTACCGCCAGAGATAGGCGCCTGTCCTGCAGTTCCCCTAGTGCATCGTATACATACTGCCGATGTAACCTCGTCCGACCAATAATAGCCTTGGGTGACAATGGTATTCCAGCTTCGAGCATAGCCACATATACGGTGGCCGCCTTTGCTGAAAGTCCTGATTTTAAGGCGCTTTCGAGGTACGTCTGTTTGGTTGGTTCTTTTTTATTAGTCATAATTATATGACTATACTATACAAAACACATATATTTGTCAAGCTTTTCCGTCTTATATTTATTGAATTAAAATCGTGACTATCTATTGACATGAGTCCATTTTCAAGCTATTATTATCTCAGACGATCATCACAACCAAATGACCAGAGGTCACAACGACGATGCACACAAACCAAACACACCCCGTCTTCAACATGACGGTCGCTGAATTTGTCCAGAAACATGAGTTGAGCCCACAAGTGCGCAACGATCTCGTACGTGAAGCAATAGGTCGTAAGGAAGCATGGGATAGTAACCACAAAAAACTTCTCGCTCGTGCACGTACAGTACGTATGCGAGACGCGCTGAAAGCTCTTGCTGATATGCTTGGGCGTGCAAACAGTGATCTGGGAGAAAAACTCCCTCGCCTGGCCGACGCCCTCGTGACAGAGGGGCTTACATATCTGGACGTTCCATGCCTCCCGATACACACCGCTACGCTGACAGAATTGCGGAAGCTAGGGAAAGAAGCTCTTCGCGAAACTAACGTACGTAGACTCGGAACACTTTCGGCAATAGCTATTCGAACGATTCTTGGCGCAAACTTTCGTGACTACGATGAAACGAGAGTACTCACTGTCCACGACATACTTGAGATCAGTCCGTGGACTGGTGAACATGCATACGAGTGTCGCACGATTCACCAGAGTCTTCTGAAAACACGTGCATACCTTTGCACATTGGGCTTCACATACGAGGACGGCCCATTCATGCAGGACGGGACAAAACGTCAATTCGTCGAAAAACTTACCTCGGAGGACGGGCTCTCAAAGCGCGCCGCAACGAAAGTTGCAGAGCTCGCCCTGAAGTATCACTGGATCTCTAGGTTTAACGAATGAGGAGAAACGTACACACCGACCGGGAGCACGGCAGTGTCAACCGTCTCAACAAACGCAAAGCCGTTTGGAGGGACGGTTTTTGCTTTTTTAGTCGTATAACTCGGAATGTGTGCCGATACTGACAAAAATAATAATACCTTTTTCTTCTCTAAACAAAGCTCGGTAGTCTCCGGTAATATTGATACTTCGATGACCAATCCACTCTCCGGAAAGCTCGTGATTGTGAATTAGCGGATGAAACGGTTCTAGTCTGAAAATATTTTTACGCTCTATAAACTTATTTCGAATTTCCCGAGGCAGTTTTTTGAACTGCTTTATGAATGTTCGATGTAATTCAATCTCCATATCTGCATGAATTACAGTGATCTAAGATAATCGTCCATGCCTTTCATGTCCTTAAAAGATACGAGGTTCTTCCCTGCCTTAATATCACGTGCTGTGGCACGAAGTATTTTTGCAGTTTTCGCATTTGGAATTTCTGGACGTGTGATGGAAAATCCGGTTCTCTCTTCCGCATACTCTTCCGCGGCATGACGAAGATACGCCGCAAAAGGAATACCCTCAGCCTTTGCGCGCTTCATGGCTTTTGCCTTAACCTTTGGATCAATAGTGAATACAATTTGTGTGTTCATATACCATATAGTTTATATATAGTTTAAATATATGTCAATCTTGGGCATATAATAAAACCGTGAGACTAAGTCTCACGATTTCCGAGGTTTTAAACGCAACAAACCTAGGACACGAGGTGTCCTAGGTTTATCTTTTCCTCACCTACGTCCATTTCAACCGAGAAAACTGGTAGTCTGGAACAATCGGTGCGGGTCTGATACCGGTCATCATCTCTGAACTGATTCCACGTTCCTTATGTTCTCGATTAACGAAATGGAAGACCCTGGAAGTATTGACATCAAGAGTGAACGGGCCCTTAAGGTTATGTTGTTCCCCACAACCACACCCACAGAGTTTATCGAAATCTTCCACACCACCTCTCCTTTTCCCTTTGCTAAACGTAGTTTGTACTTTTAGCTGAGTAAGTCAAGTGAGTTTAAGAAAAAAATAGTTTACTCCTCCACTTTTTATTACCATAGACCCCATGCCGATTGGCATGGGGTCACTGCTTTAAATAAACTCTGCTTGTGGTAACTTACTTACCTGAAGAACATAGTGCGTAAACGGGAAAGAGTATCTCCCTTCGGTTTTGTGATTGGTTTCAAGATAAGTCCTTACCGCTTCGTTTTTCAGAAAAAATGTAAGCTTCTCTATTTCTCCATCACTATAAACAAAGGCTAGTGCTTGGCACAGCTCATCTAGCGTATTTGTCTCAACTGCTGTTACAAGCTCTATAACCTCAACCTCCCCTAAGGTTTCAAGAACTTCCCTGAAGAGATCTATCCGACTTCCTGACCTACGTGAAGTTGGAAGATTACACCCATCTCGTAACTCATTCCATGCACTATGTTCTGTATCATCATAGGTAATGAGGACCAGCTGTCCGTACGTTGCTACCAAATCCCAGGCAGCAAAGATGAGTGGGGTGTATTCTTCCTTTCTCCAAGGAATAATATGTGAACCAAGTACAAGATCAAATTTTCCGTCGATTAAACATGGGAATACTGCTTGGTAGACAAAAAGGTTACTGTTTCTGAGTGTGTTGGCATAGTTTGGTTTTTGTTCTACCGCTACATAACGACCAACTTCTCTGGCAAGAGGTATCGCCAAATCGCCATTACCCGCACCAATATCCAGTACCGAGCTAACCTCTCGACTTTGAATAAGCTTTCCTAAGTATTCTAGTAAAATCAGCTTTTCGTTTGTATGACTCAGGAATGTCTCGAAGGCTTTCGTATAGGCTTGGTTTAGTTGATGATTTGCCATGGTTTTTTCCTCTTCTTTCTTCTGAGGAGATTATCTCCGGAAGAGAGTAATGTCAACTCTTTATTTTCTATAATGCAAAGTCTCTGTATCAATCCCTTCTAAAAACTGTACAATAAACCAAAAATGCTCGGCCTAAGCCGAGCATTTTTGGTTTATTATTTCACTTCCTTCTGAAACGGGACACCGATATGCTCTAAGAAACTTTCAGCGGATTTTTTATCCTTTGCAGTGGTAACAAGAGTAATGGCGAAACCAAAAACGTCTTTGAGTTCTTCGTCTGCGGTCTCTGGAAAAATAGTGTGCTCTTTGATACCAATAGTGTAGTTACCGATATCATCGATTCCCTTTCGAGAAAGACCTCTGAAGTCCTTGGTTCGAGGAATTGAAATATTGAAAAGTCTGTCGAGAAAATCGTACATTCGTGCGCCTCTTAGAGTAATCTGGTAACCAATAGCATCACCCTTTCGGCTCTTGAAAGTTGCAATCGATACCTTAGCAAGACGAGGAGCGGCCTTTTGACCAGTAATCTTGGCAAGACGGTCAGCGATGAGTTCAACCTTCTTCTTGTCTTTGGTTGATCCAGTTCCCGCAGAAACAACCACCTTAGTGAGGCGAGGCGCCTGCATAGGGTTCTTGTAGCCTGACACGCTCTTTAGAGCAGTGAAAGCATTCTTTTCTTTTTCTTTAACAGTAGTAATTGGCATAAAGTTGAAATTTAGATGGTCTGGTTACTTTTCTTGGCGATTCGGACAAACTTCTCTCCTACCAATTTCTTACCGATTCGGGTCGCCTTACCACTCTTTGGATCAACGAGGGCGACATTTGAAACATTGATTGGCATCGCTATTTCGATAATCTGTCCCTTTGAATCGCTTCGAGTGGCTCGCTTGTGCTTCTTGTGCACAGAAACTCCTTCAACCACCACCAAAGAGCGAGCAGGGAGTGCCTTGATAACCTTTCCTTTCTTTCCTTTATCCTTACCGGAAAGCACTATTACATTGTCGCCTTTTTTAATATACATAAATTTTCTATAAGTCTACACAACCTCAGGGGCTAGTGAAACAATTTTCTGATATTTCTCAGCAAGCTCTCGTGGAATTGGTCCGAAGATACGTCCAGCCTTTGGCTCTCGCTTCTCCTTATCCACCAATACGACTGCGTTCTCATCAAAACGGATGTATGATCCGTCCTTTCTTCGAAAAGCTTGTCGTTGGCGAACCACCACTGCGGTATGTACGTCTTTCTTCTTAGTTCCCTTTCGAGGTTCTGCTGATTGTACTGAAAGCACAACAAGATCTCCGATACGGGCATAACGCTTCTTTGATGAACCGAGTACCTTGAAAACTCGTCCGATTTTTCCTCCGGAGTTATCAGTTATTTTTACAATGGTACGTGGTTGAATCATGGTTTAGAATTTAGGTGATTGACTTAGGCGGTTAGCTAGCCTTAGAGAGAGTGGGGACTAATTTGAAGTGTTTATCTTTTGAAATTGGGGCGCACTCTTTGATCATAACCTTCTCTCCGATTTTGGCGGTATTTCCAGCATCATGTGCCTTGTATCGCTTTCGGTGGTTGATGAACTTTCGGTACTTTGGATGCTTAACGTATCGCTCAACAGAAACAACAATCGTATCTGTCATCTTGTCAGAAACAACAACACCAGAGAGGATTTTACCCTTTTTCTCGACAGTTATTTCTTTATTCTCTACTGGCTTTTTCATAGTAATTATTTTGCAGAAACAGAGGTCGTACCCTTCTGATTAAGGAGCGTTAAAATCTGAGCAATACTCTTTCTGGCATTTCTACCAATTTTGACGTCCTTAATCTGAGTTGAAGTCATATTGAATCTAAAATCTCGAAGAACCTTTCGCTTCTCAATAAGCATTGTTTCGAGGGCTTCTTTTGTTTTATTCTTGAGTTCTTTCATAAATGTACGTTGTGCTCCCATACTAAGGATTTTTGACGATAAGTCAACCGAACCGTCAATCACTAGTCTCTGGCGACCACCTTGGTCTTGAGCGGAAGTTTGGCACTCGCCTTACGGAGGGCTTCCCTTGCAACAGCGTCAGTTACGCCATCAATCTCAAAGAGCATACGTCCCGGCTTTACCTGGACCTGGTAGCCCTGTGGATCTCCCTTACCCTTACCCATTCCAACCTCTGCAGGTTTTCCAGTGTAAGGCATGTCAGGAAACACACGAATCCAGATTTTACCAACTTTTGATGCCGCGCGACTTACCACCTTACGAGCCGCTTCAATCTGGTTTGACCTGATCCTCCCTGAGCTCACTGCCTTGAGGCCGTGAGAGCCGAAGGCGACCGTTGTTCCACGAGTCTCAACCCAAGCTTTACCTGAGTTTCGGCGAGCGGTCTGCCATTTTCGATGTTTTACTTTCTTAGGGAGTAACATAAAATTTAAATTAATTCTTTGGTTTTTCGGTAAAAACCTCTCCTCGGTAAATCCATGTCTTGATACCGATGTCTCCGTAGGTAAGATGTGCTTTCTCACGAGCAAAGTCGATATCAGCACGCATTGTCTGAAGTGGGACACTTCCCTTTCGGAGCTTCTCAACACGTGCCATTTCAGCACCACCAAGGCGTCCTGAGAGGATGACCTTGACCCCCTTAACATCGCGGTTTGCCATAACCTTATCAACCATTTGCTTGATAACGCGTCTAAATGGCAAACGCTTCTCAAGACCTTCGGCAATCATCTGAGCGACAATTGGTGCTGAAGATTCTGGAGATCGCACTTCTTCAATATCGAGCTTGAAATCTGCAGGAACAGTAAGCTTATTCTTTGAGATAATTCTCATAATATCCTTTCGGAGCTTTACCTGACCTTCTCCTGATCTACCAATAATCATACCAGGACGAGATGTCTTGATAATGATACGGAATGATTTTGCTCCACGCTCAATCTCAACCCCAGCAACATAGAGTCCTCGAAGTCGTTTGATGAGGTATTCACGAATCAAAACGTCACACCTAAGGTATTCACTGAATTGTCCTCGCTCACCAAACCAACGAGACTTCCAATCTCGTAGGATACCGATTCTATGTGCGTATGGATGGACTGTGTGTGACATATAGATTTAAATTTTTAAATTATGCTTCAGAAGCCTTAGCTTTTACGAGCTTCTTTGCTTTAACAACAGGAGCTTGTTCAACAAGAATAACGCTGATGTGACTTGAGTGTTTGTGAATTGGGAAAGCACTTCCTCGCGCTCTCGGCATTGATCGTTTGAGAACAGGCGCCTTATCAACTCGCAATTCCTTTATAAAAAGGTTGGTTACCTCAACACCTAGGGTATTCTTGGCATTCGCAACAGCTGATTCAATCAATTTCTTGATTGGAAGAGATGCTCGCTTATCGAGGAAAGTTAGTTCTTGAAGTGCATTAGTGACCGACTTACCACCAAGAAGCCCCGCAACCAAGCGAACTTTTCGAGGAGACTGTCTATATGATCGTAAATGCGCGGTTACCATAAAAATTATTTACAAAATTACTTAGCAGTTTTCTTAGCTGCGGTTGTTGAAGTTGCTGCTTTGGCTGCTTGAGCGGCTGCAATTTCACCATCTTTCTTCTTCTGCTCAAGCTCTTTCTGCATTTTACCTCCGTGACGAATGAATTTACGAGTTGGTGAGAATTCACCCAATCGGTGACCTACCATCTCCTCGTTCACCAATACCTCAATGTGCTCTCGTCCATTATGGACACCAAACTTAAAGCCAACCATCTCTGGAGAAATCTGACTTCGTCTTGACCATGTCTTAATAAGCCCAGCAGTTGCCGGATGCTTACCCTCGATTTTCTTCAAGAGTCTTTCCTCGATATATGGTCCTTTTTTAAGTGATCGTGTCATAAAAATTAAAAGCCCTTTCCTGAGCTTGTCCCCAGCATACTACCGAGAAAAACAAGCGAAGTCAAACAAGATTAGCTCTTTTTAGTCTTCTTGCGTCTTGTAACCACCAAGCGATTTGAGTACTTCTTCGGTGTTCTGGTCTTTCTTCCACCAGTAACCTTACCCCACTTGGTCTTTGGCCGTTTTGTACCTCGACCCTGACGTCCTTCACCTCCACCGTATGGGTGATCTACTGGGTTCATGGCAGTACCTCGAACCGTTGGTCTGATACCTCGCCAACGTGAGCGACCAGCCTTACCAAAGTTGGCAAAATGATGTTCTCCGTTTGAAACTTCACCAATTGAAGCCCAGGCAGAGTCAGGAACTCGTCTGATTTCTGTTGATGGCATTTTGATTTGAGCGTAACCGGCATCGAGAGCAATAACCTGAGCAAAGTTACCTGCTGAACGGACCAATTTTGCCCCACCAAGAGGTTTAATCTCAAGGTTGTAGATAAAGGTACCAACGGGAATATTCTTAAGTGGAAGACGATTACCTGCAGAAATAGGCGCCTTCTCTGAAATAATGAAGGTTGCGCCGACGGTCAATGACTTTGGCAAAATAACATAACGCTTCTCACCATCATTGTATGAAACAAGGGAAATAAAGCTTGATCGGTTTGGGTCGTATTCAACCGTAAGAATCTTAGCGGGGATGTCTTTCTTGTTAAGTTTGAAATCAATCTCTCGATAGAGTCGCTTGTTACCACCACCCTTGTGTCTCGTGGTGATTCGTCCTTGATTGTTTCGTCCAACCGCTCGTGTAAATCCATGAGTCAAAGACTTCTCGGGGGTATTCGTCGTCAAGACTCCTCGGTATGGAACCGTGATCATGTTACGTCGTGATGGAGATGTTGGTCGATAAGTCTTCATAAATTATAGATTATACAAATTCAATTTTATCTCCTTTAGCCAGGTAAACGTAAGCTTTCTTACCACCGCCTTTGGAGCCTCGCTTATTTCGACTAAAGACTCTTTTGGATTTAATCGCAGTCATGTTGACCTTAACAGGTCTTACTTTGTAAAGCTCAAAGATTGCATCGGAAACTTCTTGTTTATTAGCTGTTATGTATACGTTGAATGTATATACGCCACTCTCTGCTCGGTAGCTAGCCTTCTCAGTAATTCGTGGATTCTTGAGTACCTGCGCACTAAGGTTTAGTGTGGTTACAACTGGTGCAAGAGCAACCTTTTCTTTGGTCACTTTCTTTACTACAGCCTTAGCTCCAGCAACTTTTGCTTTAGGAGTTTTTGGTTCGTCAGTATTCGTTTTTTTAGAGAAGATTGCCATAAATATTATTTAGCATTGATTTTAGACTCTAAAACCTCAACGGCCTTTGCAGGATTAGCTACTACCAAGTAAGTCTTTGACATAAGGTCAATCGGATTGAGGTTTCGCAATTCATCAACGGTAACATTTCCAATATTTCGGAAACTAAGTTCTATTCCTTTATTCTTTCCATCAATTGCGATATGAGCAGCGTTTTTCTTCTTCGTAGTGAGCTTCTCAAAACCTTTAACCTTTGCCAGGGAGGCGAGGGCGGTAAGGGCATCTTTTGTCTTTGGAGTTGTCATCTTGAACTGATCAACAAAGAGTACCTCCCCGTCCTTAACCTTTCTTGAAAGAATCGTGAAAAGAGCCTTTGCCTTCATCTTTTTATTAACCTTGCGTTCAAAATTCTTGTCTTTGGTTGGTCCACCAGTGACACCTCCTCCAACCCAGATTGGAGAACGTCTTGATCCGTGACGAGCCTTGCCAGTTCCTTTTTGTCGCCAAGGCTTTTTACCACCACCAGAAACTTCCCCTCGATCCTTTGTATGAGCAATTGGAGAACGCTCATTTGTTTTCATTGAAGTAATAACCTGATGCACAAGATCAGCATTCCAAGAAAGCCCGAAGATGTTTCCAGGAAGAGACACTGTGCCAGATTTTTTTCCATCCTGTGAGTAAACCACAGCCTCAATAGGGGCGAGAACTTTCTTCGCCTCTACTGTTCTGTTCTTTCCTTCAATATGTGTTTTAGTTGTTGCCATAAAATGTCTTTGCAAAAGATTAGCCGCGCACTTCGACAAGTGTACCTCGTCGTCCCGGAATAGCGCCTTGAATCATTATTTTGTGATTTTCAAGGTCAATTGCCGCAACCTTAAGGTTCTTGACCGTAATTCGATCTCCACCCATGCGTCCACCCATGCGCTTTCCCTTAAGGACGCGTTGTGGCCATACCGCACCGATTGATCCCGGGGCGTGCTCTGAATGCTTCTGGCCGTGAGAACGAGGACCCCCTTTGAATCCATGGCGCTTGATAACGCCCTGGAAACCTTTGGCTTTTGAAATAGCAGAAATGGTTACTGTGTCCCCAACGGCAAATTTTGAAAGGTCGATTAAATCTCCTTTATTGTGTGCCATATCATCTCCATCAAGTCGGAACTCCTTAAGTGTTCGGAAGATGCCAGTCTCTTTCATGTGACCTTTTTGTGCTTTATTGACGTTCTTGTCTTTACCAGCGCCGTAGCCAACCTGAACAGCAGTATACCCATCAGTATTCTCAGTCTTAACCTGGGTAATGACTGATGGTTTTGCTTCGAGAATGGTAACAGGGTGAACAAGACCTTTTTCATCAAAGATCTGGGTCATGTTTAATTTTGTTCCTAGTATGAATTTCATGTAGAATTTGTGGATTTGAGGCACTTCGTTGTTGCTTCGCTCATTTGTTCCTGTAATGTAGATTCACCTACATTTTAGTCACAAGCCTCGCTTGCGCCTAGAATTGCATCCAAATCCACAAATTCTAGACACGACGTGTACTTTTCCAACAAAAAAACCGCTAAAGGAAGAAACAGTCCATGCGGATTGAATTTTCCATTGGTTCCACTTGCTGGAACGTAGACGACTCGAGTGTGCGAGTTAGGAGAGAGTATACACGAGTATAAAAAAGATGCAAATCGTGGCAAAGGCAAAGGGTCACCTTTCGGTGACCCTGCATAAAGGCATATTCCTCTCTCCAAACCTCTTGGCAAGCAATCTAGTAATCCTTGTTTCAAACCTAGGAAACTTATCAACGGCCAAGAGGTTACTAAATCCAAAACCACGTATTTTCCGATACTCATCCCGGGTAAATGGAATACCAAGATATCTTGTCCACCGACACACAGCATGGTGAGTGGTGTCATATGCTCTTCGAGAAGCTAGGTTTCTGGCGTTCCACCCATGAAGCATCGGATAGACTCGCACACCGAAAGCAACCCCCTCTACATAGACTATGGGCTCAACGACTTTCGAGGTATGACGGTTACGGTGTCGATAGTCATTCTCGACCATAGCCCATGAGTTTATATAGCACTTTCTATCAAGCGACGAATCAAGTGGTCGTTTCCACACATGCGGATGATAATCCTGTCCGTACTTGGCCAACAAATCAAATGCTCTGGGGTGAATATCTCCTATGTATGCCCCCCAATTTTCCGCCATAAGTAACCCACGGAACGAAGGGTTCCGAAGATTTTGGATAAGACTCCTTATGCTCTCCTGATGACCGAGAGGAAATAGCTTGTGGAATAATCTCTTGTGGTGCAACAACTGCTCCCTTGTCACTGTTTCCCAAACAGCGGTTTCAGATTCGTAAAAATCGTTTTCCATGACACACCTCAATAGTTTTCCATCATCTTATTACACCGCAAAACAACCCTTGTCAATATAAAATCAAAAACACCGCCCTCGAAAATACGAGTGCGGGTTGGTCTTCCAATGGAAGTCTGCGTGTTTATCTAAAAAGAACTGATGGCTTTGGGGCGGTTCGCCGATGGACTAATCCATTCCGTCGAACTCGCCCCACTTTGCCATTGCCACATGATCACGCGGCGCTCAAGTATCTGCTAGCACTAGTTGCAGACGCCCTTGAGTCCGGAGTTAGGGCATTCCCATAATGGGAAATTTGACAGATTCAGCCTCAGCCAATCAGCGAAAACTAGATGCTGATTGGCAAGGTCGTACTTCGCTCTCTTCGGATTTTGATTTCCCCTCTGTTTGAGTTTGGCCTCTGGAAGCTTACAGGGCCTCGATCCCTGTGCTTTCATAAGCAGACATTGGATTCTCTCCAATGGGTTTACCTAGACCACCGCGGGTCCAGGTTTCGACGGGGAGGCGTTCGGTGTCTGTTTCCAGTATGCCGTTGTGCCTCGTCCCCCGCCGATTGATATATTACATAATATAAAAAAGGTGTCAATACCCCCCAATTCTGACACCCAACCACAACAAAAGCCTCCTTGCGGAGGCTTTTGTTGTGGTTGGGTATTTTACTAATGTCTACGCCCTATACCCTAACTTATCCCATTTTCACCTCAATACTCACACCTGATGGAAGACTAAGATTAGTTAGCGCTTCAATCACTTTGGCATTAGGGTTCAAGATATCAATCACTCGTTTATGTATTCTCATCTCAAATTGTTCTCGCGCATTTTTGAAGACGAAAGCTGAACGATTGACGGTATATTTCTTAATCTCCGTAGGGAGCGGAATCGGACCAACTACCTCTGCGTCATAGCGAAGTGCTGTGTCCATAATCTGCTTAACCGACTGGTCAAGAATCTTGTGTTCATAGGCACGAACTCTGATGCGCAATTTGGATACCGCCTCTTTATCCTTCGGTTTAGAAACAGCTTTTGCTGCTTTTTTTGGCGCTTTTTCTTTTACTGCTACTGCCATAATTCGTGTCTATTAATAATTAATTTCTTAGTTTTAGATTCATTAAGACTTATAGAATTTACTCAGATGGATGCAATTCGAGGAGCAAGGAAGTTCATTTCTGTAGACGTACTAAACGTACGGCGGAGGAAATGAACAACGTAGCGACAAAGAAGTGCGCCAGCTGTGTGAATTCTACCTAGGCGACGATTTTGGTAACAACGCCGGCGCCCACGGTTTTCCCACCCTCGCGGATAGCAAATCGTGTGTTGTCTTCGAGAGCAACTGGTGCCATAAGCTTTACCTTAAACTTTGCGGTATCTCCTGGCATAACCATTTCAACACCTTCGCTTAGGGTTACGTCTCCAGTAACGTCAGTAGTTCGAATGTAGAACTGTGGCTTATATCCTGAGAAGAATGGTGTGTGTCGTCCTCCTTCTTCTTTGGTAAGTACGTATACCTCAGCTTCGAAATCTGTATGAGGTGTTACTGAACCTGGCTTTGCAAGAACCTGACCTCGTGTGATGTCGTCTTTCTTAAGACCTCGGAGGAGTACTCCGGCGTTGTCTCCAGCCTGACCTTCGGTAAGCTGTTTGTTGAACATTTCAATACCAGTAACGGTTGTTTTAACTGTTGTATTGATACCAACAATCTCAACTTCCTCACCAACCTTGATTCGTCCACGCTCAACGCGTCCAGTAACCACGGTTCCACGTCCTTCAATAGTGAAGATGTCTTCAACTGGCATAAGAAATGGCTTGTCGAGATCACGTTCTGGTACTGGGAAGTAATTGTCGAGTGCGTCAGCGAGAGCAAGTACACCCTTTGCATACTCATCATCGAGTGACTTTGCCTCAAGTGCCTTAAGACCTGAGCCCTTGATAACAGGAGCATTCGCTCCATCAAAGCCGTTCTTTGTAAGAAGCTCTCGGATTTCTTCTTCAACGAGATCGATCATGTCCTTATCAGGAACCATATCAACCTTGTTAAGGAAAACGATAATCTTTGGTACCCCAACCTGCTTTGCAAGAAGGATGTGCTCACGAGTCTGTGGCATCGCACCGTCAGTTGCTGCAACCACGAGGATTGCACCGTCCATCTGCGCAGCTCCAGTAATCATGTTCTTAATGTAGTCGGCGTGTCCTGGCGCGTCGATGTGCGCGTAGTGACGAGCCTTTGTCTCGTACTCGTTGTGAGAAAGGGCGATAGTAATACCGCGAGCCTTCTCTTCAGGCGCTGAGTCGATTTCACCAACTCCGCGCATCTTTACTTTGTTGCCAGCCATGTCGAGGACATGGAGAATAGCCGCGGTAAGAGTAGTCTTTCCGTGGTCAACGTGGCCGATTGTTCCCACATTGAGGTGTGGCTTTGAACGGTCAAATGCTTCTGCTGCCATAAGCGTTTACTCCCCAAACATCCTTAGTTTAAGGCGCGAGATGTGCCTAAACCAAAGAGATTTCGAGGATACATTACTTAAATTTTTATAAATTTGCCTGTTTTCGACAACAGACAATTCTATTACCAACATCCTCACGTTAGGGGTTTCTTCTCTTATATATTCAAAGAGCCTGCTTGACCTACTGCGCGGAAACGGTAAATAGAAAAACGCAAAACTGCGATAGGACATATAGTAGCAAATCAAAGGGAGAAGTCAACGGGGGCAGGTTGCAGCTTTTATGCCCAGGCATAAGTGTCCGTCGAGCTCTCTGCAGATGATATGTTTTGAGTCAAAGGCAAAACAAAAACGTCCTGAATTAATTCAGGACGTTTTTGTTTTTTGTTTATTTGCGAGTACCCAAAGGGCACAAGTGTTCGTTATCACTTCCTTGTTTCCACAATTTTCTTGGCAACCTGTGGTGGCACGATTTCGTAATGATCAAATTCCATCGTTGAGCTTCCGCGACCATTGGTCATTGAGCGGAGGAGTGTAACGTATTTGAACATTTCTTGAAGGGGTACGAGGGCGGTAATCGCTTTGTTCATTCCTCGATCTGCTGTGCTCTCGATCTGTCCACGCTTTGAATTGATGTTTCCTGAAATGTCTCCGATGTACTGCTCGGGAACAATCACCTCAACTTTCATAATTGGCTCGAGAATTACCGGTCCTGCGCGCTTGGCGGCGTCTTGAAGTGCCTGAGAACCTGCGATTTTGAAGGCCATTTCAGATGAGTCCACATCGTGATACGAACCATCGTAAAGCTCACATGAAATATCAACGAGCTTGTAACCAGCGGTAACACCGCGCTCCATCCCTTCTTTTACTCCCTTTTCAACTGGAGCGATGAATTCCTGAGGAATAACACCTCCTTTGATGCTGTTGATAAATTCGAATCCATCCTCAATCTTTACGTTCTTAGCAACCTTAGCTTCTGGGTCACGTTTCTCGAGTGGTTTAATGCGAATACGAACATGGCCGTACTGACCCTTACCACCGGATTGCTTGATGTACTTACATTCAGCTTCAGCTTCTTTGGTGATTGTTTCTTTGTACGCCACCTGTGGCTCACCAACATTTGCTTCGACACCGAACTCACGCTTCATGCGGTCAACAAGGATTTCAAGGTGAAGCTCACCCATTCCTGAGATAATCGTCTCAGCAGTCTCAGCATTTGAAGTAATTTTAAAGGTTGGGTCTTCGTCAGAAAGGCGTTTGAGTGCAAAACCCATTTTCTCTTGGTCAGCTTTTGTCTTTGGTTCAATACGGAGTGATACCACTGGCTCTGGAAATACAATTCTATCGAGAATAATTGGACTATTCTCATCACAGAGCGTATGTGATGTCTTAGCACTCTTGAGTCCAACAGCTGCGGCAATCTCTCCAGCAAATACTTTCTTCACTTCTTCACGGTCATTAGCCTGGAGACGTACGATTCGGCCCAAACGCTCCTTCTCCCCTGTTGAGGAATTGTAAATGTATGAACCTGCTTCAATAGTTCCTGAATACACACGGAAGAAGGTCAATTGTCCCACGAATGGATCTGACTGGAGTTTAAAGGCAAGGGCTGAGAAAGGTTCACTGTCAGAGGCATTACGAACAATTTCTTCTCCGGTTTTTGGATCAATACCTTTAATTGGTGGGATGTCGAGTGGAGATGGAAGGTAATCAACCACAGCGTCGAGTACGAGCTGAACTCCTTTGTTTTTGAGTGCAGAGCCAGCGAAGACGGGGAAAATCTTGTTCGTAAGTACAGCTTTTCGCAATGTACTTTTAAGCACGTCATCTGGAATCGTCTTGCCTTCGAGATAGTCATTCATCAATCCATCCTCTGTCTCGGCAATCTTCTCAACAAGCTCGGCACGATATTTATCAGCTTCAGTCTTGAGATTCTCTGGGATTTCTCCTTCGATTACCTTAATCCCCATCTCACCTTCAAAACGATAGGCTTTCATCTTCATCAAGTCGATGACGCCTTCATGATCTCCTTCTAAGCCGATTGGGATTTGAAGTCGTACTGCATTTTTATTTAATCGCTCAAGAATACTTGCGTATGATCGTTCAAAAGATGCGCCGGTGCGGTCAAGCTTGTTGATAAAGCAGATTCGAGGAACGTTCGCGTCGTCAGCGTAGCGCCAATTGGTCTCAGATTGAGGTTCAACACCGGCAACACCATCAAAGACAACCACTGCACCGTCGAGCACACGAAGAGATCGCTTTACTTCAACGGTAAAGTCGATGTGTCCTGGGGTATCAATAATGTTAAAACGATATTTGTTTGCCTCGGATTTTTCCTGATCAGTCTTATTCCAAAAACAAGTAATAGCGGCGGCGGTAATCGTAATTCCGCGTTCTCGTTCTTGTTCCATCCAGTCAGTAACGGTTGCTCCATCGTGTACCTCGCCGATTTTGTGTGACATTCCGGTATAGAAAAGGATTCGCTCGGAAGTAGTCGTTTTCCCAGCGTCGATGTGCGCGATGATTCCAAAGTTTCGTACTTTCTCTAGTGGATAGTCTCGGTTCATAAATTAGTTAGTAGTAACGAATAAAAAGTAATTATTTT
>CALRBT010000003.1 GCA_943354475.1 Parcubacteria group bacterium | reverse complement strand
CAAGGAGTCACCAATGACACTAATGTCACCGGCTCTATCTCAGCACAGAACTTAACCCTTGGATGGACAGGTATCCTTTCAGTGTTACGTGGAGGTACCAACACAACGACCCAAACCACCAACGGAGTAAATTACTTCAATGGTACGTCAATTACGTCGGGTACCGACTTCAACTACAACGGCACCAACGTTGGAATCGGTTCGACAAGTCCAAGTAAAAAATTGACGGTGCTTGGCTCGAGCGTCTCGAGTGCGATAGGGCAGGCGCCGGTGCGCATTGGTGTTACCACGGCGTCGAGCGTTGGGTTGGAACTTGGTACATACGGTGGCGGGTTTGCGATGCTCCAAGGCCTACAGCACACAACCAACTCAGCGGGTATGGTGTTGCTTAACCCATTTGGCGGCAGTGTTGGCGTGGGTACTACCACAAACAGCGACTATACCTTCTCTGTTACTGGTACAAATTATGTTACGGGCGCAACAACACTAGGTAGCACGCTTGCCCTGACTGGTGCAGCAACCTTCTCATCAACTCTTGGTATCTCTGGTGCCATCACCTCAACTGCCACCAGCTACAACACCCTTCCATACGCTTCCACCACAGCGCTCACAGTCTCTGGCAGCGCATACTTTGATAACGGTACAGGTGTTTGGAACTCCAGTGGGTATGTGGGTATAGGGACGACGAGTCCGAGTCGGAGTCTCACAGTAACTGCTGCAAGTACCAATGTTGTCATTGGCGTTTGGGACTCCAGTGGTGTAGAAACCATACTGCAGTCATATTCAACAGCAGGTACTCCTCGCGGTATGGTCGGGACAAGTGGGGATAATCCCTTCTCCATAAAAAGCAACAACGTTGAAAGGATGACATTTGATACTGCAGGCAACGTCGGCATCGGCACCAGCACCCCCGGCTCTCTATTAAATGTTGCGGGTGCAACTGCACCAAAGATAACTATTTCCGATACCAATGCGTCAGCAAATCAGAAGCACTGGTTTATGGAATCAAATACAGGCGTATTCTCTATCGGCACCACATCGGATGCTTTGGCGACAGATGCAAGTTACCGAGCATTCGTTATCGATGCTGCGGGTGAAGTGGGGATTGGGACGACGACGCCACTTGCCAAATTACACGTTGCAGGAGGGGATGGTGCAGTACTGCTCGGACTGATAATAGATAGTGATGGTGAGTCAACCGACATACCATTTAGAGTGAGGTCAAATGCAACGCCGGCAAATATTACCGATGCGGATACTCTCTTTGTAATAAATGGTACTGGAGATGTTGGTATTGGAGCATCAAGCCCATCATCTAGGTTACACATGGTTTCAGCAGACACAGCTTCTTCTCTGGGGCTTATCGTTGATGGAGATGGGGAAGTTGGAGATGTAGCATTTAGGGTACGAATCAATGCCACCCCGACCTCGGCTACTGATGCAGATACTAAATTCATGATTGACTATCTCGGCAACGTTGGCATCGGCACCACGACGCCCCAGATGAAGCTCGATGTCTGGGGCACGTTCCGTTCGCATCCGACAACGAATTCCAATCTTGAGATTCAAGTTCCTATTAGCCTTTCCGACGGAGTGGCACTGCGCGCAACCAATGACGCTGGCTCTGCGTTCGCAGGCATCGAAGTGCTCTCGAGCAAGTTTGTCATCAACGCCGCGGGCGGTACTGGCAACGTCGGCATCGGCACCACCTCCCCAGGCCAAAAACTCTCTGTCGCAGGGGACGCGTACCTATCAGGCTTCTACAACACCTCACAGACAACAGGTGGCTACAAAATGAATGGTAGTGTAGTACTTACCGCTTCATCAACGTCAGGGCTCACTCTTGGAGGCATTGGCGCAGGGAGCGCACTCAGTGCAACGACAACGCTCAACGGCAACACGGTCTTCGGCTTTAACGCGGCTAACGTCTCTACATCTACGAATCAGACAACAGCTATTGGGTATCGTGCGCTCGCATCTCTAAATGATTGTAGAAACGCTGGAGTAGGAGGGTCGGGATGTCTGCTTACGGCAGTTGGGTACAATGCTCTTGCTGCAAATACGACAGGATATTGGAACACAGCCCTCGGCGCGACGGCACTCCAAACAAACACCACTGGTACTCAAAACGTAGGGTTGGGAGCAGGTGCCTTAATCCTAAACACGACGGGTAGTGGAAACGTAGCCATTGGTGGGACAAACACGCTTTCGTCTAACGTAAGTGGCTCAGCAAACGTGGCAGTTGGGCAACAATCATTGCAATTAAATACGAATAGTAGCAATACTGGCGTTGGTGCGTATGCAGGTTTCTACAACACTTCGGGTTCGGTAAACACATTTATAGGTAACCAGGCAGGCATGGGTGCGATAAACGTGCTCGACAACTCAAATTCAGTTATCGACACCAACATGCTCTTCCTTGGGTACCGTGCAGCAAAAGACCGCTACGGCCTCGCTTCTACCTCGGTGATGACAAATTCAGCGGCTATTGGTGCCAACTCAGTAGTGGGCGCATCAAACTCTATGGCACTCGGCGGGCTTGGATCAAACGCTGTTCGTGTCGGTATCGGCTCTTCGACGCCATTCGCAAAACTCTCTCTCCATGCATATAACGGGGAGACAGGTACCAATCTGTTTGCCGTCGGTTCCTCAACTGCATCTGCTACCACAACTCTCTTTAACATCTCAAACGTTGGCGCTATAACCGCCAATGGAACACTAAATATCAGCGGCGCCATCACTTCTACTGCAACAACACCAAACACACTGCCATACGCTTCTACCACAGCTATCACAGCCTGGGGACAGTTCTTTGGTAACACCTCTGACGCAGTTGGTACACCAGCATATAGCTGGGGTGGAGATACAACTACAGGTATCTACAACACCGCAGCCTCCCAAGTTGGTATCGCAGGAGCAGGTGCGCAACTTGCAAACTTTAAATCTGGAACCACAACGCTTAACGTTATGACTGGACTTGCAACGCTCGGAGAGGTGCGTTTGGGCAGGACAGATCTCACAACGCGTTACAACACGATGCAAACTTTTGTAGACACTAGTGCGGCGGGTAGTTACATTAACTTCGGCATTCACAACGGCGCTGTTGCTGTAGACTACTCAAGCATTAACAACATCATGCTGCTGCGTGGTGATGGACGTGTTGGTATTGGCTCCAGCACGCCACTTGCAAAACTTTCAGTACATGCCAACCCTAACGACGGGGCAATATCAAGAAACCTGTTTACCATCGCAAGCTCTACTGCGACTGCTACGACCACGCTCTTTAACATAGACAACATTGGTAACGTAGGAATTGGCACCTCGACTCCATGGGCTAAGTTATCGGTAGGAATGGGAACCTACCACCCCTCATTTGTAGTGGCAAACCAAGGAAGTAGTACGCCAGCATTTATTGTTTCAGGAACTCCAGGTAATGGTTATGTGGGTATCGGTACTTCAACTCCAAAATGGGCACTCCAGATTGCCGCAGCAAACGCTACTTCGTCACAGTTAACTCTCACTGATTCCTATGCTGGAGCAAACCTCAAACACTGGTCATTTGTTTCAAGAGGGGGAATCTTCTACCTTGCTACTTCATCTGATACAACACTTGCAACCTCAAGTATGCCTGCACTGACGATTACTGCTAATCAAAATATCGGTATCGGTACTTCATCCCCTGCAGCAAAGCTTGGTGTAGAAGGATCCCTCTCTGTCTCAGGAGCCGTTAGTTTCTACGGATTAGTTGCATCAAGTACAGCGGGACAATCAGTTTGTTATGGTCAGGCGGCTGGTGCGGCTGGTAACATAACACATACAACAGGTGTGGCTACTTGTGCCGCTTCCTCAGGACGTTACAAGCAGGATATAAAACCATTAACTGTTGAAAGTGGACTTGCTGAGATTATGGCACTTACTCCAGTTACCTTTAAATACAAACCAGAATATCTCGGTGGATTTATTAGCGATCCAAACTGGACCGCTGATTTCGTCGGATTTATTGCTGAAGATGTTGCCAAAGTTGACCCAAGACTTATTGCAACAGATGCGCTAGGACGTCCTGATAACGTGCAGTATGCAAACATTACTGCCATCCTCACTAAGGCTGTTCAAGAACAGCAGGCACAGATTGCAAGTACTACAGCACTCATTGGCTCAAGTACAACAAGTATCTTTGATTCTATTTCAACAGGTATCTCAACGAATATTCTCTCGGTTTTGAACGGTGCTAATTTTGGTGGCGCCGCAGTCTTCATGGCATCATCAACCTTTAATGCCGGACTCTCTGTTCAAGGTGATGTGGCGGTTGACGGCACTACATCAACAACAGAATTGCGTGCACTCCGTGTTGTTGCGGGAGAAATCGACTCACCAATTCTCACTATGCTCACTGAAAGTACAGCCAACTTAGAATCGCGTGTTGGGACACTTGAACAGGTCGGCGGTATCAACCTCAATCAACTCATGGCGTCATCAACAGGATTGACTCTTGGTGCCGGTATGGTGATTCAAGGTGGACTTACTGTTGATAGTATTGGAAGCAGTGCGGACATCCTCTCATTTAGTAGTGATGTTGAGTTCTTTGGACGACCATACTTTACTTCGGATACTGGTGGTACTGCAGTCATTAGTGAAGGAGAGAGAATTGTCGAAGTTACTTTTGATCGTGACTACGTTCAAACACCAATTATTACGGCGTCATTGGCATACAGCGGTTCTGCTACATCATCAGATGACGACCTCGCAAACCTCATCTTTGATAATAATATTCAATTCATAGTCACCAAGAAGAATACTCATGGCTTTACTATCAGAATTAATAAGAATGCTCCTGATTCAATCGCCTTTAGTTGGGTAGCACTCGCCGTGAAAGATGCTAAAGAGTTTACTTCAAAGACTACTGTAGAGGAGACCCCTATTGTACCGCCTGTTGTTCCACCAGTTGAAATCTCTACCACTACACCTACTGATACAGGAACGACCACTCCTGACATTGTGATAGATAACTCTACTACTACGCCAGAGACCACGGTCGAAGGTGGGGCGGACACAGACCAGCTGGTGAGCCAATAAATCCAACACCGTAAATTACTTTTAGTGAGAGTTTTGATGAAAGGTGTGATGTCTTGATGAGGGTAGTGTCTGTGATATGATGAGATGTATATGGATGGTATCGTGAAGAAAAAAGAGACAATAGACGAGAGGGTGACGGATAACAACCCCTATAGATCAGCAAAAAAAGGATTTTTCGCTAGAAGATCAAAACTCTTCGGATTTTTACTTATTTTAGTACTAATCTTTAGTGTTAGTATTGCTGTCTATTTTTATCTGCAAAATAAAGCATTGAAAGAAAACTCTGATCAAACACCAGAAAAAGAATTAGAAAATATTATCAAAAAGGTTGGAGCGCTGATGGTTATACCATCAATCGAGAAACCAACCCTTGCTACTGTTTTTGACCCATCAAAGTTAAAAGGCCAAGCTTTTTTTGCTAAGGCTGAGATGGGGGATAAGGTACTTATTTTTGCTGAAGCAAAAAAAGCCATACTCTATAGTGTTAGATTAAACAAAATACTTGAAGTCGCTCCAATTAATGCTGGTTCTGGTGATGTTATTTCACCTCCGGTGAATGACTCTACTCAAGCAACAACCACAAATACTCTCGCACCAAAGAAAAAGCTCAATTAATATAATTATTTTTTAATCCCCCTATTTTTTCCTAAATGTAATTTGATATACTGTTCCTATTACTACTAAAACTCCCCACAAAGGAATATTTTTGATAGTTGCCCTGCTGACACTTTTTGTAGGGAATGCGGTTCTTGCGCAAGAGTTTAGCGGAACTAACTTTAAGGTTCTTGACCCTGTTATGAATTCAGGGAGTTATTCCGCTTCGTCAAACTATCAACTCAATAGTTCCATTTCACAACTTGGGATTGGAATTTCATCCACTGCTACATATGGAGGTAAGGCAGGATTTCTTTACTATCCCTTTGTTACGACACCGGTTCTCTCTGGTAGTGCAGGAGATACAGAGGTTACGCTTTCATGGACTGCTGCATCAGGATTTCTTGGGTGGAACGTTTCGGGATATAAAATTGCTCAAGCAACTGCCTCAGGCGGACCCTACACATATAGTAGTTCAGTTGGAAATGTACTGACATCAACACGCACAGGACTTACCAATGGAATCAATTACTACTTCCTCGTTCTTCCACTTGATGCTTTTGGTAACACGATTGCTACTTCATCTGAAATCACCTTACAGCCAGTAGCAAGTGGTACAACGCCGCCTTCAGGTGGTGGGGGTGGCGGCGGACAAATAGGCAATGAAATTAGCTTTTCTGGATTAGGGTATCCAAACAGTAGAGTATACCTCTTACAGGATGCGGTTATGCGAGAGAGCCAAGTGGCGAATAGTTCCGGGGAGTTTACTATTAAACTCAAGGGGTTGCCTTCAGCCTTATACTTATTTTCACTATACGCTGAAGATAAAAATGGAGAGCGTTCACCCCTCCGACTTGTCCCAGTAAAAGTGGAAAATAGTGCCACAACATTGAGCGGGCTCTTGCTGGCACCAACTTTGGTTGCTGATAAGGATGCCGTCAAGCAAGGCGATACCATAATCTTTTCTGGTTATTCTGCAAAAAGCGCTATCGTTTCAATTTTTCTTGGGGATGATGCAAGGTTACTTTCTACGGTGAACGCCGATCAAAAAGGCTATTATGAATACAAGCTGAGTACAGCCTCGTTTGCTAAAGGGGATTTTATTGTTCGAACGAAGACGAGTTTTGATAACACCACAAGTCCAAGTAGTGTCAGATTGATTTTTAACGTGGGAGATGTCACGAAAGAACATGAAAACAAACTTTGTAGGTACGCTGATTTGAATTGTGACGGAAAAATTAATCTCATTGATTTTTCAATCCTACTTTACTGGGTCGACCACACCCCAATTCCTTCACACGTTGATTTAAACAGTGATGGTGAAATAGATCTAAAGGATTTTAGTATCCTCATCTTCTATTGGACTGGATAACTTTAAAATTATGAATCATGAATTAAAAATAATGAGAAAAAAGTTACTACGAGTGTCTATGTTTTTTGTGTTCCTTATCATTTTGATACCATCCTTGTATGTTGAGGCAGCAACACTACAACTAACAAAACCTACGACAAAAATTTCACAAGAGGATGAATTTCAAGTTGATGTTGTTTTAACAAGCAAGGATAAAGACGTCAATGCTCTCGAAGGATTTCTTTACTTTCCAGTAGATGTTTTGAAAGTTTCAAGGGTGATTGATGGTGGATCAATTATTAATTTTTGGGTTAACAATCCTGCAAGTGAGGAGAATCAAGCTTCAAATTTTGTAAAATTTTCAGGAGTTATTCCTGGTGGGTATGCAGGGGAGAAAGGGAAACTCTTTTCCATTGTGTTCAAGGCATTGAAGTCCGGTAATGCAAAAATTACGCTAGATAAGGCATCTGCTCTGGAGAATAATGGGTCAGGTGACAGTGTTCCACTCCTACTTCAGAATGTCTCTCTGGTTATTGAAAAATCTGCTGGAAAACTTGTCCTTGTTGATGATAAATTGAGTCTTGATACAGTCCCACCAGAACTATTTGACCCTCAGATTGGTCAAGATAAGGGAATATATGACGGTAAGCGTTTTCTTGTGTTTGCTGCAGTAGATAAAGATTCAGGAATCGAACGATATGAGGTAAGCGAAGGTCTAGAAGAGCCAACCACTACTTCTTGGAAGGTTGCAATAAGTCCTTATATCTTAAACGATCAGACTGGAAACAGCGCTCTCTTTGTAAAAGCAGTTGACCGCGCAGGTAATGAGAGAATTGCAAAAGTGAATCAAAACTTTTCAACAAATTACGGTGTAATGAGATACCTAACAGAATGGTTTTGGATTATACTGATAGTAGGTCTTTCCCTCATATTGATTGTGGTGATTAAGAGGAAAAAATCTCTCCCATCTTAATCCCACGTTTCTATTTGGTTTAACTATTTTTTGCATGCAATCTTTTTTATATTTCTCATTATTGATCATTTATTCTAGAGAAAAAAGATACGGGAGTTTGGGTAAGAAATTCTTTCTTACTGTTTCTGTATTTTTTCTTCTTTTATTTTTTGCTTTATTGCCGAAAGTAACAGAGGGAGCAATCTTCTCAGTTGGACCATCGAGCGGTTCCTATTCTGTTGGGAGCACGTTTGATGTTCAGGTATTTTTAGACACACAAAAGGAATCTGTTAATGCAATTGAATTATCTCTTAAATATCCACCAGATAAACTACAACTTGTCTCTCCTTCAACAGGCCGTTCGATTATTGGTGTTTGGACAAGTCAGCCTCGTTTTAACAATTCAGAAGGAAGACTTGATTTACAGGGAGGAATTGTTGGTGGAATTAATGTTGGACAAGGTTTGATTGCAACACTTACCTTTAGGGTTAAGGGTACTGGTTCAGCCATTATAAAATTCCTTGATAATAGTAAGGCGCTTCTCAATGATGGAAAGGGAACTGATGTACTGCGACAAAGCGGTGGGGCAGTTTTTGATTTAATGTTACCTCCTCCACAAGGACCGATTGTGGTCTCAGAGACCCATCCAGATCAATCAAAATGGTACGCAAACGCGAGTGCGGTTTTTAAATGGGCACTTGATAGTCGTGCGGATGGTTATAGTTATGTTCTTAATAAGGAAGTCGTTGACATACCAGATAATATTTCAGAAGGAAATTCCACATCAGTCTCATACAAGAACGCTTCCCCTGGTACAAGTTACTTTCATATAAAAGCACTTCGTGAAGGTGTTTGGGGTGGAACTACCCACTTTGCGATTAATACTGATACTGAAGGTCCTGCTGAATTTCCCATTGACGTTTTACCGAGTGCACACACCAACCAAACACAACCAATAATTGCCTTCACTACTACCGATGAACTCTCAGGCCTCGACCACTATGAGTTAAAGTTGATTCCACTGAGGGTGACACAGGTCACAACAAAATCATTTGATCAAAATCTTTTTGTAGAAACACAGAGCCCCTACATTCCTCCACAGCTTTCCGTTGGAACCTATAACGTTATCGTGCGAGCCTATGACGATGCTGGTAATTATCGAGAAGTCACAAAGCATTTTCAAATAACCTCCGGTGTTTTCACACTCTTTACTACAGATGGTTTGATACTTTGGTCAGATCAGGTAATTCCATGGGGTTTTGTGTTCCTTGCACTCCTCTTGCTTCTCCTGCTTTTGATTTTTATTGCTTGGCGGATTAAGCGATGGCATAATCATCTTGATAGTCAAAGGGAATTTGAAAGACTACCAAATCATGTTGAAGATCAACTCGAGGAACTAAAAGCCTTTAGAGCTCGTTATGGCAAAGTGGTAGTTATAGCCCTCGTCCTCGCTTCCTCAATTAGTACACTTTTTGGAGGGGTCACTGTCTATGCACAAAGTAACTCCCAATTGAGCACAGATGCAGTAAGTCAGATTGATAAAAGATTACAGACTCCAGTTATCACAATTTTTTCTAAGAACATTTCAAACGAAGAGATATTTTATATTGGCGGAACAGTTAATTCGGCAAACGCGTCAGTAACCATTTATCTTCAAGACTTGCGAAGTGGTGAAGCGTATAGCCAAAAAGCAATCCCTGATAAGGATGGAGCGTGGTTCTATCGACACGATAGATTCTTACCCAGTGGTGAGTATCTACTCTGGGTGCAGGCACAATTGATAGAGGAAGTAAGCCCGCCATCACCCCAAGTGCAGATGAATGTTGAATCGACTGCATTTCAGGTTGGCGCAACACGAATTAGTTTCGTGGCTATGTATGCCGTAGCACTTGTATTTTCAACGATATCAATACTACTGCTCTTTCTCTATGTTGGAATCAGGGCTTCGAGCGCTCGCAAGAAGCATCAGTTGTTAACTAAAGAAATTAGAGAAGCCGAAGAGTCAATTAGGAGGGGATTTGCGGTACTAAGGCGTGATGTAAAAGAGGAACTTGATGTGCTGGCAAAAATGAAATTGCATGGACCACTCTCTATCGAACTAACTGCAAAAGAAGCGCAACTAACAAAAGATCTCGATTATGTAGAGCGATTTGTTGGAAAGGAAATTTGGGACATTGAACGAGCTGAGAGTAGGCGTTAAGGTCTACAAAAAAGTAAACGGCCCTCAGGGAGGACCGTCTATGGGATCCCATGTTTTCATGGGAAGTTTCGATACCTCTAATCCCAAAAGTCATCCACTTCGGGATGGTCATTCCATTCAATGACTAGAAGTAGTGGTTTGGGGGGGTTAAGGTATTGAGGAAATGCTGGTATGTCAGGTCTTGTTTCCACCAATGCTCTGAAGGCAAGGTACTCCTCTGTTCCCAGAGTGAGATGAGCAGGAAGTTCACCTTCTTTGTAAGTGGCAACACACCTATCAAACGTTTCGTCCATTGTGGGGGTCTTTCCTGGTTGTTCGGCCACATCCATTTTGCCTCAAGATTATTCTATTTGCAATCTCCTTAATTATTTTTTACTATAGCAGTATATGCTAAAGAAATTTTTAATGAAGCAAATGATGAAGAAGCAGCTAGCTAATGTCCCTGAGGCTGAACAGGAGCGTATCTTGAATGTGGTTGAGAAGAACCCAGACTTGTTCCTAAAAATTGGCCAAGAGATTCAAGAAAAAATGAAGGGAGGCAAGGATCAAATGGCTGCGGCGATGGAGGTTATGCAGAAGTACAAAGACGAGCTTACCTCAGTGATGAAGTAGAATTTTTGGAAGCTCTGCATTTGAAAATTTAAAAGCCGGAAGCCCCAAGGGCTTCCGGCTTTTAAATTTGTCCAAAGATTGCTAAAGTGTCTAGATGTCATTATCTATCGGAATCGTGGGCCTACCAAATGTAGGTAAATCAACGCTGTTTAACGCTTTGACGAAGAAGTCTGTTGAGGCGGCTAATTACCCGTTTTGTACCATTGACCCATCTGTCGGGGTGGTGCCCGTACCCGATGAGAGACTTTATCGGTTAGCAGAATTTTCAAAAACAAAACGAACCATTCCCGCGGTCGTTGAGTTCGTTGATATTGCAGGTCTTGTTGCTGGTGCTTCAACGGGCGAAGGATTGGGCAATAAGTTTCTAGCACACATTAGAGAGGTAGACGCTATTGCCCAGGTGGTGCGAATTTTTGATGACTCAAATATTATCCATGTTGGCGGTAAAATCGATCCACTTTCTGATATCGAGATTATCAATCTTGAGCTCTGTCTCTCTGACTTACAGACAGTAACAAAACGTATTGCTAATCTTGGACGTGATATTAAAAAGGGGGACAAGGATGCAGTCATTGAGGCAAATATTCTTGAGAGAATTTCTGCTGGGTTGGAGAAAGGGATGTTGGCACTCCGAGAAAATTTAACTGATGATGAAAGGTTACTAGTGAAGTCGCTCAACTTACTGACGATGAAGCCGATGCTCTACGTACTCAATAAGAAAGGGGGTGGGGTTAATCTCGATGAGATCAAAGATGAGCGGTTTGATCGCTTGGTTGATTACTTAAAAGAAGTGAAAGCAACGTGGGTAGTGGTTGATGCAAGAATAGAAGAGGAACTTAAGGATTTTGAAGGAGAAGAGAAGGAGGCTTTCAGAGTTGAACTTGGTGGTAAAGATGATGGGATCAATGATCTTATAAAGGAGAGTTATAATCTGCTTGGTCTAATGACCTACTTTACTACAGGCATAGAGGAGACTCGTGCGTGGACCGTGAAGCGTGGAGCTACAGCTCCGGAAGCAGGGCAGGCGATACACACGGACTTTAAAGATAAGTTTATCCGTGCTGAGATTATCCACTGGGACGAATTGCTTACTGCAGGTTCGTTTGCGGTAGCGCGGGAGAAAGGATTGCTCCGTACTGAAGGAAAAGAATATGTTGTGAAGGATGGGGATGTGATTGAGTTCAAGATCTAGGCAAGAAAATAGGCCCCAGCTTCCGCTAGGGCCACCGTGCTCTTGTTACGACTTACAACATTTGTCAAGTTACAGAAAGCGGAGGTGTTGTGGAGTTCAAGATTTAAACAAAATATGCCAAGTGACAATAATTCGAAATCATTCCTGACTGCGAAAAAATTTCTTGGAAAAGAAGTTGAAATAGTGTTTGATAGACCGTTAGGAAGTAAACATCCTAAATTTGGCTTCGTTTATGAAGTAAACTACGGTTATCTTGAAGGAGTAAGGGCACCTGATGGAGAAGATTTGGATGCGTATTATCTTGGAACTCACCAAGTGCTTCAAAAAGCCAGGGGTGTTGTACGAGCAATTATTCATAGATTAGATGACGATGATGATAAGCTTGTTGTTACACCCGAGAACGTTCTTATGACTGACGATCAAATTAAACAAGCAATTAATTTTCAGGAGCGATGGTTTAAGTATCAAATTATAAGATAACGAGGAGTAGTCTTGTTTGAAGTTCAGGACAACACAACTTCTCGTTTCAAGCCTTGCTGTTAATGGTTTTTGTTGTATAATTGGTAAATCTTTAATTATTAGCCCCTTAAACTATTTTAAAATTATATGGAAAATACAAACAACCTACCTTCAGGGTTACTCAAGTGGGCGCTCATTATCAGCATTGTTATCGTTCTCAATTTGTTTTTTAATTTTTCAATCTCTCTCGTTTATAAATCTCCTGAATATAATAATTATTGTAAACAAGAACAGATACTTGAACCAATCACCACAAAGGAGGCATGTCTTGCTAAAGGTGGACAGTGGGATGCAAACTTTTATCCAAGTAAGCCAATAATGGATGGAGCTCAAGTTCAGGCTGGATACTGTAACACACAGTTTACTTGCCAAAAGGATTATGAAGATGCATCTAAACTCTATAGTAGAAATGTATTTATCGTTCTCGTTATCCTTGGCGTACTTTCACTCGGTGTCGGATTCCTCATCTCAGCCAATGTTGTGGTATCGACCGCATTCTCATTTGGTGGCGCACTCTCCTTTATTATCGCTTCGATTCGTTATTGGACCTATGCCGATAATTATTTACAGGTTGGAATCCTCGCAATTGCACTTGGTGCGCTCGTATTCTTAGCCATTAAGAAGTTCAAATAAATTCAATTAACTAAAAAAGAGGATATATGAAGGCTTATGACCACAAGAAAATAGAAAAGAAGTGGCAGGATGTTTGGGAGAAGACAGAGCCCAATAAAGCTCTAACTTCATCACCAAAGAAAAAATTCTACCCCTTGATTGAATTCCCATATCCATCAGGAACAGGACTTCATGTTGGGCACATTCGTAGTAATACGGCGATGGATATCATTGCTCGTAAGCGACGCATGGAGGGCTTCAATGTACTCTACCCAATTGGTTGGGACGCATTTGGTTTGCCGACAGAAAATTACGCAATAAAGACGGGGGTTCATCCAGAGATTGTAACGAAGCAAAATACAGATAATTTTCGTAAACAACTCAAATCCCTCGGCTTTTCTTTTGACTGGTCACGAGAGATCAATACAACCGACCCTAAATACTACAAATGGACACAATGGATATTCCTGCAATTCTTTAAAAAAGGTTTAGCGTATAAAGCAAAACGTCCAATTAATTGGTGTTTGAGTTGTAAGGTTGGTTTGGCAGATGAAGAGGTGATTGATGGACACTGTGAACGTTGTGGAGGACCTACCGAGAAACGAGAGAAAGAGCAGTGGATGCTTGCCATTACCAAGTATGCAGAGCGACTCGATAAAGATCTTGACGATGTAAACTATTTGGAGAAAATCAAAATTCAACAGAGAAATTGGATTGGTAAATCAGAGGGTTCGGAAATAGAATTTAAGATTGAGAATCTAAGGGAGCATAGCGAACACTTATCCTCGCAGGGGGAAGAAACAAAGATTAAAGTCTTTACGACAAGAGCAGATACACTCTTTGGTGTAACGTATTTAGTGATTGCTCCTGAACATGAGCTTGTGAAAAATTTGGCGTCTCGGGTCACAAACGCCGATGAAGTGAATAAATATATCCAAGCTGTAAAAAAGAAAACAGAAATTGAGCGCACCGACGCAGGAAAAGAAAAAACGGGTGTTGAGCTTCAAGGACTTAAGGCTATCAACCCAGCAAATGGTGAGGAAATTCCTGTATTTATTGCAGATTATGTTTTGGCACACTACGGAACAGGTGCAATCATGGCGGTACCCGCTCATGATGAGCGTGACTTTGAGTTTGCAAAGAAGTTCGGATTGTCTATTAAACGAGTTATTGAACCAGTGTATATAGGTAAAGAAGAGGGTGCTCCTAAAGTAGGAGAGAAGTTTGTAAAAAGGGACGCGGTCTGTGTTGTACTAAAGAACCCAAAAGACGACACCTATCTCTGTAATGTTTGGAAAACGAGCCACATGCAAGGTCTTCTTACGGGGGGAATTGAAGACGGAGAAGATGTTGTTGAAGCGGCGACTCGTGAGATTAAAGAAGAATCTGGTTATAGAAATGTACGATTTATTAACGACCCAAAATGGACTGTCAATACTTTTTTCTATCATCAACAAAAAAAACAAAATCGTTGGGCCAGGTTTCGTTACTTATACTTTGAACTCGAAAACGAAGAGCGTGATGCAGTTGATCAAGTAGAGGCCGAAAAACACGAATTCGTATGGAAAAAGAAAGAGGAGCTCAAAGACTTTTTCTCAGTCTTTGAAGGTCGTTTTTTACTCAATATCCTCGACAACCCAGATTATTGTTATCTTGATCTCGGGTATCTTGGAAATTCTGGAGAATTTGATGGATTATCAAGTGAAGAAGCAAAAAATAAAATAACCGAGTTTGTTGGAGGTACTATTAAGACAACCTTTAAACTTCGTGATTGGGTTTTTTCTCGTCAACGATATTGGGGGGAGCCAATTCCTGTCATTCATTGTCCAAAATGTGGTTACGTACCCGTACCAGAAATAGAGTTGCCCGTTGAGCTACCTAATGTAGAGAATTACACACCAACGGATGATGGTGAGTCACCACTCTCGGCTATCACCGAGTGGGTCAATGTAGCGTGTCCGGCTTGTAAGGGTCCTGCTAAACGTGAGACAGATACGATGCCCAACTGGGCGGGCTCTAGTTGGTACTATTTGCGTTACGCCGACCCTGATAACAGTAATGAATTTGCAAGTAAGGAGGCGCTCGGATACTTTACTCCGGTTGATTGGTATAACGGTGGAATGGAACACACCACACTTCACTTACTCTACTCCCGTTTTTGGCATAAATTTCTTTACGATTTAGGACTTGTGCCGACTGCAGAGCCGTACGCTAAACGAACATCCCACGGCCTTATTTTAGCCGATGACGGATCAAAATTCTCTAAATCAAAGGGAAATGGGGTCACTCCAGCAGATGTCATCGAACCATTTGGCGCAGATAGCGTTCGTCTCTATGAGATGTTTATGGGTCCCTTTGATCAAGCAGTCGCATGGGATAGTAATGGTATCGTGGGCGTCAGACGTTTTGTTGAAAAGGTATGGAGGTTGCAAGAAAAGGCTGGAACTAGTGGGAAGGAAGAGAATAAAAAGATAAAAAACCTTCTTCATAAGACATTAAAGAAAGTATCGGAGGATATTGAAGAGATGAAGTTCAATACTGCTATTAGTTCGATGATGATTCTGGTTAATGAGTTGGATCGACAAGAAACAATTGAGGAGGGAATTTACAAAACACTTCTGATGATGTTAGCCCCATTCACTCCACATGTCACCGAAGAGATTTGGCAAAATTTAGGTAGCGAAAAATCAATACACCTTGAGTCCTGGCCAGCATATGATCCAAAACTCATCACTGAAGATGAGGTAACTATCGCGGTGCAGATTGATGGCAAAGTTCGAGCGACCTTTACTGCGCAGGCAGGACTACCACAGGCAGAAATTCAAGAAACAGCTTTAGGGCTTGAGGTGGTAAAAAAGTGGCTCCCGGAGGGAGGATTTACCAAGGTTTTTTATGTAAAAGATAGACTTATTAACTTTTTAAGTAAATAAGGTACTTAAGAGTTTTATGAAATCTGGCTAAGAATAAGGGTGTATTAGTGCTTTATCCAAAAACTTGACGTTAGCTAATAAAAATGATACAAATAAGTACTTAGAAATTTACAATATTATGACATTAACCCAATATCGACCAAAATTAGTCACTAAACGCCTCCTTGGGGTGCTTGCTGATCGTGCCAGAAATGTTATCTCAAGTCGTTATGGATTGGGTGAAAATCATGAACGAATGACACTAGAGAGTATCGGAAAGATTTATGGTATTACTCGTGAACGTGTCAGACAAATTGAAAATTACGCGCTCGATAGTATTCGAAAATCTGAAGTATTTCGCAAGGAACAAGAGATGTTTGCGGCACTTGAGAAATCAATGCACGAGCTCGGTGCCATTGTTTCTGAAGAAGATTTGCTCAAGGATTTGGGGGAAAAGCCTGAACTTGAAAATCACCTTAATCTTTTCCTCGTTTTAGGTAATGCGTTTAAGCGAGCTAAAGAGGATGAGCACTTTAAAGATAGGTGGCATGTCAACGAAGAGCTAAGCGTGCAAGTACATACTGCACTACATAACCTTTATAAGAGTCTTTCTGACGAAGATCTTATTCCTGAATCGGAGATGATTGCACTATTTCTAGATCACCTCAAGGATGTTTCAGAGAAGTATAAGGATGAGGAGGTTTTGAGACGCTGGCTCCGTATTTCAAAGAAACTTGACCGTAATCCACTCGGTGAGTGGGGTATTGCAACTTCAAACTCTGTAAAGGCTAAAGGAATTCGTGATCTCGCCTACCTTGCTATTCGTAGACACGGCTCTCCGATGCACTTTACTGAGGTTGCTCGTATTATTGGTGAGACATTTGGAAAGAAGGCCCATATTGCGACTTGTCATAATGAACTTATTAAGGACGAACGTTTTGTTCTTGTTGGACGAGGACTCTATGCGCTCAAAGAGTGGGGATATATGAGTGGTATCGTACGAGAGGTGGTTGAAGAAGTAATTAAAAAAAATGGCCCGCTGACCAAAGAGGAGATTATCGAAAAGGTGCTTAAGGAACGATATGTTAAACCAAATACCATTCTGGTAAACATTCAAAACCCAAAGTATTTCAAGAAAGACAAGGTAGGGAAGTATTCAATCATCTAAGAGAGCAAGGTTATAGCTTTTAGGTGTTAGCTTTTAGTCATAAGAGAAACCTCTGTCGCCATAGGCGACAGAGGTTTCTCTCATAACCTACCCCCTAAAACCTAACCCCTAGTTATGTTATACTTTTCTCATGTCATTTTCAGTTTTATTTGAACAGATGAATGCAATATTTGGAGAGGCTCTGTATGTGATATTTATCTCCATTCCTTTCTGGGGATTTTTTCTATTTGGATTTTTGGCAATAGAAATGTACCTGCGATATATTCGCGCCGACTGGATATTTAAGCAAGGCTCAGTGTTACTCGAGTTGAAACTGCCAAAAGAGATTCTAAAATCTCCGAGAGCCATGGAGCTATTTTTTACAACCACCTTCCAGCAGGGAAGTGTCGGAACGCTCAAAGAAGTATATGTTGATGGTCGTGTCAGGCCATGGTGGTCATTTGAGCTCGTATCTATCGGCGGTCAGGTAAAGTTTTTTATCTGGTCACATAAGAAATGGAAACATCTTATTGAAACCCAACTCTATGGTCAATATCCACAGCTTGAGATTTACGATGTGACGAATGATGATTATGCAAAGAAAGTCTTTTGGGATCCCGCTAAGCGTGGCATGTGGGGGACATATTTTAAATTAGCCGCCGATGATACAATCCCCATCAAAACATATATTGATTACGAGCTTGATAAAGACCCAAAAGAAGAATTTAAGATTGATCCGATGACATCCATGATTGAATACCTCGGGGGGCTCAAAGAAGGTGAGCAGTCGTGGTTTCAGATTTTAGTCCAACCGCACGGAGAGGAGACATTAAAAAATGGACATCTTAAGCACAAGGATCCGTGGAAGAAACGGGTTGAGAAGGCAATAAATGAAATCAGAGCCTCAACCCTCTCAACAGAGGATATTGAGAAAAAAGCAAAGTTCAACGATGCGAGACTCTCTCCTGCGGAGCGTGACAAGATCAAAGCGATGGAGCGACACCTCGGTAAGGTCCCCTATGACGTGGTGATACGGGCCATGTATGTTGGCGAAGAGGGGCACTTTAACGCAATCAACATTCCTGGAATGATAGGCGCTTTTCAGCAGTACGGCTCCCCGTCACTTAATGGTATCAGGCTTGCGTGGAACACCGACATTGCAGATAGATCAAAGGATATTGTGTGGTTAACCTCATGGCTCGGATTTCCAACCAGAATTGCTGAGAATATTGTTGCCAAATACAAAACAAGTATGCTCTCGGCGTACAAACAACGATCAGTCTTTCAATATCCTTATAAACACAAACACATTACTCCTTATGTATTAACCACCGAAGAACTTGCGACCATCTTCCACTTCCCAGGTGAAGTATCACAGACACCTACCTTCGAGCGAGTTAATTCAACTAAAGCCTCCGCTCCCGCGAATCTGCCTATATGACGAATATATTCGGCGCATTTCTCTTTTGTTCAATTAAAAATCTTTTTTATAAAAGACTTCCGTGCGGATTTATGCTGGAAGCTTGTTACTTCGTCTCGCGTGTTCCCGCACAGTAGTTAGACTACAGCTTGGTCACACACGAGACTCGCGCCTCTTTTAGCAAAAAGACCTACTGGGTCGAATGCATCCAAATATATTCGTCATACTTAATATTTTATGGAGGAAAACTTAGCACCAAAAACAGAACCCGGAGAGTTCGTTCAGAAATCACGTTTAAAGAGAAGAATCTTGCTTCCTCTCATGATATTTTTCGTTACAGGAATGCTCGTTCTTCTTGTTGTTTTATTTTTACCAACAAGGCAATTTCCAGCAAATACAATTATTACAATTAAGACTGGTACAACGTTGAGTTCTCTCTCTCGTGAATTTAAAGAGAAGAACATTGTTAACTCTTCAACCATCTTCCATACATTGGTTAAACTGTTCGGTAATGATCGTGCTATTGAATCAGGGGACTATCTCTTTGACCACTCGCTTGGGGTTTATGAGGTTGCTCGACGTATTGCAAAAGGGGAACACGGAATCGCAACAGTTAGAGTAACGATTCCAGAGGGAATGAATACCCATGAGATTTCAAATGTTTTAAAAAATAAACTCCCTTTTTTTGATGATGTACTATTTCTAAAGTTAGCGAGCTTACAGGAGGGGTACTTATTTCCTGACACTTATTTCTTTAACTCAACGGTTAGTCCTCAAGAAGTTATTTCTCGAATGGAAGATAACTTCAAAGAAAAAACACGAAAACTAGAATCAGAGAGCAAAAAAACGAACCACTCGTTTAAAGACATTATTATCATGGCTTCAATTCTTGAAAAAGAAGTAAAAACAATTGAGAGTCGCATCATTGTTTCTGGAATTCTTTGGAGACGTTTGAGTATAGGGATGCCACTCCAAGTTGATGCTACTCTCGGATATGTTACCGGAAAGGGGAGTGACACCCTCACGTTAGATGATTTAAATATGCAGAGTCCATATAATACATACAAGAACAAAGGACTCCCGATAGGTCCAATTGGAAACCCAGGTCTTGAGGCTATTGACGCAGCGCTTCATTTCAAAGCAAGTCCATATCTCTACTACCTCTCAGATAAGGAAGGGGTAATTCACTACGCAGTAACGTTTGAGGAACACAAAGCAAACAGAATGAAGTATCTCAAGCCGTAAATTTGGAAGCCGGACTTCCAAGTTTTAAGGATGTGGTAGAGGCTAGAGTTTGTTGCAATGATTTGAAATTAAAGTTACTGTTTCCTCAGACGCAATGGTGTGTCGAGTGGTGCTTTGCATGGGCAAGGTTATCGCGAACCAGGGAGAGCTGTCGAATGGACGGTTGCGACTGTCTAGACGGCTTTAAGTCAATGCACAAATATGAACAAACCGATGCGATGCTTTTACGGAAACTCACGACACTCAGAGAGAAGATAAATAATGGAACCTTAAATCCGCTCTGAGGAGAGTGGATGCTTCAAATGATAGCTGATGATAAACACGAGGGAGATCTTAATCTTCGTCCCGTTTGGGCAACACTTCAAAAACCAAAACTGTCAGAAGTAGCTGAGTTGCTCGAGCGTACCACAGGAACTCATCATGATGAGGGAATGGATTTGAAACTTACTGGAATTCTGAGGACTATGAATTGGAGTGAGGGACCAGATTGGATTGATCCTACTCTTGTTACAAGGAAGAATCTTTTTCTCAATAAAGATGAACATCCTTGGGAAACAGAGGGGCTCATTCGCGATAACGCTTCGCAGCAAGGTTTACACACTTGTCCTGATTGGGTAGTTCCAGCCTTGGTGCTTCATGCCGAAAGGACTGATTCCAATCCAGTAAGTTTTAATCTTTGTTTGAGGAGTGATCTCGATGGTCGTGGTGGGTTCGGAATGTTCTTTAGGAAGAAGTGGCATATTTATAAGCGCAGTACTGATTTTACATGCGAGTGGTCAAGTCCCATCAATTGGCTGATGGTTAAGCCAAAGACCACAGTCGAAGTGCAATCAATTCAAGTATAAATCTTTACGAAAGATGGGCCCGCAAGCTTCGCTTGCGGGCCGCTGTTGCGAAGAGATAAATACTCTAGTACTCTCAGATTGTGGAAACTAATGTAAATAAAGGAAAAAAGGTATATGTCGGTATGTCAGGTGGAGTGGACTCCTCTGTTTCTGCAGCTTTGCTCAAAGAAGCAGGCTTTGATGTTACTGGAGTATTTATAAAAGTCTGGCAACCAGATTTTATCGAGTGTCGCGCCACCGAAGATAGACTCGATGCCATGCGGGTGGCGGCCCAGCTTGGTATTCCGTTTTTAACACTTGATCTTGAGAAAGAATATAAAGAAGAGGTGGTGGAATATATGATCGCTGAATATAAGAAAGGGAGGACACCAAACCCTGATGTAATGTGTAATCGCGCAGTGAAGTTTGGTGGATTTTATGATTTTGCAATGAAGGAAGGTGCGGATTTTGTGGCTACCGGACACTATGCACGAAAAGTCGAAGCCAATGGAAAAGTACAATTGTATGCAGGGAAAGATCAGAATAAAGATCAGAGCTATTTCCTATGGACTCTAACGCAAGAAAAATTGGCACACACCCTTTTCCCAGTAGGAAATATTGAAAAACCTCAGGTACGAGAGTTAGCCCGCAAGTATGGACTTTTCACCGCAGAGAAGAAAGATAGCCAGGGAATTTGTTTTCTTGGAAAAGTTTCAATGAAAGATTTTCTCAAGCATTATATTGAAAGTAAGAAGGGGGATGTGTTAAATGAGGCCGGAGAAGTCATTGGTTATCACGATGGCTCATGGTTCTTTACTATTGGCGAACGACACGGGTTTACTATCAACAAGAAAGGGACAAATGATTTACCTTACTATGTTATCGCTAAGAATATTGAAGATAACACAATCACAGTCGCCAATCACAGCGAAACTCCAGAAGTATCAGGGCAAAGAGAAATAACACTCCTTACGACAAACTGGATAAGCGGCGCTCCGATAATTGGCAAATCATACAAAGCTCGGATTCGTTATCGCCAGCCACTCTTTGAGTGCGAAGTTACAAAATTTGACCCGACGTCCGTAACCGTTGTCTTTACGACACCACAACCAACACTTGCTCCTGGACAGTCTCTGGTACTCTATAATGGCGAGGAGTGTCTTGGTGGTGGCGTTTTAGAATAGAGTTCGTGATAGAATAAAGCTATCAAAATTAATAAGCTAACATGTCCGAAAGAATACTCATTACAAAAGCTGATGGTGATCAAGAGTCATTCGATGAGAATAAACTACGTGAATCGCTAAGGCGCGCTGGCGCCGATGAAGTGACAGTTGATACTGTAGCCGGCAAGATAAGAAATGAGCTGGTTTCCGGAATTACTACTAAGGAAATTTACAAACACGCTTTCTTTTTGCTTCGTAAGTATAAACGACCTGTTGCCGCCAGGTATTCACTGAAGCGAGCCATTATGGATCTTGGACCATCCGGCTTTCCATTTGAGGACTTTCTTGCTGAAGTATTTAAACAACAAGGTTTCAAAACTAAAGTTGGAACTATTGTGCAAGGTTTTTGTGTTGAGCATGAAGTGGATGTGATTGCTGAGAATGAAAATAAAATTATTATCGTTGAGGCAAAATTTCACAATGACCTTTCCATTAAATCTGATCTTAAGGTAGCGCTCTATGTCAAAGCAAGAGTAGATGACATCAAGCGTGGAGGCATTGAATCTAAAGGAAATGAAAACCACTCTGGGTTAGCTAAAGCAGTTGAGGGGTGGATTATAACCAACACTCGTTTTACTGAGAATGCGATTAAGTACGCTTCCTGCAATGATTTAAAACTCTTGAGTTGGGATTACCCGAGTAAGGGAAACCTCTATGATTTTATCCATGATTTCAGTGTCCACCCAGTAACCTCACTAACCACCTTAACAAAACAAGAAAAAACTCAGCTTTTAGATAAAGGGGTTGTACTTTGTGATTCAATCAAAAATGATAGAAATCTTTTGAATTCACTCGGAGTTTCTCCACTTCGTGCAGAAAAAATTCATCAAGAGGCGACACTTATTTGTACGCAACCTTTTGTTTAATAGATTTCGACCTGCTATTCCACAGCAGATAGTTGATTTTTACGTTTACCTTGGTACCATAAGGGTTAATCTAGCACTATTATTCGCTAGTACTAATATACAAAAAGCTTATGCTTACAGAAACGCAGAAGATGATTATTGTTGCAGTGATTGGGTTTGGTTTGGGTTTTGGTGGCTGTTTTATCTGGCTCTCAGGAAAGGATGCACGATTGGCAAAAAGTATTGGATCAATTGGTGAGAATGCGACAAACACCGAAGCCGCTTTAAAAGGGGCGATGCAAGAAAAAGTTGATTCTCTAAAAGAACAAATAAGAATAAAAGAACAGGAGATTAATACCGGTGTTACCGCTACTCTTGAAACGCCAAGCTCCGCTTCCGTTGCATCAGTTATCTCCGCAACTGCTTCAATTTCTACCCATAATCAGAAAGCGGGTAATAAGGCATATGTTGATAATGTTACTTTCAGTAGTCCTGGCTGGCTTGTCGCTTATGAGTATACCGGTGGTAAGCTTGGACGCATTCTCGGTGCGTACTATCGAGGTGTTGGTACTTATTCAAACTTGGATGTTGATTTGGTTAAAAATACAGTAGCCGGCTCAACTTATGCCGTCGTTGTTTCAAGTGATGATGGAGACAAGAATTATGATTATCGCAAGGACGTCCCTGTTGTTGATTCAAGTGGAAAAACGATTCTCGCTACGTTCACCGCACTAGAAAACTAACCCATGTCTTTCCTCTCATTCATTGCATCAAATCCGAGCAATATCGCGTTTTTTCAACTTTTGTTAGCACTCTTACTAGGAACATTTCTTGGACTTGAACGAGTGGTTGCTGGAAAAGTGGCTGGAATGAGAACATTTGGTCTAGTCTCTCTGGGGTCTTGTTTGTCGATTATTGTTTCTGAACAGGTGGTGGCAACCTACAGTCATTTCTCGGGGGTTAACCCACTTCATGTTGCGGGGGCAATTGTTACAGGTGTCGGCTTTCTCGGGGCGGGACTCGTTATCTTCAGAGACAGTCATGTCAGTGGTCTCACGACCGCTGCTGGAATGTGGGTAGCCTCAGCAATTGGAATGTCAGTTGGTTTCAAACTCTACTTGATCGCTACCTTTACTACATTTCTCACACTTTTTTTCTTTACGGTGATGTGGTATTTGGAGCGTGTAATAAAGAAATATTCAGTAGTGTCTATGGAGGGAGAAGAGAGGTAGGGTAGGAGTTAGAGACTAGGGTATAGGGGTTAGGGTACACAAAAAAGGAAATAACCGTGCGCGCCTACGGCGCGCACGGTTATTTCCTAACCCCCTATAAGCTAATTCCTACAACCTAACCCCTAGTGCATGGTATACTCTCTGTCATGTCCGAATACTACAAACCACATCGAAATCCGGGGTGGAATTATGGTGGAAGAAATTGGAAACTCTCGCGATCAAAGATTGCGCTATTCACTGAATGTAAGCGTTGTTTCTATATCGACAATAAATTAGGCACTGCAAGGCCACCAGGATTTCCTTTTAATCTCAATAGTGCGGTGGACGCTCTCTTTAAAAAAGAATTTGATATTCATCGTAGTGCCAAAACAGCTCATCCACTCATGAAGCAGTATGGTATTGATGCCATTCCTTATAATCATCCAGATATGGACATGTGGCGTGAAAATTTTAAGGGAATAGTTTCGGTCCACAAAGGAACTGGCTTTACTATCTCTGGTGCTGTTGACGACATCTGGGTTAATCCAAAGGGTGAATTAATTGTTGTGGATTACAAATCAACCAGTAAGGACAGTAAGATTGAAACCTTAGATGAAGCGTGGCACATTGGCTACAAGCGACAGATGGAGACCTATCAATGGCTCTTGCGTGAGCGAGGGTTTCCAGTTTCTGATACAGGCTACTTCGTCTATGCAAATGCAAGTAAGGATAGAGAAGCCTTTGATGGCAAACTTGAATTTGATGTTACTTTGATTCCGTATTCAGGTAACACCGACTGGGTTGAGCCGACACTTGGCGAAATTAAAGAAACACTTAACTCTGATAAAATTCCTGAAGCAGATCAGCTCTGCGATTACTGTAACTATAGGCAAGCCGCAGGTGAGGCGATGGCAGAACATATAAAATCAAAAAAACCAAAAGCGGTTGCTAAGCCAGAAGTAGCTAAAGAGTTAAAAGAAACATTGTTTGGATAAATCGAGTAGCTCCAAAATATGCCCAAACAGTCCACAGCATTTTCAAAAGAATTTAAAGAGAAGAAAACTTTCCGAGAACGAGTGCTTGCAGTGGTCGCTGATATTCCACGCGGAAAAGTGATGACGTATAAAGAAGTCGCTTATATCGCAGGAAATCCAGGGGCAGCGCGGGCGGTTGGGACAATAATGAAATCAAACTATAACCCAAAGGTTCCGTGTCATCGCGTCATTCGCTCTGACGGCAAAATAGGCAACTATAATCGAGGTGGTCGAGATAAAAAAGTAGAAATCCTTCGCAAAGAAGGCGTTCATATTTAAAAATTAAAACAAATCACCCGGAGGAACCTTCATTCCCCCGGGATTTTCCGTATCTCATTCGAACTCAGTCGGCGACGTACACAGGACAATAGCAGATGCCGGATATGTTGCGATACCGTGCGCCCTCCCTGATTCTGTCAATTCGGGCCGTCCTGTATTTTGGAGCCTCTGAGTATAAGTTTATAGCAAGATCCGGGTGGGGGTAGGTTAAACTACACTGCTCTGCTACCCACCAATGTTGCCCCGCGAAGGCAATGAAATCGTCGAACGTAATCAACTCCAGGTGTGCCTCCTGCAACCCAATCATGATGGCTTGGTGGTATTCTAAGGCCGAACAAAACCCATCTTCAGAATTGGTTATGCCTAAAAAATTGAGCATCACCGGAGCCATACGTACAATTACATGTCGTGGCCGTCTGGTTGTAACCGGAGAAGGAAAGTAATTGAAGACATCATCAACAACACCACCTTTCTTTCCGTTTATTTCCATCATGGCCCATAATGTCGACCGATCTTTGACTCGAAGGTCAACTCTAAACACCAGACGTTCGAGAGGCATTGCAACTGCCATCGGATGGGCAAGGATGATTCGGATCTGCTCAGCGAGTATTCCATCGTCATGGTCCTCGCCCATTTTCAGTAATCTCTTGACGTTTCCTCCGGCATCTTTCACCAAATGAAGGATTTTTTTGGCTAACTCGTACCCAATACCTACTCCTGTGAGTATATTATCGAGCTCAGGGTTTTCCACTCGCCTAGACATTATTGCCTCGTGTACTTTGGACGTTTACCCCGTACCAGGTATTTGGCGTAAGGTGCATCCAAAATTACCTTAATTGAAGGCCAAGAGAAAAGCAAGACTTTTGTACTCGGTATTTCTCTGTATACTATTTACCATGGAAGTCAAAATCGAAGCGGGATGGAAAAGACAGATGGAAGGGGAGTTTCAAAAGCCGTACTTCAAGGAGCTGAGTAATTTTGTGCGTGGGGAATATACAAGTAAGAAAATTTTTCCGCCGCCTAAGGATATATTTAATGCTTTTGATTTCACTCCATTTGAAAAAGTAAAAGTGGTCATTTTGGGACAAGACCCGTACCACAACGAAGGGCAAGCAAACGGTCTTTGTTTTGCTGTAGGGGTTGGGATGGCATTACCACCATCCCTGCAAAATATTTTTAAAGAAATCGAGCAAGAATATGGTACGTCAATGCAAAATAAAACTGGTGACCTTACCCCTTGGGCCAAACAGGGTGTGTTGTTACTCAATGCAACTCTCACGGTGCAGGCACACCTTGCCGGATCTCATCAAAACCGTGGCTGGGAGGAATTTACTGATGCGGTAGTAGCAAAACTATCTGATGAACGTGAGGGACTTGTCTTTATGCTCTGGGGCAATTATGCAAAGAGCAAAGGTGGCCATATTGACCGTACCAAACACTTAGTACTTGAAGCGGCACATCCCTCACCTTTTTCTGCGTACAATGGATTCTTTGGTTGCGGACACTTTAAGAAGGCTAATGAATATCTTGTCGCTCATAGTGAATTGCCAATTGATTGGCTCTAAGGTCCCTGTACCATCTTCTTGTTGTTGTATATAATTCTTTAATCTAAAATTTATATACATCTATGCAGTTGACTCCTAATATCGAACGAGCAATCAAAAAAGCCAGTATTCTCCATGATGGTCAAAAACGTCGTGGTGAAAAGAGCTTTCCTTACCTCACCCATCTTTTTTCAGTGGCGACCATTCTCTCGGAGTACACACGAGATGAACAGGTAATTATTGCAGGCCTCCTACACGACACAATTGAAGATACAGACTATACATTTGAAGAACTTGAGGGAGAGTTTGGTAGAGAGGTTCGAGACATTGTTTACTTTGTTACTGAGGTTAAGGTACAGGGAGACAAAAGGATTTCTTGGAAACCAAGGAAAGACGCGTACATAGCATTACTTGAGGATGCAAACAGAGAGGCTCTTTTTGTTTCGGCCGCTGATAAGATTCACAATCTTCGCTCAACAATTGATGATTTCAAAAAGTACGGACCGTCAATTTGGAAAAATTTTAACACCTCAGTTGAGAACAATCTCTGGTTCTATGCCTCAGTTCATGAAGTTTTGAAACGTCGGCTCAATAGTGTTATTGTGGATGAGTACGAAAAAACCCTAAATGAGGCCAAAGAGCTATTCCAGAGATGAACTAAGTTACCATGAATAAAACCTTACAGATAAAAACAAAGCTCCCTGCTGGGCTGGCCTATATTACTACTTCAAATGGAATAAAGGATTTTAAACTGCGCTCCAATGACCTACGGATTCTCCTGAAGCAAAATGTTACAGTTCCAACTGTGACGGTTATGGTCACCTATCATGTGGGCTCTCGTAATGAGGTTCTTGGAAACACGGGTGCAACACACATTCTTGAGCATATGCTTTTTAAAGGTTCACGGAATTTCAACAAAAAGAACGGAAAAGAGCACGCGGTATATTTGCAAAAAATGGGAGGGAGGGTGAATGCTACGACATGGCTCGATAGAACTAATTATTACCAAACACTACCGAGAGCTTATCTTGAAGAAGCGATTGCTCTTGAGGCGGATCGAATGCGGTTTGCTTTTATAAAAGATGCTGATTTAAAAACTGAAATGCCGGTCGTCCTTAATGAGTTTGAACGAGGTGAGAATGATCCAACTGAAGCACTGGATAAACAAATGTGGGCCACCGCCTTTCATATGCATCCTTATCATCACTCGACGATTGGTTGGCGAGAAGATATTGAAACCACTAACGCAAAAAAACTAAAAGCTTTCTATGACACATTTTATTATCCGAACAATGCAACGCTTACGGTTATTGGAGACTATGATGAATACGCTCTATTATCCTATATTAAGAAATACTTTGGTGAACATAAACGCGCTCCCCATAACATATCTCAAAAAATGGGTGTGGAACCACGACAAGAGGGGGTGAGACGCGTGGAAGTTAAGCGTCCAGGGGAAACCAATATTGTTGGTGTTGGATTTAAGATTCCATCTGCGCGAGATGGAGACACTCACGCGATTCATTTACTGGCAGGGATACTTGGGGTAGGGAGCTCAAGTAGACTCTCAAGACGTTTAGTTGATAGTGGTCTTTGCAGCAGAATCTATATTATGAGTGGTTTATTTCACGATGAAAATATTCTTATTATTTATGCATACACAACCAAAAATGTGACACATAGTGATGTAGAGAAGATAATCATTGAAGAAATTGAATTAATAAAATCTAAGGGAGTTACTGATGGGGAACTCCAGCGTGTTAAAGAAAAGACTAAAGCGGAGATGGCATGGAGCAGAGACGGGTCATTCAATGTTGCTGGGGCTATTAACGAGGCGATTGCGCTTGGAGATTGGACGTTTTACGGCGATTACTTCAAAAAAACTCAGCGTGTTACAACTTCTGATATATTGCGGGTTACAAAAAAGTATTTTATTGAAAATCAATCTACAATTGGTTACTTTATTGGACAGAGCGAAAAGATTGATAAATAAATATGAAAAAGAGTATCGTAACAAAGAATGATCATACACTCGGGGATAAAATCCAAGAATCAAAACTTGGATGTGGTGGGTCATTGTTATTACTCAATAACAGTGCGGTAGATATTGTCTCTGTATCTGGTTCACTATTGGCTGGGGATGTCTTTGCCTTAGAGACTAATTCCGAGCTTGCTGGGATGACTGCAGCTATGCTGGATCAGGGAACGGCACACCACAGTAAATCAGAAATTGAAGATCTTTTAGAATCCTACGGAGCAACAATTTCTTTTCGGAGTTCTCCCTTCAGGATTTACTTTACGGTTTCTTGTTTGAAGGATACCTTGGATGAGGTGATAGGGTTACTAGCAGAAATGCTTTATGATCCGACTTTCCCAGAAAATGAGCTCGCGGTACTGAAAACAAGATTCACAGCGATGATTAAAGAAGATATGGAGAATACACGCTCCCAAGGGACTCGTGCAGTCACTAGAGTACTTTTTCCAGAAAATCACCCCTACTTCACGACAACCTCTGAAGAAGAAGCTTTATTGACCAATAGGATAACAAGAAAAGAGATTGAGTCGTACTACAAAAAATACATTAATTTCTCAACACTACTCGTATCAGTAGTTGGTGATGTCTCACCACAAACGAAAGCTGTATTTGAAAAATATTTCTCGAAAACTTCAACAACTGAAACGCCATCACTTCCAAACATTCCCCGTCCAAGATTGCAAACAAAAAACCGTAAGGAGGTTCTGTTTATCCCTGGGAAAGCGAATGCGGACATGTTGATTGGTCAGAGTATCCTGCTTAAACAAGATGGCCCAGATCACCTTCCCCTTTACTTAGCGCTAGCCATATTTGGTGGAGGTGGTTTTACTTCACGACTGATGAATGAAGTGCGAGAGAAACGCGGGCTCACCTACGGGGTAAACGCCACACTCTCCGGTGTCTCTCCATTCTCAGACTGTTTCTTGATGATATGGGCTACATTTGCTCCCAAAGTAGTGAAGGTGGGCAAAGAGGTGATCTTAGAGGAATATCACAAACTATTAAAAAAAGGGGTTACAGAAAAAGAATTACGGGAAATAAAGAAAGAATTGATTGGTTTGTACCTTGTGTCTCTCGAGACTACACCACGTCTCTCTGGTTTATTATTGGCAAATAAGGAGGGGGGTAGAGATAAACAGTATATTGACGACTACGCTCACAAACTTTCAGATGTAACCCTTTCAGAGGTCAATCTGGCTATTAGAGCGCATCTGAATCCAGAGACACTTTCTATTGTAATCGCTGGAACTGTTGATAAGGACGTGCTCAATTAATAACAGCATTATAGTATGAAAAAAAAGACTACAGTAAAAAGAAAAATAAATGCTCGAGTTACAAAGACACTCACCATTGGAATTCAAGGGGGGCCTGGAAGTTTTAATGAAGAGGCTTTGCGGAGTTATGTTCTCTCGCACAGTATTACCCATTACAAAATAAAATACTTGTATACCACAAGGAAAGTTTTAGATGCACTTGCAAAGAAAAAAATTGATCGTGGACTTTTTGCCATTCAGAATTCAATTGGTGGGATGGTTAAGGAATCAATCAATGCACTTTCGGAGTTCAACTGTAAAATTATTGATGAAGTGAGAATTCCTGTGAACCATATGCTTTTGGTTCGTAAGGGAGTATCTGTTTCAAACGTAAAAACGATAATGTCCCACCCTCAAGCACTCGTGCAGTGTATGAAGACTCTAGAGCGAAAATACCCTAATCAGATGAAGGTTTCAGGAGATGGGATTCTGGTTGATCAAGCAACGGCAGCGAAGGCGCTTGCTGATGGTAAACTTTCAGATTCAGTGGCGGTCATAGCCTCTAAGGTTTGTGCAGATCTTTACCCCAACCTTCAGATTGTAGATAAGGCTCTTCAAGATAATAAGCAAAATATCACAACCTTTCTTTTTGTATCGAGATTTTCTGTAAAATAGGTGCCTACTTACTATTTGATTTTTGTTAATTTTGTGCTATAAATTCTTGAGAATTTTTGTAATGTACAAATTAGTGGGGGTGCAATGTATCTTGAAGAATTTGGTTTCGACGGTGCTGAAGACTGGGCTTCTTTAATTCTTGTCAGAGTTTACTCAAGGGCGGAGGTAAAAAGATTACTCGGTTACGTTTTCGTTATTGATAGAAAATTTGGAGAAAATTCAAAATGGAAACTTCCAGGCGGGCATAAAGAGGTAGGGGATAAAACTCCAAAGGAAAGCGCGATTAGAGAACTGTATGAGGAAGCACGTATCAGAGTGACGCACGTACAAGTATCTTATATTGAAAAGTGGTTGATGGATAAAGATCAAAGGCATTGGGTTTGTCTTTTTACCTGCAATGTTTTCATGTCAGATCTATCTAATATGGGACCTGGACGTGATGGAGAGAATCCACAATACTTCACCGTTGATGGCTTAAGGAGACTTTTTGCTGGCATTGATTTTCTCCCATCGCACAAGGAAAAACTTCAAGAATTTAAGTTGGTATAGTGGGGCGCCCGAGGATACGGGCGCCCCAATTGCGTCATTTAGTGGAAAAACAAAATAAGGTATAATCTAGTACATATGAATACTGAATTAATCGGCACAACACTCGATGTTCTCGGTAACGTTTTCATTGCAATCGTAGTTTTAAATGTACATGCCCGTATTGCTCGCGAGCGCACCATTGACGCAAAGGTTATCGGTGCAATGAAGAAAGAGAAGTTTCTGGTGATTATTGGTATTGTATCGGTGCTTCTTGGTTATATTATTCGATTACCATTTTTCTAAATTAGCTGTATGTCAAAGAAGAAAGTACTCTGTGTTATCCCAGCACGACTTGGTTCAACTCGTTTGCCACTGAAGATGTTGAAGTCAATTGATGGTAAGCCACTAATTTATTACACCTGGAAACAAGCAATGAAGGCGAAACTTCCTGATGCAGTAGTGGTTGCGACAGACTCAAAAGAAATTATGGAGGCGGTCACAAAATTTGGAGGTACCGCAATGATGTCACCAAGTACAATTAAATGTGGAAGTGACAGGACGGCTTATGTTGCCAAACGCTTTAAAGCGTTCAAACCAGATATTGTTATTAATTTACAAGGTGACGAACCACTCATTCCTCCGGCTGCTATTGATAAGACAATCGATTTACTCCTCAAGGATTCAAAATTGGTGATGTCTACTGTCGGGACTCCATTTATCAATGACGCTGACAGATTATCACCTAATTTTGTTAAAGTAGTGACTGATAAAAATGGTATGGCGCTTTACTTCTGCAGATCGCTCATGCCATACCCACGTACACCATTTAATAAACATATCAAACACCTTGGTCTGTATGGCTATCGTGCTGATTTTCTACAGAAGTATGTGACGCTTAAACAAACACCACTTGAGAAGATTGAATTACTGGAACAATTACGTGCGCTCGAGAATGGCTACGGAATTAAGGTTGGAATCGGTAAGTATCATCAGCTTGAAGTAAACACTCAGGACGAGTTTGATAGAGTGAAAGCGTTGATTGAGGGAAAGAAGAAGTAGAAACTCAAGTTCACTATCTTTGGGTTTGTTTGATTTTAAAATTTGCTTGTATATACTGCCCTTAGAAAAATAGGGAATAGGAGAGAGGGGTGCGCTATTCACAAAGAACCATGGATGAGCTTCGAGAAGTTGCACCAATACAATTGATCATTGGTCAGTATGTTGGACTTCGTGGAATCAGAAAGGGAAAAGACGGGATTCCAAAAGAGTACGTTGGTTTGTGCCCGTTCCATCCTGAGAAACACCCATCTTTTACTGTTTGTGCAGATCGAGAATTTTGGTGCTGTCATTGCTGTAATAATAGCGGGGAAGGATTATTTGCTTTTATTATGCAATTTGAGCAGGTGAGTTACCCTCGGGCAATTGAGATTGTAGCGGTAATGGTAGGCTTTGATCTAAATTCGAAGACTAAAAAAGAGAGAGTTAAGAAGGTAAGAAAAAATAAGAAAAATAAGGCAGTAGAAAAGCGGTGACTCGGGGCTATAAGACCTCGTGTCACCGCTTCACGCATTGCGCGTGGCCGGTAGTATGTTGGCGGAGTAGATCCGCTCGTGCATCCGGTGTGCAAGGGCTCAGAAATAGACGGTCTTTCTATCTCCAAACTCCTCCTCATCTTTTCAACTAATGGGTAGCCGACCACGAAAGTCGTTCGTGAATCGCCCTTCTACCAATACGAAACTTGTGTGGGTGCTCCGTATATTCCCCGTTAGCTTTTTGGCTGTAAAGAAGCCATGATAGCATATAAGGGGTAACCCAGAGTTCTCACTCCAATGCACCTCTAGATTAGAACAAGTTTCGTGTCGCCGGATACAGCCACGTTATCATACACAGGGTCTTTCTTCAAAAAATTAGAAAGAGGTGCTAGAATAGTCTTTACTATGAAAGCAGGGGAAATACGTAAGAAATATCTAGATTTTTTTGAAAAGCAGGGGCATGTCATTGTTCCTTCGGCACCACTGGTTCCTGAGAATGATCCCACGACACTCTTTACCGGATCTGGGATGCAACCAATGCTCCAGTATTTTCTCGGCACCCCCCACCCGCTTGGAAAGAGAGTCACCGACTCACAGAAATCATTTCGCTCACAGGATATTGAAGAGGTGGGGGACAATCGCCACACCACATTCTTTGAGATGCTCGGCAACTGGTCATTTGGTGATTACTTCAAAGCTGAGCAGATTTCTTGGATGTTTGAGTTTTTGACGAAGGAAGTGGGACTTGATCCAAATAATCTTTACGTTACCTGTTTTAGAGGTAACGATGATTTGGAAATTCCACGTGACACTTTCTCGGCAGAAAAGTGGCAGGAGCTATTTTCTGGAAAAGGGATTGGTGCAGAGATCGCTGATTTTCCTGAAGAGAATGGTATGCAGGGAGCTCGAATCTTTTATTACAATGAAAAGAAAAACTGGTGGTCGCGAGTTGGTGTGCCGGGTAATATGCCAGAGGGTGAGCCTGGTGGGCCAGATACGGAAATGTTTTGGGATTTTGGTATTGAACGTGAACTCCACGAGAAATCGCAGTGGAAGGATGAACCTTGTCATGTGAATTGTGACTGTGGACGTTTTGTTGAGATTGGGAACAATGTCTTTATGGAATATGTAAAGACGGCCAGTGGCTTTGAAAAGCTTCCAAAACCAAATGTTGATTTTGGTGGAGGATTGGAGCGTCTTGAGATGGCAGCTCGCAATAATCCTGACATCTTTCACATAGATCTTTTCGACAGTGCACTTGCTGTTCTCGAAGAAGAGTCAGGTTCAAAGTATGGAGCAAACGAAAAACAGACCAAAGCTTTCCGTGTCATTCTCGATCATATGCGGGCGGCAGTATTCCTCATTTCAGATGGGGTAACCCCGTCAAACACTGATCAAGGTTATGTACTCAGGCGTTTGATTCGTCGCTCGGTTCGATTTGCTGACACTATTAGTCATAAGCATAAGCCAATTGATGAGAGAAACATTCTCGGGGCTATTGCCGAGGCTTTCATCCAAAAATACAAAGGAGCTTACCCAGAATTGATTACGCAATCTGACACCATCATTAACGAAATTGAACAGGAAGAAAAACGTTTCCGCATGACTCTCGAACGAGGACTCAAAGAATTTAACAAATTAAAGGGCAAGTCTCTAAGTGGTGCTGATGTAGCGTTACTTTATCAAACCTTCGGTTTTCCTTTTGAATTAACACTGGAAATTGCAGGCGAAGAGGGGATGACGATTGACGAAGAAGGATTTAGGGTAGCAATGGACGACCATCGTGCGCTTTCACGCGCGGGCTCCGAAAAGAAGTTCAAAGGTGGTCTTGCTGATACGACAGAGAAGACGACACGTCTCCACACCGCGCACCATTTGCTTCTCAAGGCACTTCAGATGGTGCTCGGGCCTGAGGTACATCAGCGTGGATCAAATATTACTCAAGAGCGTTTACGCATCGACTTCAATTATGGGTCAAAGATGACTGAAGATCAAAAGAAGCAGGTTGAAGGTATTGTTAATGAAAAAATAAAAGCAGGGATTGAGGTGGTTCGCACCGAGATGGCGCTTGAAGAAGCGGAGAAGTTGGGCGCTGAACATGAGTTTAACGCGAAGTATCCAGAGCGCGTCTCGGTCTATTCGGTAGGGCCTATTGCTCACCCATTTTCACTTGAATTCTGTGGCGGTCCACATGTTGGCAACACGAACGAACTCGGACACTTTAAAATCCAAAAAGAAGAGGCGGTAGCCGCAGGAATCAGGAGAATTAAAGCAGTGCTCGAATAGGTCTCTGTGTTCGATACCCGCGATTATTTTTCTAGAAAAATAATCGCGGGTATCATTGACATTTCTATGTAAAGAATGTATTTTGTTTTTGGCTTTAGTACAACATATAGTGACTCACTGGGAGTCACTCAAGATAGGGACCAACAAAATGGAAGACCACGGAGAAGTTCGCCGCATAACCGAGATGGACGTCGGAGAAGTCCGCCGCATAACGACACTCATACAACATCTTCCCGCGATAGAAGGGGGAGTGACATCTCTCAATGTATTAAATGGGTCGATTGGGATTATGGGTAGTCTTCTTGAATCTCTCGCTCATCTGCGAGAAGCGGGAGTTGTCAGTTATGATGATCAGGAGGGGGATATACTAATCAGACGTACTCGTGTTTTGCGACCAAGGGTAGTTGTGCATGGGTTGCCACGATGGAACATTCAGTACTGTGAACGATTTGTTGAAAAAATGGTCGTTGCTATAAATAGATCATCTGAACTTGGAATTTGGAATCAAAAGAGTGTGACATTCCATCTTTCTGCCGATTTGACCGTATCTGGTCTTGGGGAGAATGTTAGCATTCTGGTTAAATTACCTGACTATCCGTGGTATTTACAACGACTGGATCAGGAGCTGGTAAATGATTTGGGGTTGGCGGCTGTAGATGGCATCCCTGGGTTAAAACACCTAGAATGTCGGGTGGAACGTTATACACCAAATAGAGGTACGTACACCTTCACTCGAGAATAAGATTAAGTTAGAGGACCCGACCGCAAGGTTGGGTCCTGCTGCGTTCCTTAAGCGTTCTCCTCACTTGATTAATTCTTGTGTTCTATGTTCATTAAACTTATAATAAAAAGAGTATGTCTCTTTTTTCTCCATCAAAAAATAAAAATAATATTACACACTACTCCCTTATTTTTGATATTGGTAGTTCAACGATTGCTGGAGCATTGGTCGTGTTCCCTGAAAATTTAGAGCCATGTATTCTTTACACAAAAAGGATTCCAATGGCATATCAGCAAGAACTCAACTTTGAACGGTTTTTAAATGTCATGATTGCGACACTCTCTTTGGTTGTTGATGATATCGCCAAAAATGGACACGAACTACTAAAGACAGTGGGGTCTCATCCAAATGATGCCCAAGATGTCTTCTGCGTTTTTTCTTCACCTTGGTATATCTCACAAACAAAGACGATTTCTCTAAATCAAGAAAAGCCACTACTCATTAGTGGACGGTTTATAGATGACTTAGTAAAAAGATCTGCTGAACAATTTAAAACATCCAGTAGGGCAAGGGAGTCTCTTCAAATTGAAAATAATGCTGAACTCATTGAAGAGAGAATCATTGAGATAAAGCTTAATGGTTATGAGACAACAAATCCTCATGGAAAACTTGCTAATAAAGTAGAGTTGGCACTCTATACAAGTATGATTTCAAAAGAGGTAAAGGAGAGAGTAACGAAAGTTGTCTCAGATACTTTTCATGAAAAAGCATTGGAATTTCACTCCTTTGCGCTCTCAATGTTTTCATCTATCAGAGATACCTATCCGTCTATTCGAGAATACCTCATTTTTGACTTTGGTGGTGAAATAACAGACGTTTCTATTATACGATCTGGTGTACTAAGCCAAACAGTTTCTTTCCCTTTTGGAAGTAACGTTCTCATTAGAAAAATTTCCCACTTACTAAATACTGTTCCTGAAGAGGCGATATCCCAGCTGTCACTGTATCTTAAGAAGGAACTACATGACACTAAAATAATTAAGCTAGAGGAAGCTTTGTTGAATATAGAAAAAGAATGGGTAACTATGGTGGGACAATTACTAAAGAATTTGTCTGTCGATTTGCCACTTCCTCAAACAATTTTCCACACAACAAGTAATGACTTAAACCAAATATTTGTTACATTTATGGGTAAGGATAGTTTTTGTTCAAGTGCAATGAATCCAGATAAGTTTACTTTAATCTCACTGCAATCTAATAATTTGAATATATTCTGTACTTACACACCACATATCGCTCAAGACCTCTTTCTTGGCCTGGAAGCGGCTTTTATTGAAAAAGTGAAAACCTCAAAGTCCAATCGATTAATGCCAACCCTTGCTTAAATAATACATACGTATGAAAAAAATTTTTGAAGATATGGTACCAAGCAATAGGAAGTCGATTAGGGACATTGAATTACCCAATCGAACTCAAAGTAAACGTTTGAATGTTTCCACTCCAACATCACGAACAAAAAAAACTTCAGCAAGTTCGTCGGTCGCATCACTCTATGGAGCAGACGAACCTCCAAAGCATAGAGTACAAAGTTCAATTAGTATAAGAAGTAAGAAAAGTGATTGGACAGAGCAGTATCAAATACCAGAGAGTAGCTCTCCTTCTCCCGTTTGGACTCCAGAGAATAGTAATTTTGATAATAATATGAGAAATGATCACCCTAAGAAAAAAAAGATTTGGTTTGCAGGAGGTCTCATTGTTATTGTCATTGGGTTTTTGTTGGTTTGGACACTTGCTTTTGCTCGCGTTAGTATCGATGTAACGACACTCTCGGAGGACGTTACCCTTAACCAATCATCTTTCGTTGCTCAAAAAAATGGGGGAGCAATGGCCGTTCCCTATACTATCGTTACGCTCTCAGAAGAGGGGGTAAAGAAGGTTACTCCCTCAGGAGAGAGACAGGTAGAACGGGCTTCAACTGGGAAGATTATTATTTACAATCTCTATAGTAATAAACCACATCGTTTGATTCGAAATACACGTTTTGAAACGCCTGCAGGACTCATTTTTAGAATTTCAGACTCAGTTACTGTTCCTGGCAAAACAACAGTGGACGGTAAGGATGTACCAGGAAGCATTACCGCTGTCGTTACAGCAGATACTCCTGGAGAAAAAGGTAACATCCCACTCAGTGACTTTACTATTCCTGGCTTCAAAGGAGATTCTCGGTACACCAAGTTTTATGCACGCTCTGCAGAACCGATGACTGGTGGGTTTATTGGGGTTGAGAAGATTGTCTCAGATGACATTCTTAAATCAACACAGGCTGAAGTACAAGCAAGTACAATCAAAAAACTTACCGAACAGGTGAAAAAAGACCTCATCGACGATCAACTTCTCTATGAGAGTAGTATCTACTCAGAAACAGAAATGTTACCCTCCTTGGAGGCGGGGAATATGGTCGAGGTAAAAGCTAAGGTAACGCTCTATGGCATTGTCTTCTCTAAGACTGCTCTGGCAAAATATATTGCTGAAGCCAACATCACTCCATTTGATAACAGTCCTGTCACCCTTCTTAATCCAGAAGAGATTACATTTTCTATTTTAAATAAGGATCAAGTGAGACCCTGGATTGATTCAAGTTTCAACTTCACCTTAACTGGTAAAACTAAAATTACCTGGATCTTTGATGAAGACAAATTAAAGACAGCACTACTCGGGAAGCCTCGTCAAGCCTTCTACACACTTCTCCCAAACTTCCCAAGTATCTCCACCGCTACCCCTCATTTTAGCCCAGCATGGAAGACATCTTTCCCAGCTGATCCAAAGGATATCGTGATCAATCAAGTTGAGAAGTAAAAACTATTGACTTATTAAATTACAACGGTATTCTTTCCCCAGAAAAATATGGAGAGAACCATGGGCACGACAGCTGTAGAGTGGCGGGCGAATTTTTCTGAAATGGTACTCGGACCAACCGCAAATCAACCGGACTACCATAGGAGAACTCCCTGTCAGAATTTTATGACTAAGGTTAAAGCCATACCTCGGTACAGCGAAGCTTGGCAGGTTGCCTTTGAAGCGGCTTTAGAGCTTGCTCATGTGAACTTTCGTTACGATGAGCATTATTACTTAGTGGAATACTTTCTGAGACCGCTTGGTTTGTTGGACTCAGAGAGTTATCAAAAATTCAAGAAGGTGTATTTCGACGGGGACTTGAAGATTAAGCCTGCGGGTCGGGTTTATATTTTTCGCTACCTCGTAACACAAGGTCCTATTGATTGGGATAGTTATGTGCTGACCGAAGAATATATGGCCATGGCGAAAGTTCACCCATTGACGCTTGCTGACGCCTGTTTGTTTGCAGGAGAAGTTAAAAGAGCCCAAGAGCTTATTTCGACACAAAAATATGCCAAGAAACATTTGTACAGGATGTTAAGTTATTGGCATCGTGATCATTTTTACCTTGGAGAGTTTTTGGCTTACGCTGAGGAAAAGGCAAAGCGTAAGGCTACTGTAATGACTTACTGAGGAAATATGACGAAGGCAAATGGGCGGCTACTTTAAAAGTAACCGCCCTAAATCGCTTCAATTTACTGTTATTTGTAGCAAATATAACCTATTTTGTTGACACAAACCTTAGCTTTCTGCTATTATGGTCCAACACCAATTGTGACTACTGCACCTATATCAAATAGCGTAAATGGCATTGTTATTGAAGCCCTCCCCAACACACTCTTTCGAGTTGAGCTTGAGGATGGATCCATTATCCTTGCCTATCTATCGGGTAAGATGCGTCTTCATAAAATTAGGGTCTTGGTGGGTGACAAAGTGTCAGTTACCCTTGACCCCTACGGTGGAAAAGGTAGAATCATTAAGCGAACAACGTAAAGTGGTTTAACCAAAAGAGTAAGCCTAAATTAAAAGTGGGCTATTCTTTAAATTTGTAGTATGAAAGTTAAGGCATCAGTTAAAAAAATATGTTCCTCATGTATATCGCTCCGAAGGAATGGGCGTGTTCATGTTATTTGTAAAATTCCAAAGCATAAACAACGACAGGGCTAAAAACCTAAATCTAACTTTCCATGAGAATTACCGGCATTACTATTCCAGATACAAAACGACTTGAGATTGCACTCACGACTATTTATGGCGTAGGACGTCCACGAGCACTCAAGATTTTAGCGGATAGTAAGATTGATGTAGGACGTAAGGCAAAAGACCTTACTCCAGATGAAGAGAATGAGATTAGACGTTTTGTTGAAAAATTCAAATTAGAAGGTGAGCTTAAACGAGAAGTTTCCGGAAATATCAAACGTCTTAAGGACATCAAAGCATATCGAGGAACAAGACATATGCGAGGACTTCCAGTACGTGGTCAGCGAACCAAGACAAACTCACGAACAAGACGTGGTAACGTAAGAAAGACTATGGCATCAGGTCGAAAGAAGGTAGAGAAGACATAGAAGATGGGAGGTGTTAGGGTTTAGGCAAAGCAAAAAATTTATGGGAAAAAAACGAATTGTAAAAAAAGGAGACGAGTCTGGAGCTGGTGAATCAAAAGCCTCTTCAAAATCATCCAAGAAAAAGCTTGAGAGTGGTGTTCTCTATGTACAATCAACGTACAACAATACCAAGCTTCTCCTTGCTGATTTGAAAGGTAACTCAATCATGTGGTCTTCAGCTGGAGCCCTTGGTTTTAAAGGTGCCAAGAAAGGTACCCCATTTGCTGCTGCAAAAGTTGGCGAAACCCTCGCAGATAAGGCTCAAGCAATCGGACTAAAAGACATTGCTGTTGTTGTTAATGGTGTTGGTTCAGGTCGTGAATCATCCATCAGGGCGTTTGTATCACGAGGGGTTAATATCCTTACCATCAAGGATATGACACCTGTTCCACACAATGGTCCAAAGCCACCTAAGCCACGTCGAGTATAAAAATATAAACCTATGATTATCGGACCAAAATATAAAATAGCTCGTCGTTTAGGATCTCCTATTTTTGAGAAAACGCAAACGACTAAATTCAAAGAGCGAAGCGCAAGACGTGCTGAAAAAAGCAATAAGCGTATGGGTGGTGCCAAAAATCAATTTGGTGCACAGCTTATTGAAAAGCAAAAGGTTCGCCTCACGTATCGCTTGAGTGAGAAACAGTTTTCAAATTACGTTCGAAAAGCTGTAGAGCAGAAAAAAGTGGTCGCAAGCCTCGGTCTTCTTCAGCAACTCGAATCTCGTCTCGATAACATTCTTTTTAGGTCTGGACTTTCAGCTAGTCGAGGTAATGCACGACAAATGGCTTCCCATGGTCACATCCTCGTTAACGGTACTAAAGTGACCATCCCCTCAATGGCACTTGGAGTAAATGACGTTATTGCAATCAGAATCGGTAGCAAGAACAAGAAGCTTTTTGAAGGACTTGAAGCTCGATTGATGGAGAAAACAATTGCACCATGGCTTTCCGTTGACCCTAAGAAGTCTGAGGTTAAAATAATCTCAACTCCGCAGTCAATTGAGGAATCTGGAGCGCTTGATTTACAGTCAGTGATTGAGTTCTATAGTCGCTAACGCCTCTTAGGAGCTAAATTTGCATTATTTTTAAAAATAATGCATAATATTTTTTCATAGATAACTTTTTAATATAATAAAAAATATGACAGACACCAATGTCCATTTGCCATCTCAGCCAAAGATTCTCCTTGAGGAGGACTTTAGCGGTATGTATGAAATTGACGGGCTTTACCCTGGCTATGGTCATACGCTAGGAAACTCACTACGCCGTATCATTCTCTCTTCGCTACCAGGGGCTGCGATTGTTGGAGTTAAAATTGAAGGGGTTAATCATGAATTTTCTACAATTCCAGGTGTTAAAGAAGATGTCATCACTTTCTTACTCCACTTAAAGAAGGTTCGTTTCAAACTCCTTTCCGACGAACCTCAAACAGTAACCCTTGAAGTTAAGGGGGCGAAGGCGGTAACCGCGAAAGATATTAAACTCCCTGGTCAGGTTGAAGTACTCAATCCTGAGCTTCCACTTGCGACCCTTACTGATAAAGGTGCTGATCTTAAAGTCGAACTTCTTCTTGAAAAAGGTCTTGGATTTGTCGCAAAGGATGAACTTCACAAGGATCGCGTTGATATCGGCATGATTTCACTCGATGCTATCTTTACTCCTATTCGAAGAGTAAACTATGAAGTTGAAAACATGCGCGTTGGTGACCGAACAGACTTCAATCGTTTGAAGATATTTATTGAGACAGATGGTACAATCACTCCTCGCGAAGCACTCGAAAAGTCTATCGAGATTATGATTAACCAACTCAAGGGGATCATTGGCTTCAAGGAAACTGCTCAGGTTCCTGAGCATAAGGATGAGGACAGTGAGGCTTCTGTGGGTACTGGTAAGGTAAAGAAAACGCTTGATGCTGAATTCCTTAAAACAAGGATTGAATCCCTCGAACTCTCTCCTCGAACAGCCTCAGCTCTTGCAAACGCCAACATTCGAACTATCGGCGGACTTGCTCGAAAGAAAGAGGATGATCTACTCGATATTGATGGACTCGGAAACAAAGGTATTCAAGAGATTAAACGCGCACTCAGCAATTTCGGTATTACGTTAAAATAATTAGAGAATAAGTAAGATTTATGCGACATCACAATTCAAACAGAATATTCGGAAGACCTCGAAAGGGGAGAGTTGCCTTGTTGCGATCTCTTGCACGCTCTTTGATTGTTCACGGAGCAATAGAAACAACACTCGCTAAAGCAAAGGAGATCCGGCCGTATGTTGAGAAACTCATTACTAAGAGCAAGGATAATACCCTAACGACTCGCCGTGTGTTGACTGCCACACTTGGTACAACTGACGAGAGTGCGGTAAATACATTGGTAAATGATCTAGGTCCTCGTTTTAAAGATAGAAAGGGTGGCTACACGAGGATCATTAAAACAGGAACGAGACTAAGTGATGCCTCTGCGAAAGCTAGAATAGAATTTGTATAATAAAACTTATGAAGCATATTATTGACGCGGAAAACAAAAAATTAGGACGAGTTGCTTCAGAAGCGGCAGTTATTCTCATGGGTAAAAATAGTCCAACCTATCGAAAAGACAGGGAGGGAACTGACACTGTTGAAATCAAAAATGCTTCAAAGCTTTCAATTGATTTACGAAAAATGGAACAAAAAGAGTATCAGAACTTCTCAGGATACCCTAGTGGACTGAAAATAATTTCAATGCCAAAGATGATTGAGAAAAAAGGTTACAGTGAACTACTAAAAATTGCGATTTATGGTATGGTCCCTGGAAACCGACTACGCGCCAAGACAATGAAGCGGTTAACAATTGCTGAATAGTAACTAGATATATGTCAGAAGAAACAACAAAAACAATCAAAGGGGGATACATTGAAGCGGTTGGACGTCGAAAGACGGCTGTTTGTAGGGCTCGTATTACAGCTGGTACCAAGAGTGCCATTGTTATTAACGATAGAGACTTAGCTTCTTATTTTCCAACTGACGACTTACAACAAATTGCACTTGAAGCAATCAATAAGAATTTTTCATCAAAGAAGTTTGCAATCTCAGCTCACATTAAAGGCGGTGGAATTCACGCACAGGCCGAAGCGCTTCGCATGGCAATCTCTAGGGCACTTGTGATTGATGATAGTGAACTAAGAACACCAATCAAGAAAGCAGGATTTCTCAAGCGTGACCCGAGGGCAAAAGAACGACGTAAATTCGGATTGAAGAAGGCTCGTAAGGCCCCACAGTGGTCCAAACGATAGCCTTGATTTAAAATTTGGTGAATTTCTTTGTTGTTTCGCCTTGCCCGCTCCCGCAGAGTAGTAAATCTACACCTTGGTCGTGCGCAAGTCTCACGCCTCGAACTTCATCCAAATTTGAATCCAAGGAAGGTTGTTATTTGAATTTCATACTGCATAATATATTTAATAAACTACTATGCACGACCAAGACGAACCCTTAAAAAAACCTGAAGAAATAGAAACTGACGATGTCAGCTTTGAAGAAGAGGAAGAGTTGACTCCAAGCTCTGTCAAAAAGTTGCGAGAAAAATTAAAAATAGCTGTTGCTGAGAAGCAATCTTATTTAGAGAATTGGCAACGAGACAAGGCTGAGTTTGTAAATCTGCGAAAACGGGATGAAGAAGCGCGTGAATCCTTCCTCCTGTATGCAAAGGAAAAACTTCTCGAAGATTTGATTCCTGTTCTTACCAGTTTTGAACTGGCCTTTAGTAATAAAGGGCTTTGGGAAAGTGTTGTAAAGGAATGGAGAGAGGGGGTCACCTCAATTCACGCACAACTTCAAGGAATTTTGACAAAAAATGGATTAAAATCTATCGACCCTCAGGTTGGAGAAAAATTTGATCCACGAATACACGAAGCAGTAGTCAGTACACAAACTTCAGACTCAAGTCTTGACCATAAAGTCGCACAGGTATTTCAAAGGGGATACCTCTTTAATGAAAAAGTATTGCGCCCTGCGCAGGTAGCAGTGTATAGTACAGAATCATAAGATTTATTTTTCACACAAAGTAAAAATTTATAACAGTAATCAAAAACAACTATGACAAAAATTCTAGGAATTGATCTCGGTACGACCAACTCTGCAGTGGCAATCATGGAAGTTGGCGAACCAAAAATTATTGAAAACGCAGAGGGTGCACGTACAACCCCTTCGATTCTCGCCCTTTCAAAAAATAATGAGCGTACTGTTGGACTTTTGGCAAAACGACAAGCGGTAACAAATCCAAAGAACACTATCTTTGGCATTAAGCGATTCATTGGTCATGCGTTCGATGATGCGGAGATTCAAAAAGAGAGCAAGATTGTTCCTTACGAAATGAAGAAATCTGAAACCGGTGGGGTCGAGGTAAAAATGGGTGACAAGTTTTTCCGTCCAGAAGAAATCTCAGCAATGATTCTCCAGAAACTTAAGGCAGACGCTGAGGCAAAAATAGGAGAGAAGATTACTGAGGCAGTGATTACAGTTCCTGCTTACTTCAACGATTCACAGCGTAAAGCAACTGAAGACGCGGGTAAAATTGCAGGACTCAATGTGAGGCGTATCATTAACGAACCAACAGCGGCTGCACTCGCTTATGGATTCAACAAGAAGAAAGATGAAAAGATTGTCGTCTACGATTTTGGTGGCGGTACATTCGATATTTCTATTATAGAGGTTGGTGATGGAGTCATTGAAGTAAAGGCAACTGATGGTGATAGTCATCTTGGAGGTAAAGACATCGATCAGAAAATCATTCGCTGGATTGCGGATGAATTTAAAAAACAGAGTGGTATTGATGTAACCAATGATGCATTGGCACTTCAGCGACTCGATGAGGCGGCTGAAAAAGCAAAACACGAGCTTTCAACAACCACGGAGACTGAGATTAATATCCCATTCATCACTTCAGACGCGGCGGGTCCTAAGCACCTCTTGATTAAAATGACTCGTGCCACCCTTGAAGACCTTGCTTCTGAGTATATTGACCGTTCAATTGAAATCACCAAACGTGCAATGGCCGCCTCTCCCTACAAGATCGAAGATATCAACGAGATACTCCTTGTTGGAGGGCAGACCCGTATGCCAAAGATTCAAGAGAAGGTTAAAGCGCTCTTCAATAAAGAACCAAATCGAACGATTAATCCAGATGAAGTGGTGGCGCTCGGTGCCGCAATCCAGGGTGGAATCCTCGGAGGAGATGTCAAAGACGTCCTTCTCCTTGATGTGATTCCACTTTCTCTCGGTATCGAAACTATGGGAGGTGTGGCAACTAAACTCGTTGAGAAAAATACAACTATTCCAACATCACGATCTCAGGTTTTCTCAACCGCATCGGATAATCAAACCACCGTACAAATTCATATCGTACAGGGTGAACGAGCAATGGCGTCAGATAACAAGAGCCTCGGTCAATTTATGCTCGACGGAATCCCACCAGCACCTCGTGGCATGCCACAGGTTGAAGTAACCTTTGATATTGATGCCAGTGGAATCCTTAATGTGAAAGCTAAGGATAAGACAACCAACAAAGAGCAATCAATCCGTATCGAGGCAAGTTCAGGACTTACTGATGATGACATCAAGCGAATGACTCAGGATGCTCAAGCCCATGAGGAGGAGGATCGTAAGAAAAAAGAAATGATTGATGCACGTAATAGTGCTGAACAACTCATTTATACTGCTGAGAAGGCACTCAAGGATAATGGTGACAAGATTGACCAAACACTCAAAAGTGATGTTGAGAGTAAAATTGCTGAAGTTAAGAAAGTAAAAGATGGTGAAAATCTTGAAACACTTAAGGGTGCTACTGATGAGTTATCGACTCACCTCTCAAAAATTGGTGAAGCAATGAGTAAGCATACTGATACGGAAGCTCCAAAACCAACAGAAGAAGGGGTTAAGACTGATACTGACGAAGGCGCTGAAAAAACTGAGGAGAATAAATAAAAACTGTGGCTAAAAACTATTACGAAATCTTAGGGGTACCGAAAGGGGCGTCTGCTGACGAAATCAAGAAGGCTTTTCGTGTGCTTGCTCACAAGTACCATCCTGATAAGAAAACTGGAGATGCGGAAAAATTCAAAGAATTGAATGAAGCATATAGCGTACTCTCGAATGAGAAGAAGCGGGCAGAGTACGATTCCTATGGGCGTGTATTCAACGAAGCTGGGGGAAATGGATCACAACAAGGTGGTTTCCAGGGTGGTGCAGGTTTTGAAGGATTTGATTTTTCCGGATTTCAGAATGGAAACTTTCAAGGTTTTGATTTTGGAGATATTTTCGGAGATATTTTTGGTGGCGCGACACATGGTGGAGGACGTCCTCGTGGACGAGATATCTCGATTGATATTGAGATTCTTTTTGCTGATTCTGTTTTTGGAACAGAGCGTAAAATACTCTTTAAGAAAACAGCTGTCTGTTTAACCTGTAGTGGTTCTGGAGCAAAAGCTGGGAGTGAAATGATTATCTGCACCACCTGTAATGGCAAGGGACAGGTTCACGAAACCAAACGTTCATTTATGGGTTCTTTCAGTTCTGTAAAGACGTGTTCAGTCTGTAGGGGTTCGGGTAAAATGCCGAAGGATAAATGTCAGACCTGTCACGGCCACGGCGTCCATGAACGACAAGAAGAAATAAGTGTAGCAATTCCTGCAGGAATGAATGATGGCGAAATGATTCGAATGACTGGCGGAGGGGAGGCGGTAGCAGGTGGAACTTCTGGAGATCTGTACATCAAAGTTCATATCAAACCCCATCCTGATTTCAAAAAAGAGGGGGCTAATCTTGTTACTGATATGAAGGTTAAGCTAACGGATGCAATCTTGGGTGCAGAATATAAACTAAAAACACTCGATGGAGACCTTGCTGTTGTCATTCCTGAAGGGGTCACGTTTGGTGAGATACTACAAGTCAAAGGTAAGGGTGTTGTTCTTGGAAAAGGAAAGAGAGGAGATCTCCTAATCAAAGTTCGTATTCAACTTCCAACAAAATTATCTAAAGAATCAAAGAAAATTGTCGAAGAGCTGAGAGAAAAGGGGGTGTAGCGTGTATACCTACAGAGAGTAAGGCAACACTCCTTATACTCAAGAGTATAAGTGTTCGAACTATGTTTTAGAAAAACATAGTTCTCCCTTATACCCACAGGACATATACTCGAGGGTATGAGTGTACCCTCAAGTGTTCGCTTCGTTAGTCTTGCTATGCGACACAAGTGTCCGCTACGCTCCCTTACCTTACCGAACCCAGACCAAAAGGGTAAGGCACACTCCTTATCCTCAAGAGGATAAGTGTCGCGACACGTTTTGAAAAAAACGTGTCGTTCCCTTATCCCCAACAATCAAAGAATAAAAACGTTTTTTGCGTTATAGTGTCTAAGTGGAAAATAATTTACCTCCAGTTGTTGCAAGTGTTTGGGGCTCTGTTGCCCATGTATCTTTTGATGTAGTCGTCATTCTCCTCCTTTTCCTTGGATTAACTGCTTTCTCGTTCTATTTTGGTAAATCAAAATCAATAGCTCTCCTTATCTCGAGCTACATTGCACTCTTTATCTTTCCATCATTTCCATTTTTGAAAGGGGATACTGCTGCAGCTAGTGTGTCACTCGGACTATTTGTTGCACTGTGGTTTATTATCTTCTTTCTTATCAAGAGAGTTGTCTCGACCGAATTCCCTTACTCTCTTTTAAAGAAACTACTTGAGTCAGCACTTTTAGCGCTCTCACTACTCTGTGTAATTTTCGTTTCGGCGTATCATTTCCTCCCAATTGATACAATTTATCACTTCTCAAACTTGATTGCGCCACTATTTTCGCCTGAAAAATATATCTTTTACTGGCTTTCTATTCCAATTATCGTAGTTTTTTTTGTTGCAAGAAGGTAAGTGGAAAATAGGCACTGTTTCCAAATTTACTGATTTGATTTATAGTATGAGCATTGAATGAAGCGATTATATTTCCTGCCCCCATTTCTACTCCAGAGCCTTATTTGGATTCCAACCAAAATAATTTTTGGTTTCTTTGTTCACTTTAAAATTGAGGGGCTAGAAAACCTTAAAAATTACAAAAGCCCTGTTATTTTTGCAGCTAACCACTTGAGTGAGTGGGATCCAATCCTTGTTCCTGCGGCACTGCCAATGTTCTCACGCTTCATACCAATGTTCTATACCGCAGCTGAAGACAAAGCCTTTAAAAATAAAACATTTGGTTGGCGCTCCAGAATCTATGGGGGTAAATTTTTTAATGCTTGGGGATCCTATCCAGTATTCTCAGGACGTAGGGACTACGCTTTCGCCCTTCGTAATCATACACAAATAATCTTTGATGGTGGGTCGCTCTGCATCTTCCCTGAGGGGTACCTCTCCCGCGATGGGAATATGGGTAGGGCACACGGAGGAGTCGGCTTTCTTTCGCATCGAACAGGGGTACCGATAGTCCCAGTAACCATTAGTGGAGTCTTTGAAACAACTACAAATGAATTTCTCAGTCGAAAACGACACTTCAAAGTCCATTTTGGTACACCAATTCCATTTCCACAGCCCTGGCAAAGCGAGCTTCCTCCCGATGAGTACAGAGCCCACGGGGAGTTAATACTTGAAGCAGTAAAATCTAAACTAAATTAGTGAGTTATACTGCTATCCAACCAACTATGTATAAGGGAATAAATAATATACTCAAATCATCTTTTTCTCTTACCAAGGATATTTTTTTTCATACGTTTCCTGTTCATGTAAACCGATCATATAGTTACATGTTTTTGGTGCATCCAAGAAATAATGAGGATATTTTTCGAAAATTTCCATTCCTCAAATACTTCCCTGAATCATTTGTTACTTTTTTCTCACACAATTTTTGGCCAGTTACCGTTTCTAGAATTACTGGCCTCGTATCAAAGAAAACCGGGAAACCAATTAAGGGTTATGTCGTTTCTATTCCAATGACAGCACCTCAAATGCTTAAAAATAGAGGAAAAGCCTTAGAGCAAATGAATAAGGCTATTAATATGGCAAAAAGACGTGGTGTAAAGCTAATTGGGCTTGGCGCACTGACTTCCTCGATTAGTCGTGGAGGATTAGACCTTGTTGATAGACACAAAGATGTAAACATTACCACAGGTCATGCTTACACAGCGCATAACGTTACCTCTAATGCTCTTACGCTCATTGAGTATATGGGGATTAATAAAGAGACCTGTAAAATCGCAATTGTTGGCTCTGCTGGATCAGTTGGTACAACCTCAGCAATGATTATTGCAAGAAAAGGTTTTAAATTTTTACAACTAGTTGACGTACTACGGAAACACATTCAAGTACAAAAACTAGCAGAGGAGCTGCGAAAAATAAATCCAAACATAGATATTGAAATTTCAGACACTGTTGAAACCATTAAAACCGCTGATGTTATTATTACAGCCACAAATACACCAGAAGCGCTCATCAAAAGTGAGCATTTAAAGCCTGGGGCGATTGTCGTTGACGATGCACAACCATCGGATGTTTCAGATGATGTTCTTGATAGGGAAGATGTTTTGATTGTTGAGGCTGGTGTCGTGCATACCCCAGAGATTCATAGTAATTTTAATTTTGGATTAAAAAACCGAAACGATAATTTTTGCTGTCTAGCAGAAGTACTTGTCCTTGCAAGTGAAGAGTGGGATGAAAATTATGTTATTGATCGGGCAACTTTGGAACACGTAGACCACGTCTCATCACTTGGAAAAATACTCGATTTTACTATTGGTGCATTTCAAAATAGAAAGGAGTTGATAACTCCCGAGAAATTAGAAAAAATAAAGTATATAATAAAAAGTAATTCATCGAAATAAAATAGGATGTTTGAACTTGATTTCATAAATGTAGCCGTTCTTCTTGCTGCAGTAGCAAATACTGTTTATGGTATGGTCATTTATTCCCGTAATCGGGAAGATGACACTAATTTTGCATTTTTTATCCTAACTCTCACGGTGAGTGCTTGGGGCTTTAGTATGTTTCTTTATCGTGGTTTCGACAACATAACCTTCTCAACATTTGCCGCTCGTTTACTCTATGTTGCTGCCTCCTCAATTCCACTTGCCTTTCTATACTTCACAACCATCTTTCCAAAGAATGAGTACTCGCTTAAATGGTGGTTGAAACTTTCTGTGCCTCTACCTTTTTTGGCAATGATTATAACGTCGATACTCCCAGATGGTTTAATTCAAACCATCCAGACGGTGTCAGGAGGTGAGAAAATAATTGTTTTCAATTTCTTCTTCCATCTCTGTTACGCTCTTTACATTGTTAGCTATTTTGGACTATCGTATTTGGTTTTGTATAAAAAATATAAAACCGCATCACATGAACTGCGTCTACAGATTAGTTATATATTTATTGGAACATTTCTTGCTACCAGTATCGGAGTGACGACCAACCTCGTTTTGCCTATACTAAATATTTTTACATTCAACTGGGTGGGGCAGGTTGGAATTGTGGTTATGATAACTTCAATAACCTACGCGATTTTAAAATATAAACTTTTCAATGTTCGGGTACTGATTGCAGATATACTCGTCTTCACACTTTGGGTTGCAATTTTTGTACAAATTTTACTTTCACAAACACTCAATGACCAAATCTTTAACTCAATACTTCTAACAATCACCGTTATTGTCGGAATATTCCTCATCAGAAGTGTTATCAAGGAAGTTAAGGCTCATGAAGAAGTTGAGAAACTTGCCCACGAGCTTGAAAAAGCAAATGTTAAACTGATTGATGCAGACAAACAAAAGTCAGAATTCGTCTCGGTGGCCTCGCACCAACTCCGCGGACCTCTTGCTGCAATAAAAGGCTACGGCTCCCTCATCCTTGAAGGCTCGTTTGGCGTCGCCCCTCCGGCGATTAAAGACGCGGTCCAAAAAATGTTTGACTCAAGTCAGTCGTTGGTAGTTACTGTTCAGGATTATCTTGATGTCTCACGAATTGAGCAGGGGAGAATGAAGTATAATTTCAGTCTCTTTGACCTCAAGGAACTCGTCCAAAACATAGTGGCTGAACTTGAGCCAACGATAAAAAAAACTGGCTTGGCACTTACATTTTCTTTTACTCCTGAAAAGGAAACCTTCATGATCTTTGCAGATATTGGCAAAATAAAGCAGATCATTGAAAATATTATTGATAATGCAATGAAATATACACAAAAAGGAAGTGTTGCAATTACCCTCGAGAAACATGATGGCAACAATGTTTATGTTATTAAAATAAAAGATACCGGTGTTGGAATCTCAAAAGACACCTTACCAAAACTCTTTAATAAATTTACGAGAGCCTCAGATGCAAACGAAGTAAATGTGATGGGATCAGGACTTGGGCTCTACGTTGCAAGTGAAATGACCAAAGCCCATCATGGTAAGGTCTGGGCCGAGTCCGACGGGCCAGGTTTAGGATCAACCTTCATTATCGAGTTGCCTCAAAACAAAGACAAAGAGCATGAAGAGAGTGTTAATAAGTTTGCCGAGTCAATATAATCATATACAGCATAAGAAAACATGCTCACTTCATACTTTTTCATTGCAGGCGCTTTTCTTGCCACCATAGCGACTATCGGGGCTTTTGTTTCGTATACAAAATCTAAAAGTTTTGCCCTCAAATACCTTTTTTTGGTCTTCTTCTTTATGGCGCTCCATGCGTATGCTTTTTCACTTCCAATCATTATCAATAAGGGTAATCTAAAAGCGGTAGCATACGGTTATGTTATTGGTATTGTCAGCGTCTTTATCCTTCTCGTACTTGCACTGCGGGTACAAACATTTATCACACGAAAATTTTTTAAAACATACGCCAACCTCATTAGTATCATCGTCGGTGTCCTTGGTATCATTGTTATCTCAATCCTTCTTTACGACCTCAGACTTCCAATTATCAACAGTAATGGCATCATCTTTTGGAATGTTAACCCGTGGGCCTCTTGGCTTACCAGTATTTGTTGCTTTATCTACGGCATCGTCTGGACCTACCTTTTCTATATGGCGAGCAATCTTACCAAAAACACGTATTCAAAAGTTAAATTACTTATTCTAAGTGCTGATGGATTACTCTTTGGAAGCGGCGCCTTATTCATTTACACTTCTACCAACGAATTACAGTCAGTCATTGGCATGGTCCTCTTTATCTCTGCTTGTATCATCACTGCCCCAATCTTCATTATGCCAAAGACTAGTTCTGGTGAGTGATGTCATCAAAACCTGAAAAGACGGGGTGCTCTTGCGACTTTGAAAACGAGGCCTCATTTGCTATAGTGCTTAGATATGAATGAAGGTAAAAAACGACTATTTACAGGACTCCAGCCGAGCGGACAGATGCATATCGGCAACTACTTTGGCGCCATCAAGCCAAACGTAGATATGTTTGCAGAGCATCAAGGGCTTTTTATGGTGGCTGACTACCATGCGCTCACCAGCCTTAAAAACCCGAGTGAGCTACGAACCAATATTATTGAAAATGTTAAAGATTATCTTGCGGCAGGACTCAACACCAATAACGCAATACTTTTTAAACAATCAGATGTATCTGAGCACACTGAATTAGCGTGGATATTTGACTGCCTTGTGACCGTTCCGTTTTTAATGCAAGGACACGCCTATAAAGACAAGGTGGCTAAGGGACTCGAACCAAATGCTGGATTATTTACCTACCCCATGCTCATGGCGGCAGACATTTTGCTCTATGATACTGATATTGTGCCAGTGGGTGAGGATCAACGCCAGCATGTCGAGTACGCACGTGAGGCTGCCGCAAAGTTTAACCTAACCTTTGGAAACACATTTAAAGAACCTGCCGAACTCATCAGTAAAGTAGTGGGTGTTGTGCCAGGTACCGATGGTCAAAAAATGTCCAAGAGTTACAAAAATACAATTCCATTATTTGCCACCAGGGACGAAATTGCTAAGGCAGTAATGAGTATTGTAACTGACTCAGGAGGAGAGAGGCCTCAAAATGTCTACGCAATACATACCCTTTTTAAAACAGAGACTGAGCTCGCTACACTTTACGAGACCAATAAAGGTAGTTACAAGGCACTCAAAGATGCGTTGATTGAAGACATTAATACTTATTTTGCTCCTATGCGCGAACGGCGTGCCACGATAACTGACGAAGAGGTTAAAAAAGTTTTGTATGAGGGAGGTATCAAAGCAAAGGCGATCGCAACAGTAAAAATGGCAGAAGTACGAGAGAAAGTAGGTGTAACACTATAAAAAAATGGAACGAACATATATAAAAGATTTGGGAGGAAAAGTGGGGGAGAGTGTCACTATAAAAGGATGGATTAGTGTTCGTCGTGACCAAGGCAAGATGGCATTTTTTGATTTCCGTGATATGAGCGGTACCGTCCAGGGCGTTGTGCTTCCTGGAAGCGAGGCAATGGAAATTGCCAAAGATGTTCGTACTGAATTCGTGGTTGCAGTTACCGGACTGGTCAACAAACGACCGGAGAAAAATATCAAAGCAGATGTCCAAAATGGCGACATTGAACTTGAGATTCAGACAATTGAAATTTTGTCTGAATCACAAGATCTACCGTTTGAACTTGAAACAGAATTAAATATAGACACCTATCTCGATTATCTACCTTACACATTACGTAAAGAGAGGTCTCGAGCAATTTTTAAAGTTCAGGCTGAAATCATAAAAGCCTATCGTGCGTTTTTAAACTCACAAGGTTTTACTGAATTTCAAGCTCCAAAACTGATTGGCGATGACGCAGAAGGAAGCGGGGAAGTCTTTGAGGTTAAGTACCTTTATGACAAAACAGCCCACCTTGCGACTTCTCCTCAACTCTATAAACAAATCATGGTTGGAGTATTTGAGCGTGTCTTTACCACAGGTAACGTTTTTCGTGCTGAAAAGCATTCAACTACTCGTCACCTCAATGAATATACATCTATTGATATTGAAATGGGATTCATTAAAGATCACACGGATGTCATGACGATGGAGACTAAGTTGATGCAGTTTATTACTGATCACCTGCAAAAAACTTGTACCAAAGAATTTACATTTATGGATTCGGAGATTCCAGTAGTGCCAGAAACTATTCCATATATGAAGCTGCGCGAGGCTCAGGAACTCATTTTCAAAGAGACTAAAAAGGATAAACGTGAGGAACCAGATCTTGAACCAGAAGACGAACGATGGCTTTGTGAATGGGCTAAGCGTGAACACGACTCTGACTTTGTCTTTGTAACTCACTATCCAGTTTCTAAACGACCATTCTACACTTTTGAAGACGAAAACGATCTTGGTTTTACAAAAAGTTTTGACCTACTTTTCCGTGGGGTAGAAATAACCACTGGTGGTCAGCGTCGTCATAATTATGAAAATCTTATCGCTGGAGCAAAAATGAAAGGACTTAACCCTGACAATTTCTCCTACTATCTCCAAGCATTCAAATACGGTATTCCACCACACGGCGGATGGGGGATGGGACTGGAACGCCTCACTGCAAAATTCTTAGGACTCGCAAACGTCAAAGAAGCAGCTCTCTTTCCGCGGGATATAAATCGTATCGACACACTACTATCGTCGAATGACAATAAAATCAGCTAAGCTGTAATACTTTTTGTGAGTAAATTCTTCAGTTTTTTAAAGGAACACAACGTCGAGATTCAAACCATATCAACGATAGTTATTGCAATTTTTTCATTTTTCACTTTTTTTAGCTGGAAAACCTCAGTTGATATTTTAAACAATCAACAAAAAACAGATCTTATTCTAAATAGAGCCTATGTTTCTGTAACAGATGCCGTTATCAAAAAAAGAAGTGACGGGATGTTCTACTCTGGAATTACAATTAAAAATTCTGGTAACACCCCAGCATCATCAGTTAAAGTAGCTTTCTATGATGAATTCAAAAGCGGTGAAAGAGTGGGAGTTAAAGGAGTTCCTACATTGAATTCAAACTTGGGACCTGGTAACCAGAGAGTTGAAGGTATAATCTCAAACCGTGAAAGTTTATTGGAAGATATTGAGCCAACTAGTAATCATCTTGTTATGGATATTGAATATGAAGATTATAGCAAAAATAAATATAGATATGAGATTAAATTCTATGTAAGACCTAGTATAAATGCTGACATTTTTGATTATGGCATATGGTCTCAGAATGAAACTTTGACTGAATAACTCAAATATTGAAAGAGTTAAGGATTGAAGTTAAAAAAGTAAATTAAAGTAAAACTAAAAAAGTCTCTAAAAAGAGATATTTTATTGCACATTATCAGTCACTCCCTTGGCGTGTATTTATTGGCCAAAAAAATCACTAAACAATTTTGCCTTGTAAAAACTTGAGAAACTCGTCACGACGATCTTCCATTCCTACTTCCCGCATATGATAAATTGGGCGACATTCAGGTGTATATTCATAGTGGCCACGCACTTCCCCGTCTTTATATACCCGAAGATGATATTGGTAGACAAAGTTTTTCGCATAGCGAAGACTTACGAGTTCGTCCGTGTCTTTCCAGGCAATAAAATGGTTTTTAAAACCGAGACCTATTACGAAATTAATAAACTCCTCTACTGACAAATCAGGAGTCACTTTACCCAACACGAAGTCCTGCCTCCCACGATGCTCTACAATACCCAAAATAAGCGCCGTATCTCTAACTAGGGGGTGATATGGCGTGTATAATCGCCAAAAAACATACTTAAAGCGGTCGTAAAGTGACTCTGGATACACCATCCGAGAGTGCGGAACTTTTTTAATAAATTCTTCAAGTGAAATTCGTGTTTCAGAATCCATACAAAGGTTACTCAACTATACTATCACTACTTGAACAAACTCCATATACTAAAAGATGACTACCATAACCAGATCTAATGAATACTTAGAATTATAAATTAAATAACTAACCGCCGCGCTGGCAAGCCAGCGCGGCGGGTTGTTTCAAGACTTATGTACGGCAACACCTTTCGATTGCCAACTTCAATGTCTCAATGTTGAATGGTTTGCCAAGGAAGCCTGATGCACCTGCCTGCGTGGCCACGACGACCCTTTCGATCCCCCCTTCGCCACTTACCATAATGAAGGGTAAGCCCTTCAGTTTGGTATCAGCCCGGACTTCCTTCAGCAACCGCAACCCGGTCATTGGCGACATCTTCCATTCGCTGATCACCAGACCGAAATTGCCAGAGCGTAGCTTGGACAGCGCTTCGTCTCCATCGGTCGCTTCCTCGACATTGTTGAACTCGATCTGCTTCAGAAGGTTGCAGATGATCCGCAGTATGGTCTTGTAGTTGTCGACGATCAGGATGTTCACGGACTTGTCGATTGCCATATCTCGTTATCCTCTTCATCTCAGGGTCTCTAGTTTTCTTTATAACTTTATTTTTATATTTTGTCAAAAAAGCTTATTTGGCGTATACTGCTTACATGAAATTTACCTTTACTCAAAAACCAATCGACCAAGCGCCAAAAGAATACGTTCGCGTACGGATTGTTGCAGATGGTCAAACAAAACTTGTTATAGAAAACGACACCCAAACACTTGAAATTGGCTCAAAGAAATGGAGTGAAGTAAATCAGCGAAAATTTATTCTGCTGTGCCGCTCCATTATTGCTGAAGCAAAAAAGAACAAGTTTAAAAAGATTGCCGTACAGCTGAGCGAAAGTCCATTTCCTCAATTATCTGAAATACTCTTACCTGAGTTTGGCTCCACGATTGCCCAGGCGTTCGAGATGGCAAACTACGAACATACCGCCTACAAAACAACCCCAAAAGAAGGCTGGAGTAATCTTGAAGAAGTACTCATTTGCGGAAAGACTCCAGATGAAATGATCGAAGGATTCAAGAAAGGGCAGATGATCGCCCACGAAGTTAATCAATGTCGGGAACTCTGCAATACTCCAGGTGGCGATATGACCCCAACAACCCTTGCAAATTCGGCCAAAATCGCCCTAAAAGGCACCAAAGCCACAGTAAAAGTATTGGGAGTCAAAGAGATGCAAAAGCTTAAAATGGGGGCTATTTTGGGCGTTGGAAAAGGAGCCGAGGAGGAGCCCAAATTCATCATTATCGAGTACTTTGGGGGTCCTAAAAATGAAGCGCCTGTTGTGCTGGCTGGTAAAGGGGTCACCTTTGATACAGGGGGGCTTAATCTCAAACCCACAAACTCAATCTACGAAATGCATATGGACATGTCTGGAGGGGCAGCAGTCATCCACACCCTCGCACTAGTAGCAAAATATAAACTCAAAAAAAATGTGGTCGGACTCATTCCGGCAGTTGAAAATTCTGTCTCAGGCTCAAGCTATCGGCCAGGAGACATCCTCACCTCAATGTCAGGCAAGACAATCGAAGTGCTTGATACTGATGCCGAAGGAAGAATTATTCTCGCTGACGCACTTGAGTACGCAAAAAAGTATAGACCCAGACTCGTGGTTGATGTTGCAACCCTTACCGGCTCGGCACTCGGCACCTTGGGTGAAATTGCTTCAGCGATTTGTTCAAAGGATTCAAAACTCACCGACTTATTCCAAAAACTTGGCGAAGAATCGGGGGATTATCAGTGGCCACTGCCACTCTGGGATGAATACGAAGAATTCACCAAAGGAACCTTTGGAGATGTAGCCAACATTCCATCGTCAGGTAACACGCGTTATGCCGGAGCGATTATGGGCGCAATGTTCTTGTATCAATTTGTTAAAGATACCAAAGGAATTCCCGAATACCCCTGGGTCCACATTGATATGGCGCCAGTCATGACGGCCAGGGCAGGGGAGTTTCTTGCCAAAGGAGCGACAGGTGCACCTACTCGATTCCTGTTTAAGCTGATTGAGCAGTATTAAATTTTATGGAGGGAACATATCAAGTCAAACAAACATCATTTGAAGGACCACTCGACCTTCTGCTCGACTTGATTGAGAAACGTAAACTCCAGATCAACGATATTGCACTTGCGCAAATTACTGATGACTACATCGCATTTCTTGAGAACCAAGGTGATTTTCCTATTAAAGATACTGCCGAATTCATCCTCATCGCCTCAACACTTCTTCTGATAAAATCGCGCTCCCTACTTCCTGGAATAGAGCTTTCAAAAGAAGAGGAGGAGGATATTCACGATCTTGAAGATAGGTTGAAATTATTAGAAGAGACCAGATGTCTTAGTGTTCATATTCAAGAGAGATTTGGTGCTTCTGTACTGTATTTCAAAACTCCCTCGAAAATCACGGCTCCAATTTTTACTCCAGATAAAAACACGAACACTTCTAAACTTTACGAGCATGTAAAACGAGTGCTCGAAATGCTTCCGATTAAAGAAATAACTCCGAAAGCAATCGTCCGAAAAGTCATCAGTCTCGAAGAAGTGGTTGAAAGTTTGATCAGTCGGGTAAAAAGTACACTCAAGCTTAGCTTCAATGAATTTTCAAAACGAGGAGGAGGCAAAGCTGAAAAAGTTGAGGTGATTATTACATTTTTAGCAATGCTCGAGCTGGTAAAGCGTGGTATGATACAGGTCACTCAGCAAGATAATTTTTCTGATATTGAAATAGAAACCGAAGAAGTTGGGGTTCCAAGATATAGTTAGTCTGAGATTAGGTTTTACTATGACACTAGATTCCAAAATCGAAGCAATCTTATTTTACAAAGGTGAACCAACGAGCATCTCAATGTTGGCAAAGATTTTGAGTACCACAGAATCCCTCATCCTCGAAGAGCTGGCTGTTCTTGAAAACAAATTGGTTGATCGAGGACTCATCCTCATTAGAAACCAAGGCGAGGTTGCACTTGCGACCGGACCTGGTATTTCTGAGGAAATTGCAAAACTTTCAAAAGAAGAACTCGATCGTGACTTAAGTAAGGCTTCCCTTGAAACGTTAGCGATTATTCTCTATCGTGGACCAATTGCGAGATCAGAGATTGAATACATCAGGGGAGTACAATCAAACTTTATCCTTCGCTCCCTTTCCATCCGTGGACTCATCGAACGAGTTGAAAACCCAAATGACGGACGAGGATTTCTCTACAAACCAACGGTTGATTTACAGAGACATCTTGGAGTTGACTCCTTTGAGGCTATGCCTGAATATAGCCAAATCCATCAAAAACTTGTAAAAGCCTCCGGTCCTGAGCCTGAGAATGAACCGTTCAAATAGTCACCATATGGACAATCAAAATGAACTTCAAAAAGAAATAACCGACCAAACGCCTTTACCTGACGATACTAATCCGAATAAATTGACCGTAAAGTCTCTGCACATTATCCCCACGACACTCTCCCTTCTTCTTATGGCATTGCTCGTCGGTGTAGCCATATTTACCGTAAGACATGTTCAGGATGAGAACTCTATTGTTTCAACCATTAAACCCATTACCATAGGTACCCACTTTGATCAGTTTTTAGGTCTATCCCTGCAAGCAAAAGCAGTATATGTCTATGACGTAAACGATAGAAAAATTCTCTTTGCAAAAAATGAAGAGGCGCAACTACCGCTAGCATCACTCACCAAAGTTATGACTGCATTGGTCATCGCAGAAAGTGTTCCCGAATCAACCATTGTTACGATTCCACAATCATCAGTGGAAAAGGATAAGAAATCTGGCGTTGCCTCTGGGATCCAAGGAGGGGATCGTTTAAAGTTACATGATCTTATTGGCTACACACTATCGGTTTCATCAAATGGGGGTGCGGGCATTATTGCAGCTCTCGGCTCCGGTATCCAACTAAAAGACAACGGCTCTTCTACGACGACACCATTTCTAGAGCAAATGAACACCGTGGCAAAAGAATTAAGTCTGCATCAAACCTACTTTCTTAACGAAACGGGACTTGATATAAGTGAGACTAAAGCAGGTGCCTACGGTTCTGCCAAAGACGTCGCAACGCTTTTTGAATATATCCTTATACGTCACCCCTCAATCGTTGAACCAACCTCATACAAAGACGCTTCAGTTGGTACGATAAATAATAATTTGCGCAAAGCAGTAAACACGAATGCTATTATTTCAGAGACTCCCCGGGTCCTCGCTTCCAAGACAGGTCTCACCCCACTTGCAGGTGGAAATCTGGCAATGGTAGTTGATGCTGGTCTTGCTCATCCAATAATTATTGTAGTTCTTGGTTCTACAGAACAAGGAAGGTTTGATGATGTGAAAAAGCTCATAAAGACAGCAACTGAAACACTTAATTTGAAGCCATAACTAAGATATACTTTACCAGCTATGATTATCGCAGATATTGTCAAAATTATTGTACCCACCTCTTTTGCTTTTTTCCTAGGTTTAGCTTTGGCACCCCTCCTTACCCACTATTTGTATAAATATAAATTGTGGAAAAAAGAGAGTGTCAAAATGACACTTGATGGTAGGGAAGCAACAATATCAAACAAACTTCACAACGATGAGGCAAAGAAAACACCGAGAATGGGTGGAATACTTGTTTGGGTAAGTGTTTTAATTACCACGTTGTTTTTCTTTTCGCTGGCAAAAATATTTCCGATAGAGCTGTTCATGAAGTTTGATTTTCTTAGTCGTAATCAAACATGGATTCCCCTTTGTGCAATGATTATTGGGTCACTCGTTGGACTACTTGATGATTTCTACTCTGTTCGTGGTGGTGGAACCCATATAGCAGGAGGACTTTCTTTGCGGAAACGACTCTCTATCGTCGCACTCGTCTCGTTACTCTGTGCGCTCTGGTTTTACTTCAAACTAGATGTCTCAAGTATTAACCTCCTCTACGGTGGAGTAATTGAGTTAGGGTTTTTGTTCATTCCATTTTTTGTGCTTGTTGCCATTGCCATTTATTCAGGTGGAATTATAGATGGAATCGATGGACTTGCTGGAGGTATTTTTACTGTTATTTTCTCTGCATACGCAGGAATTGCCTTCTACCAACAGCAATTAGACCTCGCCACATTCTGTGGAGTCATCGCTGGGTCATTGCTCGCATTTCTTTGGTTTAACATCCCCCCAGCCAGGTTTTATCTTTCAGAGACGGGGACGATGGGTCTCACCATCGCTCTTACCATTGTTGCCTTTATGACTGACTCACTCGGTGGGGGACATGGAGTGCTTGTTCTTCCACTCATTGCCTTTCCTCTTGTTGTTACGACACTCTCAGCCATTCTTCAAATTGGATCCAAACGTCTACGAAGTGGTAAGAAAGTGTTTGTCGTTGCACCACTCCACAACCACTTCCAAGCAATTGGTTGGCCTGGATATAAAGTAACGATGCGTTTCTGGATTGTTGGAATTATTTTTGCACTTCTTGGGCTTATTATTGCAGTTATCGGGAAGTAAAATGTGTTAGAATTATGTCATGCGCACAAAGCCGTTTGACAAAATATTCCTCATTTCAGTAATCATATTGGTTCTGGTAGGTTTTTTCATCTTTGCTTCAGCTTCAATGGGACTTCTAGCAAGAGAATCCGGAGCTACCTTTGAAAGAGTTTTACTTAAACAACTTCTTATCGGCGTTGTGCTTGGGTCTATCGTTCTCTATGCTTTCTCAAGGATTCCATATCGTTTCTTTAGAAAATACGCTCTCTATATCTTTATCTTTTCGCTCGTAGTTACGGCGATGGTGTTCATTCCAAAACTTGGCTTTACTCACGGAGGAGCGACGAGATGGTTGCACCTAGGTCCACTCACATTTCAACCTGCGGAACTTTTAAAATTTGGCTTTGTCGTTTTTTTTGCTGCTTGGATTTCGGGTGTAAAAGATAAGGTTACCAATATAAAGCAGGGGATTATTCCTTTCGCCGTCATTCTAGGTCTTTGCGGTGCCTTACTCATCAAACAACCAGATGTTGGGACACTTATGGTCATTGGCGCAGCGGGGGTTGCAATGCTCGTCGCCTCTGGAGTTCCGTGGAAACATATTGGTGGACTATTTTTAATTGGGCTGGTAACCATAGCACTTCTGATTATGGTCAAACCGTATCTAAAGGACCGTTTGATGACCTTCCTTGATCCAAATCGTGATCCAACTGGAGCGAGTTATCAAATCCAGCAGTCACTCATTGCAGTTGGCTCAGGCGGATTAGTAGGTAAAGGTTTTGGCCAGAGTGTTCAAAAGTTCAACTTCCTTCCAGAACCAATAGGGGATTCAATTTTTGCCGTATACGCTGAGGAATGGGGACTTCTTGGTTCCATTGTACTCCTCCTCTTTTTTCTGTTTTTCGCCATTAGGGGTATCCATATCGCAGCAGCCAGCCCAGATCTTTTCGGTGGACTGCTGGCGCTCGGAATTGTTATACTGATAGTTGTTCAATCGTTTATAAACATAGCCTCAACACTCGGTATTTTCCCTATAACGGGGATGCCACTACTCTTCGTCAGTCATGGTGGAAGTGCTCTTCTCTTTACTATGGCTGAGGTTGGAATTTTACTTAATATTTCAAGAGCCAGAAAAGCCTCTACTTCCTAAACTAACCATCTCTAACACGATATTTAATTTCAATTTATGAAAATTTTACTTGCAGGTGGTGGTTCGGGTGGGCATTTCTATCCACTGATTGCTGTCGCCGAAGAACTAAACAAGATAGCAAATGATGAAAAGCTTCTGGAGCTGAAGCTCTACTATATTGCAGGTACTCCCTATGACGACCGGATGCTGTTTGAGAACAATATTTCATTTCAAAAAATATCAGTTGGTAAGATTCGTCGCTACTTTGCCATTGCAAATATTACTGATGCTTTTAAAACTGCATTGGGGATACTCCAATCAATTGTGAAGGTATATTCGATTTATCCTGACGTTGTCTTCAGTAAGGGAGGTTTTCCTTCAGTTCCGGTAGTTTTTGCAGCCAGATTGTTCAGAATTCCCGTTGTCATTCACGAATCAGACTCCGATCCGGGACGCGCCAACCTCTGGGCGGGCAAGTTTGCCGAACGTATCGCCATCTCATTTCCAGAAGCTGCTGCAAAGTTTCCTGCTGATAAGGTTGCTATCACTGGTAATCCAGTTCGATCTGCGATAAAGATTTTAGCCCCAACTGGCGCTATTGAATTTTTAGGTCTTGAAAAAGATATTCCTGTGATCCTCATCCTTGGGGGATCACTTGGATCAAGTGCAATCAACCAGGTAGTAATGGACGCCTTGCCAGATTTAATTGGAAAATACCAAATCATTCACCAAACAGGAAAAGCTAGTATCGAGGACGTTCAGAAACTTGCACTCATTGTTCTCGAAAATAATCCTCAAAAAAACAGGTATAAACCATTTGACTACTTAAATAACATCGCCATGCGTATGGCTGCCGGCGCTGCTGACCTCATCGTTTCCAGGGCGGGAGCCAACAGTATCGCTGAGATTTCAACCTGGGGTAAACCGTCAATTGTTATTCCAATCCCTAGCTCAATCAGTCACGACCAAGAGAAAAATGCCTTCTCCTATGCACGTTCTGGTGCCGCACATGTCATCGAACAGGTTAACCTCACGCCACACATACTCACTGCTGAAGTCGATAAAATTATGGAAAATAAAATAATTCGTGACAAAATGGCTGCAGCAGCTAAGACTTTTTCACGAGATGATGCCGCCCACAAGATTGCCAAGGAGATTATCGGAATTGCCTTAAAACATGAGTAAACCTCCTGCTATTACCAAATACTATGTCAGATCAAAATAAAATTATTGTCCGCTTCCCACCAAGTCCAACAGGACTCATGCATATTGGTACTATGCGGACACTGCTGTTCAACTTTCTGTATGCCAAACAACACGAAGGTAACATTGTATTAAGGATTGAAGATACTGATCGTGAGCGATCAAAACAAGAGTACGCTGAGGATTTATTTGAAAATTTAAAATGGCTCTCAATTTCTTACGATGAACCAATTTTTTATCAAAGTAAACGGACAGATATTTATAAGAAATATCTCCACATACTCATCGAGAAGGATTTGGCCTATATCTCAAAAGAAGCAACTGCCGAAGAGGGACAACGTGCAGAGGTAATCAGGTTTCGTAATCCAAATAAATCAATAACGTTCAGTGATGTCATTCGAGGTGAGATAACCTTTGATACTACAGAACTCGGTGACTTTATTATCGCAAAAAGCGCAAACGAACCACTCTACCACTTTGCGGTGGTTGTTGATGATTTTGAAATGGGAATCACGCACATTATCCGTGCTGAGGATCACATCTCAAACACGCCGAGACAAATTCTTCTACAAGGAGCTATTGGAGCCCCTCTGCCAATCTATGCCCACCTTCCGCTTGTTCTGGCTCCGGATAAATCAAAACTTTCCAAGCGAAAACATGGTGAGTTCGTTTCCGCTTCATTCTATCGAAAAGAAGGATACCTCCCCGAAGCATTGGTTAATTTTTTGGCGCTTCTGGGTTGGAATCCTGGTACTGATCAAGAGATCTTTAGCATGAAAGAGCTCATTGAACAATTCAGTCTTGAGAAAGTTCAAAAAAGTGGTGCCATATTTAATATTGAAAAACTCAACTGGATTAACAAACAGTATATTAAGGAAATGGAGAGTTCGGCTTTTCACGAAATGGTTCTTAAATTTCTACCAGGAGAGATTACAGACGATAAGGATTTTCAAAAAAATCCAAACCTTCTTTCTCTTCTTGAACCAATCCTCAAAGACAGGATTGTTAAATTTAGTGATCTAGCAGAGATGGCAAAACAGGGTGAACTCCAGTACTATTTCAGAGCTCCAATCCTTCAAAAAGAGAAAGTTTGTTATAAAAAATCAACACTCGAAAATACTATTACCAACCTAGAGAAACTTGTTTCTCTAATAAAATCACTAGATTCTTTTACTCAAGATGCACTTAAAGAGGCTGTGGACACGTATTCTCTAGAGGTGGGTAGGGGAGAGGTGATGCATCCTATGCGCTACTGTCTCTCTGGACAGGATCGCTCTCCTGATCCATTTACCATCGCCACGATTATCGGTAGGGGCGAAACAATAAGTCGCCTTCAGGTTGCAATTAACCTACTCAAGGAATAACTCCATGCATGGAAATCATCTTACATTTTATTCACGTACATTCATCCTAATAACTCTCGTGTTTTCTTTGAGCATGGCACTTGTCAGCTACGCACAAGTACCTCCTCCGACAATACTTGCCCAGAATAACACTATCGATGAGCTTAAAAATAAGATTTCTGACCGCAGTCAACGAATCCTTGATCTTGAAAAAGAGATCGCGGGATATCAAAAAGATCTCGAGGATACCTCAAAACAAAAAAGTACATTACAGGCAACCGTTAGAGCTCTTGAACTTGCGCGTGCAAAATTAGCAAAAGAAGTTTCCCTTGCCTCAAACAAAATTGAGGTAGTCAGCGAGAACATTACAGTACTTGAAGGAGATATCGAATCGAGGAAATCAAGGATAAAAAAGTTGATGGATGCAACCTCAAATAACATTAGAGAGCTCAATCAAACACAGGGAAGTACTCTTATTGAGCTAGCTCTGAGTGAGAACACCCTCTCATCCTTTCTAGATAAAGCTGAGAATATCATTCAATTTCAAAAAGATATCTCGCGCGCGACTGATGAACTGCGAGACGAAAAGAAAGGGTTGGAAGTTGATAAGGCTCAAACCGAAGAACAAAAGAAACAACTCGTTGGCTATAAATCAGAGCTGACCGACAAACAAAAGGTTATTGAGGTAACCAAGGCACAGCAAAATTCTCTCCTCATTCAAACAAAAAACAAAGAAAGCAACTTTCAAAAAACGCTTAAGGAAAAAGTCGCGCTAAGAAGTGCCTTCGAGCAAGAACTCCTCTCCTTTGAGTCAGCCCTAAAGTTTCAACTAGATCCGACACTTCTACCGCCGACAAACATCTCATCTTTGGTTTGGCCTCTTGCCAAAATTAGAATCACTCAGCTTTTTGGTCATACCGAATTCTCAAAAACACAACGAATATATAACGGCAAAGGACACAACGGAATTGATCTGGCGGCCTCTATCGGGACACCTATTCTTGCGGCCGCTGATGGCGTGGTTCTAGGCTCTGGTAATACCGACACGGTTTGTCCAGGAGCGTCATTTGGAAAGTGGATTTTAATTGAGCACAATAATGGTCTTTCAACCGTTTCGGGACATCTTTCTTTGGTAAAAGCGGCGACCGGTCAAATCGTGCGCGCAGGAGACGTCGTTGCGTATAGTGGTAACACGGGATATGTGACAGGGCCTCACCTTCATTTTGGTGTGTATGCAAGTCAAGGAATAAAAATCCAGACACTAAAAAGTAAAGCGTGTAAGGGGACGTACACGGTACCACTGGCCTCACTCAATGCATATCTAGACCCCATGCTCTATTTGCCAAAACCTTAACGTACGCTGAAATTTATGAAAAACAAACATAGCGGATTCTTAAACATACTACTGATTATCCTCCTTGGTGTCGGTGCGCTCTACTATTTCAAGATTGA
>CALRBT010000002.1 GCA_943354475.1 Parcubacteria group bacterium | reverse complement strand
ATCCGAATTCAGAAAAAAGGAATCAGCCGAAGTTTTGCGGAATCCTTTCCCCAGAAAATTGTTTCCGCAAAACTTCGTCCGAATTGTTTCAGATTTCCTCGTCAGGATTGCTTTCAAAAAAGGTTCGAATTTTGTACAATGAATACCGCTCGTACAAAAAATAGCCCGAAAGGGCATTTTTTGTTGAGCGGAGAGGAGAAAGTCACCTGCGTCACTTTCGTGTGGGATTCGAAGAGCTTTTCGTTATTTATGAGGAGCTTTGCTCTGAATAAATCGAAAAGGTATACTGCTCCTGTAAGGAGAGAAACTCCCTCCCTCTCCGCATCGATTTTTATTAATTAACATAAGGACATTTTAAAGGCGGGACGAAAGGATTCGAACCTGCTACTATTAATCTATGAACAAATCTTTACTTATTGGAGTAGTGGCAATTTTGGTAATCGGGGGCGGATGGTGGTATTTCAATCAAAAAAGCGAAGTAGCGCCAATTGAAACGGTGCAAGAAAGTACGCAGACCACTCCAAGTAAAAACACAAATACTCAAGCATCGCAAACCGCGCCTGTAACTAGTACAAAAGATTACACTGGCGAATGGTTTAAGGTGTCGTACCCTGCGAACTTTAGCGCAAAGAAAGAGGGGCCAGATGAAGCATCGTTCACTTCTCCTCAGGGAGACGTACATTTCTACGTTTACTCGCCACAATGGTCGGGCGACCCTGTATCGTATCTAAACGCTTTACCAACAGAAAAAGTTGAAAGTGATACGAGTACTCCCACCATTACTCCTTTTACGAATCAGTACGGCACTACGTATGATAAGAAGATAACTCGTTACATAACCTTCGTAGCAAAAGACGGTTCGTATAAACGCTCCCTGGTCTCAATTACAGCTGGTTCTGTAACAAGCCCTGATTCAGAAGACTATGCGTCAAAAACACATATGGTGTTTGGTATCAAGTACAAAGATCAGGTAACGTACGATACATACTTAAATCAGTATCTCGCATTCAAAAAATCCCTCGTTCAGTATGCAGACTAAGAAATCCAATCATATCAAAAAGAGTAGCGACATCTCACCAGAACGACTGGCGGAACTTCGTCGCACAACCCTTATCGTCTCTACCGAACATCGGGATAACACCACCGCAACATGTCTACAACAGAATTAAATGACATTGAATTTTCCGACCCGCGTTTGGTTGCTTTGTACGATACGCTGAACCCGTTCGGCGATGACAGCGAATTCTTTTGCCAACAAGCAGAGAAGTTGTCAGCTAAAACCATTATCGACCTCGGCTGCGGCACGGGGCTTTTGACTTGCGAGCTCGCAAAACGCGGGTATCAGATGACGGGCATAGAACCCTCAGATGCAATGCTGGCTGTGGCCCGCAGTAAACCGCACTCAGGACAGGTGACGTGGATCAAAGGTAGCTTTGAACAGATGGAAGGGCTGCAGGCTGACATGATTTTGATGACTAGCCACGTTGCTCAATTTTTTTTCGAAGAGAGTGAATGGCAGGGGATGCTTAGAGCAGCACACCAGGCTCTCAAGCCAGGCGGGTACTTGGTTTTTGATATTCGCCGCCTCACGGTCCCACCTTTTATCGGGTGGCCGACGGAGGATAATCGAAGAAGGTTCGAGGACACGGCCGCCGGGTCCGTTGAATGGTGGTTTAACCTTTTACAAGTAAAAGGTGAGCGTGTGCGCTATGAGCTTCACTATTTCTTTGTACGTTCAGGCGAAAAAATGGTATCGACAAACGAACTGACATTCCGCTCACAAGAGGAAATAGTCCGCGCGCTATCTGAGGCAGATTTTAAAATAGAAACTGTATATGGAGATTGGGACGGTAGCCTTGTAACCCCTACAAGCTCTGAAATGATTTTTGTGGCTAAGAAATAAAACTTATGTCAATCAAAATCACTTATTTCGTACACCGCCCTTAATTTAACTCTTTCTCTCTTGTCTCAGTAAAGTAAAGCATTGCCTCTCGCATAAATTCTGCCAAGCCCACCGCTACCTTTTCATAATTTACTTTGAAACCTCCTCCTTTGGTTTCCCGACTGCAAACCAATCTAGGTTACGAGTGGTGTACATAATAACTCCAAGGAGTAAGAAGAGGGGGAGCGTATCGAGTATAAAAAGAAGTAGGACCCGTCCAGCGCAGTGCTGGACGGGTCCGTGACATTTTCGAGAGTGGTGGAAACTCTCGCGGGTTGTCTTACCCGTTCGTACTCAGCCCAACATGGGGCGTGAGACTTCCAGCATCGGCAGAGCAACGTGCTCCGCCGTGAGGAAGGCTGCGTGCGTTGTTGCCGGCACCGACCTCAGTTCAATGAGGCCGCTCCCAGTTGTCGCCCGAGCCCAATTGAAGTCGGCACCCAGCTCCTGCTGCATACCGCCGAGCTCGCCCCGGAGAATGCCTCCAACCAAGTTGACCGACTTGTCACCCCCGAACTTGTCGAGCTCGGGCCCCACCGCCTTGAACCGGGCGAGGAAGTTCAGCGGCAAGAATTCGCCGAGCATGCTCGGCTTGATCTCAATGCTCGCGCTGGAGCTGGAGTCCGTCGGCACGCCGTTCGCATCACGGTCGTGATGCTCGGTACGAATAGTCAGCGTCGCGGAGTAGGTCGTATTGCTGACCTTGCCGGCCCCGTTCCAGTCGGTAAACGTGTTGAGCCGCAGCTCAACGGTCCTCCCGTCGTACTCGGACGAGCCGTCGTTCTTGTAGGAACTGGTGTAGTCCTGCATCCTCACCACGACGTTGTGGTTGAGGTATCGACTCGAACCGGCATAGCTGCCGGTGTAGGCGGAAGAGCCCTTGTCATCGCTGACGCGCAACTCGAAGTAATGGCCACTGGAGAGCGAACCCTCCGAGTTGCTTACGCTCTTCGAGCCTCCGGCATGGACGGTGGTCGAGTTGCTCGACCATGTCCCACGCCCGCTGTTCCCCGATTCCTTCTGCTGCCAGTAGCCGTCGGATTTTTCGACGCGGACGCCTCCATTGCTGTAGGTGTTGGTCCAGTTGCGGTTACCGGCGGTCGACTCGTAATCGCTGAAGGACGTGCCCGCTGACGACCTTGTGCTACCGCTACTGTAGCTGCCGGACTTGCCGGCACTGGCGTAGCTGTTGCTGCCCGTTGTTGCGGACACGTTGTACGAGCGTCCAGCACTGGTGTAGGTATCTCCGTCGCGCGAGTTCGTCGAGTCGCTGGTGTTGAGGGACGCCTGGTGCTCACCGGTCCACCGGTAGGAACCGGGGACTGCCCGGTAGTTGGCGCCGTTCACGACCTGGATGCTCGCATGATGCGAGTCTCCAGTGCCGTTGGGGTCGTGGGTGTACCAGCCGGTCGACAAGTCGAGCCGACTGTCGGCGCTGTTGTCGACACTGCCGTCCGGCCCCTTGATAGAGGTCGTGCCGCGGTCAAGCATCAGATTCCCATACGTGCCGTCGCCGTGCGTCGTCCCTTTGCTGGAGTCGACGTTGATCGACTTGCCCTTCGACAGGTCGACCCTGTGGTCGACCGTCTTGGTGACAACACCTCCACCCATCATGACCGTGGTGATATACACCTGGTCGAGGTCGAAATAGCTCCAACGGTGGACGGTGTCCAACCCAACCCGTTCCTCGCTGTCGCTGCTGTTACGAATGTGACGTCCCGTGGTCTTCGTGACTGTAGCCATCGATACATCCCCTTGTGTCAAAGAGCAAAATTAGGCAAAACGCCTATATTTATTGCCATTTAATATAGTATCACCTTTATTGACAAAAGTCAATAGATATATTATTTTCCAATTAATGGAATGGGGAGTATGGGTTTTTAAAAAAGTGCCACTAGTTTCTGTTGTGGAACACAAGGCTATGGTTGACGGAGCGGGAACACAACTACTTCAATACCACGACCTCCTATGTGGTAAGTAAATCACTGGGGAAAGAATAATCACTCGATAATTTTTTAACACAAATGGAGTTTTCACAGACCTTTGCCCGCCGCAAAGAGAAGCGCTATACTAATGCCATGAATAAACAAACACTCCAACCGTATTTCCTCCCCATTCTTCTTATTGGAGGATTAACCCTCTCTTTCTTTATTTTCAGACCGTTTCTCACACCACTTATTTTGGCAGTGATTCTGGCGGTTGTATTTTATCCATTGCATCACAGGATAGAGCGTATGATGCCAAAGTTTCCAGGATTCTCCGCCTTCCTAACACTTTTGGTTGTGGTCGGCTTCATTGTTACTCCACTCGCGTTTTTGGGTGTACAGATTTTTGGAGAAGTAGAACAGCTATACACCTCGCTCGTTGTAGATAATGGCGGTGGACAAGGTGGTTTACAAACGATCTCTAGATATTTAACACAAACACTCCATCAGATTGCTCCAATCTCTGGAAACGTCACTATCGATATCACCCAGTATCTAAAAGGAATTTTAGGATGGCTCTTTCAAAATCTCGGTGCAGTCTTTTCCAACATTGCCTCGATTGGAATGAGTTTCTTTATTATGCTTATCGCACTGTATTACTTACTTAAAGATGGGGTGAGGTTAAAGAAAATGTTGATCGTCCTCAGTCCTCTATCTGATAGTGACGATGAGAATATTTTCCGCAGGCTGGGACTGGCAATTAATTCAGTCGTTAAGGGAAATATCACAGTGGCGATTCTTCAGGGTATTGTGGCAAGTATTGGATTTACAATCTTTGGAGTACCTAATCCAATACTCTGGGGAACGATTGCTTCAGTTTTTGCCCTTGTTCCGCCGTTTGGAACATCACTCATCCTTATCCCGTCGGTCGTCTTTCTCTATTTTGGTGGTCATGTGATTCAATCAGCAGGGCTTCTTGTTTGGGCAGTCCTTGCAGTTGGACTAATTGATAATATTCTTGGACCGACACTTGTCGGAAAGGGAATAAAGCTTCATCCACTTCTGGTACTTCTTTCGGTTCTTGGTGGCTTGGCATTCTTTGGCCCGATCGGATTTCTTCTTGGCCCATTAACTCTTAGTTTTGTGATTACACTTTTTGATACCTACGCACCTTCGCCTACGGCATAAGGTACACTCCTTATACTCCTGAGTATAAGTGTCGCGACATATCGCTCCCTTATCCTCAAGAGGATAAGTGTTCGCTAACGCTCCCTTATACTCCTGAGTATAAGTGTCGCGCAACATCTTAGACAGACATTCCTTTACCGGACCCAGACCACATAAGGTTCCCTTATAGTCTGCGACTATAAGTGTTCGAATCATGTTTTGGAAAAACATGATTCTCCCTTATCCACAATATTTCTTTTACAGTATCTTTTGATTTTATATAATCCTAACTATCATAAGAGTTCTCGGTGTTGATGCTTATTCATCAAACTCAAAGTCTAGAATGACTTCACCTCGAGTTAGGCTCGGTGCACTTGAATTAGAAATCGCTCGTGGTACCAACCTTTCGACAATTAATTTGGTCGACTATCTCATTGAAAAGGCACACACCTCTCGTGCTTCGGATATTCATATTGATCCAACTGCACAAAATGTTCGTGTCAGGTTACGCATCGATGGAGTTCTTCAAGAGACGTGTTCATTTCCAAAACAAAACCATAACGAGATTATCGCACGCATCAAAGTGTTATCGAGGTTGCGCACGGACGAACATCAAAACCCTCAGGATGGACGATTTCGACAAAACTTACCGGGCGTAAAAACAGACATTGATATCAGGGTTTCTATTACCCCGACCTACTATGGTGAAAGTGTGGTATTGAGACTTCTCTCCGATAGAGAAGAATATTTTTCGTTGGAGTCGCTCGGTTTTAGCTTATCTGACCAGGTAAAGATTGCTTCTGCACTGAAACATCGAAACGGAATGATTCTGGCGACAGGACCAACTGGTTCTGGTAAAACAACAACCTTGTACACGCTAATCAAAATGCTCAGCACCCCTTCATTGTCAGTTGTGACCATTGAAGACCCAATTGAGTATGCCATGGAGAATATCAAACAGATTCAGGTCAATGGACATTCCGGTCTCACATTTGCTAATGGACTACGTTCAATCTTGCGCCAAGACCCAGATATTATTATGGTCGGAGAAATTCGTGACGCTGAGACGGCAAGTATTGCGGTTAATACAGCGCTCACCGGACACCTGCTCCTCTCAACGCTTCATACCAGTGATGCAGCAACGACGCTGCCAAGACTCCTTGATATGGGCATTGCGCAATATTTAGTAGCGTCAACAATTAATATTGCTATTGGACAACGACTCGTTCGAAAAATCTGTGTTTATTGTAAGGAACGTACTGTAATAGATCCAGACTTTCTTGAAATTTATAAAGAGTTAATTTCAAAACATTTTTCAGATGAATTAGTTGTGTGTCGCGGAAGAGGCTGTGCTCATTGTCAGCAAAGTGGTTATTTGGGACGAATCTCAATCAATGAGGTTTTGGTCGCGGACGATACGATTCGTGAAGCAATAATTCGCAAAGCACCTGCTTCTGAGATCAGAAGGTTGGCAATTGAAAATGGAATGACGACTCTTTTCGAAGATGGTTTGGAAAAAGTAAAAGCAGAACTAACTTCAATTGAAGAAGTGCTTCGTGTCGTACAGAGTTAATCATATCCAATGAATAAAAAGTATCGGCAATTTTTAAAAACCAAGAAGTTGGTAATAAGATATGTACATAAGAGAACGCGACTAGTTAAACAAATATCGACTTTTCATAAGAAAAAAGTATTTATAAAGTATCAGCAGTCTCTACAAGATTACAAGTTGCTGTCTTTGGTCGGTGGTGTTCTCAGTAGTCTTTTGGACCACCTACGCAGAGTAGTACTCTTTCGGTTATCTGAACGTGATAAAATATTTTTTATAAAACGGCTCTCATTCCTTATCTCCTCTGGGATGCCCCTCTCCGAGAGTCTGGGTATGATTAGGGATCAGAGTAATTCAAAGCACTTCGTACTATTACTCAATCAGTTGGTGGGCGATATCTCGAGCGGACAATCGCTATCCAAGGCACTTGAACGAAATAAAGATCAGTTTGGAGACTTCGCAATCAATATTGTGTATTTCGGTGAGTCGTCTGGAACACTAAGTCAAAGCCTTGATTATTTAGTAATTGAACTAAAAAAGCGGCACTCCTTAAAAAAGAAAATTATTGGCGCCTCAATATACCCGATCATCGTCATTAGCGCCGTTTTTGCGGTCGTGGGATTTTTGATTATATATCTCTTCCCAAAGATACTGCCGGTCTTTGCCAGCCTTCATGTACAGCTACCGCTTTCGACTCGCTTTGTTATTTATGTCAGCACCGTAGTCCACCATTATGGACTACTTATCCTTTTGTTTTTAGGAATCTCTATTTTTGGATTTTATTGGTTATTACGCCATTTTGATACTTTGCGTTTGTATACTAATCATATTAAATTTCACATACCAGTCGTTGGGAATATGGTGAAGTCATATAATCTAGCAAGTGCTACTCGAATACTGGGGTTATTACTTAGGTCGGGCTTAACCTTGGGGGAGTCTCTACACATTGCATCTAGATCTGTTTCAAATGAACTTTATCGAATTGAGTTACAGAGGTTTGTTGGACTAGTTAACCAAGGCGACTTACTCTCGGCTCATCTAAAGGGAAAGGGAGGACTTTTTCCGGAAATCATCTCTGGAGTTGTTGCTGTGGGAGAGAGAAGTGGCAATCTTCCAGAGTCACTGATTTATCTCTCAGAACTTTACGAGGAAGAGGTCGATGATATGACAAGGAACATTTCAAATCTAATCGAGCCGATCCTTATGATTATTATGGGGCTTTTGGTTGGGTTTATCGCAATTTCTATTATCTCACCCATTTATGGCATTACGACAAACTTACATTCAAGGTAATTTTAACTGGAGAGATTTAGCGAGACATCAAGGACTCACCCTTTTTGAGGCAGTTATTTCTATTTCGATCATAACGCTCCTTGCAACACTTACGTTTGGGGTTGATATCGACACATTTGAGCACTACTCATTTTACGATGAACGAGACAGGGTGGTTGCTCTCCTGATGCGTGCCCGAAGTGATGCAATGAATGGTGTTTGTTACGGTAGTTCATGCACCGAAGCGGTATCTCACGGCGTTCATTTTGAAGGTAGTCGCGCAACCTTGTTTCAAGGAAATGTTTTTAATCCAAATGACGTACAAAATGAAGTACATACGCTCAGAGCGCTTGTTTCAGTTGGTGGGTTAAATGAAGCCTTGTTCCATTATTCTGGAGACGCTTCAACAACACCAAAGGATGCTGATCTAGTAATGAGTGATGGCTCAGGTAATGTTTCTGCGATTTCTATTACAAGCGTTGGGAGAGTAAGTTGGACTCATTGAGTATGAATAATAGAATTGCTGAAAAAAAGACGGATTGGTATAAGGGATTTATAACACTTGAAGTAGTAATTGCGTTAACCATACTCACCTTAATGCTTTCAGCAACGACTCTGATTTCATTTAGTAACTTATCAGTACTCTCTGATGGAAAAACAGACCGCGAGGTGCGAGGAATTATAGATGAACTTTTAGCAAAAGCTCGCGCCAGTTTAGCTTACGACTTTAAACAGAGCGTTTCAATTGCAGAAGGTAGTAATGGGATTTATACAACAAATCTTGATGTAAAAACAGTGGATTACTTTATTAAAAAGCTGACCGCAACGGTGTCTTGGACTAGTGGTTTTGGTCGTACTCTTCAAATATCTCAAACAGAAATCGTAACTGACTATCTTAATACTACGGGAGGGGATAGTTGTGACGGAGAAGTAATAGGAGACTGGGCGTCTCCATTGGTAGTAAATAATATAACAGACCTCGCTACTCTGATTGGCAGTAGCACAGGAACATACCCAGTCACCGACATTGATGTTTACCGAGATAGACTCTATGTTACAACTAATAATAGCTCAAGGAACCAAGAAACTTTTTTCATTTTTGATGTTACTGATCTCGCACACCCATCACTAATCTCAAAGTTAGATAACGACTTGGTTAACAACACGGGGATTAAAGCCCTCTTTGTTTATGGAGATAAGTACGAAACATACGCCTATGTAGCAAATTCGAGTAGTTTTACAAAAGGACAACTGCAAATCATCAAGGTTTCCGACTCAGTACCCTCAGTGATTTCAACCTACAAGATTCCAACGAGTATTGTCGCAGGTTCAAGTAATCAAGGAAATGGTAACAGTATTTTTTATAAAGAAGGTTACGTTTACTTGGGTTTAACCAAAACTGTAGCCGGTCCGGAGTTCAATATTATTGATGTTCACGATCCATTTACTCCGATTTGGATTGGGGGGTATGCCGTAGGAAACGGTGTTAACGACTTGTTTATTAAAGATGGCTTTGCCTACCTTGTTACGGCAAACGATCAAGAGCTGATTACACTTGATGTGAGTAATCCAGCTAATCCAGTTCGAGTTGGCGGTTTTGATGCGCCAGATTCAGTGGGGACAGGCAAGAGTCTCTATGTTGTTGGCGACACAATCTATCTTGGTCGGACCGCTACTGCATCACACCCAGAACTTTATTTGCTAGATAATAGTAATCCGAACACTATTCCAGCTCCGCTTGGAACCAGAGAGATTGGCTCGAGTGTTAATGGCATTATCGCTCGAGGAGACCTGCTACTCCTAACTACAACTAGTGGACAGGTACAGATTCTCGATATTGCCAGTACTTCAAGTATTACAAACAAAACTCCTCCCCTTATTCTTCCAAATAGTGGATCCGGTGTCGGGCTAGATTGTGAAAGGAATGAGATCTTCGTCGCTTCGACCCCCAACTCAGGAATCTTTGCAGGTAAAGGGGCAATTTCAATACTCACAGCAAAATAATGAGCGCAAAAATAATTCAAAGGAGGAATGGTGGATTTACGTTACTAGAGGTTATTTTGTACATCGCCCTGCTTGCAATCCTTCTTGGAAGTGTTGTAACCGCTTCATTTGAAGTGATTGCTTCAAGTAGCCAAAGCAAGACAGAGGCCATGCTTTTCACTGAAGGCGACTTTCTTCTTTCAAAAATCCAGAGAGGACTTTCCATGGCAAATACTGTCAACATTCCGAGTCTCGATGGAACATCAACCATTCTTTCGTTTAATATGCAAAACCAACTTTCGTATAACCCAATTACTTTTTCACAAAGTAATAACAGCTTGGTTATTAGAAAGTCAGGAGGTGTTTCCGAAGTCCTCAACAATAGCAACATTGTCTTGAGCAACCTGATTTTCTTCCATTCGAATACTTCAAAAACTAAGCCTGAGTTTGTCGATATATCTTTTACTTTGAGTACCCGTAGTGAAGCGGGCAAAGTGATTACAGAAGTTTTTTCTTTGACACATTACTTTAATCAGTAATTTATGAAGAGTAATTGTCTAAATAAACCCAGTATAAATAGTCACCATGGCGGTTTCGTGGCTATTCTTTCGGTGATTGTTGTATCGATAATACTACTCGGGAGTGCGGTTGCTAGGGGTACGAGCCAGTTTTACGCTCGTTCAAATGGGTTAAATAAAGAATCTAAAAGTGAGAGTCGTGCGCTTGCTTCATCTTGTGCTTACTTTGCCCTTGAAAAGATACGTTACGATTTTTCCTACAGCCCTGGAATCGGCGGGGAAGTAGTAATGGTCGGGTCAGATACCTGTACCATACTTTCAGTAAAAAATGATCCAGAGGACGCAGTAACTCACAATAGAGACATCACCATAGTGACAAAAGCTGGGGTTAGGGGAACTTTTACGGTTGTTGAGGTGAAAGGAGGTGTCCATAATCCGGCATATATACAAGGCAACCCAAGTAACCCTCGTATCATAATTGATGCATGGATTGAGTTATAAATACGCTGACCACTATTGACATTACTCAGATATTATTTTATAATGCATGATAGGTAAGAGATACAATCTATCGTGGAGGGTAGTATGGCTAGATACGGCATGGTTTTATTTGTTCTCTGTGTTTCTGGATATTTTGCATCGCAATACATCCCTTCTTTCCAGGAGTCAATTTCTGGAATCAGGCAAGCGCTATTGGATGGAGTTAAAAAGTAATGAGCCCTGTGGGTTTGGAGAAATGCTTCGCGCAAGACTTCCGACGCACGGAGAATTTCTTTTTAGTTTATGCACATATTTCTACTCAAGAAATCTTTACAATTGTTATACTGTTTTCATTATAAACCTCTAATATAAACTAATGAGTAAATCGCATTTAGTTTTTGGTCCAAGTTATTCTGGATATCGAGAATTTGTTGCTGGTTTCCGTAAAAGTTTAAGAAGAGTTAAAGGGAAAGGTGGTTTTACATTGATTGAGGTATTGGTGGTTATTGGAATTATTGCGATACTTGCAGCTATTGTTGTCGTTGCTATCAACCCAGCACGACAATTTGCAGAGGCACGCAATAGTCAACGTACCAGTAATATCAACTCTATTTTAAATGCTATTGGTCAGCGAATGGCAGACCATAAAGGGCTCTTTAGAGAGCCCACTGAAACGGAGTGCCTAGTCGATATTCCAACTGCTACTTCAACAATTGCATCATCTGGAGGTATTGATCTTAGGCCGTGTCTGGTACCAATCTACTTGGCAGAGCTCCCAGTTGATCCAACGGGAGGCGTGCCTTTAAGTGGTACGACATACAATACTGGTTATAGTGTCACTAAAGATACTGTAACTGGTCGTATTACTGTGAGTGCCCCGTTCGCAACATCAACCAGTGAGCTCGGTCAAAACATTTCTTTAACGAGGTAATGTCCGTTGTTAAAAAACCTACATACACAAAAAATGACTGGCTTGGCCAGTCATTTTTTGTGTATGTACTAGTGAGCAATCGAGATCATAAATACCATTCGAGCTCCTGCATCCAATAGTTCTTTTTGAGCTGATAGTATGGTTGCTCCAGAGGTAATAACATCATCGAGTAAGATTATGTTTTGTTTGAGGACCTTATTCTTATCTAAAATTGCGAATGTTTCCTTACTATTCTCAAATCTGCCGCGCTTGTCTTTTATGCGCGCTTGATGTTCGTTGTCCTTAATACGATAAAGGACAGAGGTGTCCACTGTAAAATTTTTACCCTCATCAATAAAGGACATTTCTCGAGCAATGAGTTCTGTTTGGTTGAATCCGCGTTCCCGCAGTCTTTTTTTTGAAAGGGGAATGGGAACAAGAATGGGGTTTGTAAAGTTTTCAAAAAGTTTCTTGTCTGATAATTCTTCAATTAAACTAGGGTAAAGACACTCAGCGAGTAGCCTTGCGTATTTCTTTTGGCTTTTATATTTAAGTTGCCAAATGATTTCTTTAACTTGAGGATTCTGATAGTTAAGGACGGAGAGCATTTCATCATTTGGGAGAGGAAGAACAGAAGGGGCAATTTTTAACAGTGATGTTGACGAAATAGATTTGAGTTCAATTTGAAGGGCGCGTTCACGCTCGTTAATCGGGAAAATAAACGAAAGAATTAGGTCCAAAAAATGCTTCATTTTTGTTGTTTTGGTCTCGGGGAGTGTGTTATACTCTAAAAGTATATATTATCTAGTACCTCTTCGTCTGTATGGCAAACTTTTTCACAAATTTATTCGGCTCATTTGGCAAAAAAGGTCAAAGTGTTTTGGGAATTGATATCGGGAGTTCCTCTATCAAAGTAGTCCAGCTTCGCAAGCAGGGTGCTCGTGCAGTTCTTGAGACATATGGAGAGCTCTCCCTTGGTCCATACGCAAATCTTAGTATCGGCAGAGCAACAAGTCTTAGTTCTGACTCAATCGCTGCCGCACTCACCGATCTCTTAAAAGAATCTGGCACAACGACCAAAAGTGCTAGTATTTCTATTCCACTTGGGTCAAGTCTCACTACTATTATTGAACTTCCTGCGTTGGGGGAGAAAGAAATGAATGCAATTGTTCCAATAGAAGCGAGAAAATATATTCCCGTACCAATAACGGAAGTATCGCTTGATTGGTGGGTCGTCCCAAAAAGTCATGAACGAGAAAGTAGGCCCGCTGCTAATCAACCAAGTAGTATAGAGAAGGTTGATGTCTTGGTCATCGCAATTCATAACAATGTTATACAGCGATATCAGGAAGTAAGTAGTAGAAGTGGAATAGTTACAAGCTTCCTTGAGCTTGAGGCCTTTAGTACAATTCGAGCAGTGGCTAGTCAGGATATTGCACCAATTATGATTTTTGATATGGGCGCAGCCTCGACTAAACTATATGTTGTGGAATACGGTGTCATAAAAAGTTCGCACACAATCAATCGTGGGTCACAAGACATCACCATCGGACTCTCCAAGGCTCTTAATATTAGCACCGAGAAAGCTGAGCAGATGAAGCGTACAGTAGGTCTTTCGGTATTGCCAGAGCATAAGGAAGTAAACGAGGTGATTATGCTAACACTTGAGTACGTTATCGACGAAACGAGGCGTATCTTGGTAGATTATGAACGAAAAAATAACGCCAATGTGACCAAGGTAATTCTTACCGGTGGCGGGGTTCTCCTCAATAATTTTTTTCCGTTAGTAAAAACATCGTTTGAATCGGAGGTTATTTATGCAAATCCTTTTGCAAAACTCGAAACCCCTGCTTTCCTCGGCAAGATTTTGGAACAAGCTGGTCCTGAATTCGCTGTCTCAATTGGCTTAGCCTTACGCAAACTTCAAGAGTCAGACTAGTTTAGTGTAGAGGGTGTAAAATTTTTTGAAAAGCTGAGGAGAGAAATGCACATATTTTTTGCTAAGAATATACTTACATAGTAAAATTAAAGTCAAAGTTCATCTCTTATGGAAACAAAATCCTATACATCGTTTATTCCCAAAAACTCAATGCCTGGTGTAGCAGTCAGGACACACTCCAGCGTTAACCTTTTTATGGTAGTTTCTTTCGCCGTCCTCCTACTTGTTTTTGCAGCGGCTGGTGGTTTGTTTGTATATGAGAAAGCAATGCATTCCCAAATCAACTCTCTCAGTAAAGATATTGATACGGCAAAAAATAGTTTACATGAGGAAAATATTAGTACTTGGAAACGTCTTGACGACAGGATTAATATTTCAAAGCAATTGATGCAGAGTCACATTGCAACAAGTCTCCTCTTTAAACTTTTGGAAGATCAGACAATGCGTCGAATCCAATTTACATCAATGGATTTCTCCTCTGATACTCAAGGTATGAGGGTTGCTATTAATGGTATTACCGATAGCTATGCAACGCTGGCACTTCAGGCTGATGTTCTTGGGTCCGAGTCTGTTAGTAAGTATCTTAAGGACGCAATCATCTCTAACCTTGCTTTAGATGATCAAGGGCACGTCTCATTTAGTTTAACAGCATCTGTTAATCCAGGACTCGTTTCTTATAATGATTTGATTAGTATGTTAAATGGTGAGGCAAATCAAACTAATGTAATCGCGCCGGTTAATGTAGGGACGTCCTCTACGACAACTAACCAATAAAACCATAATTTATGAATGCTCTTGTTCCCATAATCCTACTCATACTCGCTGGCGGTACTTTTTTTGGGTATGTCGATAATACATATACAAAAGTTAAAGAGCTTCAAAAAGAAAAAGCTACTTACGACGAGGCGCTAGAAAACGCAAAAAAGGCAGTATCAAAATTTGAGAGTTTGCAACAACAATACAATAGCATTCCACTTGAAAGTGTTGAACAAATCAAGCGTTTTCTCCCTGATAATATTGACAATATTCGTTTGATCATTGATCTCAATGGTATTGCGCTCCGTCACGGAATGACACTCAAGACGATAGCCATTGATGGAGGAGGAGATACATCAAAAAAACCAATGAGTGGTGACACCTCTGTCCTTGAAAGTGGTATTGGGACGGTTGGTGTAAGTTTTTCAGTAAATGGCTCTTACGATAACTTCTTGGCATTCATTAAAGACATTGAAAAGAGTATGCGTCTGGTTGATGTCTCTAGTATTTCAGTTTCTACTCCTGTTCCTGGAAAAACAACATCACAGTATAACGTATCAGTTAAGACCTACTGGTTAAAATAATCCTATGAATGACTTTTTTTCAAAAAATAAGACAGTAATACTTGCTATTATCATTCTTTTAATTGCCTTCGCTGCTTATTACTTCTATAACAAGAGTACTAGTTCGGACGCATCACTCGTGGCGAGTACAAATAACACTGCGGCAGTGGGGGCTGAGTTGATCACACTTATTTCTAGTTTGAATAACATAAATCTAGATAAGGCTGTTTTTGAAGACCAAGCCTTTAAGAGCTTTATCGATTTTACTGTATCGATAGCTCCCCAGCCAAAAGGAGGGAGAAATCCTTTCTCTCCTGCTTCGTTTAGTGCGCAAGGGACAACTTCGTTGCAGAGATAGTATTCCGGAATCATATCCTTCCGGAGGTTTTAATTAGGATAATTAGAGAGATCTCTCCAATATGAGCTTTTTTGACACTCTATTACAAAAAAAAATACTTGAACCTTCTGAGATTTCAGCTCTAGAGAAAGAGCTTGCTGAAGGTGGGGGTGAGGGGATTGATACTCTTTTAATAAAACATGGAATATCGGATGAAAAACTTCTTGAACTGAAGAGCGATTATTTTCACTTACCAGATAAAAAATTAGATGGAAAACAGGTTCCTTTTGATGTACTCCAATACATTCCCGAAGAATCAGTTCGGTATTATAAATTTGTACCGATCGGAGTCAAAGATGGAATACTTGAGGTTGGAATGCTTGATCCAGATAATATTGAGGCAAGGGACGCGCTACAGTTTATTTCAAGCAAGATTAATCTTCCTTTTAAAATTTATCTTATTTCGGTAAAGGACTTTGAATCAGTTCTTAATGTATACAAAAATCTTTCTGGTGAAGTTACCAAGGCACTCTCTGAGCTTGAAGTTGAGCTCTCTGGTGGTGAGGAAAAAGCTACAACAGAAGAGGTTGAAGGGCCTGAGGATATTTCGCAAAATAAAGGCGGCGTCACTATTATTGAAGAAGCTCCGGTTACCAAAATTGTGGCGACAATGCTGCGTTACGCAATTGAAGGGAGGGCATCGGATGTTCATGTTGAACACATGGGTGAGAAGGTTCGAGTGAGGTTTCGTGTTGACGGTTCGCTCAGTACGAGCCTTATTTTGCCAATCAAAGTGCATAGCCAAGTGGTCGCTCGAATTAAGATTCTCTGTAATATGAAGCTCGATGAGCGACGTAAACCTCAAGACGGTCGTTTCTCTGCACGTATCGAAGGCAGAAAAATTGATTTCCGTGTCTCAACATTCCCGGCATACTTTGGAGAGAAAGTGGTAATGCGAATTTTGGATGCTGAGCGTGGGGTACTTCCTCTTGATAAAATGGGTTTTAGTAAGGATCATCTTGCAATGGTTAGGGAGGCAATGCGTCGTCCTTATGGTTTGATTCTGGTGGCTGGCCCAACAGGCTCTGGAAAATCAACAACTCTATATTCAATGCTTAATGAGGTTGATATGGAATCAAAGAATGTTCTCTCTCTAGAAGATCCAGTCGAGTTTAATATTCCTGGTATGAACCAGTCTCAAGTTCATCCAGAAATCGGTTACACATTTGCCTCTGGTCTTCGTACAACACTTCGTCAAGATCCAAACATTATCATGGTTGGAGAAATTCGAGATAAAGAGACCGCGGAGCTGGCTATCCAGGCGGCACTTACTGGTCACCTCGTGCTCTCAACTATCCACACTAACTCTGCAGTCGGAGTAATCCCTCGTTTGGTTGATATGGGTGTGGAGCCATACTTGATTGCACCAACACTTATCCTCACGATTGCTCAACGACTCGTAAAAGTACTTTGTCCTGGTGGTGGCAAGGCAGTGCCTGTTGAAGGCGCACTTAAAATTAGATTTGAAAAGCAGTTCGAAGACCTTCCGGATGAATTTCGTAAGAAGGTTATTATTGGCGAAAATGTATACGAGGCAATACCAACAGACGAATGTGTCAGCGGAACCCGTGGTCGTATGGGTGTCTTTGAAATTTTCAAAATGGATAAAGAGATTGAGAGCTCAATTCTTAAGGATGCCAGTGAGCCAAGCATCTTCAAACAGTTACGAAGCAAGGGAATGTTGACGATGCGAGAAGACGGTATCTTGAAAGCTTTTAACAAGGAAATCCCTTTTGAAGAAATTAATACACTATAGTATACTTAATAGTACTTACTTAAGCTTGTAACGAATTTTCTTTTATTTCTAATCAACTTAATCTATGGATGATACAAAAGAAGTAAAAGAAAACGCTACCACCGGCAACGTGGGAGGGTCTACTCCAGAGAAAAAATACAAAGTGCTTATGGTAGATGACGATAAGTTTCTCCTTGATATGTATTCAGTAAAGTTTACTGAGGGAGGGCTTCAAGTGACAACAGCACTGCGGGGCGAAGATGCTCTTGAAAAACTTAAGGGTGGTTATGAGCCAGATATTTTCATGTTTGACTTAGTGATGCCTGGAATGGATGGGCTTGAACTATTGGAGCAAGTTAAGAAGTTAAATTTATCAAAAAAATCTGTGGTGATTATCCTTTCAAATCAAGGTCAACAGTCAGATATCGACAGAGCTTCAGCCTTAAAGGTTGATGGGTACATTGTTAAAGCAAGCTCCATCCCTTCTGAAGTACTTAGAGAAGTTGTTAAAATCGCTAATCGTATTCTTAGCTAAAAAATATGAATGATTACAAAAAAGAACTAGAAGATTTGGTGATGATTGTTGCTAACGAAGGAGCATCTGATCTCCATATTTCTGAAGGGAGACATCCAACAGTTCGTGTTTCAGGTACACTCATACCGTTATTAAAAAAGCCTATCCTTACCAAAGAGGATATGATGGGGTTACTTGGGGCACTCGTATCACCAGAGAACAAAGAATTATTTTTGAAACAACGAGAGGTTGATTTTTCTTATGCGCTGGGTGATAAAGTCCGTTTTCGAGGAAATGGCTATTTTCAACAAGCTGGCATAAGTATTGCACTACGACTGATCCCTAAAAAAATAAAAAGTATTGCTGAGCTTAACCTGCCTCCAATCATTGAATCATTTACTCAAAAGCGCCAGGGTTTCTTTCTTGTGGTAGGGCCTGTCGGTCAGGGTAAAACAACAACGCTGGCTGCGATGATAGAAAAAATCAACACTGAGCGGGCAGAACGTATCATAACGATTGAGGATCCAATTGAATACCAATACGAGGAAAAGAAGTCGACAATTCATCAACGTGAGATCAGGACAGACACTGCCGACTTTAAGACCGCGCTCACCTCTGTTTTTAGAGAAGATGTTAATGTTATTCTCCTTGGTGAGATGCGTGACCCTGAGACAATCTCAACCGCAGTGACCGCGGCCGAAACGGGACATATGGTGTTCTCAACCCTCCACACCAACAACGCCGCCCAAACCATTGACCGTATTATTGACTCGTTTCCTTCGACTCAGCAAGATCAGATTAGGGTACAACTCTCAACGTCACTTACTGGTATCTTCTCTCAGCGCTTGATTCCAAGAGTCTCTGGAGGACAGGTCCCTGCCTATGAGCTTCTGATTAATAACAGTGCCGTTTCAAGTCTTATTCGTGAAAGACGAACTCATGAGATTAATACCGTGATTGAAACAGGAATGGAGTCGGGAATGATTGATATGAATCGTTGCTTGGCTGACTTGGTTCGAAGAGGTGAAATCAGTTTGGAGAATGCCTATCTACATTCTCTTAACCCAAAAATTCTAGAGAAACTAATTTAATAGTATGTTATTTAACTATAGAGCACTAGATCAAGCAGGTAAGGAGACGTCGGGGAGTATTGATGCGCTCAATGTCGATGTGGCAATAAATGCATTGCAAAGAAGGGAATTCATCATTACCTCTATTACTGATGCAGGAGCTTCTTGGACATCAAAATTTGATATCAACATCTTTTCAGGTGTTTCAAATAAGGATGTGGTGATTCTCTCTCGCCAGATGGCAACACTCTTCCAAGCCCAGATTTCAGCACTCCGAATTTTTAGATTACTTGGAGAAGCCTCTGGTAATAAGGTTTTAGGAAAACGCCTCATTGAAGTCGCTGACGATCTCCAAGGTGGAAGCTCTATTTCCAAAGCACTCTCCAAACATCCTGACATTTTTTCTGAATTTTACGTGAATATGATTCGTTCAGGTGAGGAAGCGGGAAAACTCGACCAGACATTTCAATATCTGGCTGATTATCTCGACAGAACCTACGCAGTCTCATCCAAGGCTAAGAATGCACTTATTTATCCAGCCTTTGTTATCTTTACTTTTATGGCGGTGATGATCTTGATGCTTGTTGTGGTTATTCCAAAACTCGGTGCAATTATCAAGGATTCAGGTCAAGCTATTCCTATTTACACACAAGTTGTTATGGGAGTCAGTGACTTTTTGGTTAATTACGGGTTATTTTTTGTTGGTGCAATGGTGGTTCTAGGATTTTTCCTTGTCAGATTCTTCATGACACCGGGAGGTAAGCTCTATATGGATGAGGTTAAGATTACTATACCCTATGTTGGTGATCTCTTCCGAAAACTTTACCTCGGACGTATTGCTGATAACTTCGGGACAATGCTTTCGAGCGGTATCCCAATGATCAAAGTGATTGAAACGACAGCTTCGGTGGTGGATAATGTAGTCTATCGAAACATTCTAACCGCAACAGGAGAGGCGGTACGGACAGGAAGCACGCTCTCTGATGCAATGGGACGGTACCCTCAAATTCCATCGATTATGATTCAAATGATAAAAGTGGGGGAAGAGTCAGGTCAGGTTTCTGACATCCTTCAAACTTTGGCAAAATTCTATAACCGTGAGGTGAATAATGCAGTCGATAGTCTCGTTTATTTGATTGAGCCTGCAATGATTGTCATGCTAGGACTCGGTGTTGGTGTCCTCCTTACTTCAGTCTTGATTCCGATTTACAATATTTCTTCGGGAATTAGTTAAAGTAGAGCACAAGAAGTACTTCGCTCTCTTCACTTACGGCATGAGGCACACTCCTTATCCTCAAGAGGATAAGTGTTCGCTTATACTTCGCATAAGCTCCCTTATACCCACGGGGTATAAGTGTCCCGTAAAAACTCCTTCGAGTTTTTACGTCCCCTTGCACTAAAGTATAAGTGTTCGCTTCGCTCCCTTATCCACAGGTGGCTTTGTGTAGAAACTTAGGTACGTTATAATACTACTGTACATTATAAATAAATGAGCTTCTCGTACGACGTACGACGAGTCGGTCGAAAATCAAGAAGAACAGGAAATCGAAAAAATTGTACATTTAACTTTATCGTTTAATCAAATATTATTAATTTCATGTTTACAATGAAAACAAAAACACAAGGTTTTACACTTATCGAACTTCTTGTCGTTATCGCGATTATCGGTATCCTTTCATCGGTGGTACTTGCGTCACTTAATACCGCTCGTAACAAGGGGGCTGATGCATCAGTGAAATCAGGTTTGGCTCAGGTAAGGGTTCAAGCAGAACTTTACTATGATTCAAACACAAACTCTTACGCAGGCTTCTGTGCAAGTGCTAATACAACCATGTTTGGTGGAATTAGTCCTCAGGCGGCTTCCGCGGTTACTTGCGCTGATGGAGTAAGTGTCTGGCGAGCCTCTGCAGGCTTGAAGGGTGCAGGTGGTTACTGGTGTGTTGACTGGACTGGAACTTCAACTATGAAGACAGCAGCTCCTTCCGGAACTTCTTGCTAGTTAGTTTTAGTTTCTAAACACAAAACAATCTCGTTCGTTCGGGGTTGTTTTGTGTTTAGAAGGTTGAGTTCCATCAAAATTCTTTATTCGTCAATACTTAAAATTTGCCTTAAATTATCGCGTGAAGGCTTAAGTTGGGCCATACTTTCACTTTTTTAAATCTATGGTATGATATGGTTACTTCCCGCACGTGCGGGCCTTTTAATTCAAAAACAAATGGAACCTACAAAAGAAATCAGAAATATCGCCATTATTGCCCACGTGGACCATGGCAAAACGACCCTAACCGACGCCCTGATGAAGCAGAGCGGTTTTGGCGAGGAGGGAGTCTCTATGGATTCAAACGCACTTGAAAAAGAGCGCGGCATCACTATTTACGCCAAAAACACTTCTATTTTCTATAAAGATACCAAGATAAATATCGTTGATACACCAGGACATGCCGACTTTGGTTCAGAGGTTGAGCGGGTTTTAAGGTCAATTGACTGCGTTCTCCTTGTTGTGGACGCCCAGGAAGGCCCCATGCCTCAGACACGTTTTGTGCTCAAGAAGTCTCTTGAACTTGGACTACGACCAATTGTTATTATCAACAAAATCGATAAGCCTGCAGCTGATCCTGCTCGTTGTGAAGAACAGGTACTCGAACTCTTCTGGGAGCTAGGGGCTAATGATATCCAGAGTGAATTTCCCGTGGTCTATGCTATTGGAAGAGAGGGAATCGCCAAGAATAAGCTAACGGATGATTCAAAGGATCTCAGTCCACTACTTGAGACTGTCCTTGCCCACGTTCCTCCTGCACAGAGCGATTCAACCCTTCCACTACGTGCCCAGCCATTTAATCTCGGTTACGACAATTTCATGGGACGTCTTGCCATTGCCCGTGTTTATGAGGGAAGTATAAAAACAGGACAAAACTTGGTTATTATCAAACCAGATGGAGAAAAGCGAACAGGAAAGGTTACCAAGCTATTTACCTTTGAGGGACTAAATAGAAAAGAGGTGACGGAGGCTTTTGCCGGAGACATTGTTATTATTGCAGGACTTCCTGATATTTATATCGGAGAAACGATTGCTGATAGCAACGATGCTGTCGCACTTCCCGCTATTGCCGTGGACGAACCAACGATCGCACTTAACTTTTTGGTTAACAACTCTCCCTTTGCCGGACGAGAAGGTAAGTTTGTTACTTCACGTCAGATCAGAGAGCGACTTGAGAAGGAACTTGAAATTAACGTTGGACTCAAAGTTGATTTTGGGGCAAATGATTTTTTCAAAGTATACGGACGCGGAGAGCTTCACATCTCTATTTTGCTTGAAAACATGCGACGAGAAGGGTATGAGCTCCAGGTTTCTCAACCTCAGGTAATTATTAAGGATATTGAAGGAGTAAGAAGCGAGCCGTTTGAAGAGGTGATTATCGATATTCCATCTGAGTTTCAGGGAGCTGTAATTGAAAAATTAGGGCAGCGCAGTTTTATCTTGAAGGATTTGAAACAGCACGAGATGTCAGTGCGTCTAACCATGGAGGGTCCAACTCGCGGACTTTTGGGATACCGAGGTCAGTTTGTGATCGATACCAAGGGTCAAGGAATTCTCTCCTCACGATTTATTGGGTTTATGAAATATGCAGGTGAGATCAAGAAACGACAGGTAGGCTCGATGATTTCAATGGCAGCTGGTAAGGCACTCGGTTTTTCACTCTACAATCTCCAGGATCGAGGGGTTCTCTATATTGGGCCAACCGTTGAGGTGTATGAGGGAATGGTTATTGGAAACACATCAAAGGGTGAGGAAATGATGGTAAACCCTACTAAAGGTAAACAACTTACCAACATGCGCGCTTCAGGATCAGATGAGAACATTGACCTTGTCCCACCAATCACACTCTCCATCGAGCGAGGACTTGAGACGATGGCGGAAGATGAATATCTCGAAGTAACACCGAAGAGTGTGCGTCTCCGAAAGCAGTATTTAACTGAAAATGATCGAGTAAAAGCTAAGAGAAATTAGGATTTAGCTTTTAGGTGATAGGTGATAGGGAACATCCCGCAAGCTTCGCTTTCGGGATGTTCTTGGTTTAAACCTAAAACCTATCCCCTATAACCTACCACCTAGAACTTTGAGTTCTTGTATCTCCGAAGGCTTCAGAGCTCTTGATTCTCCAGGTTTCATTCTGGCAATCCGTACGTTTCCGATTCGTATTCGTTTTAGATTAGTAACCGTTAGGCGTAGCTCCTCAGCCATACGTCTAATCTGGTGATTTCTCCCTTCTTTGAGGGTGATTGAATACGTGTGTGCATTGATTAGCTCTGATTTAGCGGGTAGTGTCTTACCATCAGAGAGGTTAAGACCCTGTTTAAAGAGTTTAATGTGGTGTGGAGTAAGCTCTTCCTGAACAGTGACGATGTACTCTTTTTCAATAAGATGTCCACTGGTGAGTACCTTTGCTAGGGTCCCGTCATTTGAAAGAATGAGGAGACCCTCACTTGCCTTATCGAGCCTTCCGATTGGAAAGAGGTGTTTGTAATTTGGGAAAGCTTCGGCAATCGTTTTACCTTCGTTTCGTAAGTTGCTGGAGACAGTTCCTCGAGGTTTGTAAATCAACACGCTTTGCTTTTGAAGTGTGGTTTTTTGGGCAGCAGGAGAGAGGGTAACTTTATCGACTAAGGGATCGATTTGACGACCAAGGTCTTTGACGATCTGGCCATTAACGCTGATTAAGCCCCCCTGCATAAGGGTTTCAGCCTCTCTACGAGAGGCAATTCCTTGTTCAGATAGATATTTCTGTATTCGCATAAGAGCATACTAGCACGAACTAGCTTGTAGAGGTTAGGTTATGGGGTATTGGTTTCAACCAAGATTAGAGGTGCAGGCCTACGGCCCGCGCCCCTAATAGCCTAAACCCTATAACCTAAAACCTAGCCTTGTGGTATGATTAACCACATGGAACAGCTGGTTCATGCGGATATATTTTTCTTTGTTACAACGATTGCTATCGTGATCCTTTCACTCGCGGCACTCATCGCCCTCGTTTACCTCATTATCATTCTGCGTAATCTCAAGGATTTCTCAAAACGCGCAAAAGAGGAGGGTATGGCCGTGCTCGATGATGTGACTTCGGTGAGGCATTTTGTTAAAGAAAAAAGTCACACAATCGCTTCACTTTTTGGACTTTTCTCACTCGTTCACCGCAAAGGACGAAAGGGGAAGCATAAAAGTGAAAAGAGTGACGAATAATTAATACTAATTTTAATATACAATCATGCCAAAAAAAGAAACAAAAAATAGTAACGGAGGTGGTGTTATGGCGGGCCTTGGATTAGTAGCTATTGCTGCAACGGCGGGAACTTATTTTCTCTATGGAAGTAAGGATGCTGCAAAAAATCGAAAGAAAGTAAAAGGTTGGGCACTAAAGGCGAAGGGAGAAGTACTTGAAGGTATTGAGAAATTAAAGTCGATTGATGAGAGTACTTACAATACGCTCGTTGATAAAGTTTCTGAGAAATACAAAAAGATTAAAACGATTGATCTCACTGACGTTGAAGGTCTTAAGCGAGAGCTGAAAGGTCACTGGAAAAATCTCAAGAAAGAAATTAAAGTGGGGATAGTTAAGCAACCGACCAAAAAAGCTGCCTCAAAAAAATCATAAGCCATAGGGTTTTTGAGGTGATTTATCTGAAATGTTTTTATATCTCAATAAGTACATAGACGCAGTAAGTGTTAAACATCCACAGAAGGCTCATTTCATGAGATATAGCTTTTTCGGTATTTTGGCGACGGTAATTGACCTAGTACTCTTCTACCTCTTGATTGAATTTCTTGAGGTTAATATTAAGTTAGCAATTACTGCGGCTTTTGCTGTTGGATTGCTCGTTCATTACCTTTTTGTTCACGCCTGGGTCTATACGGGCCCGTTTTATGGGAGTAGTACGAGTAGATATATAAACTTTTTTATTGTTAACGTATTAGCCTTTTTTCTCACTATCGGCCTCTTTCGTTTTTTTGTTAAATACTTTCACCCAGATACCAAGCTGATGCTCTTGTTTATCCGTGGGTTGGTCGCAATACTTGTTGGTTCACTCTCTTACTTTATTAACACTCTACATGTTTTTAAAAAACAATAACTAGCCTAAAGATTATGTCTAAAAAATCATTCCTCATCATACTTTTTATCAGTATTCTTTTTTTGGCAAGTATTGCTCTTGTTGCATCAAAAAGTTTACGTAACCAGCTCTTCGTAGGGAATACTCAAGAGAATCTTGTTGATACCGCGTACACACCATCAACAGACATTACAGCAACAACTACGTTCCAGGTCTTAGTAGACATTTCACCACTTGTTCTCGACACACTAGGAGAGGACGCATTTATAACCAGTCCAGTTACGATTAAAGGCCAAATCCCAGGATCATGGTATTTTGAAGGATCGTTTCCAATTGAGATCGAAGATAGTCTTGGAAATATATTAGGTCAAGGGGTTGCTCAAGCAAAGGGTGACTGGATGACGAACGAGCTGGTTCCATTTGAAGCAAAAGTAACATTCAAGAAAACAGACGCAGAGGATGGGTATATCGTCTTTAAGAAAGATAATCCATCAGGGGATCCAAAAAATGACAAGGAGGTCCGATTGCCAATTGCATTCAAGTTATATCTCCAATAATTTCTAATTTAGAAATATGATTATCAATGATGGATTCATACCAAAACGACAAGTCAATCCAAAAGTTCCTCCCGGTCAATACGTGGTAAATGATTTCCCGGTACTCTCCCTCGGTCCAACTCCAGATATCTCTATTAATGATTGGAAGCTAGAGATTGCCGGACTCGTGGAGGCGCCACAGGTTTTTACCTGGACAGAGTTCGAAAGACTTCCACGGGTAGAAATGAAAACTGATATCCATTGTGTCACGAAGTGGTCAAAGTTAGACACCCTCTGGGGCGGTGTTTCAATGGACTTTCTTATTGAACAGGTTATTGTTTCAGAGAGCGCCACCCACCTCATTGCTCATAGTTATGATGGATACTCCACCAACCTTCCAATTGAGGATGTTCGGGGTGGAAAGGCGATGATTGCGACCTCCTTTGAGAAGGAGCCGATCTCTACTCCTCATGGAGGCCCCGCAAGACTCTTTGTACCCCATCTTTATTTTTGGAAGAGTGCCAAATGGCTTTCAAAACTAGAATTCGTAAACGGTGACATTCCTGGATTTTGGGAAGTGCGAGGTTACCATAACTATGGTGACCCCTGGAAAGAGCAGCGCTACTTAGACGACTAAAATTCTTAATTTTAAAAGTTTTCTAAACAATCTCTATGAAGAATAAATGGAATTTGGTTACATTACTTGAATCAAAGATGATTGGCACTAACGTAATGGCATTAGTGTTTGATGCACCTTGGTGGCCAGGACACACTCCAGGGCAGTATATTGATATTAGATTGACTGCAGCTAATGGTTATCAAGCAGAGCGGAGTTATTCGGTTGCTAGCACCATAGAGGAGGAAGGTAGAATCGAGCTTGGCATTGAATTGCTTGAAGAGGGTGAAGTTTCCCCGTATCTTTTCGCACTCGAACCAGGGGCCCAAATTGAGGTGCGAGGACCCCTTGGTGGACACTTCCTTTGGGACATAGCAACCCCAGGACCTCTCGTACTTATTGGTGGTGGTTCGGGGGTTGTTCCACTCATGAGTATGGTGCGTCACCACAAACTTCACTTATCAGATGACTCTGAGAGAGAGGTCTTTTTCTTGATTAGCGCCAAGACAATTGGGCACGTACTTTACAAAGATGAACTTGAGAAATTTTCAAGGGATGACGTGAATTTCCACTTAGCACTTACCCTCACTGAGGAAGCGCCAATCGGTTGGACAGGGTATGCAAGAAGAGCAGACGAGGTGATGATCAATGAACTTTTCGGTGAACTCCACGATAAGAGGCCATTATTTTATGTCTGTGGATCAAACTCCTTTGTTGAAACACTTTCAGGCATCTTAGTTGCGGCTGGATTTAATCCAAAAAGTATCAAAACAGAACGATTTGGTTAATAAATAGTATTCAATTGGAATTTTAGTTTGGGGGGTTAAACAGAATAATTTGTACGATATATCGCACAAATTATTCTGTTAAATTCCGTAGGAAATATGACGACTAAAAAATTTAAAAAAGTAATCTTTGACTACTATAACCAAACCAAGCGTGACTTCCCTTGGCGTGAGACAACCGATCCGTACAAGATTATCGTTTCAGAGGTAATGTTACAGCAAACACAGGCGCTGAGGGTTGTTTCTAAGTATAAAGTTTTCATAAAAAAGTTTCCAACTATCCAGCAACTAGCCAAGGCTAAGGTAAGCGATGTTTTAAAGATTTGGCTCGGTTTAGGTTACAATCGCAGAGCCTTGGCACTAAAACGTTTGGCAGAAACTGTAGTTCGTGACCACAAAGGTAAGGTTCCAGATTCACCGACTGCTCTAATGTCGTTGCCTGGAATCGGTCCGTATACTGCTGGGGCAGTTTCTGCATTTGCATTTAACAAGCCGTATCCAATTATCGAAACCAATATCCGTACAGTTTATATTCATTTCTTTTTTCCTAACCAGACTAAGGTTGATGACAAAGAATTGCTCCCATTGGTTTCTAAAACACTCGATTTGGATAATCCTCGAGAGTGGTACTGGGCGCTCATGGACTATGGCGCAATGTTAAAAGAAAAAGGTTTTGATAAGGGACGTCACAGTAAAGGATATACAAAGCAGAGCAAGTTTAAGGGTTCAGATAGGGAAGTTCGAGGTAAAATATTAAAATTACTAGGCAAAAACAAGAAACTTTCAAAAATTGAGCTTGAGAGACTTGTTGCAGACGAAAAAGGGCGAGTGAAAGATAAACTTAAGGAGCTTCAAAACGAGGGTTTTATCCTAAAACAAAAGGCATACTTTGAGTTGGTTTGAACAGAGATTTGTTACAAAAATCTTGGTTTTGTGTTATAATATCAGTCTATGGAATCTAGTGTAATAACCTTAAAAAAACCTTTAAATCTGGTGCTTTTCGGCCTTTTGTGCGCCGTCTTCTTTAGCTCATTTTGGGTTTTACCCGCACACGCTGCTACTAGTACCACCGCTCCACTTCCAAAGGTGAACCTCTTACCATCGAGCTCTTTTTATTTTCTTAAGGAGTGGAAACGGGGAATTGAGCGGATTTTTACAACTAAACCTGAGGATAAGGTGAAATTAGAGCTCAGGGTTCGTGACGAACGAGCTGCTGAACTCGAAAAAATGAAAACAGAGAAGGGTGTCAAAGATGAGACTATTGAAGACGCCATCTCAAGCTATTCAGAAAGCGACGCTTTAGTTGATGAAAGTATTCAAGCACTTGAGATTGTTGATAAGGACAAGGCTAAAATGTATAGCGATGATGCAGAGGTACACAGTGAAATACATAAGGAGATTTTGCTCGATCTTGAAGATAAGGTCAGTGACCCAGAAATAAAACAAGAGTTAAATACTCTTTTGGACACAGGTGATTCACCAACCAGTGGTGTGGATGAAGAAATCATCTCAGAAGATGGAGATCTCAGTGACATCGAGCGGGAGTTGAATCAGATAATTGGCTCAAGTGACGAGGTGATTAGATTACTCCCAAACGCCAGCAGCACGGAGGACAAATCTATAACAGAAAATTCAAAAATCACAGTGCCACTACCTACATTTACCACACCCACTGTTCCACTTAAACCAGGTGCGTCTTACTGTGAAAAGTTGATGAATACAGTAGCAGGTTATGAAGAGATGCTTAAAGCAAAGACTTTAAGTAAGGGCGATTTCGATGCAAAAATAAAATCCTTCGGTAAGGACTACGAGAGATGCCTTACGTTTCTTCCAAAATCTGATTTGAAAGATGATGGTTCCGATCCGCTAATTCCAAATAATTCAAAGGTATTTTGTACAGCAGACTACAGCCCAGTTTGTGGAGTTGATGGCAGGACCTATTCTAACGAATGTTTGGCTAAGTCGGCTAAGGTTGAAATCAAGGCGCGCGGTGAGTGTGCTTCGGCGCAATAATTTTTCTCAATAGTTTGTTTTAAAATTACAAACTCTTTCCGTCAAAAGGGGTGATGGTGAGTGTTTCAAGATCGAGGTCATCTAAACATCTGACATTGACTGCGTAGGTTGCTGATCCATCAGGACCGTTTCCTTTGCCGTAGGCTTCGACACCACAATCTTTGCAGAAGAGGTGGTGAATTTTCATAGCGTGGAAACGATAGTCAGTTTGTAAATTTTCGTCGGTTTGAAGTTTGAACTGATCCGCCTTCACAAAAGCGAGAAGAAGTCCGCGTTTATAACAAATTGAACAGTTACACGAGATGACACTTTTAATATCAGCAGTAACTTCAAATTTTACCTTCCCGCAATGGCAACTTCCTGTATATGTTTTCATGGAGAAATAATAGCATATTTAACCCTCTTGGGTTGAAGAAACAAGAAGATTGTAGTAGTTTGTGGACTAGAAATGGCAAAAAGGTGACTTGATGAGAAGAGTGCTTGCACAACGACAACAAACAGCCCGCATATTGCATGTATGCAATCGGTGTGAACACCCTATTTTCCCAGGAGATTTATACGAGGTTACCGTAGAGATTCGAAAAAAACCAAGTGGACACAGGTATCTTTGGGTAACAAAAGTGCACTTTAACCCGGAATGTCCTCCTGGGGATCAAGATGAAGACGAAAACAGCTCGGATGAGAGAAACTCAGCCGAGCTGTCCACGTTTAAAGTTTGGTTTGTTACGCTACACCCCAATAATCACAGGGATTACAATCGGGTGTTTATTAGTCTGTTGGAAAAGATGACGACTGACCACTTCACTTACGGTGTTTTTTACATAATCAAAGTTGATTGGATTCATGTCTCTTGTGGTATCTTCAACTGTTTTTTTGATTAGTAGTCGAGTATTGTGAAGAAGCTCTTGTGATTCGCGCAAATAGACAAAACCACGAGAAATGAGGTCGGGGGACTTGCGGAGCTTCCCCGTACTTGGATTAACCGATACTACAATAATAAACATTCCATCGGTGGCGAGCGTTTGTCGGTCGCGGATAACTACCTCCTGGATATCACCGACTGAGAATCCATCAACCATCACGACACCAGCCGGTGCGTGCTCTTTGAGAACAACAATCTTCTCTCCTTTATCTTGAATCTCAATAATCATTCCGTTATCTGGAATAACAATGTTGGTCTCTGGGGTACCACGAGACATTTCAATGTCAGCATGAACCCTGAGCATATAGTGATAGCCGTGGACAGGAATGAAAAACTTTGGGTTAATCATTTTGTGAATCCAGAGTGTCTCTTCACGATTTGCGTGTCCACTTGAGTGAACTTCGGAAATGGCTGAGTGGATGATGCGAGCACCTTGTCTTGAGATATTGTCTTTGAGTTTCTGAATCGCCCGTTCGTTTCCAGGAATGACTGAAGAAGAGAGAACGAGGGTGTCTCCCTTGCGCATCTTGAAGTACTTGTGATTCTTGGTAGCGATGCGCATCAGCGCGGCAAATTCTTCACCTTGAGAGCCTGTCGCAAGGACGATGATACGGTCTGCTGGGTAACTCTCAATCTCATCGATTCCAATAATCGTCTCTTTCTTTGGTTTGAGGATGCCAAGAATTCGTACAATCTCAACATTATTTTTCATACTACGTCCTTCAATTGCAATACGTTTATTGTACCGTTCGGCAATCTCGATGATTTTTATGATACGTTCAAGTTGAGATGAGAACGTTCCTATAATTAGTCGTCCTTTTGTGTTCTTGATAATCTCTTCCATACTATTGTAGACAACAGACTCTGGAACGGAGAAACCTGGACGCTCAACGTTGGTTGAGTCAGCCATGAGGAGGAGTACTTTTTCTTTTTCAAAAACTTTAAATTCATCAATCTCTTTTTGAACCGGTATGCTATTTTCGTGTTCAACCTTGAGGTCACCTGTATGAACTATGAGTCCGTATGGTGTTTCGATAATAATACCCATAGCATCAGGGATGGTGTGAGTCACTGCAAAGAATCTCAGGTAGGTGTTACCAAGCTTAATACGTTGTTCCTTTTCAACGACTCGGATATCGATTGGTGGCAGATGGGGGAATTCTTCTTGGCGTTTATTAATCATCACCGTAGTGAGGTTTCGAGAGTAGAGAGGTGGGTTACCAAGCTTATCCATAATAAATGGGATAGCGCCGATGTGGTCGAGGTGTCCGTGGGTAATAACTAATCCACGGATTTTAGACTTTCTTTCTTCCAGGTATTTAGTATTCGGAAGGATGTAATCGATTCCAGGAGTATCTTCTTCTTTGAACTGGAATCCTGCGTCGATAACAATAATGTCATCCCCAATTTCAATCGCGGTCATGTTCTTGCCGATTTCTTCCACGCCACCTAGGGGGATGATACGAATAGCATCACCGATAGGTGGTACGACATCAGCAGTTTTACCAATGTCGCTTCTGCTTGGAGCAGTGCGCGCAAAATCCCTTCTTGGTGCACCTGTTCGACTAGATCCTGCACGTGGACCACTTCTTCGAATAGGTGTTTGACGCCTCGCAAAAGGATTTTGAGTTGACGTCATGCCTGCTGTTGCCTGATGGGAATGCGTAGGAGAGCTTGTTTGGGCCCGAGTGGGGACACCTCTACTCATTCCACCAGTTGAAGCGGTTCGAGGTGGGAGGCGTCTAGGGTTACTTCCTTGGTAGCCACTAGATCTTCCAGAAGGCCTCGGTGCTCTAGCGCCATAAGATGATCCTGTATTTGCAGAGTTTCCGGCACTCAAACCTCCAGAGGTTTCTGCTGGTCTTGGGGTAGCATTGTCTTTGTTGTTTCTGAATATGTTCATAATGTGTTGTTACGAGGGAACTAAATAAAAGTGCTGTTAATAATTATTTTTTTACTAAGTAAATGTTTTTTTGTTCGTATTTGAAATGTGTATTATTGATTAACAAATATTTTCCACACACTATCAGTTTCTAGATACCACGAATTTGCAGAAAGAAACCTCTCTGATGGTGTCGGAACTTCTCCCAAGGTGATACCCCCAAGGTTTTGTGGAACAATATAAATAAAACTCGGTGTATACAGGAAAATGGCTGGAATGTCATTATCGATTTCCTTACTAAATGCTCTATACTTTTCAAGACGAACCTCTCTATCAGTGGCAGTACGCCCATCTTCCAGTAGTTTGTCTGCAATACTGTTCGTGTATAGAGCAATGTTGAGACCAGGATCTTTTCGTTGAGACGAGTGCCAAAAAGCATAAAGGTCGAGATTTTGATCAATGACCTCTCCATAGAGAAGTCCGTCATACTTCCGAGGACCAATAATATTTGCAGTAAAATCTCCCGTCTCAAAAACCTTAACAGCGACTTCAATACCAGCTTGTGCCCAATTCGCTCGTAGTAACTCAGCGGTCGCCTTAAGTTCAGGGGCCTCACTTGTCGAGAGAGAAAACGAAAGAGGAATAACTTCTTTTTTAATTTTTTTCTCGTAACGACTGTTTGCCACACTCCAAACCCAACCATTTGATTCAAGTACTTTTTTAGCTCGAGTGACACGACTCTCTGATGACTCTTTGGCCTGCTGTGTATCGGTTGCAGGCGAAGTTTTTAGAAGAGAGGGTGGAATGACGCTATCGATAGGAGTACCGAAACCTTCAAGTACCTCTGCGACAATTTGTTCTTTATCGGTCAAGATACTGAGTGCAAGCCGTACCTCTTTATACGAGAGAGCTTTGTTTTGGTTTTGGTTAAAGAAAACGGCGAAAGTTCGAGGAAGTGGACTACTTACGATTTTCTTATCGTCGAGTTTACCATTGATTTTGAGGAATGTCGAATTCTTTGGAGTGATACTGCTCGCGCTATCTATTGAGCCACTTGCGAGTGCGTCGAGTAGTTCTTTTTCATTGTTGTAGAAATATGTCTCAATCGAAATCATCGGAGCCTTCAGTGCGTATTGGTTAAATGGAACAAGTCTGTAAGATTCTGGAGCCCCAGTTAATTTATTTTTTGAAACGCTAGATAATTTGAATGGCCCAGAGCCAATAGGGTTAATATTGAGTGGACTGAAGGTGAAGTGTTCGGAGAGGACATCCTTCCAGAGATGTTTGGGGAGAATACCGATAGTTGTATTCTGTAAAAAGAGTGCGTATGGCTTGCTCAGTGTGAACTTGATGGTATGGTCGTCAACTTTCTCTACAACAACTCCTTCCCAGTTTGCTCTTCGTAGGCTCTTGAGTGTCGAATCTTGAGCTTTGTTGATGGTAAAGAGTACGTCGTCGGCAGTTAGCTTGGCTCCATCGTGGAAATAAAGATTATTCTTTAGGATGAAGGTATAGACGAGCTTATCAGAGGAAACATCATAGCTTTCCGCCAAATCAGGAACGAGAGCACCATCAGGGGTAGCTTTCAGTAATCCTGAGTAGATGAGCGCCGTCATATCACGGTCAGTGTCAGAAAAGGCTAGCAGTGGATTGATAAATTTCGGGGACTCAACGATTCCCTCCCTCAAGGTTCCACCAGCTTTCGGGACTTCAACAAGGAATGCGTTATTGATAAAGAGGAGTAAGAATAAACAGCTGATAGCAAGAAGGGAACCAAGGACAAGAAAGATCAGTTTTTCAACAAATGAAAAATGATCAAAAAGCTCGGAAAACTTTCGCAGTGGTTTAACGGAGAACTGTCGATTAAAGAAAATGCTGAGTGTATTTTTCACAAAGACAAGAATTAGAAAGCGGTGATTAATAGGATAGATTACAACAGTAGAGCTTTGTTAGTTGTGCAGAAAGACTGATTACTGTTTGTAAAATTGAGAAATACGAAAAACGTTTGAGTTTATAAAATCAGGAGAAATTCTTAGACAATAAGGGCAACGAGCGTTGAAGCAATGAAGAGAAGGGCAATGAGGCCAGTTGCCAAGAAGAGTGTTCGCTCAAAACCGCGCCTGGTATGAAAGCCTGAACTGAAATTATCTGATGCACCAAGTGCTCCACCGGCGTTAGCGCCAGATTGCTGGAGGAGGACACCTGCGATAAGCAAGGAGGCCAAGACAATTTGAGTATATGGCAAAACCATTCTAAGAAAATCCATTGGCAATATTCTAGCAGAAAGTGCTCCGGGAATCAAATTTTATGTCGAACCACTGTAGAACTGGGCAATAGGTCGATATTGACTTTTACTAAATTTAATGTTTATCTGATGCCAGATGAACGAGTAGGAACCTGTCCTTCGGGACGTACAGGTTTGGGTTCATCTCCTCGGCGGACGAATGAGTATCTGTCTTTCGTAGACGAATGTAATCTTGTCCGCCACCCCAATGAGACGATTCTGACAGTGCTCTTAGGTGAGCGAGTATTCCGTTGTCTCATCTCTGCGGTGAACGACATGTAGCATGTGTTGTATACACGAGCAATCGATTGTTCACCACCAGCCGGAGCGCTTAAAAACGCTCCGGCCCTCTCTGGAGATCTCGACTCGTTCGAGATTTCCAATCGAGGGTACGATTAAAGGGGTGTTCTTCGGAACGTATGTGATATCGTACCCTCACCTCGGCGGACGAATGGAAATCTGTCCTTCGGGACGACAAATTAGCTGTCCGCCACTTTGACGGAACGTCCGTAGGGGTGTCCTAATTGGACGAGCGCTGTGATGTTCCATCCCTATAATGAGACGATGTAACAAGTGCTTGTAAGAGCGATGGGATATGTGTCTTATTACCTCGGTGAACGATGGATGCCGTGTCCTTATGTGGACGAAACGCTTAATGTTCTTCACCACCAGCCGGAGGCGCTCACGCGCCTCCGGCCCTCTCTGGAGATCTCGACTCGTTCGAGATTTCCAATCGAGGGTACGCGGATGCAAGTGCTCTTTTAAGAGCGACAGCAGTACAGCACCCTCCCCTCGGCGGACGATAAATATTTTATCTCGAAAGAGATGACAATTGACGTGTCCGCCACCTTGATGAGATGTGATTCGCGTAGCTTCTTTCTATGAAGCGAATATGGACATGTCTCATCCCCGTTCTTTCTACAACCCAAACCGAGAAGGAACCCACATGCCCCGCACTATTGGCATACGACACCGTGTAAAGCAGACAGCCAAGGGCGAAGCTCGCCCGACGCAAGTCTGCATCGTCGAGGGAGAGAAGGTAACCCTTCTTGATCTTGGCGATGAACAAGCTGAACTGGATTTCGCCTCTGGCATCTTCCCAACCGCACACAGAAATGTGGAGGAGAGGGAAGACCTAACGAAAGTAAAGCGCCACCATATCAAATGGCGCAAGCTTACCTCTGTCGATCAGGCTCATGGTCTGCCCGATTCGCACGTCCGACAAGATGGCCGGACATACTACCGTGCCCACCAGATCCCCAGCACCTACGACGGCCTCAAAGCCCACGACAGGGTTGCAATGGTGCTCGGCGGTAGCGGTGATTCGCTCGCCTATGCGCTCACGCGCCGTGGCAAGTCAATCGATGCATCCGTTTATCGCATTCCACCATCAAAGCTCAGTATTGCTCGTGGTGAAGGAAACAAGGACGACGACGCGGACTTGCTTGCAAGGTTGCTCGAAGAAACGCCCGAATTTTTTTACTCGTCTGACAACCGTGACCTCGCTCTCATCACCGTCCGCGAACTCTATCGTGCACGCATGGATGCGATGAAGGCCCGCATCGCTTGTGAACAACGGCTTCGGCAGTTGGTTATTGGTGAGACCTTTCGGAGCGACATATATCCCGAAGGTGACGTCGAGCACGCGTTTGACTTGCGAAAGGCAAACGATATCGTACTGCAGAATCTCGAAAGGGAAGAGGCGGCGCGAGATCGTCAGTTGGCCAAAGCGCTCGAAGGACTTGATATCTATCAGCAACTTTTCAAACAAGTCGAAGGTCTCGGACCATCGGCGGCAGCGAGAATTCTCTCTGCCATTGTTGACTACCGGCAGTTTATCGTCGGGCCTGACGAAGCGGAAATGCAACGGCTCTACGAAGAGAGTGAACGCCTTGAAAAGGAGGGCAACTTCGAAGCTGATATTGGGAGGATTGAAGACAAGCTAACGAAAGGAGACAAGAAATTCCGAACCCTCCAGTTGGTGCGTAGCTACAAACGACGCATCGGCAAGGGGAGTGAAGCGGCCTTACTTGACCAAGCGATCGCCTGTCACAAGACTCGCGCGCAAATGCGTCACAAAGCGCGGCAGAAAACAGCGGCCAAGCTGAAAGCATTTTGTGGCGTGCATGTACTCGAAGACGGTCGGTTTGCACGCAAGCGCTCTGGCCAAGTTGCCAACTGGAATCCCGACGCGAGGCAAGGTCTTTACCTTCTGGCCGACCAGTGGTCAATCTATCGACCAAACTCGCCATGGGGTGTGTATCTGAATCAGATGAAGGCGAATCTGCGACAGAAGCATCCGGCCGTTGAGACTGTGGAGGGCAAGAAGCGCTACACCGACGGGCATATCTTCAAGATGGCTCGTTGGCGCACCCTCACTCGCTTCGTCGAGCAGATGGCCTATGCGTTCTGTGACTTCGACAAAGGCAAGAGCGTGCAAGGTATCCGTCCACCAAAGAGTCAGGTAGACTAGATATCGATCGAAGCTATGTAAGTTGTACAAAGGAGAGACGAGGTGACATTTGTCCGTAAGGACGGTCGGATGATTGTCTCTCCACCTCGAGGGTGCGAATCGCCACTTGTTCCTTGAGCGACTATGGAATTGTACCCTCACCTCGGCGGACGATGATGATCATGTCTCGAAAGAGATGAGCAATGATTTGTCCGCCACCTCGATGAGACGATAAAACGGTTGCTCTACTGAGAGCGTATACCTACATGTCTCATCATCTTGGTGAATGAGAACAACAATGTAGCTTGTACACGATCAAAGCATTGTTCACCACCAGCCGGAGCGCTTAAAAACGCTCCGGCCCTCTCTGGAGGTCTCGACTCGTTCGAGATTTCCAATCGAGGGTGCGAAGGACTGTCCGTTCTTTGAACGAGTTAACCAGTGTACCCTCACCTCGGCGGACGAATGGAAATCTGTCCTTCGGGACGATTCCCCCAATGTCCGCCACCCCGACGAGACGATTCTGACAGCGCTCTTAGGTGGGCGAGTCTTCCGTTGTCTCATCTCTATGGTGAACGAAAAGGACAATGTGGCTTGTCCACGATCATTGTATTGTTCACCACCGGTCCGGAGGCGCTTGCGCGTCTCCGGCCCTCTCTGGAGATCTCGACTCGTTCGAGATTTCCAATCGAGGGTACGATGCAGTAGGTGTTCTTCGGAATGTTCTTCAGTATGTACCCTCACCTCGGCGGACGACACATCGTTTATCTTTGTAAAAAGATGACAAATGAGGTGTCCGCCACCCTGACGAGACGAAGAAGTGATTGCTCTACTTGAGCGTTCAATGCTGTGTCTGGTCACCTCTATGGAACGATTGGCTGCCTGTCTGGAAAGACGTCAAAATAGTTGTTCCTTCCCCACGATGAGACGAGTCTGCGGTTGCCCTGTTGGACGCACAGTGTGCTGTCTCATCACCTTGACGAACGACACACGTCCCGCCCTCTTAGGCGAATAAGTGCTTGTTCGTCCCCGCCGCGCACCCCAGGGTGCGCGGCGTTTCTTTTTATCCGAGCCCACCCCCTAGGTTCTAGATGTAGCTTGTTGACATAATGTAACTAACAGTTTATTGTGTGGTCGGTGCAATCAATTTGGCTGGAGGCCAATATAATGAACGCAACACCTAAGGAACCTGATTTTTCAATTCTTGACCTACCAATTTCTGAGTTAGGACTTGACGCTCGGACCGCTAACTGTCTCAAGAAAATGTCGACAGACACAGGTTCATTCGAAGAGATCGCCACAGTTCGCCAATTATTGGGGATGACCGAGAAAAAACTACTCGCCCGACCCGGTCTTGGAAGGGGTACACTGAACGGAATTATCGATTTTCTCTCACATTACGGTCTTTATCTTGGCATGGAGCTTCCGCCACTGGAGTCTGAACAAGGTCAGCCGGCAGAAGCCCCGGTTGATCAAGGAGATTCAACTGATGGCGCTGTCGGAGAAGGAGAACTCAGGAAAGCTGTCTATCAAGTTGTCACTATTGACCTTCAAAGAACACTCAGGCTTTTTGCTGAAAAGTTTCCAGATGTTTCTGATCACAAAATACCAATATCTATTTCGGGGACTGATTCGCCTGGGTTTGCCAGAGTTGAACTAACCGCTGAATGCACAAAGTCAGCGTTCGCACGGTTCATTGCGCACGTCTTGAATAACGATTCTGGAACATTGGAACTTGAGGCGGAGGTGGATGGGCGTACTGTCAAAGTCACCCTGACCTACTCGCGTTACGGGAAACCAGGGGATTTCACCATATACTATTAAGTAAGGAGTACAAGAATCCATCACCCGACGGAGCCCCGGCTTCGGTCGGGTGTTTCTGTTTTTGCGTTAATTACATCAGCGTGACTTTTTGACTGCTTTACTGTTAAATAAAGACAGAAGGAAAACATAAGGGAGTGTCTAAAATGCATGTCGTATATGCCCACGAATGTCCTCCTGAATCTGCAAAAGGAGAACGAGGAATTTTTCTGGCAGGACCAAGTCCAAGGTCTGCTGAAGATATAAATTGGAGACCTGGAGCAGTCGATACTCTTAAGGAGATTGGTTTTACAGGTATTGTTTACGTTCCTTTGCCTCGTGATGGTAACTGGTCGCCAGAGTATGATGCTCAGGTGTCTTGGGAACTTAAATACCTGGAAGGGGCGACTTGCATTGCTTTTTGGATTCCGCGAGATCTCAACTATTTGCCTGGATTTACCACGAATGTGGAATTTGGACTTTATGTCAGGTCGGGGAAAATCATCCTTGGGTATCCGGTAGGTGCGCCTAAAATGAAATACCTCGATCTTTTGGCAAAAAAGTTTAAGGTTCCGATTAAACACACCCTTAGAGATACCTTGATCAAGGCTGTGCAGATGGCTGACAGAGGTTAAATGGTGGGCGCCCGAGGATACGGGCGCCCAACTTGCAGAGGCTCGTTGACAGTCTCTCTATCTATTCTCTATACTGTGCACACAAAACAGCCTCTTTACAGAGGCTCGTTACAGCTTAACTTAACAGCTAATTCTAAAGACATATGAAAAAAACTGTCAAAAAGCAAAAACCAAAGGCAAAGCCAAAATCTACTGTTTCAAAAAAAGTTTTAAAAAAACCGGTAACTACCGCTACCAGTAGTACGGTAAATAAATCAGGAATCACTCCACTTCGAGATCGGGTACTCGTTCGTCTCCTTGAGGTAGATGAAAATACAACGTCGTTTGGACTCATTATTCCGGATACTGTTGATAAGGAAAAATCAGACCGTGGAATTGTTGTAGCAGTCGGAGAAGGTTGGTATACAGAAGACGGAGAAGTAGTTCCACTCAAGGTCAAAGCAGGGGATAAGGTTGTCTTCTCCAAGTATAGCTACGAAGAACTCAAACAGGACGGGAAAGAATATTATATTCTTAAAGAGGAGAACATTTTAGCAATTCTTAACTAAAACTCGTAGACTTAGCGAATTTCTTTGTTGAAATCATCGGTTTCTCCTTCGCCATACGCCTTAGTATGCCTTAGTCGCAACCTCGATTCCGCCTCGAACTTCATCTAAGTCAACAAGTTTATACTTATAAAAACTATGGCAAAACAAATACTGTATAGCGAAAAAGCACGAGAAGCACTACGAGATGGAGTCAATAAAGTAGCAGATGCAGTCAAGATTACGCTCGGTCCGCGTGGACGCAATGTGGTTTTAGATAAAGGCTATGGAGCTCCAACAATCACCAACGACGGCGTTTCGATTGCCAAAGATATTTCTCTTTCAAATAAATTTGAGAATATGGGTGCCGAGATTGTCAAAGAAGTTGCGACCAAGACTAACGATATTGCAGGCGATGGTACCACCACCTCAGTCATTCTTACTCAAGCGATTGTCCGTGATGGAATGAAGCGAATCGCCATGCAAGCAAACGGGATGAATGTGCGTCTCGGTATTGAACGTGCGGCAGCGGATGCAGTGGAGCTCTTGAAGAAAATGGCCAAACCGATCAAGAGTAAAGATGAGATCAAACAGGTTGCGACTATTTCTGCGGAATCTGAAGAGATTGGTGCGATCATCGCAGATACTATTGAGAAAGTAGGAAAGGATGGGGTTGTGACGGTAGAGGAGTCACCTTCATTTGGTATCGAGAGCGAGGTGGTTGAAGGACTTGAATTTGATAAAGGATATGTCTCCGCCTATATGGTAACCAACGCTGAACGGATGGAGGCGGAGTATCGAGACCCCGCAATCCTAGTGACCGACAAGAAAATTTCAAGCTTGAAAGAAATTCTACCACTCCTTGAAAAGCTTGCGGCAAGTGGCAAGAAAGATCTCGTGATTATTGCAGATGATGTCGACGGTGAGGCGCTCACTACCTTTGTGCTCAATAAACTCAGGGGTTCATTTAATGTACTAGCAGTCAAAGCGCCGGGCTACGGTGACCGCAAAAAAGAATTACTTGCTGATATTGCAGTAACGATTGGCGCAACGGTAATCAGTGATGATGTTGGTACAAAGCTAGACCAGGCAGAGCTCTCGGTCCTCGGACGAGCAAACAAAGTCATTGCCAAGAAAGATAGTACTGTCATTGTCGGTGGAGCCGGCAAGAAAAGTGAGATTACTGCGCGTATCTCTCAGCTCAAGAAACAAAAGAGTAACACAGAGTCAAAATTTGATGTTGAGAAGCTCGATGAACGAATTGCAAAACTCGCAGGTGGTGTCGCGGTCATCCGTGTTGGTGCTGCCACCGAAACCGAAATGAAATACTTGAAACTCAAGATTGAAGATGCGGTCAATGCGACCAAGGCGGCAATCGAAGAGGGGATCGTCCCAGGTGGAGGAGTGGCGTTGGTGAAAGTTTCTGGAATGCTTGAAGTTAAACACAAAGACTCAGCGCAGTTTAAGGATTCAGCCAAGAGTACCAAGAGTGCCGAAGATGCTTCAGGGTACGGTGTGGTAATTTCAGCATTGCTCTCACCGCTCTCACAAATCGTGGTTAATGCAGGCAAGGACAACGCTTCGGTTATCATCGATCAAATTATGAAAGGTAAAGAGAGTATCGGTTATGATGCTACCAATGATGTGATGGTGGAAGATATGTTTAAGGCGGGGATTATTGATCCGGTCAAAGTGACACGCACCGCGCTTCAGAATGCTGCTTCTGCCGCTGCTATTATGCTCACCACCGAAGTAGCAATTGCCGACGAACCAAAAGAAGAAAAAGGAGGAATGGGTGGTGGAATGCAAGGTGGTATGGGAGGAATGGATTATTAGGAATCGGAGGACGTCAATAGAAAAATCAACACACCCCCGCAAGCTTCGCTTGCGGGGGTGTGTTGATAAGTCTTTGGAATTGGAATTCACAACCTGCTATACTTTAAGTAATTATTTTTTAATGTAAATTTATGGAGCCAACTTCTCGAGCTACTTCTGGTGCCCACCTCGACAACGACGACGCAGTTTTTATTTCTTGCGCAGCGATGTTTACAATGGCAATTGTCTTTATCGCCAGCTCTTTTGATAATCCACTAAGTCTAAGAATGATGGTTCCCAACGAGATGATGCGACAGAATTCAGCGACGGTTATTGAGATGACCACTGTTATCCCAGCTACTCCAGCGCCAGAGTTAACCATTGAACAAGAGCTCGATGCGGTTGGAGAAATGCTGGGTGTTTCAGCATCTACTCCGACACCTGCAGTAAAAAAATAGAAATCGATCTGTGGTGCTAAAATGCAAAAGACCGTCCTCCAAACGGTCTTTTTTGCTGGTGAGATTGGCAACTTAAGAGCGGGTTGTCCGCTAGTTTATATTCAAAAACGTGAATACGACATGTTGTCCTGTTTTTTCTGCGAACAGGGTATCCAGTAGTATCACGAAAATAATCAGAATTATTGAACCTAGGAATAGAATGATATTTCCTATCATTTTCTGACTCACGTTATCCTCCCAAAAACGTTTTACTCAGCATATAAAACACCATCAAGGCTGATCCGTCAATATTTTTCAGGATAGAGGATAGACCTTGCCTTTAAAATCCTTTATGTCATAATTTACCTATACTACTTTAATTGAATTAATCTTTACAATATTTATGACTAATTTTTGGAACATGATTTTTGGTGGCCTCGTCCTCCTGCTTATCGCCAGCGGTTTCTTTGACTTAGTCGACTGGCGTTTGAATCTGATTGCTATTGGCGTTGTAGTAGTCTTCTGGCTCATCTCGATGTACAACAGCTTTATCCGCTTGGTTAATCAAACTAAAGAAGCTTGGGCTGACATTGATGTTCAGCTCAAACGCCGCTACGATTTGATTCCAAATCTTGTCAGCACGGTCAAGGGATACGCGGCTCACGAGAGTGCAACCTTCGACAAAGTGACGCAGGCTCGCGCCCAAGCTATGCAAGCGGAAAGTACTGGTACGACTGCACAGAAAGCAGAAGCCGAGAATATGCTCTCAGGAACACTCAAATCTCTCTTTGCCGTTTCCGAGGCGTACCCAGACCTCAAAGCCAACCAGAACTTCCTTTCACTTCAAGCGGAGCTTTCAGATACTGAGAATAAAATTCAAGCAGCTCGCCGTTTCTACAATGGTAATGTACGAGACCTCAACACCGCACTCCAAGTATTTCCTGGAAACATGCTCGCCGGAATCTTCAACTTCGCCAAGATGGACTTCTTTGAACTTACCGAGGCTGATAGCGCCGCCAAAGAACCAGTGAAAGTTAGTTTCTAGGGTTTAGCGTTTAGGTTAGAGGTTTGTAACTAACGGAATTCTAAATTAATTTTAGTGGTTTCTGGTTGCTTCCTCTTAATTCTTGATTCTTACTTCCTAACTCTTATTCAAAATGGCCACCCTCTATACCCATCAATCAGAAAATGTTACCAAGACCTATCTACTGATGGGGGTTTTCCTCATGGTGGTTGTTGCTATCGGCTGGGCGATTAGTTTGTACATGGGAAACCCATTCATCCTCTACATTGCTGTTGGCTTTGCGCTCTTGATGAACGTTGGAAGTTATTGGTTTTCAGACAAGCTCGTGATTAGCATGACCGGTGCGCATCCAACAGAGCTAAAAGACAATCCAGAGCTCTATCGTATTGTCGAGAACCTCTCGATTACCGCGGGACTGCCAATACCCAAGATTTACATTATCGAAGATCCATCACCAAACGCTTTCGCTACAGGACGTGATCCAAAGCATGCAGTGGTCGCGGTCACTACAGGACTCCTCGCGATTCTCGATAAAACAGAGCTCGAGGGAGTGATCGCCCACGAACTATCGCATGTTGGTAATCGCGATATGTTAGTAATGACCGTTGCAGTGGTGCTGGCTGGATTTGTAGCAATCGTTGCCGATATGTTCTTGCGTGCGTCAATGTTTGGGGGAGGGAGGGATAATGATAGCAAGCTCGGCCCGATCGTGATTGTTATGGCTATTGCAGGTTCCATCCTCGCTCCGATTGCAGCCCAGCTCATCAAACTTGCAATCTCACGCAAACGAGAATATTTGGCAGACGCGTCAGGTGCGCTCCTCACTCGTTACCCAGAAGGCTTAGCTTCTGCACTTTCCAAAATTGCCAAGGCTGGTATTCCGATGCAAAAACAAAGTAATGCAACCGCACATCTCTTTATTGCAGATCCAACAGGAGGGGAGAGCAAGCGTGGTATTGGAGCACGTATCGGTGGCCTGTTTGCAACACATCCACCGGTTGAAGATCGCATTAGACTATTGCGCGAAGGAAAATAGTTTTACAGACAATTTATTTGGGTATATAGTTGTTGGTGGACGCACTCACTCGAGTGTCTTCCAGTAACAACTGTGTTGGGGTTTGTTATGGCGAAGAAATCTGTTCCTGTTCAGCCAATGCTGGACAGACTATCAAGACCCATGTTAAAATAAGGTCATTATTATTTAGTTTAAAATCTATGGAGGGACCAATGAATTCAGGGAGTAGATATTCTAAAAGTGAGTCCGCGGGAAAAGAATTGGTTGGACTAACCGACCTCTTTACGGACCCCACCGTTATTGATCGTACAAATAAGGCAGGACTATTCTTGAGGAGTTTGTATCAACTAGGTAAGCCAGAAGAAGCGGAAATTTTGAAACAAATTGACCTCAGGCTTAGTCAGAAAGGTCTCAGTTTCAATTTCTTTAAGGGAAACACCGCTCCCTCTTCAATAGTTGAGCCACTCTTCAATGATATTTGTGATCTACCAGAAGATCAGAGAATTGAAGCAATAGATAAGATGATAGAGGCGCTTGATAACTATTAGTAAAATTTAGCTAGTCAGTTTACTGCGCTATTTTGGCAGCGAAGAAATCTTGTATCCCAAGAAAGGTCTGCTTGGCCATACCATTAAATGTCGTCTCTCGCTTTGTTTCTGTAGCAAAGAGTTCATCGTAAATGTAGCCGTATTCAACCAGAACACTTGGACTATCCAGTGTGTTAAATGATCCAATTGCAATCAAATCTTGCTCCTTTACAATTCCAGAACTTTCTTTTGGAAGGTTGCTTATGGGAAAGACTGAGGCGAGGCGGAAGAGCATATAGTTGGCAATTGAATTGGTTACTTCACCATTTGAGTATTGGGCATCGGGAATATAGAGGACAAAACCGGTCCATTTGCCTGGACTTTTTTGTTTAGGCCTGGGATATTCACTAAAGTGGATATGGATAAGCATGTCGACACCATTTTCATTTGCCCACTTGTTGATTCCGTACAGACGTCTGGCGACATCAGGTGTTGCGTTAACGTGCTCAATACCATCGGCTACTTTGGTAACAGCCCCTGTATCCACGAGCCTGTTCATTTCGGCTTTTTTGGTTTTGATGAATTCCTCGATAGCACTTTGGTGGGTAGTAAAGTAATTTTCAAAGTCGGGGTTCCAACTTTCCTTTCCTCTCGTCAAGACTACTTCATAGTGTGGGTCTTTGTTGAATAGTTCTGCCATTTTTAAGGCGAGATCAACCGTCATGTCACGCTCCTTTAGGTTTTTGTACAAAGCACCTCCTGATTTTGGTTCGTGACCTGGAACAATCAAAATCTTCACTTTCTTGCCTGTTTTGGCCACAGCATCATACTTATTCTTCAAGGTCACTGGGTTTGAACTCTCAGTAAAGAAAACAGATGCGGCAGAGTCTTCCAAGTTTTGTATGTAGGGAGGAAGTTTGCCAGAGTTGGTCGCGACATAGCCAAATAACGCTAGGACACCTATTGATAACAGAAAGATGGAGATATGTTTGAAAGACAACTTCATTTATCACAGTATACTAAATTTTAAAGAAGCCGTTTTCCACACCGATTGCGTCATTTAGTTATTAACAGAGAGACTTTCTAAAAATATCCAGCCAGGCTATACTAAGAACACTATGCCATTTCAAGGAGTATCTTTTGACGATGACCGACAGCGAAATGCTTCGATTGCGATTACGGAGGCGCAAACTATTAGTGGGGGGGGAATGATAGGGTGGCTTTTGAGGCACCGTATCGTTAGTAACGAAGAGCAAGCGAAAACGGTTATTCTTATCGCCACTGTAGTAATATTTATTTTAGCAGGGGTTGTTTTCTGGATTAACTCGGGAATTGGTAATATTTTTCAAAACGAGGAAGTTGATTTTCCAATAGCGATTAGTTCTCTAATAACAACTTAATATTTAAAATAAATAGTGTACCATGAAAGTATTTTTAAAATCACAACAGCCTAACTCAGGGGATAAAAGAGGGTTTACTCTGATAGAACTCCTCATGGTCATTGCAATCATTAGTTTGCTATCAGCTATCGTTCTAGCACCACTTAATTCAGCAAGGGTAAGGTCTCGAGACCTTGCTAGAGTTACAACTCTTCGAGAGATACGAACCGCTCTAGATCAATATCGAAATGATGCTGGACAGTATCCAAGAGCAGTAAACAGTAGTGGGGCTCTTAGCTTCGTGTGTTTCGACTGCACTACCGCAGCATACCTTACTGATAATGTTATTGCAGTAGATCCAGTGAATACGACAGCAACGAATCTCAATAGTAGCGCGCTTATTACAAAGAAATATTTACCTACTATCCCAAGAGATCCAAAATCAATAAGTGGTTCTGGTGGCTACTTGTATCGATCTGACGGAAAGGACTACTGTCTTATGTCGTACTTAAATCCTGAAAATATGAAAAATTTTGCCACAAGCTTGATCAATCAAAATCTCAATGCATCAGGGCAAGCAACACGTTGTGGATTGCCAATAACGGCGAGTGGAAATTGTACTGACCCCGACCCTAGCACTGCTGGAGGCACTACTAAATCAATTTATATGACTTCTGGTGGTGTATATGCTACACAGAAAGGATGTTAATCCTTTCTATCTAAACTCCCTAGCTTCTTTAAGATTTTCGCGGATATTTTGATGGATTGTGCAGGAGGGTGTTGATAAGTAAATAAATAGAATGAGCACTTTATTTAGAAAAGCTGTTTTTTGGTGTCTCTCCATATCGATAATCTTTGCTTGTTTCTTACTTATCATTGTTATGGCAGGCCTCACCCCAAATACAGAAAAGAAAACAGTAGATTCTACTCTTATTTATCAAAAAGTTGCTATCAAATTCCAGAATGCGGAAATAATTGCTGATATTGCCGATACACAGACCAAGAGAGAGCTGGGTCTTTCTGGTCGGAGAGAATTGGTAGAAGGAGGTGGCATGTTATTTGTTTTTGATGAGACTGCTAATCACGGTTTCTGGATGAAAGACATGAAGTTTCCGATTGATATCCTCTGGATTGATGAAAACAAACAAATCATTGACTCTATTTCAAACTGGGCAACCTCAACCTACCCAAAAATCTCTTATCCAAAACAAAAAGCAAAATATGTACTCGAATTACCGGCTGGTTTTATAGATGCACATAAGATCAAACTTGGCGAATTTTTAGAGTTTTAATTTTTTTTAAAAAAAGATAACCAAAATATCTTTTATTTGTGAGACATTTTTGAAGTATCAAAAAAGTTGTCTTTACACCAACTTTCTTTTGTTCTGTGGCAGTACTTTTTGTACTTATCCACTCCCTGCATGTTTCCCATTGCAGTAGAATATCAATGTAGGTGTATCTAGTACCACCTTGGGTCTCTTGTGTCCCTATTTTAGTTTAAAGTTCAAATAAAACGTCATTTTAATTAATAATAGATATATTGTATGGCAACCATAACCAAACCCGTGATGTCAAAAGCTCCAAGTGCTTATGTAAAGAATATACAGAAACGTGACGGGTCTGTGGTGTCATTTGATCTCTCTAAAATCGTTACTGCAGTCCATAAGGCTATGCTGGCTGCAAGTGAAGGGTCTGTCGAGGAGGCTGCATTGGTCGCCAATTCAGTTTACGCAGATGTTCTAAGGATTTCTAAAAAGTATACCAACTTTGTTCCAACAGTTGAGGGTCTGCAGGATACTATTGAGAAGGAGCTTATTTTGAGTGAACATGTAAAAACAGCCAAAGCATATATCCTCTATAGACAGAAGCGCTCTGAGCTCCGAAGTAAGGGTGTGGTAGTGCCAGAGAAAGTACGAAAGCTCGCTTCTGAGAGTAAAAAATATTTCAGAAATCCACTTGGCGAGTTTGTCTATTATCGAAGTTACTCAAAATGGATTGAAGCAGAGGGAAGGCGAGAGACTTGGATTGAGACAGTCGATCGTTACGTTGATTTCATGAAGGAAAATTTGGGATCAAAACTCAAAGAGTCTGAATACAATGAAGTAAGAGAAGCTATTTTGAAACAAGAAGCACTTCCTTCTATGCGTTTGATGCAGTTCTCTGGTGCGGCCGCGAGGGCAACTAATGTCTGTGCTTACAACTGTTCCTACCTTGCCCCGGAGAGTTTTAGAGATATTGCGGAGGTTATGTACATTTCTATGTGTGGAACAGGGGTAGGATGGTCAGTTGAGAGTCAGAATGTTCAAAGATTCCCTCAAATTATTCCACAGACTGGTAAAAAGATATCTACTCATGTTGTTGGGGATAGTAAAGAAGGATGGTGCGAAGCATTTATTCTCGGCACTAAAGAGTGGAGTGAGGGGAGAGATATGGAATTTGACTTCTCAGGACTTCGTCCAGCAGGAGCACGTCTCAAAACGATGGGTGGAAAAAGCTCAGGGCCTGATCCGCTCCGAAGACTCCTTGCGTTTACCCGAGAGAAAATATTGAAAAGGCAAGGAAAGCGTCTCACCAATCTCGACGTGCACGATATTATTTGTATGGTAGGTGATTGTGTCGTCTCTGGTGGTGTGAGGCGTAGTGCAATGATTTCACTTTCTGACCTTGATGATGCAGAGATTAGAGATTCAAAGAAAGGGCAGTTCTACGTTAACGAACCTCAGCGAAGTCTTGCAAATAACTCAGCGGTGTACCTCCAAAAGCCTACCAACGAAGAATTCTTGGATGAGTGGATGGCGCTTGTGAAGAGCAAGAGTGGAGAGCGTGGTATTTTCAACCGTGGTTCTCTTGCAAAGACATTACCTGAACGACGCCTCAAAGTGCTCAAGGGGTACTTTGATAGCACAGGTGGAGCGATCACCGGACTTATTGGTACAAATCCTTGTGGTGAGATTATCTTGCAGTCCAAGCAATTCTGTAATCTCTCAGAGGTGGTTGCCCGCAAAGAAGACACAGAAGCAACTCTTTTGAAGAAAATGCGGATTGCAACAATTCTCGGAACCTATCAGTCATCACTGACCAATTTCCCATATCTTTCAAAAGCCTGGAAGGAGAACTGTGAAGAGGAGAGACTCCTTGGTTGTTCAATTACCGGACAATGGGACTGTCCTGCTGTTCGTGATCCAAAGGTTCTAGCAAAACTCAAAGCTGAGGCACTCAAAGTAAACGCGGTGTATGCAAAACGATTTGGAATTAACGTCTCTACTTGCGTCACCTGTGTGAAGCCATCAGGAACTGTCTCTCAAACAGTAGATTGTGCATCAGGAATGCACCCAAGACATGCTCCATTTTATATTAGACGTGTTCGAATCTCAGCAACGGATGCACTCTTTAAAATGCTTCGAGATCAAGGGGTTCCATATCATCCAGAAGTAGGGCAATCAAAGGAGGCTGCAACAACGTATGTTCTAGAATTCCCGATTAAAGCTCCTGATAACTCAGTCTTTAAGAATGACCTCAGTGCAATTGAACAACTCGAATACTGGAAGGTGGTTAAACTAAACTTTACTGAGCATAACCCATCGATCACTATTTCTGTCGGAGATGATGAGTGGATTGCGGTAGCCAATTGGGTTTATGAGAATTGGGATATTATCGGGGGACTTTCATTTTTGCCAAGAGAGAATCATGTTTACCAACTCGCTCCATACGAAGCTATTGATGAGAAGCGATACAAAGAATTGGCGGCACAACTTACTCACATTGATTTCTCAAAGATTGTAACGTACGAGAAGCAGAATGAGACTGATCTCAAGAAGGAGTTGGCTTGTGTTGCAGGTGTCTGCGAAATCGTTTAACGAGCTTACATATTTGGCGAATTTCGTTGTCACTGCGTCGCCGCTTTCTTCCGCCGTACGTTCAGTACGTCTACAGAAATCAGCCTCCTTGTTTCTAGAACTTCACGCAGTTTTGCGCGTTCCTTAGAACCAAGGGAGTGCTTGTTTTCGATGCATAAATACTGTAAATTTCTCCTTGGACCAAACTTTAACCGGATACAAGGAGGGCGTCATGGCAGCGGAAACCTTTGACCTAGGACGCTTCCCTAGTTTAGGGAAGGATGTTGAGAACTTCTTCTTTGGAGCACAAAATAAAGTGGGTTGGCCATCAGATTCACCTGACATAAAACCACACCCTCTTATTAAGGATTGGAAAGTTGTTACCTATCAAGAAGAATATATTGATCCTTTGCACGGTCTGTATTTTACAGACGAGTGGGGTGAGAAGGGTGGACGTACAATTATCTCACTGCAATACTTCGCGACTCACTACACGGAAACACTTCCTTTGTGGGTGATGAGTTATCAGGGGGAAAAGTATTCACCATCGGTACTCCCCATTGTCAGGAGTGCACTCTCCAATGCTTATTCAAGAAAATTTTTCTTTGGAGGTAGAGGCTCTCGTGAGTTTCGTATGACGGAAGGTGGTCTTGAGTTAGTTTATTGTAATGATTATTCTCCTAGCGGTACCTTCGGAGGGTTTTCAGGTAATGAATGGGTTGAAGATTGTGGGGCCAGGAGAAATGTTGGTGGTCACAGCTATCGGGGAGGGTTTCTCGTTCCCGTGGATTAACTTGAGCATAAGTGAATTGGTGGGCCCGAACGCGTGCGTTCGGGCCCTAAACGATTTATGCCAATGGAAAAACCACCTTGCGGTGGTTTTTCCATTGGTTGGTAATCGATAAGCCGAATTCTGTGTCACGACTTACATCGTAACGATAGTCATTTATCTAGCCCTGCAATCACTCGCAGAGTCAAGCGGCACTCCAGCTTACGCTGGCACGGCCTTGCATTCGGGTAAGGGTTTTGCCGTTTCAACCCCCATCTTGCGATGGGGACTCATCCCTCCCTGCTTGCAGGGAGGGATGCTCTAGGTTTTCACTTCGAGCGTCTCTGCTCGCACCTCGTGGATTACTCCAGACAGGGATTACCTGCTACCTTGCTCCCTTCCCTGCAAGCAGGAAAGGGGAATGTTCGGACTTTCCTCTAGTATATTGCTATACCAGCGACTATCTGATTACCACTTAATATTATACCATATATAATTAAAAAATTCAATAGTTTTTGTAGTCCAAACCTCCCTAAAACCTTAGACTTACACACATTTTATTTGATTGCGTTCTACTTATCTTATATACTTAACTGTACATTTTATAGATTAATTCTTCGTTTATTATGGAGCTTATACACACCGAAGAAAACATCCCACCAAAAGAGCAGGATAGTCAGTTTGAAGGTAAGGCAGAGCAAGGAAATAGCTTTCTTGAAAAGATGTCGTACGGAATCTTTATTGGGCTAGTTTTCTTGATTCCAGTTTTCTTTGTTCCATCACAGAGCGTTCTCTTCCAGTTTGGAAAAAATCTCCTCGTAATCCTCGGCGTCATTGTTCTATTCTCTTTGTGGGTTTTTGAACGTTTTCGAGATGGAAAATTTTCGATTCCTAAAAGTCCGATTCTCCTTGCAGGACTCGCCCTGCCAGTTGTTTATTTGGCATCAGCATTTTTCTCAAAAAACTGGTCTGCAGGACTCCTAGGTCTCGGATTTGAATTTGGTACAGCTGTCTCACTCGCGTTGATGTTTCTGTTGATGTTTCTTTCCTCAGTCTTTTTGAGAAACAAGGAGCGCGTCTTCTATCTGTATCTTGCAATCTTCGCTTCATTCCTTGTAATTGCAGTCTACCAAGGTCTTCGTCTTATGTTTGGACCAAGTTTTCTCTCTTTTGGTTCCCTCATTCCAACATCAGCTTCAAGTATTGTTGGTAAATGGTATGACCTTGCTATCTTCTTCGGTCTCGGGGCAATCTTGTCGGTTGTGACGCTACAGTTTTTGACACTAAAGCGACTCTTCCTAATCTCGCTTCACGTTGTCTTTTTCGTTTCACTCTTCTTCCTTATTGTTATTAACTTCTATGTCCTCTGGGTATTCTTCGCGATTTTCTCTTTCTCTTTCTTCGTCTACACAGTACTCTTTAATAGAGATGGGTTAAGCCTTGAACGTGGTAAAAGTGTTAAGGCGTACAACGAGGAGTTGCGAGGATTGATTAAATCAAAGAAAATTTCACTTCTTCCTCTTGTTTTGCTCGTCGTCTCACTTTTCTTTGTTATTTCAGGATTTCCTAGTCGTACCACACAACCAGTTAGTGATTTCATTTCCCGCACCTTTAATGTCCAGTATGTCGAGGTTCGTCCGTCATGGTCAGGTACTGCAGAGATTGCAAAGGGGACACTCTCTGCATCAAAGCGAGAACTTTTCTTCGGAGTTGGACCAAATCAGTTTGTTGAATCATGGCTTCGATTTAAACCAACTGGGGTAAATAATGCTATTTTCTGGAATACAGACTTTGCGAATGGTATTGGTACTATTCCTTCACAGTTGGTCACCGTAGGACTTCTGGGCTTTCTAGCGTGGATTGCCTTCCTTGGACTCATTGCATACAAAGGGGTCAAACTCATCTTCAGACCATCCACAGATCCTTTCATTCGCTACCTAACACTCTCGTCTTTCTTGGGAACCTTATACCTTTGGGTCATGATGATTTTCTATGTGCCAACGGTTCCCATCGTTTCTCTCGCGTTCATATTTACCGGTCTCTTTATTGCGGTACTTGCACAAACTCATGTAATTGAAGATCAGCGAGTTGGTTTCCTAAAAGATCCACGGCTTGGTTTTGTGTCGGTGCTCGTTATGGTCCTCCTCATTATTCTTTCAATCGCTTGTGCATATCTAATATTGCAACGTTTTGTCTCTTCAGTTTATTATCAAAAAGGACAGGCTGTTGCTAACCGACAATATCCTGATCAAGAAGCTGCGATGATTGGTCTAACTAATGCTGAGGATTTGGTTAAGCGAGCAAACGCTTTTTGGACTAACGATGCGTATTACGGCACCATTGCTCAATTCAATCTAGCAAAGTTGAATATTCTCGCTAATCAACTTTCACAACCAAATCTTCCTAAGGAACGAACCGATGCCCTTGTTGGACAGTTTGGAGTGATCCGTGATTCGATGATTAGTAACGCTCAGTTTGCAATCCAATTTAATCCAAACAACTATCAGAACCACGATCTCCTCGGACGTGTGGCTGAGGCGCTCATACCAATTGGAGTGGGACAAGCGTACGAGACAGCTGTTTCTGAATACCAGAAAGTAATTGCACTTAATCCACATAATCCAGGGGTTTACCTCTCTCTCGCACGAGTTGAAGTTGCTCACAAGGATCTCAAGGCTGCATATGCTTATATAGACAAGGCTCTTGTGGAGAAACCAAACTATACAGAAGCCATCATTCTTAAGACGCAGTTACAAATCCAGAGTAATGATCTCAAGGGGGCAATCGATTCAGTTGCACAGCTCGCTGTCCTTAATCCAAATGATCCAACGGTCATGTTCCAACTTGGATTCTTACTCTACAACAATAAAGACTGGAGAAATTCTGGAATCGCACTTGAACGAGCTGTAACACTCAATCCTCAGTACGCAAATGCTCGCTACTTCTTAGGGCTTGATTATGCAAACCTTGATATGCGAGACCAGGCAATTGCACAGTTTGTTGAGATTCAGAAGACGAATCAGGATAATCAGGAGGTGCAGCAAATCCTCACTAATCTACGAGCAGGCAGGACGCCGTTTAGTAATGTAAAACCTCCGCTCGATAATACTCCCGAGAAAAGAAAAACTCCCCCTATTAAGGAATCAAGTTCCACAAATCAGTAAGAGGAGATAAAAAAGAAGCAAAACGGGCCTTTGGCCCGTTTTGCTTCTTTTTTTCTTTAGTTACCGTTATAGTAATACTATCTAATTACGTGGTGTATGGTTGCAAAAATATTAAAATTCCTCAATCTTGAAATAAGTGGTTTACACAAAGCTGCCTATATCCTTGGTATTTCTGCAGTTCTTTCACAAATTTTGGGATTACTGAGGGATCGATTACTTGCAGGGACTTTTGGGGCAAGTCAGACACTTGATGTGTACTACGCGGCGTTTCGGGTACCGGATTTTATTTTCGTTTCGCTCGGCTCTCTCGTTTCAGTAGGAATTATTATTCCGATGCTGATTAGTCGTTTAGATAAAAATGCTGACGGATCAGGGCTTTCATCAGTAATGAGTATGGCAGGCAAGAAATTTGTTAACAATTTGTTTTCGGCTTTTACTATATTAATTTCGATTGTCTCCGCTCTGGCCTTCTTTTTCTTTCCAATTATCATCCCTTTTTTATTTCCTGGTTTTTCAGCCGAGGCAGTGAACCAAACAGTGCTCCTTGGACGGATACTCCTACTCTCACCAATCTTTCTTAGTATTTCAAATCTCTTTAGTAGTGTGGTGCAAGTACATAATCGATTTTATATCTACGCACTCTCACCAATTCTCTATAATATCGGCATTATTATCGGTATTCTGGTTCTCTACCCATTTCTTGGGATTACTGGTTTGGCTTGGGGAGTTGCACTCGGTGCATTTTTGCATTTGGTGATGCAGATTCCGTTTGTGCTTGGTGAAGGATACAAGCCATCCCTGTCACTTCGCCTACAATGGAAGGAGGTAGGTGAAGTCTTTACTGTATCGCTACCAAGAACCATAACACTCTCAATACAACTGATTAGCCTCATGATATTGACCATGCAAGCGTCTCGGATGACTGAAGGATCAATTGCTATATTTAGTTTTTCCTATAATCTCGAATCAGTACCACTTTCCATTATTGCGGTCAGTTACTCTGTGGCGGCATTTCCACTTCTTTCAAGGTTTTACACTGAAGGGGATACTAAAAAATTTATTGAGCACTTTACCGTAGCGCTTAGGCACATCATTTTCTGGACAACGCCAGCACTCGTCCTTTTTATTGTTCTAAGAGCGCAGATTATTAGGGTTATTCTCGGATCGGGAAAATTTAGTTGGGATAACACAAAGCTAACAGCTGCCGCCTTGGCTATCTTTGCCCTCTCTCTATTAGCACAAAGCTTGGTAATGCTCTTTATCCGTAGCTACTATGCGGCAGGAAATACGCGCAAGCCCCTTTTAATTAACTGTTTTTCAGCAATGATTACACTCATCTCTTCAGTAATTCTGGTAAGTCTATTTGAATACTCTCAGTTCTTCCGTTTTTTCATCGAACGTCTCTTTAAAGTTGACGGGATTCCTGGAACAGAAATATTAATGCTTCCACTGGCGTTTTCAATCGGTTCAATGGTTAACGTGATTCTTTTTTGGATTTTCTTTGAGCGTGACTTTCCAGGTATGGGTAAAGAAGCTCTGGGAACTCTTTTCCATAGTTTTGCAGCTTCGGTTTTGATGGGTGGTGGTGCGTATATAACACTCAACTTACTTGCACCAAATCTTGACCTTAATTCATTTACTGGAGTTCTAACACAAGGAGTAGTCTCTGGTATTGTTGGGATATTAGTAGGAATGTCTATTCTCCAAATACTGAAAAACGCTGAATTTAAGGAGATGACCAAGGTGTTCCAAGAGCGTTTTTGGCGTAGAGTTTGGAAGGTTAAGATTGTAGGTGGGGAACAGACGGAGCTATAACGAGATGTTGATTAATTCTCTACCTCAGGTAAAGTAACTTTACATATGACAAATCAAGTCCCAAAATCTCATATTCGAAATTTCAGCATTATTGCTCATATTGACCACGGTAAGTCGACACTGGCCGACCGGCTCCTTGAGGTTACGGCAACGATTGAAAAGCGTAAAATGCGCGACCAAGTACTCGATAGTATGGAGCTCGAACGTGAGCGCGGGATTACGATTAAAATGCAACCTGTTCGAATGGCCTATAAACAAGCTGGAGAAGAGTTTGTACTCAATCTCATCGACACGCCAGGACACATCGACTTTTCCTACGAGGTCTCAAGAGCGCTCAAGGCTGTAGAAGGCTCGCTCCTGTTGGTGGACGCAACACAAGGTGTACAAGCACAAACACTCTCAACGCTTCAAATGGCAAGGGAGAGTGGGCTCGTAATCATTCCTGTGGTCAGTAAGATTGACTCGCCTCTAGCGGACGTGCCTGCAGTTAAGGAAGAGTTGGCAAATCTCCTCGATGTCTCAGTTGATACTGTTCTGGAAGTCTCTGGAAGGACTGGCGAAGGGGTTCCAAAGCTCCTTGAGGAGATTATTAAACGGGTGCCTGCACCAAAAGAAGAATTTGTTGATGATAAAAGTGCGCGGGCACTTATCTTTGATTTCCAATATTCCAACCACCGAGGGGTGATTGTCTATATCAGAATGCTCGATGGAGTAATCTCAAAGGGAGCAGAGCTCCTGTTCTCGGTTGCGGGTAAACGGTTCATCGCTCTTGAGGTTGGTGTGTTCGCACCGGAAGAGCAGCCAAAGGAGACGCTTTCAGGAGGGGAGATTGGTTATATTGTTACGGGAATCAAAGAGCCTGGCATCGCTTCTGTTGGAGACACTGTTACGTATTTTAAAAATCCCTTACCAGCACTGGTGGGCTATCAACGACCTCGTCCAGTGGTCTGGGCGTCAATCTATCCGGAGAGTCAGGATGACTTCGACCCGCTTCGTCAGGCACTTGGACGACTCAGGCTTTCTGACTCATCGTTTTCACACGAAGAAGAATCTTCCGGCTCACTTGGAAGGGGGTTTCGTTGCGGGTTCCTTGGAATGCTTCACCTTGAGATTATTACAGAACGGCTCAGACGTGAATTTGATCTCGATTTGATTATTACCTCACCGAGTATTACCTACGAGGCACTCTTAAAATCTGGTAAGCGGGTGGTGATTTACTCCCCATCTATTTTTCCAGACCATGGACTTGCAGAGAAAATCTATGAACCCTGGGTTACCGCTAAAATTATTGCACCGCCTGAGTACAGCGGGCAAATTATGCAATTACTCTTTGATCATGAGGCGACGGTTCGCGAGACGGAGAATTTTGGCGAACGACGTATTAGTATTACTGCGGATTTACCATTACGCGAATTGATGCGTAACTTTTTTGATATGCTAAAAAGTGTTTCTTCTGGTTTCGCCTCACTCTCTTACGAAGTCGGTGAATTAAGGGAGGCTGATGTGGTACGTATGGATATCCTGGTCGCAGATGAGATCGTCCCAGCGTTTTCTCGAGTGGTTTCAACCAGACGTGCACAAGAAGAAGCAGAAAAGGCTGTGGAGAAGCTCTATGAAATATTGCCAAGGCAGATGTTTACTACCAAGATTCAAAGTAAGGCAATGGGACGAATTATTTCCTCAAGGACAATTTCAGCGATGAAGAAAGATGTCACAGGCTATCTGTATGGAGGGGACATAACGCGCAAGATGAAATTGCGCGAGAAACAGAAGAAAGGTAAAAAGAAAATGAAGGAATTAGGTAAGGTGAATATTTCCCACGATGTCTTTATGAAGATGATGAGAGAGTAGAATAGACAGGTTATAGGGGATAGGGTTTAGGTTAAACCATCAGGACGAGCCGAAGGCTCGTCCTGATGGTTTCTGGTTTCGTTCCAAAACTAAACCCTATTCTCTACACCCTAACATCTAGACTTCCTATCCTCACAGAGGATAAGTGTTCGCTAACGCTCCCTTATCCCCAAAGTGAAGCCATTGAGAGGAGTACCATGCTGAGAATAACAGTCACTCCGACGACGATACTGACGACATTCATCACTTTTTTGGTTTTTTTGTGAAAAAGCATACTAATTTGACGTGATTATTCTGGAAATAATGATTGTAGTATACTAACATCATCTCTATGGAAGTTCAAATTCAAGAAAAAAGAAAATGGCGCAAATACCTCCACTCCAAGTTTGCACTTGCGATTCTACTAGTTCTTATTGTAGTTCTTGCCAAGGCCTCGTTTACCGCTCACATACGCAAGGCAGAGGTCGCTGAGACTGCAAATAGAGTGTCTCTTGAAGAGAAGGAGCTTTTGGCGCGCAAGGCGTTCCTTGAGCAAGAGATTGCCAAGTTACATACCGTGGAAGGGAGGGAGAGTGAGCTTAGAAAAAAATACGGGGTTGCTAAGAGTGGAGAACAAATGGCAGTGATTATTGAGGCAGAGCCCGTAAGTGGTATAGCATCTTCGACAAAAAAAGGCTGGTTTTCTAGAACTATCGATTTTTTTAAATTTAAATAAAATTGCGAGTGTCGTATAGTGGTAATACACCTGCTTCCCAAGCAGGTAACGCGAGTTCGATTCTCGCCACTCGCACCAGGAGTAATGTGAGTGTGCGAGTGAGCAGGCAAACTGCTTTGCCTGTGAGCGAAAATCGAAAAGTTTGAGTATATCGCAAGGTGATACGAAAACTGTACTGAAACTGTAAGTTTCGATTCTCGCCACTCGCACCACAATCTCATCAAACCCCTTTTTTTGCTCATGAAAGCGAGTATGGTACAATGTCTTGACTTAAAAGCGCTAATTCAGAAAAAATATGAAAAAAGTAGAAATTTACTCAACACCAACCTGTGGTTACTGCAAAATGGCAAAGGATTTTATGAATGAACACAAGGTTCCATTTGAAGAATTTGATGTTGCAAGTAACCTTGAGAAGCGAAATGAGATGATTCAGAAGAGTGGCCAAATGGGGGTACCAGTGATTGATATTGATGGACAGATGATGGTCGGGTTTGATCGGGATGCTCTAGCCAAGGCTCTCTGGATTGTAGCCTAACTCTCTTCTCTTCATCCAATCAAAAAACGCCAACATAGGCGTTTTTTGATTTTTTGGCCTTACCTCCCATTTGTAAGACTTTTTGCTTAGTTGGTGCCCTCGCCAAGAGTCGGACTTGGATTCTCGCGTTAGGAGTGCGAAGTTCTATCCGTTGAACTACGAGGGCGTTTCAGTATCTTAGCAGTAATTTCCTGAATAAGACAATGCATTAATTTCAAATTAAAACCACCTTTTTTGAGCGTAATTCTGCAAATACCATACCTTGTTTTACTTCTATTTTGTTCATTGTTATGGTTGATTTTAATATCTGTATGGGGAATATCGGTCACCACACTCCAATGTCGGCGACACTCTAATGGATTCATGGGGGTGCAAGTTCGTATTAGAATATCAAGATCACCATTTTTAATTCGTAGATGCTTACGTAAAATCTTTAGAAAAACACGAATCATAAACTCATCTGTGTTTGTGAATACAAAACCACTCTTTTTTGTTCCTTCACTCCAATAAAGGGCAGAAAATAAAATTGGCCAAATTATGCTTTCATCAAAATTTTTTAGCAGTAATATTGCTTTTGTCTCAGCTTGATCCCAACTTTGTTGACTCCTCAACTTACTTCCACCTTGGTTTGATCGTGCCAATGCTCTTGCGCGTTTGGTGAGGACTACCCCTTTTACATGGTGCCAGATGGTGGTTTTGGGTAGAGAATATTTATTCATTAGTTGGGGAATAGACAACCCCTGTTCTCGATCTGACTTGAGGGCTAAAATAGTTTCCAAAGCATGTTTGCGCATAACTTCATATTAAACTATCCAATTAATCTATACAAGTAGTCATTAGTTCCAATTTGTTACCGAAATGGTCTATTCAAGAGTGTATCTGCGGTTATTGTTAGCCTCCGGGATTTATCAGAGGCTTTTTGGTATACTAAAAATATGATTAACGAATATATCGCCTATCTAAAGAATAATCCTAAGGGATATTGGTTCAAGCGGAAGCTCTATGGCTGGGGGTGGGTACCTGCACTTTGGCAAGGTTGGGCAGCTACACTTATCTACATTTTATCTCTCGTCTACCTCTTTATGAGGATTGATGAGAATTCTCATTCAATTAGCGACACTTTTATTGATATGGCAGTGCCTTTTCTTGTACTTACTGGATTATTTATCCTCGTTTGTTATCTAAAGGGTCAAAAACCTCGTTGGCAGTGGGGTGAGGAAAAGGAATAGTTTTCGTTTCAATGAAGGTCTAGGCACTAAAGAGTGCTGATTATTTTAATTACTGCATGAATTCAAAGCAAAAAATCCTATTAATTGTCGGCGCATTAATTATTGTTCTGTTAGTGTTTGCGGTAGTTTTTGTTAAGTCGTCAAAGCAAACTGTTGAGTCTGTTGTAACATCTGCAGAACAAGAGATCGTCGACACTTTTTCTCCAGAGAATTTATCGTGGACTAAGGCTACTTCTTCAGCGCCGTGGGAAACGAGGGACTCCGGGGTTAGTTTTGTATTCCAAGATAAGATTTGGACAATGGGAGGGCTCGATGGAAATAATAACAACAGTGGTGCGCACAATGTGCGGTATTGGGAGGCGCCACATTTTAATGATATTTGGTCAACGGCAGACGGCGCTAATTGGAAATTAGAAAAAGCACATGCAGCCTGGCCATTGAGGCGTTCTATGTCAGTAGTCCTCTTTAATAATAAGTTATGGATGTTTGCTGGTTGGAGCCCTATCGGTGGCTATCAGAGTGATGTTTGGCAGTCAGATGATGCGATAAACTGGAAAAAGGTGGCTTCGAAGGCTCCTTGGTCACCGAGGGAGGGGCAAACCACTGAAGTCTTTCAAGGAAAGATGTGGATGATGGGTGGGGTTAATTACGACAAACGAGAGACGAAAAATGATGTTTGGTACTCTGAGAATGGTGTTGATTGGCTGGAAGCAACCACGACTATTCCGTGGAGTACGAGGTGGGATCATGCAACAGCTGTATTTAAAGGAAAAATATATCTTAGTGGTGGGATGGATTTACTCGACAATACATTCAAGGATGTTTGGTCGACTACCGATGGATTACATTGGGAGCTAGTAACCAAGAATCCACCATGGTTGGAGCGCCAAGGTCACGCCTTACTGGTACTTCATGACAAATTGTGGACAGTTGGAAGACTAAATGACAAAGGGGTAGGAGGACCAAATGATATTTGGTACACCGACGACGCTTTGACCTGGAATAAGACAAAGATTGACCCACCATGGCTCGGTAGAGAGGACCACTCCGCGTTAATTTTCAAGAATAAGATCTTTGTTTTTGGTGGAATGGATTCAGATTGGCATTGGCAAAATGATGTTTGGATTTCAGATGAGAATTAAAAATATATAATCTGGGGAAAACAGATTATTTAATTTTGGTATACTGGAGTTACTTATGGAACCAGAAATCACTCGTCAAATGAGACATCTGACCGAACTTGCTGAAGAGAATAATAAAATTTTACATAGTTTGCAGCGTACACAGCGTTGGTCAAACTTTTTTTCATGGATTAAGTGGGCAATCATTATCGGCATCACGCTCTGGAGCTACTTGGTGATCCAACCATATCTCGATGATGTGGTAAAAAATTATCAAGGAATAAAGGGGCTTTTTGGATCAAGTTCTACGACGACACAGAATGCCCCAAGTTTTGAAGGGATTAGAAAGTTACTATCTCCCGACATGAAATAGTTTTAAGGATCGGCACAAACACAAAGAAAGCGCGCAACAAATGTTGCGCGCTTTCTTTGTGTTTGTGCCGAGGGGCAGAGTTGAACTGCCGACCCTCTGCTCTTCAGGCAGATGCTCTAACCAACTGAGCTACCTCGGCTTTTTGTGGGGACTTCCATATTTGACGAACTTCTTTGTTGGAATCATCGGTTTCTCCTTCACTATACGTTTTAGTATGGCTCAGTTGAAACCTCGATTCCACCTCTTTCAGCAGGAAGACCTCTTTTGTCAAAAGACCTACTCGGTACTGGGTCGAATTTCATTCAAATATGGAAGCCCCAGAATCAGGAACGATACTAGAAAACTACCATAAATTTGGGAAAAAACAAATAGAACTGGTTTCAGAGGGGTCATTTCAAACCGTTGACGAAGTGTAGTGTATAAACTCGTAAAACGATTTAGGGGGGTCACCTTGTGGTGACCCCCTCCTAGTATCTATGTTGCTTGGCGAAGTTTTGCTTGCCATTCTGCCAATCTGGAGCTTTTCGGGTATGCATCGATACAATGTGAGGCGCAGTATGGGTGTCCTAGTTCGGACGGAGAGCTACAGAAGCAGAAGCTTTTTGTCCCAGGCTCCCCAATCGGCCAGCAACAGGTAGTACTAGACTTGTTGGGTTTCTCTGGGGGTGTTGTTTGAATAGGTACAGTGGCCTCACCAGCTATTTTTGTTCCTTTTCCCAGTCCCTTATGTTTGATAGGCGAAGCTCGTGGGGTTAGCCTAAGCCTAAAGCGCTCATGCAGAACTGCAGGCATTGTTCTTCCAAGACGCTGAGCTATTTCCCGCACAGAGAGTTCTGGATTCTTCTGCTCCCAAAGTTTCTTAAACTCCGCTCTCTCGTCGCCATTCCACTCTCTGTTGGCCACATTGACCTCCTAATGTTTCAAGCTCTATCAAGAGAATAACACTTTTTGAGTAATCGTCAATTTCGCCTAAACCAACTACATAGACTTGACCTTGACCTTCGCCTGCTTTTCTTTGTTGAGTTTTGGTAGGGTAAGAATAAGAAGACCGAATTTTTCAATAGCAGTAGCGCTCTCGATATCAATCTCTTGTGGAAGCTCAATTGTTCTTGAAAATGAACCCCAATAAAGTTCTTTATGGAAGTAATCACTCTCATCAACCCCCCTCGTTTCTTCTCGACGACCACGAATAGTGACTATGTCTCTAGTGATTGAAAGGTCGAGATCTTCAGGTCTGACACCTGCCGCCATGGCTTTAATAACAATTTCATTTGGTAGTTGATAGACATCAACAGCTAATTCAGCCTCTTGTACTGTTTCAGGGCTCAGCTCATGATTTTGCCTGCTTACTTGTGGACCGTTTCCTCGAGGAGTTAATGACCTACTTTCTTGCTGTGGTGGCTCAAAATCATCCTCAATTCGGACTACCCCGGAGAGTTTTTCAAAAAAAGAGCGTTTATCTTTTGACATAAATTTTAAAGAGTTGGAGTAATTGGTTCAGTGGAATAATATTTTTGGTGAACTACTTTTACTTTTTCAAAAAAGAGTAATAGGACAATTGAAGCGAGCCAAACAAAACCAAACGTCGCCAAGAAATTTCCATCATCACTTCTAAGTATAAATAAATTAAACATCGTATGCAATGCGATTGCGATAATAACTCCGATGATAACCGCAGAACTTCGAAGCCACCTTGGTTTAAAATAGGAGAGCGCCAAAGCGAGTCCAATTGCACCGGTTGAAACGGTATGAAGAAGTGTTGCTCCGAGGAATCGGAAATTACCCAAGACGATACTTTGAATAGCTGAACCGTCTGTGCTTAGTGCGGAGAGAAGATAAAGACTGTTTTCAGCAGCAGAAAATCCAAGTGCTCCAGTGATAAAATAAATCAAACTATCTATCGGCTCATTGTTCTCCTTTCTCCAGAGTGCTGAAACGTAAACAGCACCAAACTTAACCACTTCCTCGATGACTACCCATAGAATTACAACGAGAAGGGCAAGATTACCTACAAAGGATGTTCCAATACAATCAATTTTAAAATCATTGGCTGCGCCAAGCCCTATGTTTGTAAGAAAGTTTCCTGCTGAGCTAGTTTCTGTAAATAAACCACAAACATAACTCTCACCAAAGAGTGCTGGAATTGTTGCCAGCATACCAACGATGAAGGTGATAATGATGATTTTCTTTGGTTCGGGATGCAGACTGTCTTCATGGAGCCAAAACCATAGCCATAAAAGTGCGGGGAGTATCCCCATTGCAAAGGCAATTAAAATATTTAAAGGTGAGAAAAAACTCATGTAGGACTTTGTATAACTGGCGAATTTCGTTGTTGGAGTCTTCAGTTTCTCCTTCATCATACGTTTAGTATGACTCAGTCGCAACCTCGATTCCGCCTAGAACTTCGCTCAGTCATACAAAGTCCTAGGATAATGGCCATGGCTCAACCATCAGCAGTTTTTGTTTTTTGAGCTGTGCGGGCAGTGAACTCCAGATTTCTTCGGTAACAAATGGCATGAACGGATGAAGTACTTTTATTGTATCAGCTAAAATAGATAAAAGCAGGTGCTGAGTCGCCCATTTTTCTTTTTCATCACCACTTTTAAGTAGTGGTTTACTCCATTCAATGATTTCATCTGCAAAAGTGTGCCAGAAATAATGATAAATCTTTTCACCGGCTAAATACAGACGGTAGTTTTCAAGATCAAGCGTTATATCTTCAAGACTTGTTTTAAGTTGATTGTGGTAGGTCGCATGCATTGAGTAAGCTCCTGTATCTGTACCTGTATAATCGACAAGTTTCGCTTCACTATCAAAATCCTTCGCATTCTCTAATATAAATCTGGTCACATTCCAAATTTTATTAGCAAAGAGTTTGTATCCACGAATTCTCTGTTCATCGAACTTAATATCGCTTCCAATAGCGGAACCAACGATAAGCCCCATTCGTAGTGCATCAGCTCCATACTTTTCAACCATGTCTAGTGGATCAACTCCATTATTGAGTGATTTACTGAATTTACGGCCATCCTTTGCTCGTACGAGTCCGTGTATCAATACCTTTTTAAACGGAGCTTGTCCCAAGTGGAAGCCACTCATAAGGATCATACGAGATACCCATAGCTGCAAAATCTCATAAGCAGGGGACATGAAAGCGGTTGGATGAAATGTCTTGAGGTCAACAGTCTTCTCTGGCCAGTCCAATGTTGAGAATGTCCAAAGTGCAGAAGAAAACCAGGTGTCGAGTACGTCAGGATCTTGTTCCCAACCATCACCCTCAGGCGCACTAACTCCACAATAAATTTCGTTATTTTTATACCAAACAGGAATACGATGTCCAAACCAAATTTGCCTGGAGATACACCAATCGTGGAGGTTCAAAATCCAGTGGAGATATGTTTTACGGAAACCTTCTTGTGGCATATCGACTGCGCCGCCCTCAACAGCGGTTCGCATCATTTCCTTGAGGGTTATTTTGCTGCCACTTTCAATACCGGGGATTTCAGAGTAGGGGATGGTGAATTCTTTATCTACCGCAACAAACCACTGTTCCATAATCTGAGGTTCAATGGTTGCTCCGGTGCGCTCAGAGGTTGCGATGTTGTGGACATAGTTTTCGTCGATTTTTTCTACGAGCCCTTTAGCTTGGAGTTTCTCTACAATCTTCTCCCTCGCTTCAGTTATTTTCATGCCAGCAAATTCACCCGCAATTGGTAGTAATTTTCCATACTTATCAATCACTTGTTCTTTATCCAAGTCATATTTCTCCGCTAGTTCAAAGTCGACGAGTGAGTGCCATGGGGTGATGGTCATGGCGCCAGTACCCATTTCCATGTCGGCAGCCGAGTCTTTGATAACCGTAGCTATAATTGGTCCGTTTATCCACTCGAGCTCAATTTTCTGACCATGGGTATATGCGCTATATCTGCTGTCATCTGGATGGACAACGACGTATTTGTCGCCAAATTTTGTCTCGGGCCGAGCGGTACCAATAACAAATGGTCCATATTTAAAATAGTAGAATTTACTCTTTTCCTCTTCATAGACGACTTCATCATCTGATATGGTCGTTTGACCCTTCGGGTCCCAGTTGATGATTCGCGATCCACGATAAATCAGTCCTGCATCATACATACGCTTGAATGCGGTAAATACAGCGAGATTTCGCTTGTCGTCGAGCGTGTAGGCATAACGAGACCAATCAAGGCTTGCACCCATTTTTCGCACCTGGTTAAGGATGGTGCTCTCGCTGTTTTTAGCAAATTCATAAGTCCGTTTTACCATTTCTTCACGTCCAAGGTCGTGGCGCGTTTTCCCCTCATCTTTTTGCAGATTTTTCTCAACACGTGCTTGTGTGGCGATTGCCGCCGAATCGGTGCCAGGGATCCAAAGGGCTCTCTTTCCACGCATTCGCTGGAAGCGGATAACGATGTCTTGCAAAGTGTCTTCATAAGCGTGCCCAACGTGGAGCGTACCGGTAACGTTTGGGGGAGGGAGAACTACGGTAAACGGCTCACCTGACTGATTGGGGAGTTTGTCGGGATTAAAATAGCCAGAATCCTCCCATGTTTGGTAGATTTTTCCCTCGACTTCTTTGGGGTTGTAGGGTTTTAAGAATTTATCATCCATAGAATCCTCAGAATACCAGATGATTTGTTCGATTGAAAGAGTCTAGTTTTACGACTTCTTCACAGGTAATGATTGACTTTATATATAGTGAATGGTTTTATTGTGGATGGATACAAGTGCCTAAATTCTTCAACTGACAGCGTTTAACTCTGGGAGCAAAGACCATGAGTAGACTTAGCCGTCATATTCGGCGGGATACACCCCTTATGCCCGCAAAGCAATCCTCCGTGTCTGGAGAAGGCTCGAGACCTGAGGTGAAGATGTCGACCGCAGGCTTCCCGTACGGTCCAATCAAGGAGCCCTCGGACGCTCGGCCTGGGGAAGATTTTCACGAAAAAGACGATTCGCAGACCGATTGAAGGGTGGCGGGGAGCAGCGCTCTCCGCCCTTACTAGTTTTAGCCTAGTCTGAGATTTCCTTCAGCCTTGATTGACTCATAACCCTCCTCTTTTAAAGATGGATTAAGAAGTAATCTGATGTAGGCGGCCATACCAATCATAATCGCGTTATCGGTTGAGAGGAGGCGATCAGGAATCATTAGTGACGTGGTCGGAAGCTCGTCCAGCATTTCTTCTTCGAACATTTCTTCGAATGCTCGGCGAATTTCCTTGTTTGCCGTAACACCACCACCAAGAATCAAACTTTTTGCGCCAAATTGTTTTAGCGCTTTTTTTGTTTTTGCAATCAAGACCTCGACGACAGCATCTTCGAATTCACGCGCCAGCCCCATCTTTATTTCATCAGTCAGCTCGGGAATTTTTTTAATCGTGTAGAGCATTGCAGTTTTAAGTCCAGCGAAAGAGAAGGCAAAATCGTCAGAATTGATCATTGGACGTGGAAGTTTATACGTTGAGACGATGCCTTGTGTACGAGCGATTTCAGCAAGTTTGGAAATTTCAGGACCACCAGGGTAGGGAAGTCCCATCATACGCGCCACCTTATCGAACGCTTCACCGACTGCGTCGTCACGCGTCTCACCAATGACTTTATATTGAAGCCAGTCTGTTATATGCACCAGCTCGGTGTGTCCACCTGAGATAAGCAGGGCCAGTGCTGGAAACCACAATTTTCCTTCCATTAGAGCTGAGAGGACATGCCCCTCCATGTGATTGATAGCGATGACTGGCTTATTCCAGAGGAGTCCAAGTGCTTTTGCGAAGTTGATGCCGACCCAGAGTGCTGGTTCAAGCCCCGGTCCTGAAGTGACCGCAATAGCATCAATGTCAGGTGGTTCTATGGTGAGGAGGTTGTTGATAAACGCATCAAGGAGTTCCGGCTCTCTTTCTAAGATTTTTGAAATTTCTTCAGTCGGTTTGTTTTCGATTTGATCGGCTGTTTCGAGAACTTCTGCCTCACGCAGTACTTCCAAGAGGATTGGCACGAGATTAACCCCATGGGCTCTTTTGGCAAGCATGGGCACCACTCCCCCCATCGGTTTGTGGATTTCGATTTGTGACATGAGTCCGTTGCCGAGAATTTTAAACTCAGGTGCTTCTTTACCACCACTCGCCTCAAGGAGGCAGATGGCAGTTTCATCACAGCTGGTTTCGATTGAGAGAATTTTCATATTGCTTTTTCGATTTCTGGCGGAGACGGGAGGATTTGAACCTCCGGTACGGTTTCCCGTACGCCGCTTTTCGAAAGCGGTGATTTCAACCACTCACCCACGTCTCCCTAAACCTGATATTGCAGGTTGGGCGACCGATTGCTTGCAATCGGTTTAGCCAATTTTGCCATACTAGCATTTTTTGCACAAAACGCATAAAAGTGTTATATTCTTGAAGTTCAAATAGCCATTTGGCCCTATTGGTGCGGTTTGCCACAGCTCCGAATAGTGGCACAAAATGGTGTTTTGGAATCAAGAATATTTGGCCCTATATCGGCGCGGTTTGCCACAGCTCCGAATAGTGGCACAAAATGGTGTTTTGGAATCAAGAATATTTGGCCCTATCGTCTATCGGTTAGGACACGGCCTTTTCAAGGCTGTAAGCGCGGTTCGACTCCGCGTAGGGTCACAAAAGACACAAACATCTCGCCTGTGTGAGATTGTGTGATTTATGGAGCCAGCAAGTCATGATATCCTTATCTATATGTCTGAAACTATGATGTTGAATCTTATTGGTGTGTTCGGATTGATCCTCCTGGTATTAGGTATTTGGCTCATTTGGATAGATAAAAAAATATTAAAACGATTGAGCAATAACCCTACTCTAGCGGACGAGATACTATTCAACTCTAGGAGGACGGGAGGGCGCGGGACGAAACAATTGGGTTTGGTTTGTGTGGCAACCGGCATTGTTCTCATAGCAATTTTTGGAATTACCATTTCAGGTTTCTACTAGGCATTTATTCGCATGAAATTCCCATCACTTAGAGCCTTTTCAAGGCTGTAAGCTCAATTTAACTCCGCGTAGGGTCACAAAAAGTTATCCCATTTTTCTTATAGAGAATTGAACTATCTGAGTTATTGGTTTGATGCTACAGTTAATACATGAAATTTTTACTTAGCCTTTTTATTATTTCCGTAACTTTGTTTGGTTTTTCACAAAATGCTTCAGCCCTCTCGTGCATCCAACCTCCAGAGAGGCTGTTGGATCGAGGAGATGTCATCTTCTTAGGTACCGCTAATGAAGTACATACATCAACTGTAAGGGAAGATGAGTACGCGCAGTTTTCTCTAATTAAATCTTGGAAGGGAGATGTGTCGAGTAGTATGAAAATTTATGGCATTAGGTCATGGACTGGTCTAGTAGACGGTAATATTTTCTATCAAAAAGGAGCTACCTATATTGTGTTCGCCTCCATCTATCCAGAGGGAAGTGGTAGGTTGAGTGGTAGGTTGCAGAGTGGAATTGATTGTGGAAGTACTAGTTTGGTACACGACACGGAGAACGATCAAACTGTTATTGCGTTGGATAAAGAAAAAAGTTCTACAACTATCCTCAGTGTCTATGCATACGCGAGGAATTTAACGTTGGGCAGTACCGGGGAAGACGTTGTTGCTTTGCAAACTTTTTTAGAACGCAAATCTCTTTTGATAATTCCCCAAGGAGTTCCCAAAGGGTACTTTGGCCCTCTTACAAGAAATGCAGTTAAGCGATATCAGGAGAGCAAAGGAATCACACCAACACTTGGATTTTTTGGTCCGATGACTCGTGCGTCTGTACAGGCAGAATAAACCTCATACTTCATGAAATCATTTGCACATCGAGGATGGAGTGCTGGCGCGGGCGAAAACACGATTGAAGCGTTTAAGAAATCAAAAGAGGCTGGGATTGATGGCGTGGAGTTTGATATTAGATATGGAGTTGATGGTAAGACGATTGTCGTGATTCATAATCGTGCCAAAGATAACAAGGTGCTGACCTTCGAGGAAGCACTGAACTACCTTCGAGAAACAGAGCTTGAATTACTGATTGAATGTAAGGAGTACGAGGAGAGGTTTTATAAATTAGCAGTCGATTTTGTTAAACAATTTGGTCTAGAAAAGCGGGTAACATTCTTTGCCTTTCCCCACATTGCATCGAAGTTTCCTTGGAATGAACCAAGGGAACACAAACTCGGCATTATCGCCCCTTTGCCACAACATATTGCAAAGTACTCACAAATGTACAAGCCTGACATGATTTTGCTTGGTTGGGGGGATCGAATACAGCGTTTTGCATTTAAATTAGTCTGGTCACTTGTCTCTCTGCCTAGGGTAATCCAAGCAATGCCCAAGGTAAGATTAGTGGTTGGTGTCGCCTTTACTAAAGCCGATGTACTATGGCTCTCGAAACAAGGGGGTCTTTATGGATATACTATCGATAACCCAAATATCAGGTCAGATGTTTAGTACACCCTTTCGTTAAATTTGTTAGAATGAGAAGTCATGAGCGAACTCAATACTATTTTTCAGTTTTATCTCTATTATCTGGAGAAGGCATACTTAGATTATTGGCTGGTAGTTATTGGCGCAGGAGTTTTCCTCCTCTATTTTATTTTTAGATTACGAACCAAGCGTTTTTACTTTATTCGCCATGGTCAAACGATTCTCAATAAAGAACACATTAAACAGAATAATAAAGGTGGACTCACCGAAGCCGGTAAAGAGCAAGCAGAGCGGATAGGAGAATATTTGAAGCAATACAATATTCAAAAAATGTACGTTAGTCCTTATGAGCGCACCACCGAAACTGCGGAAATCATCAATAAGTCCCTAAATACTTCTGTTAGATATAGTCCACTCTTGGTCGAAAGGCGAAATCCAAGTGAAATTGTTGGCAAATCCTATTACGACCTTGAAGTAAAGAAAATAATTGATTTAATCGATCTGAGTTATCATGCCGATGACATGCGTTATTCTGATGAAGAGAATTTTAATGATTTAAAAAAACGCGCCCGGAAATGCTTAGATTTTCTGGGAAGCAGTTTTAGTTGGAGAATTGTTGTGGTGACACACGGTGTCTTCCTTAAGATGTTGCTGTCATATATTTTAAACGGAAAAGATTTACATAATTCTGCTTACGTGAGACTTAGCTTCTTTAACCCAGCGGATAACGGGGGAGTAACAGTCTGCGAGTATACTCCATGGAAGAAATGGATAACCGCAGGAAGAGGGTGGAAGATATTGAACTATAACGAGAATTTGACGAAATAGTGGAACTGTCAGATTTGGCAAATTTCGTTGTTGCTTCGCCTTGCGTGCTCCCGCGAAGTAGGCCTACTACATCTTGGTCACACGCAAGGCTCGCGCCTAGAACTTTGCTCAAATCTGACAGCCACACCACTAAAGTTGACTAGAAACAAGCTAAAAAACTTGATATAGTACTCGCATAAGTGTTGCAAATAAAGGGCGGTTAGCTCAGTTGGTAGAGCGCGTCATTGACGTTGACGATGTCGGGGGTTCAAGTCCCTCACCGCCCACAAAGTTAAAAACCAGAGCAAATCAGGTTTTTAACTTTGTGGGCGGTAGAAAGCAAACAATTTTGCTTTCGTGGGGGACTTGAAGAGCTTTTTGTTATTTGTGAGAAGCTTTGCTTTGAACAAATCAAAAAGGTGTACAGAATCTGTAAGATTCGAATCCCTCACCGCCCACAAACAATGAATTCAATGAGTAGAATTGAATGATTTGTGTTTGTGAGGCAAGGTGAGGGATTCGAAAGACGGAGGCGGTATACAAGACGAGCTTTGCTCGGACTTGTCGCCGAGTCGGGGTCGCGGAAATTTTCGCAGAAAATTATCTGTGACCGAGTCCTGTCACTCCAGAATTTTTTAGTATCGGAGTGACCTAAGTGCTTATTATATTTAAAATATGTTTGATCACGTACAAATTAAGGTAAAAGACTTAGCCCAAAGTCGACCGTTTTATGAGGCAGTTCTTGGTTCGCTCGGCTATCAAGTCGTGTTTGAGATTCCTGGTGTTGTTGTTGGATTTGGAACGAACCCTCATGACATGTTTGAGGTGGCGCAGTCAACTGAAGACTCTCCTGTCTCTAAATCCACACACGTTGCCTTTACTGCCAAGAGTGAGGATACGGTACGAGCTTTCCATACCAGTGCCCTGGCGCAAGGCGCAACTGATAACGGTGCTCCAGGTCTGCGCGACTATGAGCCAGGGTATTACGCGACATTCATAATAGACCCAAACGGCCATAACCTTGAGGCGGTATTTAAGTCTTAATCAAAGCATTCATCCCGACCACACCCAACTTAATTCCTATCTCGGATCATGAAGAAACTAAATGAAATTTTTGATCCAATGATTTGTGATCAATGCGGACCACTTCCAGTGAACCATACTCAAAACTATATCGATACCTTTCTTTCACTTGGTTTTCAATCAAAACTGCCAGCAATCCCTTGGATTCAAAATATTGGTGAAAAGTTATTCATCAAAATCCTGACTCTTCTTGGAGTCGTTCGGTACGTCAAGCAATATGAGAATAGTGAGGTGTCGCTACGCACGACAGTATTCATCGATGAGGGGGTAAAGCGTGGATTTTCTTTTGAGGTGCTCAAGGGTCCATACGGCTATCTTAATCAATTTAGAATGAAGGTGGGGAATACCTCTATGATTTTTGAAGGCTTACCTTTTAGTGCGCCAGTAAGTAGTAGGTCAGCCAAAGCTGATGATAAAATTGAAGTAAAGAAGGTTCTCAAAGAAGCAGGGGTGAGAGTCGCGGAAGGTAAGGCATTTTGGGCATTTTGGCCTTTAAAGTCACTTCAAAAGAATAAGGCGATAGCTTATGGTCTAGGGCTGGGATTTCCACTTATGGTAAAGCCTCGTAATGGTTCAATGAGTCAGCATATTACGACCAATATTACTGACGAATCTGGATTAAAGCGTGCAATTGAGACTGCTTTAGTATATTCGCCCGCATTTATTGTGGAGCGATATTTATCGGATATGCGGGTGTATCGAGCCAGCGTCATTGGTAAAGAAAAAGTCTTTACAGTAGAGAGAATTCCAGCTCATGTGGTAGGCGATGGAACGAGAAACATCGAAGTCTTGGTCAAGGAAAAAAACCAAGACCCAGCGCGAGGTCTTCCAAAGGCAAAAGATACGACACTGTATCGTATCATCGTGAACAGCACGACTGATAAACTGCTCAAATCTAAAGGTCTCTCGATGCAGTCAATCCCCAAAAAAAATGAAGTGGTATTCCTACAAGAAAAAGTTATCCTTGATCTTGGGGCTGACCTCTATGAAGTGACCGATGAGGTCCATCCAGATAATCTTGAACTGTTTAAATATGTGGCAAGTATTTTTGAGAGTGATATCGTGGGAATTGACTTTCTTGCTACCGATATCTCCAAATCATGGAAGAATCAGATGTGTGCAGTCATCGAGCTTAACAGCTTGCCGTATATCGATATGCACCACTTTCCAACGTACGGAAAACCACAAAATATCTCCAAGGCTTTGGTTGACCTTGTTATCAAACGGTTGGCGTAGTAGAGTGTCGGTGGCTTTGAACAAGGGGAAAATAGGTGACTGTTGGGACTAATGACCGAGACAGAATGGTCGGTTTTGAGAAGGTAGAGTGGACAATGTCCGACCTAGCTGCGGGACTTCTGGATAATTTATCTCCAGACCTAAAAACTAGAGTCGAAGAAATGATTAGAATGTACCTTAAGGAGGTTGCTATCAACCTTCGGGGAGCTCTGCACTCGGATGACCCTTGTGCGGAAATGGCTGTACTGCTGATCATTTCTAGGTTAGTCAGCACTACTGGAAGCAAATGATTTGTGGGAAGGCCGGACATTTGTCCGGCCTTGGTTGTTTCAGTGATGCTAGGATGCTAGTTATTTCCTATGTAGATAGATGTAAATATCTTCCAGTGCCCGTACAGCATCTCCGGCAGCAATATTATTCTGATGATAGAGAACGTCAGTAGCATCCCCTGCGGCCCAGATTCCATCTACAGAGGTTCGTTGGGTTCTGGGGTCAATCACGATGTGATTATTTTCATTTAAATCAACCAAACCCTTGAGGAAGTCAGTGGTTGGCAATAACCCAATCTCAACAAAAATTCCAGTTGCTGGAAGTTCTACAAGTTCTCCAGTTGCGTTGTTTTTGTATACCAATGACTTTGCAAACTGTTCTCCTTTAATCTCAACGAGCTCAGTGTCGGTAACTGCTTTCATTTTTGGGTTTTCTAGGACTTTAGCTACGGTCACTGGATCAGCCCTAAATTCCTTGCTTCGCTGTATCAAGGTAACACTCTTACAATAGGCCAGGAGTTGAGCCGCGCTCTCAAACCCAGCATTTCCTCCACCTATGACAATCACGTCTTGATCTCCAAACATTGGTCCGTCACAAGAAGCACAGTAGGTGATACCTTTGTGCTCAAATTGCTCAGCACCAGGGATTGTCAGTTTACGGCGGAAACTTCCAGCACAGGCGAGTACAGCACGAGCCTCATATGATCCTTTGGGGGTGGTTACTTTGAAGTTTTCGCCGACCTTCTCAATCAAGGTCACTTTTTCACCAGTATGAATATCGACAATATCACTGGCGTAGGCGCGCAAGTGTTTTTCGAGATCCTCAGCAAGCTTAACGCCACTAATTGACGGTGTTCCAATCCAGTTTTGGATGTCGTCTGATACGGTGCTCTGACCGCCGAAAACGTCAGTAATAAAAATAGTTTTGAGGCGTTTACGCGAAGCGTAAACGCCTGCTGCTACGCCCGCAGGTCCTCCACCGATGATAGCTAAATCGTAAAGCATAAATTAGGGTATAGGGGTTAGATTATAGTCTTACTTCGCGACATATACTCAAGAGTATAAGTGTTCCCTTAAGTGTTCACTCTATTCCCTTAGGTGATAGGGAAACACAAAGGGAATTGTAACACCAAAGCCTCAATAACTAAAAGTTATTGAGGCTTTGGTGTAATCTAATACCTCTGGTTACTATTTCTTCGTTCTGCGAAGAAATGCGGGTACTGCGCGCCAATCATCATCTTCATCAATTGATTTTTTTGGTTCAGGAATCGTTTCTCGAATCTCCTTTACTGGTTCTGGTTTATTAGCTACTGGGGGTGTGGGGGTAATATCAGGAGTGAAGGTGTTGTAAATTCTATTTTCCTTTACTTCAACTGGACGTTCAGTTGGTCGCTCTGGACGTTCAGTTCGATCACTAAAGATTCCACGAGATGGGGTAGGTGCTACTATCGCAGGCCTTGGGCGATCTAACTCAGCTTGGAAAAGTTTTCGTGAAGGGAACTCTGGAAAGCCTGTTGCAATAACGGTGACTTTAACCTCATTTTTCTTAACCTTATCATCTTTAATTGCTCCAAAGATTACTTTAGCATCAGGGTCAATTGACTCGGTAATGATTTTAGCAGCATCTTGAATTTCAAGCATTGTTAGGTCGTCTCCTCCTGCAATTGCAAAGAGTACACCTTTGGCACCAGTAATTGAAAGTTCAAGGAGGGGAGAGTTGATGGCGGCACGAGCGGCTTCCTCGGCTCGATGTTCACCACCCGCTGTTCCAACCCCCATGAGGGCTGAACCAGCGTTTTGCATGACTGACCTGATGTCTGCAAAGTCGACATTGATGATTCCAGGAGTGGTGACTAAGTCTGAAATACCCTCGACTGCTTGGCGAAGGATCTCGTCACACATCGCGAATGCATTCTTCATCGTTGTTTCTTTGGCGACGGTCGCCAAGAGTCTATCATTTGGAATGACGATAAGGGCATCAACTTCTTTGCGGAGTTCTTCGAGTCCTGCTTCGGCCAACTTCATTCGCTGAGGTCCTTCGAAGAAGAACGGCTTGGTAACAACACCAATGGTCAAGGCTCCAAGTTCTTTGGCGGTACGTGCAACTACCGGTGCCGCACCAGTACCAGTCCCTCCGCCCATTCCTGCTGCAATGAAGACCATATCAGATCCTTTGAGTGCCTCTTGAATCTCTTCTTTTGTTTCTTCGGCTGCTCGTTTACCAAGATCAGGGTTCATTCCAGTACCGAGGCCACGAGTAAGGTTCTTACCGATATGGATTTTCTTCTTAGCTAGAGAGTTGTGTAGGTCTTGAGCGTCAGTGTTAAGCACCATGAATTCAACGCCTTTTACCTTAGAATCAACCATATGGTTAATGGCGTTGCGCCCAGAACCACCAACACCTGCGACAGTGATACGTGCGAAAGCTTCTACATCAGGGTTGATTTTGGGCATAGGATTTTGAGGATTATGGCTTAACGGTTTCTTCTTTGACATCTTGGTGTCTATGGGTTTTCCTTACGACCAATAATATACTAGTTTGAAAAACAAAGGAACTTTGACAGGGTCAAAGTTTCATTCTGCAGAATTTGCCTATCGAATGCACTTTTCTCGATAAATTCATTATAAAATAATAAATTTTATGGCAAAAATTGCTTGACCCACTTGATAATCATTTTTATAAATTCAGCAATTGGATTTCTACCACCACCCTGAGTTTGATTATCGGTAAAGCTCATGATGCAAAGTCCGTAGGCAACTGCCCAGGTCGCATCCCTTACTTTGGTTTGTCTAAAGTCGAAACTCTCAAGCCCTGCAATTTTTGAAGGGAGTCGTAATACAGATCGCGCGAGTTCATCAATCGTTGCGATTCCTGATCCACCACCAGTGATGATGATACCTGCGGGTAAGAGACCATCTCGTCCAATCTTCTTTAGATGTGCTTCAATAAGTTCAAATATATCTGAAAGACGGGCGGTCACAATTTCTTCGAGTTTCTTTTTTGGGAAACTAGATGGGGTAATAGCACCGAGCTTTAGCTCCTCCGCATCTTCGATGGAGATTTTCAGTCCTAGAGCAATATCATGAGTGATATCGGTCGAGCCAATAGGGAAGACTTCAAGAGAAATTGGGGTATTGTTTTCATAGACAATAATCGAGACGGTTTCAGCACCAACGTTGGCTAAGACACAACCAGCTTTTTTCTGTGTTTTTGAAAGAGTTACGAGACTCGCTGCTATTGGTGAGGCGATTTCACTGAGGACTTCTATACCAGCATTTTCAACGGCCTGGATTAAGTCATTTAGATGTTGCTCAAGACAAGTAACAAAGAGTGTTTTTACTTCGAGTTTAATTCCCTTCATTCCGGCAGGGCGACCGAGAACTGTTTTACCGTCAACTTTATACTGGATTGGGATACGGTGAAGTACTTTTCGATTGAGGATTGAAGATTGAGGAATTTTTGCTTGGCTTTCGTCGAAGGCTTTCTCAACATCAAGTTCGGTGATTTCATAATCTGCCCTTGAGATGACCGTACTTCCAGAAGCAACAGTGCTCTCAAGTCCAATACCTCCGATAGCCAGGTATGCTTTGCGGATAGGGATGCCAGAGATTTTCTCAGCCTCACTTACTGCTTGCTGGATGCTAATGATGATATCGCGCTCGTTGATGATATAGCCATGACGGAGCCCTTTTGATTCAGATAGACCGGTTGCAATAATTTGCGGATAGGTCTGGTCGTTCTGGTGCACGTATTCAGCAACCACCACTTTGACCTGGTAGGTTCCGATATCAATACCAACTGCAATTTTTCTTGCCATTATAAAAAAGAATCAGAGAGATAATTAGAAACGTCTGATTATTAAATAAAATAAATTTTTATTTAATATCAAATAACGTTCGTAATTTTTTTTCTGATTTTTCCATTGTACTACCATGTTCCATTCCATTCAAATGGAATAACCCATGAATAAAGAGATATCCAACGAATTTTTCAAAATTTAAGTCGTAGAGAGGAGCTTCTTTTTTAGCAACGTCGAGACAAATAAAAATTTCTCCACTGGAATCATTAAGTGGAAAGCTTAAAATATTTGGTACGTACGTTTTTTTGCGATACTCAAGGTTGAGTTTCTTTGCCTTTGCGGGAGAGACAAACACAAGACTGAGTTCATAGTTTTTACCCAATACTTTTTCTTTCATCATGACAAAAGGCAAGCGTGGAAGCTTGCCTTTTGTGGTATTTGAGATTGAGAAGTGATCTGTATCTCGCATTGTTTAAAATTAGCGACGTGCAGGTTTTTCGACTACTTTACCTAATTTGATTTGTTCGAGAATTGCCTCTTTTTTTGAGAGTCGTTTGAGAGCACTTTTTTTCTTACCGTATTTGGTAGGATCTCGTTGCTCGTACCTTAGTGATCGTACGCGAGGAAGGATACCCGCCCCTTGAACACGCTTGGTGAAGCGCCTCAAAACCCCGAGATTGTTCTCATTTGCGTTCTTTTCTACTTCTACATTTGTTGCCATAGTGGCTAAGACTTTACCATATATGAGTTTTCAGGGCAAGTCTCAATCTCAAGGTTAATCTCTGTAATACATAAAACAATAGTACCCGGCGCACGTTGTGCGCCGGGCATATCTCCTGAGCCTGCCTTTAGAAATGTTTGGCTAGCCCTAGCAAGAAAACATTACCTGTTCTGTCGGTCCCCTTAACCCCGACATTTGCGGACCATCCGTCTCCGACGTTCGCCACCAATCTAGCTGATGGGCGAAACACTGTCTGACGTTTCCCCGTCACAAGATTCGCTATAGATACATCTCCTTCAAAATTGAGCCATGGAGAAAGGGGTATGGAAAACTCGATCCCTGAACGGATGACCATGTCATTACGCGGTCCACTCATGTGGCGGTACAGGGATGGTCTGACAAACGGAGTTAATGATATTGCTCCAAGGTTGGTTTGAATTTCGAACGGTCTGCCAACCTGTGCGTAGAAGTTAGCGACGTCATCGCGGGTTGAAGTCAATCCGCCCCCGTACCCAAGGGCATAGTAAGCTCCTCCAATCTCATAGCGGAAGTCGCCCAGGGGGGTCCCGACCTTATTGTTGTAAAATAGGGTCAGATCACCTTCGTCTTCTCCGCCACGACGACCAAACTTACCGTTCCCGGTGAGACCTGCTGAGGTCCATAAATCGAGGGAGAGCCCTCCACAGGTCACGGTTGCGCCTCTCTGTAGAACTGGTTTACGATTCCCCCAGACACCGAAATCTTGATAAATATAGCCAGTCTGAATTGCGCTGTAGCCGATTGTCTTGCAATCGGAGTGAGCTTCAGATATTCCAAGAGCGGTCACAAATAATAGTGCGAACACTATCATCGAAGTTTTGCGAGTCATGACAGAGTACCCTTTCTTCAACCGGATTCTAGTTCCGACGAAATCCTACAAGGATAGCCCTATTTAGTCAAATTTTTCTACGCTAGGTCTAAACCAACTCTTCTTCTAAGTGTTTAAGGTATGTCGGTAGGAGTGAGATATTCACCGTCTCTTGCGATCTCGTATTCATGTTGCGGACAATACAGCTTCCTTCAATCGCCTCTTTCTGTCCCATGATCAAAATGTAGGGAACATTCATTTTCTCTGCTTGGCTGAGTTGGACAGTTAGTTTATCTTTAATAACGTTCTGATGGAGTGGGATACGGGCATGACGGAGAAGCTCAATAACCTCAAGACTACGCCTTTTAGCATCAAAGCCGAGTTGAATAAAGTAAACCTGAGGTTGTTTGGTCTTGATAGTTATTGACAGTTTCTTTTCATGACTTGTTGGACAGAAGATGGAAATGCCAACAGCAGGTATTTCTTTGCGGAGTCCTAGTTTTCGAGAGAGCGCATCATACCTTCCTCCGATTGCTAATCGAACGGATTTTGGTTTAGTGGTTCCTCCATCTCCATTACTTTCATCATCTGTCGCCATTTCACTGTGAATCTCAAAAATAGTTTTAAGTCGCATAGTGCTATCAGAAAGGAGGGAATGTTTGATTTGGTAAGGAATATCCATCGTCTCGAGAAACTCAAGGATTTCGCCAAAGTGTGTTCTACTACTTCCATTGAGAAAACTAATCGGCTTTGGGGCGCGTTCACGAAGACCGTTCATTTCCTTAAGGCATTTTTCTTCGGTACAACTATGGACTTTAAAAAGATCCTTTTTTAAGTTGCTACGACAGTGTGTTGTCAGAGAAGTACTGTTCTTTTTGTAAAAATTACCAAGTTCACGTTCAAAACGTCCAAATGACTCTCGGTCGCCGAGCGAATTGATGTGGATGCCAAGGTTCTTAAAATGTAGCTCATCGAGAATGGCTTTAGCGGTCCGTATAAGAAGCGCCTCGGTGGTACTTTTGCTTCCAGCGATTGCTTCAAGTGAAAAAACGGAGAGAGGAGTCCCCTCAGCAATTTTGGAATGGCTGATGCGTCCATGCCAAAAACAGAGTGCTGGTGAAGAAAGAAGAGAGGCGTGTTTGACGTAGTGATCTAATATTTTGAGTTTCTCTGTCTGGAAAGCGTCCTCTTTTTTCTCCTCGCAGTCGTTAAAATTGAATTGTCCCCGTTCTTTAACTTCTTTTCTACGATGCTTATCTTCAATATTTTTTAACTTCTCCTGCGCCTCTTCTTGCCAGTTTTGGAATGGTCTAAAGCCATAATAAAGTGCCACTTCACTTGATTTTTTCAAGAATTGCTCTTCAGAGAAAATTTTTGATGGTGTTTTTGGTTGGGTCATTACTTTTGTCATATTTGGAATTGTTTTTTAAAAATATGATGATGTTTAGTAATGTTGTTTGCGATGATTCCTCTGTGTATACCCTCAGGTCAACTTGTTATGTGCCAACCTCAACTTGATTTTCAGACCTTCCTGGAAATAAACCAATCTTGTCGAAAGGGAAGAGTCGTAAAATGGGTCTACCGACAATTAGACTTTCCTTAACTGGACCCCATGATCTCGAGTCAAAGCTCTGGTCTCGATTATCTCCCATAACAAAATATTCGTCGTCTCCAAGGGTGGTGATAGCACTCTCTCGATAAGTAACCGGACCGGTGATGTAGGGTTCGACAATACTAAATCCTTCTGGATGAAGTGCGTTTATAATGACAAATTTATCAGGTTGGATAATTATGGTTTCTCCAGGGAGTCCGATGATTCGTTTAATGAAAGACTTCTTTTTGTCTTTGGGATATTTGAAGACAACGACTTCACCACGAACAGGGCTTTGGAATTGGTATGAGAGTTCATCAACAATTAGGTACTGACTTGTTGCAAATGTTGGATTCATTGATGGTCCGTCAACGAGAAAAGGTTTCGCTATGAACATCCGAATTGGAATCACAATAAGGAAAGCCAGGAATGCAAAGAAAAATAATTCTTTGATAAATTGTACTGTTGTCTGTTCAGGTTTGATGTGCGCCGAAGTAGGATTTTTTTCTTGAAAAAGTTCCATGAGAGAAGAAGTTAGAGTGAATTGTAATACCTTGTGTCGTTTGACACAATAGATTTTTGCGTGGTGTGACGTAAAATTTTGTAAAAAGTTTGTTATGATTAAAATAATTAATTCTGAAAGAGACAGTAAATATTTTTATGGCAAATTTTCTCATTATAGGTTTAGGAAACAAAGGAGAGGAGTACGATAACACTCGTCATAATATTGGTAAGGAGGTGCTTTTACACTTTGCAAAGGCACATGAAGATTCTGATTGGAAAGAAGATAAAAAATTAAAGGCAAAAGTTGCTAAAATCAAAATCGATAAAAACTCGGCGACATTAATTATCCCAGAAATGTTTATGAATCAGTCTGGTTTGGCCATAAGGTCTTTATCCAAAGCTGGTGGGGGGGTATTTAAGCCAGAACAAGTGATTTTGATTCATGATGATATGGATTTACCACTCGGTTCATTCAAGATTTCATTTAACCGCGGATCTGGTGGTCACCGCGGAGTCGAATCTGTCTCCAAAGTTATTAAAAGTACTGAGTTTACCCGCGTTCGTATCGGTGTCTCTCCTGTAACCGCTAAGGGTTTAGTAAAAAAACCAAAAGGTGAGGATGCTGTGGTTACTTTCATTTTAGGAAAATTTAAACCAGTAGAGGTAGAGTCGTTACATAAAGTGTCAAAATGGGTTGGAGAGGCACTTGAAATGATTATCTCTGATGCAAAACAAGGACGAGAGAAGGCGATGGGAATGTATAACACAGGAGTTAAGAAGTAAGAATTAAGAATCAAGAGAAACCAAGAACACTCCCGAAGGCGAAGCTTTCGGGAGTGTTCTTTTTGAGTCTTTGACCTCTTCCTAATTCTTACTTCCTAATTCTTGATTCTCACTTTTTGTATTAAACGAAAGTGCCATCTTTTGTTCTTTCTGATCGAAGAGCATAATCTTGAATTTATAGGTTTTTCCAAGCTCGAGAGTTGTGCGAAGCTTGTCGTCACTTCCAAACTCAGAGATATGCACCAAACCTGCAATTCCTTCTTCAATTGAAGCAAGTGCTCCGTGTTTGTTGTACTTAATGATTACTCCTTCAACGACATCTCCTTTCTTGTATCGTCCTTCAGCACCTTTCCATGGGTTATCTTTGAGTGCTTTAACTGAAAGAGAAATTTTACCCTCTTTTATCTCAATGATTTTAGCAGTGACCGAATCTCCTACTTTGAAATGAGCCTTTGGATCCTCAACGAGTGCCCAATCAATTTCAGAGATATGAACGAGTCCTTCAAGACCATCTTCAATTTTGAGAAATAGTCCAAAATCCACGATACCAGTTACCTTACCAGTAACAATGTCGCCAACCGTGTATCGTTCAATAATCTTCTCCTTCGCTTTTAGTTCAGGGCTTTTTTCAGAGAAGATGAGCTTGTTTTCTTTTGGTACGGCGCCAATGATCGCAACAGAAATTTTCTTACCAACTAGTTTTCGTAGTCCATCGAGAATTTTATCTTTATCACCATCTTCAACTCGTGGGTAATGCTCGGTCTTAAGCTGAGAGGCAGGAAGGAATCCAGTGAGTCCTTGCCAGTCAATCATCAGTCCTCCTTTGTTGGCTTCCTTGACAGGGAGTTCAAAGATCCGCTTCTCATTCATTGCGATTTCTGCTTCATTCCAGATCTGTGCCTGGCGCGCTTCTTTCAGTGACAGTTCGATATAACCATGAATTGCTTCTCGATCAACGATCTTAGCCGCAATCATGTCCCCAATGTTCACTTTCTTGATAACGTCCCGAGCATTCATGAACTCACGTCCATAAATAATACCGGTTCCATAAGGAAAGAGATCGACATAAATAGCCGCTTTTTCAATACCGATGACAGGTCCTTCAACAGTCTCACCAATTGATGGTGGGTTGGCGCTATCGAGCAAGATAGCGTCCATAGGTGTTAACTTCTTTGGCTTCTCTTCTTCGTCCTTTTCTTTTACTTTTTTGACCTTTGTTGGCTTAGTTTCGCCCTCACCTTCGAGTAACTCTTCTTTGTTGTTTGTATTGTCCATAATAGAGGGTTCAAAGAGGAGGCTTATTTTTTGGGACTTTCACAAGTGCGCTCCCAGAAAACAAGGATAATTCCCCAATGTTGTTAATAATGGATATTAATGCAGTATACGGATTATTGATTTAGAGTCAATTTCCCCTAAAGCCACACTTATAACTACGTCTCTATCTCTAAAATTGGTTCATTAAATCCATAGAAAACGACAAATCCCCAAAGCAAGGCTTTGGGGTGGGTGACCCGGCGCATTTGCGCGCCGGGTCCGTCTAGTAGTTTGGTAGTGTGATGTTGGAGCTACTTAGCCCCATCGTTTTGATAAGTCGTGGGTCAAGAGGGTACTTCGGATTCTTTCCCGGTCGCATCCCCGATGTTTCCCCATGTTTGGAAAAGCTCCTTTCGGATGATATCAGCACACTCTTTGTGCCAGCTTGATACTACCTTTCTTAAGCATCCATCGCAAGGACTTTAAATAAGGACATTGTTCTGCTATACTGTCTCTGAATTTGTTGTTCACCCTATAACCTATCAGCTAATTCCTATACCCTAATCCAATGGTCATCACTTACTTTGGCGCTTCATATTTTAAAGTACAGTTTGGCGATACTATTATTGCCTATAACCCTATTTCCAAGGATTCTAAACTCTCTGGCTCAAAGTTTGGCGCTGATATTGTCCTCACCTCCCTCAATCACCCAGATTTCAATGGAGTAGAACAGGCGACTCTCGGTGCCAAAATGCCCTTCATTATTCGTACTCCAGGCGAGTATGAAATCAAGAACGTTTTTATTAAAGGGTTTTCTTCAAACTCTGGGTATGATGGTGACCCTGGGAGAATCAACACAATGTACAGGCTTTCACTTGAAGGAATGAATCTCTGTTTTCTCGGAGCGCTCGGTAATCCAAAAATTCCAAGTGAAAGTGTCGAAGCATTTGAAGATATTGACGTTCTTTTTGTACCGATTGGTGGAGAAGGGGTGCTCACTCCTGCTGAAGCATACAAACTTGCTGTTTCAATCGAACCAAAGTTAATCATTCCTATGCACTATGAAACTATTGGAGTGAAAAACGCTCTTGAAGTATTTCTCAAAGAATCTGGAACTAAAGTAGAAGCTATCGATAAACTAACACTCAAGAAAAAGGATCTCGACGGCAAAGAAGGGGAGATTGTCGTCCTAAGTTCGTAGAACTTAGGACCAGGTTATAGGTGTTAGGTTATAGGTTTTAGCAAACCACAGAGTCGAAAATTAATTTTATAAATGTTTTCCAATTTGGAAAGTGATATAATATCTTTATCTTCAACCTAACACCTAAACAATGTTTGATTTCCTAGAAAAAACACGCCAGCGACCAGAGCATCACCGAAAGGTAATCGCCCTTGGTATTTCTGCTATTTTTATTTTCTTTGTTTTTATTGGGTGGAGTGCAACACTTGACCTTTCGCTTGATAGATCAGGTGGGGGAACTCTGGCGGGTAATAGTGCGAGTACAACACAAACTGCTAGTAGTATGAGTCCATTTAACTCAATAAAAGAATCAATCACTGCAACTATCATTGATTTCAAAGACCGTTTAGATTTTTCAAAAAATGAAACAGAAGTAGTTGTTGATAAGGAGCATAATCCGGTGCCGGGACTTATCGTCAATCCACAAGACATCAAATAGAACTTTCAGATTTGGGACATTTCTTTGTTGCTTCGCTCGTTTGCTCCCGCACAGTAGTTAATATCTACAGCTTGGTCACAAGCCTCGCTTGCGCCTCGAAATGTCCGCAAATCTGAAAGTTCTATAAAAAGCAGAATAAATTAACCAAACACCACCGCAAGCTTCGCTTGCGGTGGTGTTTGGTTGTGTTGAGATTTAATTTGGAAAAAAAACCCCGAGCGTTGCCGCCCGGGATGTGATTCCTTGCGGAACCATCGTGGTGGTGTTTTGCGACAACCTCGTGCACTAAGGTTGAAGCCAGTTACAGTTACAAACGTGTCCCCGTGGGGAAAGCAGGTTCACAAACACAAGGTAGACAAAATCGGAGGAATATATAAGGTAGGCACCCTCCGACAAGATATATACTACACGATACATAAAATTTTGTCAAGTAAGGGAACAAAATGAACACTTGAGGGAACACTCATAATCGCAGATCATATCCTCTGGAGGGTATTTTGGAGGTTTTGGAGCTGTGCCAAAATAACCCTTAAAAGTAAGGTTATTTTGGCAAGTATTTTGCAGATTTTGTTAGTTTCCATAAGTTGAAAAAACAAGCAACCTTTGTTATACTATGGCGACTTTATGGCAAAAAAATCTCAAAGTAATGGCGAAGAGCCAATATACGCTGGTACTGACACCGAGTTTAATATCATGGATCGTAATATTTCGACTGAAATGCGCGAGTCGTATCTCGACTACGCGATGTCAGTTATCACCTCCCGCGCACTTCCTGATGTGAAGGATGGGTTAAAGCCCGTACATCGTCGTATTCTTTATGCCATGAATGAGATGGGGCTCAATTCGAGTTCTAAATTCCGAAAATCAGCAGCAGTAGTTGGAGATGTACTTGGAAAGTATCACCCACACGGAGATATTTCTGTGTACGATGCGATGGTAAAGATGGGGCAAGTGTTCTCACATCGTTACCCACTAATCATTGGTCAAGGAAACTACGGATCAATCGATGGCGACCCACCTGCCGCTATGCGTTATACGGAGGCAAAGATGTCTCGACTTTCTTCAGAGCTCCTCAAAGATTTGGATAAAGAGACTGTTGAGTGGCGACCAAACTACGACTCAACTCGCAAAGAGCCGGTTGTTTTACCATCTGCGGTACCCAATTTACTTCTCAATGGAACACTCGGTATTGCTGTGGGAATGGCAACCAACATTCCTCCACATAATCTCCGTGAGGTTGTTGAGAGCACCATTCACCTTATTGAAAATCCAGACGCAACCGTTGAAGACTTGATGGAGTTCGTCAAAGGACCAGACTTTCCAACTGGAGGGTTGGTTTTTAATAAAAGTGATTTGAGGCAAGCCTACACTCACGGTAAAGGTGGTGTGGTGTGCCGAGGCGAGGCAGAAATCATTGAACAGAAAGCTGGTGCAACTCAGATTATCATCACTTCACTACCATATCGTGTTAACAAAGCTGAGCTCGTTGCACATATCGCAGAGCTTGTGCGAGACAAGAAAATTGAAGGAATTAAAGGGCTTCGAGACGAATCCGCCAAGGGTGATATTAGAGTCGCCATTGATCTTAAGGGCGGGGTCTACGCGCAAAACATTTTGAACCTCCTCTATAAGCATACCCCACTTGAAGACACGTTCCATTACAACATGGTCGCCTTGGTTGATTCGGTTCCTCAGACATTATCGCTGAAGGGAATTCTTGAAGAATTTGTCACCCATCGTCAAAGTGTTGTTCGTAGAAGGACCGAATTTGATCTCCGTAAGGCACAGGAGCGTGAACACATTTTACTTGGACTCAAGAAAGCGCTCGATCATATCGATCAAATCATCAAACTCATTCGTGCGGCAAAGGATGTTCCAACCGCACATGCGGGATTGATGAAGGAGTTTAAGTTCTCTGAACGTCAGACGACAGCCATTCTTGAAATGAGATTGCAACGCCTTGCTGCTCTTGAGCGTAAGAAAATTGAAGAAGAACTCGCTGAAGTACAAAAACTCATTGCTTACCTTCAGGATCTACTTTCAAGTCCAAAGAAAATTCTTGCTGTCATTAAGACTGAACTCAAGGATATTGCAGAGCGTTACGGTGATGACCGTCGCAGTAAGATTCTCGGCGGGGGAGCCAAGACGATTTCAATCGAAGACACGGTTCCTGACGAGGAGAGTGTGCTTGTGCTAACTTCTGGTGGATATGTGAAGCGTACGAATCCAGATGAATATAAGAAACAAAAGCGTGGTGGTGTCGGTGTAGTTGATCTTGATACAAAAGAAGAAGATTTTGTCACGATATTTCTTACTGCCACTAACCACAGCGATCTACTTTTCTTTAGTGATAAAGGAAAGGTGTATCAAATTAAAATGTATGACGTACCGGAAGGGAAACGTGCGACCCGCGGTAAATCAGTGATGAACTTCCTCTCGCTTTCTTCAGATGAGAAAGTGACCTCGATTCTTGCTATGCCCAAGGCAGTTAAAGGCTCTGCCACAACACTTGTTATGGTAACTAAAGAAGGAATTGCTAAGAAAGTTTCAATTAAAGACTTCAGTGATGTACGACGGAGTGGATTGATTGCTATCAAACTACATCCAAGCGATGAGCTCATCTCCGCTCAGTTTGTTGATAAGGGTGAAGAAATTATTCTCGGAACTTCAAAGGGTCAAGCAATTAGGTTTAAGGAGAGTATGGTCAGGGAAATGGGTCGTACCGCAGCTGGAGTGCGCGCCATGAAGCTCTCAAAGGGTGACTTTATTATTGGTGCTGATATCGTCAAGAAGGATGATCAAGATGCAGAGTTCTTCGTGATTACCAGTAATGGCTATGGCAAGAAGACTCCCCTCAAAGAATACAAGATTCAAGGACGAGGTGGCTCTGGTATCAAGACAGTTAAGGTGACGCCAAAGACCGGAACACTCATTGCTTCTAAGGTACTCACCTCTTCTTATAGTGAGATTGTTGCAATTTCCAAAAAGAGTCAGGTAATCAGGACTGGTATCGATGAGATTTCAAGTTTGGGTCGTCAGACACAGGGAGTGCGGATTATGCGACTTCGTGACGGAGACTCTATTGCATCACTTACCTGTCTTTAAACAGGACGCCTGAATTTGGCGCACTTCGTTGTCACTGCGTTGTTGCTTTCTTCCGCCGTAACTACCAGTACGTCTACAGAAACCAACTTCCTTGCACCTCTTTCAGCAGAAAGACCTACTGGGTAGAATTGCATCCAAATTCAGGAATCCTAGTTAAGATTAGTTTAATTTTTTCTGAATAAGAAATCTGAATTCACAATTCTTGTGTCCAAGAATTGTGTTTTTCTGTTATCATTAGTCTAGTGGGTTTTTTGGTTTACTAACACCTATAACCTAAAACCTATTACCTTTTCAAAATGTTTTCCGATCCCAAAAAAATACTTCCCCAATTTGATATTCGTGAAGGATTATCAGTAGCTGACATCGGTGCTGGCTCTGGTCATTATACTCTCGAGCTTGCCAAACGAGTCGGGACAGGAAAAGTCTACGCGATTGATATTCAAAAAGATTTGCTTGCACGGATTAAAAATCATGCACACAAAGAATTGCTCCATAACGTTGAGATTATTTGGAGCGATGTTGATGAGGAGCATGGCACGACACTTCGCGATGGATCAATCGATCGAGTACTACTTTCAAACACACTTTTCCAACTGGAGAATAAGGAGACTATCGTAAAGGAGATACAACGAATTTTGAAGCCTGGTGGGAAAGTTTTAGTAATAGATTGGGCTGATTCTTTTGATAATCTTGGGCCAACGCCAAACAATGTAGTGACACGAACTAAAGCAAAAGAACTTTTCCAAAATGGAGGTTTTTCTTTTAAGCATGACGTTGAGGTTGGAGCACATCATTATGGTATAATTTTAGAACGATGAGTAGATTTCAAATAATTCTTACTATTATTTTTGTTGCAGTTATTGTTGTTGGGGTCGGAGTTTTTGCTTTTCTCTCAGCAGGTGGTGGTAGTTCATCAACAACACGGGTGGTTATTTGGGGCTCACTTGACGCGAGAGTTATGGACGAGCTTGTTGCTAAGATGAAGTTCAAGTATCAAGCTGATCTCAACTTTGACTATATACAGAAGGACCCTGCAACCTTTGATCAAAATTTTGTTGAAGCCCTAGCGACTGGTAATGGTCCTGATATCATTCTTCTACCTCAAGATGAAATCATTCGAAATCAAGACAAGTTATACACGATTCCATTCTCTAGCCTTTCGCAACGCACATTCTTAGATACCTTCATTGATGAAGGTCAGCTGTATCTCGGTAGTACTGGTTCTATCGGGATTCCATTTATCGTTGATCCTTTGGTCATGTATTGGAATCGAGATCTAGTTACGGGTGCTGGTTTTGCCAAGCCTGCATCTACATGGAATGAGCTTTTTGTACAGATTCCAAAGCTGACCATAAAAGACAGCGCGCTCAATGTCACGACGAGTGCTATCGCCATGGGGGAGTGGAGTAATGTCAGATATTCAAAAGAAATCCTCGGAGCGCTCATTATGCAGGCGGGTAATCCTATTGTTATTCGTGACCCGCAATCTCGCCCAGGCTTTGATACGTATAAATCAATCCTTGCTGATAGTCTCGATAAATCCGTACCCCCAGCTTCCGACGCACTTGGTTTTTTTACAGAGTTCTCCAATCCTTCCAAGAACACCTACTCTTGGAACAGATCGCTACGTGACTCTCAAGCGGCATTTATCAATGGTGATCTTGCTTACTATCTTGGATTTGCTAGCGAACTTAAGCTACTTAAAGCTAAAAATCCAAATCTTAACTATGACATGGCCACGCTTCCACAGCCATTAGGGACTGCCAAGCGAACCACCTTTGGTAAAATGCAAGCTTTCGCAATCGTCAAACGCAGTCCAAACATTTCAGACTCTTTCAAATTAATTGTCGAACTAACCTCTAGTCGAACAGTGGCTGAGTTTGCACTCATATCAGGACTTGCCCCTGTACGTAGAGATTTACTCCAAAATCCACCAAGTGATCCGTACAGTCCGATTGTATACAACTCAGCGCTCTTTTCGAGTGGTTGGTTTGATCCAGATAGGGTTAAGACTACTGACATCTTTAAACGAATGACAACGGGAGTAACCACAGGGAGTTCACGTCCGATTGAAGCAGTGACCAAGGCTCATCAAGAGATTACTCTTTTGCTTAACAGTAATAACTAGGCGATAATAGTATTATGTTACAACTTTCAACTGCACTTTTTAATAACAAAAGATCAACTCTCCTCTTGCCCTTAATAATATTTTTTTCTGTTATTATTATGGTTTTTCCTGTGGTTGGTCACACGGCGGCCACCATCATTCCTTGTGGAAATTCAAATACTTCAGGACAAAACGGCGAAACGATGGAGCCGTGTACTTTCCAACATCTTCTCAAGTTTGTGAGCAAATTCATTGATTTTGCACTTACTTTTATGACGGCACTGGCGACATTAGCCATTCTCTATGCTGGATTTCTTTATCTTACCTCGGGAGCAAAACCAGAGCAGAGGAGTCAAGCGACTGGGATTTTCTGGAAGATAGGGGAGGCGTTCTTCTACGTACTCATTGCCTACCTGTTGGTGAAATTTGTTGTCCTTGGGCTCGTTGACCCAACTCTGGCACGTCAAATTTTTGGGTGATACATTAAAACTAAAATACTATGAGTAAAACATTAAAAATCAAAACTACATTAGTTTTTCTATCATCGGCAGTTCTCTTTGGATTTTTTTTGCTACTACCTTTTGTGATTACTGTTGCCCATGCGGAGCCTGGTACCCCTGAAACTTATGGTGGAGGTGACTTTGGTGCTACCAGTAATTACAGCTCGGGTGGCGCCACAGGTAGTGGCGGCTCCGGCAATACAGGGGGCACTAACTATGGAGGCTCCGGTAATACTGGAGGTGCGAATTACGGAGGATCTGGTAACAGCGGAGGTGGTCAGACATCCTCTGGGGATTTAATGTTCAATATTCCAAACCCATTCAATCGGAATAATAGCGCTTTTACTTTCTTTGATTTTGTTGAGCGCCTCGTCAATTTGGCAACTAAGATTGCGATACCGATTATTATTCTTTTCATTATTTACTCAGGATTTCTTTTTATAAAAGCGCAAGGTGCACCAGAAGAAATCACTGCCGCGAGACGCACACTTGGTTACACATTACTCGGTACGGCTATTATTCTCGGAGCAAATATTATTGCACTCGCTGTTAAAACAACGATTACTAGCCTCATTCAATGATGGTATGGGTCAGTCTTTTTTATTCACAATGAAAAATCGAAAGAGTATGAAAGTGATCGGAAGCTTTTCAGCTTTCATTTTGTTTGCCCCGCAGGTAGCCTTTGGTGCAGATTATTGTCAAACAATAAATAATTTTAAAACTGCGGTTGGCTGCGCCCTCTCCCTCATGTCGTACGCTGTGGTGCTCCTGGTTGGTTTTGCCCTCATCTCCTTTCTCTATGGACTACTCAAGTATGTCTCTGAGGGCGGCAATGCTGAAGCTAGGACCAAAGCAAGCCTTTTTATTATCTATGGGACTATCGGACTTTTTGTGATGATATCGGTATATGGGCTGGTAAATGTTCTGCTTGATACTTTTGGATTTTCAGATTATGGCGGCGCATCAAGTAGTGTAGATGGAGGTACTTTTGATGTCTATGGTGGTAGCTCAGATTCTGGTACGAACAATAACTATGACCCATACGCTGAACAGCCTGGTGGAACATCAGATACGGGTGGAAATCTATTAAGACCACCGTTTAGTAGTGGTGATTGAGGACCGTAGCGGTTACGTTTAGTTATCGATGCATCTCCCCTTACCATATAATGAATACTTATATCCTCACCACCTCTCGTTAATTTAAGGAATTATCTAGTGAGTGGATAAACTTGCAGTTATCCACACGCCAAATACAAGAGCCTTGCTCCTAGTTTTTTAAAAACGTATAATTACAGATAAGAATTTTATTAGATATATTATATTTTATGACAAAAAAGTTAATTGGTTTTGTGTCAGTTTTTTCACTCGTTATGCCACTTATGGCGTCCGCTGCTATCGCTAATATCGATGATATTTACGCTTTCATTCTAAAAATGTTTCAGTATGCGACAGTCATTATTATTGCCCTTGCAGTACTCTACTTCCTCTTTGGAGTATTCAACTATGTTACTAAGGGTGGAGAAGCAGAAGGAAGACAGGAAGCGATCAAGATGATTATTGGTGGTATTGTTGCAATCTTTGTGATGATTTCAGTTTGGGGATTAGTATCAATCCTTACAAACACATTCGGACTTGCTGGAAACGTTGCTCCAGTGGTACCAAGAATCCCAACCGCTTACTAATCACTTCTCGATAATCTCTCTGTCAGAAAGGAAAAATGTTTAACGGAACTGCAGAAGGTTTAATCGAAAAGATTAATGATGCAATCATTAGTCCGGCCATACTGCTTCTTTTTGGGCTTGCGCTCCTCTATTTCCTTTATGGAGTGATGATTTTTGTGGCAAACGCGGATGACCCTGAGAAAAGAAAAACAGGAGCCAATCATATGCTCTGGGGGGTCATCGGGATGTTTATTATGTTTGGGGTAAAGGGGATTATCCTACTGGTGATAAATTCATTTGGTCTACCGAACCCTGGACTATAGAAAAAGTCGGAAAACAAAAAACGAGGAGTGGGGGAGGGTTGGTCCGTTTGGACTTCCCCTCCTTTTCCCATTCCTCGTTAGTAACACTTCTCTCCGAGCCTTGTGAATCTGACCCGGACAACGATCATCCCCTTCTCCCCCGCATCTTTTTTGAATTGGAGGGTTTGTACTCGCTCGGTAATTTTCGTTTCTTTTTTTGCTTCGATTTTGTACGTTTTCCCTCCATTCACTTTGGCGAAATGGATTGCTCCACTCGCGTTGATGATAGAATTGCAGAACGGCGCATAGCCTACGTTAACCGGCGTTGACCAGCTCTCGTCCTCGAGAATCCTCGTGGCTTGGTCCCAGTGGATTAAGTCACTTGACTTGTAGGTTAGCCAGCTCTTGCTCGCTTCACTGGTATTGCTCCAGATCAGCCAGCCGAGCCCGCTGACCATCGAAATCAGGATCAGCCAGAAGATGCGTCGCACCCCCAAGACTTTCCAGACTAAGATTGTTCCGAGGATTACCCCGATAACAATCAAAGTCTCCTGACTGAGGCCTTTGACCCAAAGCGATAGTTCGCCCCAGAGTTTCCCTACAGTGGCCGACAAGTCGGTCACGGTCGGAAGTGATGTCGTTCCTGGGGGAGTCCCTCCGGCGGGTGTCCCAACCGAGAGTGTTCCGAGGTACGCTATCACGCTAGGCACGAACATCACTGCAAGGATGACGACGACGAGTATCGCAATGATCACGAAGGACCACCTCGACACTTGCCATACCAACCCTTGCCAGTTCCTACCGACCACTGGCCTAGGTGTTTGTTGATGCAACCATCTTAATCCGATAATCACACCAACAACAATTCCACCGACGATGGTGACGGAGGCCGTGATGAGGAGGATAGAAAGAATCGCTTTCGCAAATCCTGGCATCCAATCCGGCATCCAAAATATCCAATCCAACAAGGTTCCTCCTACTGACTTGAGTTGATCCAAGGTGAACCAGCTTGATAGCCATTCCCACACCTTCTCAAGTTTGATCAGATCAAACCACGCCAATCCGGCAATGGTCGAACCTAATCCAACAAGAGAGAGAGTGAGCAGGGCTTTGTTGCGAAGATGCATCTACTCACTCCTTTCCTGTTATGGAGTTGATGTGGTTGTTGGAGGCACAGCCGGCGGACTCGGGGTCGCGGGTGGCGTTGTTGGCGCCCCCGTGTTGAGAATCAGGCCAGGTACTTGACCAGCTGACCCTTCAACCAAAGTGCTCCCTTTGAAGCCGACCAACCCGTCTCTCCTTGCTTGGGCAATTTGCACCGCTGCCACGATCGCTGGGTCACCGCCTAGGGCGGTTCTCAAGCTTTGCGCGGCGTTGGCAGTAGCTGTTCCGACCAGATTGATAGCGTCAGCTTGACCCTTCGCCTCAATCCGTTTTACGTCTGCCTCTGCTGAGGCGCCTCTCGCTCTTTGGGTGACTTCGCGTTGCTGGTCATCCATTGGATCGGGACTTCCGGTTTGGATCCGGTCGATTCTAAAGCCGAACGATTTTTTTATCACCTCCCTGTTCTCTGTGAGTAGTTTTGTTAGTTCCGTATCGAGATTCGCTTTTGCTACCGGATCAGTTCCGGTTAGTTGCTCGAACGTAAAGCTACCTAGCAGCAGGCTCATTCTCGGTTCAAGCACTTCTTGTAGGTCTCGGAGCCAATGAGCTCTTCTGACGAGTGCTATAAACGGGTTGGTGATTTGTCCTGAGACAATGTACTGGATTTTACCCAGCGTACCCGTTGCCGCAGTCGTTACTCCGGCTGTTGCAGCTGTTACTCCGGCGAACTCGACGTTAATCAAGTCAAAGCCGTAGACGACCGGATTTACCCGGATTCTCTTCAGTGGCTCTTCGTGGTGTTGAAAGGTCAAACCCATACCTGCAATGATGGCTCCAGGTGAGAGCCACTCGAACATGTATTGAAGTGGTGTACCAGCAAGTCCGATCCAACGTACGCCTCCAAGAAAGAAAATAAATCGAATCTTCCGCATGAGTTTTTTGAGTAATCCTCTTGCGTAAGGAATGATTTCCCACTCTCGGGCAGCTAACTCAACATCATCTCGATCTGGAAAGGGTCGATCTCCAGCGTACCTATGACCATCTAAGGCCAAGACAAGCTTGGTAACTTCACCATTCTGTACAATGACAGCAGCCTCCCCTTCTTTGAGAAGAATCCAAAACCTCCAATCGAGTTTAGCGATAAGGTTGATAATAACCGCAAACGGAATCCAGCTGATCCAGAAAAGGATCAAGTAAATTATTGCTAATCCGAACATGGCCAACATTTGTCATCTCCGTGTCAAAGATCGAGGGTTGTAGCCCCGATCATATTGTTGATAGGGGTTACAGGCCGCCGGAATTGAACCGCACGACATCTACTATATATTTTATCACGAATAGCTAAAATGTCAAGGGTAGCACGAAAGACAAAATCCCACCAAAAAGCCTTATAAACCAAGGCTTTTTGGTGGGATTTTGTCTGACCCTAACAGGAAGTTTTATATAACTTTTGCTAATCTCTTTTTCAATTCTTCTCTCACTACTTCTCTATCATCCCAAGGGCTTGAAACACCGCCTATGACAATTGATTGTTCCGCTCCTTTGCCGGTAATGAGCACAATGTCATTTGCTCCAGCAAGAGAAAGTGCTTTGGCAATGCCCAACCTTCGATCTTCAATTACGAATAAATCTTTTTCTCGAACTTTCCCAAATTCTTCCGCAGGCTTTGCAATGTCCTCAAGAATTTCCTGTGGATCGTCTTCATAGGGATCAACATTTGTCACAATCAAATAATCTGCCATCTTGGCCCCAAGCTCTCCCATAATTGGTCGTTTGGCTTTATCTCGTCCACCACCTTCAGCACCGAGGAGAATAATAATTTTTGCCGCAGATTCTTTCATATTTTTTGCTGTCTGTAGTACACCAGTAATACTTTCTCGTTCGTGTGCGTAGTCGACAATGACGGTAAAGTTTTGTTCATCATTAATTTTTTCCATTCGCCCAGGAATAACTGAGAGTGTGTGTAATCCTTGGGCAATCATTTCATTATTTACTCCAGCTAGCTTTGCAATAATAATTGCAGGGAGTGCGTTGTAGACATTGAAGGCACCCATGATACTGAGATCAAATCTGATTCCATCTAGTGTAAAGCCGACACCGTTCTGATTTTCACTAATTTCTTTTGCTCGATTGTTCGCTGGATTGGTAATACCAAAAGTAATCTTTTCGTCTGCCTTAAACCCTAAGAAATAGTCGGCGTGTTCACTGTCGCTATTGGCAATAATAACTTTCTCCACTTTTTTATCACCAAGTATTTTTGGGTGCTCTCCGAGCGCCTTAAACATTTTACCTTTCGTTTCTTTATAACGCTGGAAACTTCCACCATGCGACTGGAGATGCTCGGGTGAGAGATTGGTGAATACTGCGATGTCGTAGTAAATACCGCTGTGGCGATACTGTTTAATGCCTTCAGAGGTTGTTTCGACAATACAATAATCACACCCAGCTTTTACCATTTCAGCCATAACTTTTTGGATTACGAATGGTCCTGGCATGGTCATATGGTATTTGTTGAGTCTCTCTTCAGTACCGATGCGAATATTGGCAGTACTAATAATCCCCACTTTAAAACCGCCGGCAGAGAGGGTAGACCAAATAAAATTGATGGCAGATGTCTTGCCTTTTGTACCAGTGACACCAATAACAATCATCTTCCTTGAGGGGAAACCATAGAGGATGGTAGCAACCACTGCCTCAAGATAATGGTAGAGGAGAATGAATTTTGTTGGAATCAGTTTTTTCATTACTTGTTATTTCTGATACGTTTTCTTAGGTTATAGAGATGATACCAGAAAGGGGAGAGGACAGCATCAAAGAAGTCAGAATGTTTCAATTCTTCTCCACCGAATCTTTTTTTGAATAGACTAAGTCCGTCCCAACTATGATTTGTGTCTTCTTCGCTGGTGACTGCTCCAAAGTTAAAGTCGGTACAACCAATCTCTTTTGCAAAGCAGATAGCCCTCCAGAGCGCTCCTGAGGCAGGCATTCTATCTCGTTCCTTGGTACTTGTGCCAGCAAAGACGTAGTTGGCCACCTTTCCATAGATGATAATCAAATTTATCGTGAGAATTGTTTCTCCAAAGCGGGCAATTGATAGATAAGAGTTTGGTATGGTGCTTAGGCTGTTAAATATATTTTTGTAGTATTCTTTTGGGTGGAGGCCGAATTTATTTCGAGTCGCGGTTTCTTGCATCAAGATGTAGAAAGTCTCAAAATATTGTTCAAAATTATTAGTGACAATCTCTGTAGTGACGTTTTTTGTCTCGGCTACTCGTATTGAGTAGCGAGTGTTCTTGTGCATTTTTTTTAAAAGTGTCTCTATAGAAGGTTCGAGTTTTAAAACCCATTCAGTCCTTGGTTGGAAGTATGCTGAGTGATAGGTATATGCTGGTGCCTCGGTAAATATTTCCGAAAGGATTTTATTTGAAATAGTTGGAGTGAAGTCTAGACGAACGAAAATAGCATTTTCTTCTTTAGCAATAGCTAATAGTTTTTCTTTTAGTTCCAAGAGAAACTCTTTCGAAGTGTCGGCAATTCTTGGACCGTAGGGGGTGTAGAGATAACTCTTACCGAAAGGGAGAGGATATTTAATAAGTTGAAAATAAGTTGATATCTCGTCTTTATCCCGGAGAGCTACAAAACGTCTTACAGTGCGCTTTAGTTTTTTCTGCCAATCTCCGTAAAATTTTGCTTGAGTGAATGATGGATTTGAAAGTGAAAAAGGATCAAGGAGGTCGTCATCGTTTAGTTCTTGAAAGTTGTAGGACATGGGTAAATTTATAAAATAACATTGAGGATTGGGTTAGGTGTATCCCATAGTAACGAGGGACTTTAGCCTTACAGGCTCAGTACAGGTTTCGTATGGTACTCACTTCGTTCCGTTCCATATACTCAACCTTTTCAAGTCCTCTCACGCACAAGCAATTCTGCTTGTGCTCTGGGCACACTCATTTCATTCGTGGTGCTGTAATTATACACTTTGCGCGAACCTTTTTCGAGCGGAAACTGAACGAATGAACCGAAGCCCCACGCACTGGCGAGTACGCCAGCAACCCCGAAAGAAAAAACACTCTTTGCATTTCTGATTTGGCGGGGGTGAAATTTCTTTTGAAAAAGGAAAGGGTGTTTTTCTTTCGGGGTTCTGCCCTCCAAGTATTCGGGCAGTGCGTGGGGCTTCAATACGGACTCGGCAAAGCGAAAATCTTTTTTTCTGGGGGAAAGGATTTTTCGCTTTGCCTCGGCTGATTTTCCGCCCGCAGGAGGGGTCTGGGGAGGAATGCGGGCGGGATTCTGAATTCGCTTTTTCGGAAAATTTTCCGCC
>CALRBT010000001.1 GCA_943354475.1 Parcubacteria group bacterium | reverse complement strand
CCCCCCCCCCGCCTCTAATCCTAACCCCTATCACCTATACCCTATCAGCTATTCTATTTAAGGTACTCTGGAGTGTTTACATACATCCAATCAAGCATCTCTTTTATGACATAGGTCGCCCCTCTTGTAATGTCCGATGGACCTTTTTCGAGTACTATTGCAAAAGCATATCGTGGGCGCTCATAAGGGAAGAAGCCCGTGATCAGTGAATTAACGCTGAGTTTTTTTGCACCAATCTCAGCTGTACCTGTCTTGGTTGCAACCGTGTACTTTGGAGTAAATAAGGTATGTGTGTTATTAGTCGTGCTAGTAACTGCCATTCGCATCCCCTCTTTAACCACATTGAAGTAGTTCGGAGTGATTGGTAATCTACTTGCACCCTCAGGTAAAACACTATTGATTCCAACCGCATGAATACTTGTCGAGGTGGCCACCTTAAGTAAGGTTGGCCTAAGTAGTATTCCATTATTAGCGATAGCCGCGACAGCTCTTGCTGCCTGAAGTGGTGTCACTTGAGTACCATACTGACCAATTGAAGTGTGGTATGTGTTTCCAAGTCGCCACGGTTCACCATCAAAAGTTTCAGCCTTCCACTCGGGACTTGGGATTGTCCCTTCTTTTTCTGAAGAGAATTCAATCCCTGTTTCGCTCCCAAAACCAAATAGTCGTAAGTATTTCTCAATACTGGCAATACCCAAACCTTTCTGCCCTTTGTATCCGCCACCAACTTCATAAAAATAGACGTCTGAAGATTCAGCAATTGCTCTGCGCATATCGATCCATCCATGCGCTTTCCAGTCTTTAAAAATAGTTTCCTTGGTTGGATCATAAGGGTTTGGAATAGAAATGAATGCGGTGCCTTCGATTTTTCTCTCGGGAGTAATTATCCCTTCTTGAAGTGCGGCAATAGCGAGGTAGGGCTTCACAATCGATCCTGGTGCATAGAGACCAGAGACTGCACGATTAAGAAATGGTTGTTGTGGATTGGCGAGATCCTTTTTGATTTGATCACCTCCCGCCATTAAGGCATTGTTATCATATTCTGGGTAGCTTGCCATGGCAATAATTTCCCCCGTGTTTACATCCATAATAACCCCTGCACCACTGAGAAATCCAACACTACGTGAGATAGTTGAGATTTCACTGTAAAGCTTTTTTTGTATTCGTGCATCAATTGATAAATTGAGAAGAACACCATCTTGTGGTGGACGAACTGTCCCAAAAGATTGTATTTTTGATTTCGCGTTGACTTCAATAATCTGAAGGCCGTTCTCTCCACTTAATTCCCTATCGTATACTGCCTCAATCCCATCCTTACCGAGAATTTTATCTTGGTAGTAAAACCCAGAAGTGTCTTTGGCTGGGTAGCTAACGTACCCCAAAATATGTGAAAGACCTGGCCCGTCGTCATACTTACGATTGGCAAAAGGAATAACTTCTTGGTCATTGGTTGTGCTTTTGGTACTGGTCGCAGTGGCTTTCTTTGTACTTGTCGCTTTTTCATTAAATTCATCGTTTGATTGATTCCATGCAAGCTCAATACCATTGCGATCATAGATGATTCCTCGCTTGGCAAAAATGAGTGAGTGTCGGAGCCGATTATCCTCACTTTGTTTTGCAAAAGCGGCTCCTCGAGACACCTGTAGGTTATATAGCCTACCGAGGTACACCAGAACAAATATCGACGCGATGATCCAAAGAAAAACTAAAGCTCCTTTCTTAATTGGTTGCTCTAATCTTCCTTCAAACTGGTCACGATTGAACTCTGGTAGATTAGCTGAATCTAGAAAAATCTCATCAGGAGCAATCTCACTCCCAATTCCTCGTTTTGATCCAATTCTCCTAATATATCTAAAAAAGTTTGTAATCATGAATTAGGACAATTTAGTGGTTATCGAAAATTAAACGGTCTTTTATGATTTCAATAACAATAAATATAATGAGAGTAAGGAGGGGTATTGAGATATGAAAACCAAAAAATGAGTACTTCCCTGTTCCGTAGAGTAAATCAAGCAGTACTGCAAATATAACAAACTCAATAAAATACGAAAAATAAAAAAGTCCAATGAATAGGGCTGGAATGAGTATCCACCATGGTACTAAAAAAATGGCGATAAAAAAAGTTATAGCAACGCAAATTCTTAATTTTTGATGAAAACTTAGTAATTCTGACATTTTTTACGACGCAGTATAAACTACTGTGTAATTACCTCGACCCATTTGAGTGTTTCAACATTAACTGGATTTTTGAATAAAATCGTTCTAAAAGAATCAGTTGGTTTCTCAACAATATCTTCGATAGTAGCGAATATATCAACCGATATTCCTGGCACGGTTATGACATCTCCATGTGCTATATCAATTCCACGTGGTACCTGCCCTTCAAAATTCCCCCCACCTCGTCCGTAGGCAATAATTGAAACATGTGACGGATTGAGTAGAACTTCAAAATGTTCGCCACTGGACGAAAAAAGAACCGCTTTTGATGAGTGGGAATATACCTCGCTTATTTTACCGATATAAACATCACCTGAGGCAACATAGTCACCGACCTTTATTTCATGGCCCTCTCCAACATCAATAATGAGGCTGTCATAGATTGATTTACTCGGATGTATCAAAACAGAAGCGAGGACACGAGTACTCTTATTGGTGCGTGAAAAGTCATTCTTTAACAATTCATTTTCATCCTGAAGAATTCGTGTTTTCAAATTTGAACTAAAGAGCTGTTCATTCTTTTCCTTAAGTGCCTGATTTTCAAGTGCGAGAGTTCGTTTTGATCTAAAGTAGGCAAAAAAACCACTCTCACTGGTGTGAATATAATTTTGAATTCGCCACACTGGAATACCGATTGCTTGCAAACCACCTGAAAGTCCGGCCCGAAGGGTACTACTATAGGTAAAGAGTATGATAACAAATAGTAAGATAATACTTCGATAAAAAAGTTTACTTTTCCATCCAGCTCGATTGTTATTTTTTAGGAGGTAAGTCATCTTCGTTTGCAATTAACACATCCTTGTACCCTTCCAAATCATTCAAAATAATGCCTGTTCCTCGTGCCACTGCAGTTAAGGGATCTTCATCAACATAAACTGGAATCTTGAGAGCGTCATGAAGCATTTGATCAAGTCCGCGAATAAGCGCTCCACCCCCAACCAAGTGAACTCCTCGACTCATCACGTCAGCTAAAATTTCAGGAGGAGTCGTTTCGAGGATTTCTCGCGAGCTCTCGACCAAGCTCTCAACCGACTGATAGAGCGCTTCTCTAATGTCTGCATCTGTAACAGTCACTTCTCTTGGAAGCCCTGTTATCAAATCCCTTCCACGAACAGGAGCTTCTCTCGTCTCTCCAGGAAGCATTGCCCCTATTTGGATTTTAATATTTTCTGCAGTCTTCTCACCAATTAATATTTTAAATTCATCGCGGACGTAGGTAATAATATCATTATTTAACTTATCCCCTGCCACGCGTAAATTCTTGGAACGGACCACTCCACCGAGCGAAATAACTGCAATATCAGTCGTCCCTCCTCCAATATCAATAATCATCGAGCCAACTGGTTCACGAACTGGGAGTCTAATACCGATTGCTGCGGCCATCGGCTCTTCTACAATAAATACTTCACGTGCGCCCGCATTTCTAGATGCGTCCCTCACTGCGCGAGATTCAACATTGGTGATTCCTGACGGAACTCCGACAACAACCTGAGGTCCTAGAAGTTTTTTATCGTGAGCCTGGGCTTTGTTTATTAAATAACGGAGCATCTCTTCAGTAACCTCGAAGTCAGAAATGACTCCATCAACGAGGGGTCTAATAGCAACGATGTGTCCTGGGGTGCGTCCAAGCATCTCTTTTGCAGCAGTGCCTACCGCCACTACCTGACCAGTTTTCTGATTGACCGCCACAACCGATGGTTCGTTGATCACAATACCGCGCCCCTCAACATAGACCAGTGTGTTAGCCGTACCAAGATCAATACCAATTTTATTTGATACCAATCGATAAAATTTTTGAAGATAGTCTCCTTTTTTCATTACAATATTCTCATCTTAACTCAACACCAAAACAAAATCCGAACTAAATTGAATCTCGTAAGTCGGTTATCGAGACCATGGTCACCTTGCCAGTAGCTCTCTCCTTTACCTCCACCATTCCTTGAGCCAAACTTTTCTCGCTTACGATAAACCGTTTTGGAATTCCAATCAGGTCACTATCGGCAAATTTCTCTCCTGCTCGAACATCACGATCATCAAAGAGTACGTCAGCACCTGAGGCCACGAGCTCTTTATAAATTTCCTCAGCCTCTTTAGCGACTTCAGCGTTATCCCCTGCTAGTGAAAGTAAGTGGATCTGGAACGGCGCAATTGCTTCGGGCCAGACGAGTCCGGCTTCGTCTGCAAACTTCTCAACAATTACCCCCATCAGTCGTGATGGGCCAATGCCATAACATCCCATAAAAACAGGCTGTTGCGCGCCTGATTCATCGGTATAGGTATAATCAAACGCTTTACTAAATTTTGTATTAAGTGGAAAGATATTTCCAACCTCGCAAGCCTTTACTTGTTCAAGGGAGTCAAAATCAACTCCGAGTTTTTCTGCATTTTCTGGAGTCACCACTTCCTTATTGTACGCAATTTTATTTTTTCGATCCAAGTAAATGAGATCTTCACCTGCCTCACAAATCGTTTGAAACTCGTGAGAAAAATCAGTTGTAAAATCACCCCCAGAAGCGAGTGTGATGAAAGTATCCTCACCTAACCCCAACCGCTTGAAGACCTCCTGATATGAGAGCTTTGCGTTGTTATAGTACTCCTTGAGATCATTCTCATCGCGATGAAAACTATACAAATCTTTCATTCGAAACTCCCTTCCTCGAAGCAGTCCGGATTTGGCCCTTGCTTCATTTCTAAATTTTGTTTGAATTTGATAATACGCGACAGGTAGGTCTTTGTACGACCCATTTGATTCTTGTGCAATCGGCGTAATAATTTCCTCGTGAGTTGAGTTGAGTACATAAGATGCGTCACTTTTTGCAAGTGATAACTCATTTGCACCAACCGTCCTCATCAAAACATCAACCGTATCAAATCTTCCCGTTTGCTTCCACACATCAGCTGAAGAAAGCGCGGGTAATAAAACCTCATTCCCAATCTTGTCCATTTCTTCACGTATGACTTGCTCGATCTTCTTTAATACTCGCAAACCGAGAGGGAGAAAAGAGTAAACTCCCGCCATTTCCTTGTGAACATAGCCCGCACGGGTCAAGAGTTGCGCGTTCTTGGCAACCTCATCCGCAGGAGCTTCTTTTCTTGTCTTCGTAAATAGTTGGCTTTGTCGCATAAATAGCTAAATAAGTTAAGTGCTACTAATAGTATCAGAGTGGACCTTTGAGTCAAAAAATACCGTATTAGATGATTTCCTGTGAACTCCGTCAAAACCGAACTTGGAGATCCGGCCTCCAAACGAACTAGCGAAATAATTTTAGAACATCCTGAAATGTCACCACCAGCATCAAGATAATTAGAATTGCGAAACCTGCAAAGTTGAGCGTATTTACAACCTTTGTATTAATTGGCGTCCGCTTTATCGCTTCGATACCGACAAAGAGTAGTCTGCCGCCATCGAGGGCGGGGAACGGCAGGAGATTAACCACGGCGAGATTAATTGAAATGAGTGAAGTGAAGGTGAGAAGATAAATAAAACCCATTCTCGACGCCTCCCCTACCATTCCAACGATACCAACCGGTCCGGTCACTTGCGATAGGTCACTATGACCTGAGAATGCTCCTGCAATCAAGCCATAAAGGCCTTTTATCGTTTCAACAAAGAGTGAGCTTGCAAATCTAAATCCTTCGTAAAAGGCGAGGTGAATTGGGAGAACCACCGTTCCAACTTCTTCCATAGCAATACCAACCGCAGGTAAACTTCTTCCTTCAATTGCGTTTACTATTGGTGTTATAGAGACGGTCTTACTCTCACCTGCGCGTTTGTAAGTAACTGCAAGTGATTGGTCTCCATGACTTGCAACAAAATCTTGGATATTCTTAGAAGTAAGCGCGTCGCCTTGAAGTATCTTGTCAACTGAACCAACTGAAATAATCGCGTCCCCCACAGAAAGTCCTGCACTTGATGCTGGAGAAAGCTCTCCAACCTTAGTAATGAGGATATGTTTATCTTTTGTGTATTGTGAATATCCTTCGTCAACCGATGAGGGCATTCCGACCATAAATCCTACTGAAAGCAGGAGACATGCAAATAGAAAATTGAAAGTTACTCCAGCTACCAATACTGCCGCTTGAATATAGCGTGGCTTGTGAACAAAGCTACGAGCACGATCTGGACCGTTGGTGTTTTCATCATTTGGATCTTCGCCAAATATTTTCACAAACCCCCCGAACGGTAAGGCGTTCAGAGTATAAGTGGTCTCACCATACTTTCTTCCCCACAACTTCGGTGGAAATCCAAGCCCAAATTCATCCACTCTAATTCCACTTTTTTTGGCAACAATGAAGTGTCCAAACTCATGAACAAGGATAAGTATAGCGAGTACTGCAACAAAGAGGAGGATGTTGAGGATAATGGATAACATAGAGATTGGATGATTTATTTGATTAGATTATAAAGGTAGCAAACCAAGACTTAGTAAATATTTTTCTATTTCTTCGATTTCCTGTTCGACGGTTAGGTGTGTCGTGTCGATGATCAAATCAAAGTGTTCATCGTGTATATAATCCTCAATCCCATAGAGTCCTTTATACTTATCTGTAATAATTTGTTCTCGTTCGAGAGATTTTTGAAGCGCTTCGTCATAAGTAGTACCGTCTCGATCCGCCACACGCCTGATTCGTGGTTCAAGGTCGCAGGAAAGTTTAATCTTGATTGAATCCGGAATAAAGTGCCAGGCTAATCGTCCGTCAAAAATAAAATTATCATTATTCTTTCCATATTCTCCAACCCGACCATCAAGCTTCTGATCAAATTGAGAGTCGGTTACAGCTTTTTTCTCAAACTCTGAAAGTGTCACACCTTCTTCCTTTGCCCATGACCTGAATATATCTCCTGCAGATAGAAATTCTAATCCGTGTTTTGAAGCCAATATTTTCCCCAAAGTCCCCTTGCCAGTGCCTGGAAGTCCACAAAAAGTTATTTTCATCGTTGCAGTATTTTTAAACTAATTCATTATCTCCTTCTCTTTCTTTTCAAATGTTTCAAGCAAGGCTTTGTTGGCTTCTTCAACAAATTTCTGCATTTCACTCTTTGCCTTGAACTTATCATCTTCGCTCATCTCCCCAGCTTTCTCCTGTGCTTCAATTTCTGATTGGACTTTCTCTCGTTCACGCCTCACTGTTACTTTAGCATCCTCGAGTCGCTCTTTCGCAATCTTAATAAGGGAATCTCTGCGCTCACCTGAAAGTTCCGGAAAGGAAACTCGTACCCCTTTATCATCAGATCCGACTGAAACCCCTAAGTTGGCCTCGGTGATTGCTTTCTCAATTTCTTTTACAACGCTCATATCCCACGGCGTAATACGAAGCGTTCGTGCGTCCTCTGTCATCACATTAGCAACCTGATTTATTGGCATACGTGCACCATAACTCTCGACTTGAATACCATCGAGAAGTGTCGGCGTCGCACGACCAGTGCGAATTCCTGTAAACTCTTTTTTGAGGTGTTCCTCAACTGCCTTTAACGACTCTTTAAATGGTGAAAAATTGTATGCCATAGGAAATTAACTTTTACTATATAGATTATAGCTTATAGCTAAAGTGGTAAAAAAGCTAGGTTTAGGAAGAATAGAGTTAGGAAAAAATTTGATACAAACGATAAGTCCCAGCAAGCCCTGAAGGCTTGCTGGGAACATACTTCTCTAAACAACAATTGGTGGTTCAAACAAACAACACACCAACCATCTGTAGTTATCAATACGTTGGGTCTGATCCACCGACATCAACTTCGGAACCCCATCTTTAACCAGTATTTCAAAAATAACAAATGATTCCAAATCTGTTGGTGCTTGACTGACAAACAACAACCCAGTAGATGGAATATTGATGATTCTCCTTGCTCGTTCCAAGAGTAATTTTGGTCCAACTTCAGGTAGGCATGGAGTAAAACACTGCCCTGAAGAAATGGTTTGCGTGCCTCGTGCCCCAAGAAATCTTGTGGGGAAAATCTGTGAAGCCAAATGAGGAGGATCTCCACCACCTTCAGCATAATTACTCTTCATTTGATCAGGAGTCATTAGGTACAACGTAATAGCTCTTGGCTTTGGCGCATAAAATGAGGGGTGTACAAGTACCGCTCTACACTGAGGGTCCACCTTACAGCGGAACTCGTCGAGCTCATTCATTAATCCTGCGCCAGAAAGACCTCCAACTTGCAGGTCCATCCATGGTTCAATTTGCCTCATGACTGCTCTCCTTGAGGATTGTTGAGTCTGGTCTTATATAACACCCGAAGCTTCAAATGTGCAATAACCTAGTATCGAGGTAAGAGAAGTGTGACGTGCTCAAGAAGCATTTTGACGGATGAACCTTGGTCTGAAATATACTCACGCACATGGATGAGCTCTCGGAAGAATAGTTCTTCATCAGTAGATAACTTACTCATATCAAGACTTTTGTGTAGTTCAAGCTCTAATTCGGTTAGAAACTGTAATGCCCTGCCCTTGACCAACCCTTTCTCTTCATCTTTATGCACTTCTTTAAGCACTTCTGCTACTATGTCCAGCCGTTTTGCAGGTGTCGCTTTAATGAATGTTTTGATTTTTGGATTTGTTTTTATTTCACCTCCCTCATGCTTCACACTCACTTGAATCATACGCGAGCGAAGGGTGGGTAGTAATTCCAGTACGTTTGAGGTAATGAGAAAAAAGTGCGTCTCTGGAGTTGGTTCTTCGAAAAGTTTTAGGAGTGCATTCTGTGCCTGGTCAGTCACCACCCTCGTGCTGATAATAAAAATTTTCTTACCACCAAGTGCAGATCGTAGGCCCGCGCGCCCCCCTAGCGCGCGGGCTTCATCTATCCCAAAGGTGTCAGTATCCCTTTCATTTACATCAGGATTCCCTCGCACAGTAATTAGAAGCTCCTTCTCCAAATATTCAAAGAGCTCTGCTCGCAAGACTTCTCTATCTCCCTCAAATAGATATGCGTGGTGTAAATTTTCCTTTGGAAGGTAGAACATGGTACTTCAACTGTAGCATCAAAAATGACTCCTGTAATACTTGACATTATAGTTACACCAAGCCATATTGTCTTTAGAGTAAAGCTTCGCACAAAACTGGAGGATACCACTATGCCCAAATCTAGAGACTCTCTCACTATGTGTGGAATATACGCGGTTAACTTGTTGCTGTGGCCAAGGAAAGCCTCAGGAATGTGCTCGTATGAGGAAGAACGCGGCTTTCCTACCGGAAAACTTTGCACTGGTCATTTTGCGTCATTCATTGTACTAATTTGCTTCAGCATAGCATCGATTCTGATACTATTACTTCAAGGTCTATATCCATGGATTATAGTATTACTCTCCTGTTCACTAGTTCTACATTGTCTCCTTGGACTCAGTCTGTGGCTTCAGGTTAAACATCGTTGCAAATGGCCAAATTACCTCAATGACAACTTGTATTTTTGGTCTATTCTATAAAGTTTGAACGATAAACTTGTAGGAGATTTTCCATGACTATAACCATAGGTAACGAGATCAAACTCGCTGTGGATATGGTGGGATTAAGAACCCTATTCGAGAAATCAAACCAAAGAGAAAGGGTTGAAATAGTTATCTTAGCAAAAGACAACTGTAGTTTGAATCTTCGTGTTTCAAAAATTTCTCTGATGTCAGGTGAGTATACACTCAAAGGAACTATCTGGAGACATTGGGGAACCGTTACTGAGATAGCCTTGGTATTTAAGATGGACTCTGTAGGCAATCCGCTGCCAGGGAGAATTACCGAGGTCAACTGTCCATGACAGAAGAGGGTCACAGCCCGAGGCGCGCAAGCGCGCCTCGGGCTGATTCTGTTCCACTTATCTTAATGTCTTACCTAAAACCTATAACCTACCTCTTTGAAATAATACTCTTCTTATATGTATCTAGGTGCTTGAGTGCAATCCCAGTTCCATTAACCACACAGTAAAGCGGATTATCTGCCATACGCGCCTTCACTCCTGTTCTACGTAACACAAGCTCAGGGAGATTGCGCAACTGCGATGAGCCTCCAGTCATAATAATACCGTGATCAATGATATCAGCTGAGAGTTCTGGAGGTGTTTCTTGCAAGACGTCTTTAATTGCCTTGATCATCTCTCGGAGTTCCTTACCGATTGCTTTGGTAATCTCGTTAGTCTTTACTTCGACTGTTCGCGGAAGTCCTGTAATAAAATCTCGTCCACGAATCGACATAGTAAGTTCTTCTTCAAGTGGAATGGCTGAACCAACCTGAACTTTAATATCTTCAGCGGTCTTGTCTCCAATGGCAAGATTAAAAGTTTTTTTTACATAATCAGCAATCGCGTGATCAATCCTGTTACCCGCACATTTTACTGATGTACAAGCAACGATACCTCCAAGTGAAATCACCGCGACATCCGTTGTTCCTCCACCAATGTCCACAATCATCTGCCCGCGCGCTTCATGAATTGGAATCCCTGCACCGATAGCAGCAAGAATCGGCTCTTTGACCACGAATGCATTGCGTGCACCAGCTTTGATTGCCGCTTCAATTACCGCTCGGCGTTCAGTTGAGGTTACGCCGGCTGGAACTGAAATCATTACGTCAGGTTTAAAAATATTCCATTTTCCCAAAGCTTTCCCCATATAGTAACGAAGCATCGCTTGGGTCACGCGATAATCGGCAATCACCCCATCTTTCATTGGTCGGTACGCCACAATGTCCTCAGGTGTTTTACCAACCATCTCTTTAGCCTCAAGTCCGACTGCCAAAATCTTGTTATCTTGTTGTGAGACAGCAACTACCGATGGTTCGTTGAGTACAACGCCTTTACCCGGCACATACACGAGTGTATTTGCCGTACCGAGATCAATTCCTAGTTTTTTTGTAAAAAATCCCATAATTTAGATTACTTCACTCGTTCAATATCTACCCCTATTGCGCGCAATCGTTTCTCAACTTCCTCATATCCTCGATCAATGTGATAGACATTATTAATAACCGAATCCCCTTTGGCAACAATTGCCGCAATCACAAATGCCAATCCTGCTCGAATGTCTGGGCTCTCAAGCTCACGACCAACTAACACCTTGGGACCGCGAACCATCACCTGATGTGGATTCCACATTGAGATATCGGCACCCATTCGAACCAAGTCGTGCACATAATTAAGTCTCCCTTCAAAAACTGTTTCAAAAACCAAACTCTCCCCTTTTACTTGCGTTAGATATACCGTCATTGGCGCCTGCAAATCAGTCGGAAATCCTGGATACTCGTGAGTGCGAACATTCATTCCCGAAAGAGATGAGTTCTTAACCTTACCATTTCCCTTAACGATAATGCTATTTTTCTTCACCGTTAAACTAACGCCAGAGCGCCTCAACATCTCTATCAAAACTTCAACCTCTCCTGGATTACAGTTAGTAATTTCAATAGTATCTCCTGCGAGCGCTGCGAGAATAAGAAAACTTCCTGTCTCCAGTCGATCAGGTGGAACCATAAATGATTTTGGGGTACCAGTCAGCGTTCCCCCTTCTATGGTTATAACTGGCGTGCCAGCACCGACAATTTTTGCACCAAGAGAGGTGAGGAATTCTGCCAGTGAGGTAATCTCTGGCTCCATCGCGGCATTCTTTAATACCGTCTTACCTTGCGCTAGTGTTGCCGCCATCATGAATGTTTCCGTAGCTGTAACACTAACGAGTTTGAAGAAATACTCCATACCCTGGAGTTTTTTCTTTTTAACTTCGAGGTGATAGCTTCCATCTCGTTCAGTCAGTGTTGCCCCCATCCTCTGGAATCCTTCAAGAAAAATATCAATCGGCCTTTCTCCGATGACATCCCCTCCAGGGTGTGGGAAGCTTGCCTGCCCTAACCGTGCAAGAAGAGGTCCTGCCAGGACGATTGAGGCACGAAATCGCTTTGCGATTTCGTGATTAAGTTCACCATTTGAAATACCTGACGTATTAATCGAGTATCTATCTTTTGCCACACGCCCAAACGAAACACCAAGGTGCTCAAAGAGTTCCCCTACTCGCTTCACATCTTCAATATCTGGAACATTATAAAGTTCAATCGGCGCTTTCGTGAGGAGTGTTGCAGCAAGGAGTGGTAGAACGGCATTTTTGCCACCAAAAACAGGAATCACACCCTTCAGTGTCTTCTTACCTGCCAAGCCCTTAACCAAAAAACGCTCTTTCATAAAGCCATTCTACGGGTTTTTAAGAAGTTCCACAAATTGAACTGAATCTTAAATAATTTCATGATATTCTTTAGTGATAATGGAAATCGGAATTTGGGGAGATAGTATTACTTATGGGCAGTGCGACCTGGCAGGACTCGGTTGGGTGGGACGCTTACGTGTATCTTTACTAGAAAGCAATATTCGAATATACAATTTTGGAGTTTGTGGAGACACCACCAACGAGCTACTCAAACGATTTTCTGTTGAAGCAGATTCAATAGGACCAGATATTATACTCTTTGCTATTGGAATCAATGATTCAAAATTCTCACGAGGCGAAACTGAAAGCAAGGTGCCACTTAAAGTTTTCAAAGAAAACATCGGGGAACTACTTGATTTGGCAAAGGAATACACTACTAAGATTTATATCATTAGTGCCACAAAAACCGATGACGCGTTTGCTCGTTCAAGCGGTACACGTTTTCTAAATGAAACAATAGAGATATATAACACATCTCTCCGAGAAATTGCTGTTATACACAACATACCATTCATCGACGTATTCAATCTCTTAAACCCAGAAACTGATCTAGTAGACGGTCTCCATCCAAATGCACAAGGGTACGAGAAAATGTTTAACACCATTACAACAATAGTTACATTGTCTTAAATTAGTTCATATTTCTAGCCAAATATGAAAGTTTCACTTTTTTGGTATTATTGAGCTAATGTACATTATTGAAGTAATTCCATTTGCTCGGGGCATCGCCAAAGACAGCCTTTCCTATTTTTCCAAAGATAGCTTTAAACCAGGCTCCTTGGTCTCAATTCCCCTACGCTCAAAATCAATTTACGGGTTAGTACTCTCGTCAAAGGAGGCGAGCCTTGCCAAATCAGAATTGAAAGACGCAAGTTTTGCACTAAAAAAAATAACGGCGAGAAAAAGCTCAGCCTTTCTTCTTCCTGGATTTCTGAAAACAGTTGATCAAATGTCAGAGTACTTTGTGGCGAGTAAGGGTGCGACGCTTTTCACCTTGCTTCCAAAAGTACTCTGCGAGAATCCTCCGATTGTTTCTGAAAGTACCACAGATGGAAACGACGACGGTAGTGCTGTTACGGATGATGCGACTGCCGGCTTAAAGTCAGAGAAGTATCTTCTACAGATTAACGAGGAGGAGAGGTACGGTCACTTCAAGTCAATTGTGCGTGAAGAATTTGCACGAGGACGTTCAGTCTATCTCACGCTCGCTACCACTGAACAGCTCGAAAAAGCGGCTGAGATTCTTGAACGTGGTATTGGCCAGTATACATTTCTACTTCACAATGGTCTCGATAAAAAAGAACTCCTCACCACTTGGAAAAAAGCATTGGAGGAAAAACATCCTGTCCTCATTATTGGGACCGCGCATTTCTTACATTTACCTCGACCCGACATCAAGACCTTTATTGTTGAAAAAGAAAATTCTGGAAGCTGGAAACAACAAGGGAGACCTTATTTGGACCTGCGTACGTTTATCATTTCACTTGCGGAGAACTTGCATGCGCGAGTTATCTTGGCTGACACCATCTTGCGTGTCGAGACACTTGCAAAACTTAAAGATGGAAGTTTCAGTGAATTTGTAGCAACAAAGTGGCGACCACTCTCAAATGCTTCAGAAGATGTTATTGATATGAGAGTTTTTAGTCGTGAAGACACCGACCCCGCCAAACGTTTTGTGATGATTAGCCCCCAAGTTAAAGAACTCATTCTAAACAACAAAAAAAATAATGAATTTATGTTTGTCTATGCGACACGGCGTGGCCTTGCTCCATCGGTAATCTGCGGAGATTGTGGGACGACCGTAACTTGTAAACGATGTAAGACGCCGCTTGTCCTACATGGGGCAAAGAGTGCCGAAGCCGATGAAAGTGAAAACTATTTTCTTTGTCATAAATGTGGAAGTACTGAAAACACTGAGGAGTTTTGTAGGATATGCCAAAGTTGGAAACTCTACAGTATCGGCATTGGTTCAGAACGCATTGAAGCAGCCCTTGCTAAAGAATTTCCCGAAGTAAAACTCTTCCGTCTCGATGCTGATTGTGCACCAACCAACAAAAAAGCAAGGGAAATTATAGCCAAATGGAGCGCTTCACCGGGAAGCGTCCTTATTGGCACCGAAAAGGCACTCAACTTCCTCACCCGCAAAGCTGACAACAGTGCAATCATTTCTATCGATCCCCTCTTTGCGCTACCTGATTGGCGGATGAATGAAAAAGTATTTCTACTTCTTACCTCAATTAGGCTTGAAACAACCGGTAAACTACTCATTCAAACAAGAATCGACTCGCCGATTATTGACTATGCACGCAAAGGAAATGTTCTTGATTTTTATCGTGAAGAATTACGAAAGCGCGAAGAGTTTGGCTATCCACCATTTACTACCCTTATCAAACTAACCGTCGAAGGAAAACCAGAGCCAATTGAAAAAGAAGTTGAAACTACCCTAAAGTTATTAGAGGAGTGGAATCCAAAATCATTTGAGTCTTTGGCAGGATTCTCTCACGACAAGTTGAGGATGAATGTGCTCATCAAACTACCGAAAAATTCTTGGCCAAATAAAAAACTATGGACGTCTCTCATGTCACTTCCTCCCTTTTGGAGTATTAATGTCGACCCAGATAACCTCCTGTAAAAGATTCTCTTTCTTATGAAATTCTAAGAAAAATTTTCTTTTAAAAAGCGTTGTGCATTTTTGAATGCTATTTTTTCTATTTGCTCTTCTGTGAACCCTTCGTCTCTTAACGCCCTCCAAAGGTTTTCAATATTACTCATTGATGATAACCCATCTGGTGTTCCACTCATCATACCCCCAAAATCAGTGCCGAGCGCCACAGCATTTTCACCAAGAAGAAGAACTGCGGACCTGGTATGTTTAACAATGTCGGCTATGGTAAACTCTCCACCTGAAGCCATAGAGCTTCTTGCAAAATAAATACCAAAAATACCTCCGCGAGAGATTACTTCTTTGAGTTGTTGGTCTGTAAAGTTACGTCTATTTGAAACAACAGATTCTAAGCCACCATGACTGATAAATAGTGGTTTTTTAGTAACCGCCAATATATCCTTAAACATAACTCGGTTGGCGTGTGCAAGATCAATCAATATTCCACGATCTTCACACCATCTAATAAACTCTAGTCCGAGTTTGGTTAATCCAAGATTTGAATTTGTTCCACCTCCAAGTGAGTTGTCGTCATTCCAAACCAACCCAGCAGAGCGGAGTCCTCGTTGGTACCATTTTTCTAGGAGATTCCAATCCCCAATAAAGTCAGGGAAACCTTCAATGTGAAAAATAATACCACCTGCATTAGAATCAGTGAGTATGCCTTCCAAATCTTCTTTTGTTTTTATGATTTTCCATTTTGTATTTCTTATGCACCATTCTTCGTAAAACGAGAAATCTCGCTCTATCGTGTCAATTAGTTTTTCATCTGGTGCAGTAAATCCTGTTGCAAAAACTATCTTTGTGTTTACTTTTTCTAGCTGTGTGAAATCTGTTTGTATGCGCAACTCTAAATACGAACCTGAACTCGATATATCTTGGTGTAAATCAATGATTTTCATATTTTTTTATTATCTTATTAAATGATGTTTACAAAAAAGTGCTCACCGTCTGAACTACTGTCCAGACGGTAAACACGGAGTTACTCATACCTGTGCTTGAATCGAAGCAAAATACCTTGCACAAGTGGCCATTGACCAGGATCGTGCGACTTCAGGTATCACCACTCGCTCCCCGCTTACGAAAGTATCGTGTTGCGTGAAGTAACGCTTGCTATTTGAATTAGCAAGAGTATCAGGTGTATCAAGAAGAATTTCTTTTAAGCCTCTTCCTTCGCATCCTTTTGCTAACTCTTCGCAAAGTCGTTCACAAGCGGTCAGTTGAGACCCCCTGATTGCAAAACAAAAAGAAGCAAACGGGATAAGATTAAAAGTAATCACCTCCTGAGGCAAGGACAGACGACCCCGTACGTAGTCATACATCCGAGAAATAATTTCGATTTCACCTCCGAGATAGTGCACCATATCTGGTCCCGAAAGATGATATATTTCTGGCTCTACTCCCATCCGTGACTGTGTAATAAGATCAATGAGGATTGCTACACGATTATGTACAAGCCAACCATCTCTCTTACTGGTTATAGGGAAAATGTTTTTTTGAACTTCCCTCCAATTCTTGGGTAGCTCTTTCTTACGATGTTGAGTCACAATCCCTCCAGCATCAACTTTTCGCCACCAAGTTGCTGAACGAGAAAAATTAGTGACTTCCTCAAGGAGGGTTAGGACGATGTCTTGTTGTTCGAGCAACTCTTCAGTGTGGGTAATGATGCTTGCCGAAGGATACAACAACCGTAACACCCCAACGTGAACCGTGGATAATGATGTACCGATTTGATGTACTCCATTATGTGCCCGATTTACCACAGCGTGAGTGGTGAGTTGTTCGGGATTATCACAAAGCTCATACACTTCACCATTTTGAATGAATAGTTGCGGATGAGTATTGATGTCCCTAACCCCTATGGTTTGATCCACACAGGAAATGGAAACACCAAGTAGTGGCAGTGCAAGCCGAGTAGGTGTCCAATTACCAACATGGGGTGTTGCTTTAACATGATACCGCTTTGCAAGGTCAACAATATCATTAACAGATAGGTCGTCTCGTATACGAAGCTCACAAGGCATGAGTTTTCTCCTTTCAAAGAACAGTGGGGTTTCAGTGACCCCTTTGTATCCTTGAAAGCAGTGAACTATCAAGCAACGCAAAGCGACCACCGAAAATTCGGTCGCATATGACGGTGCATAAGTCGATTATTAAGTTTTAATAAAATGATTGTGTTCATAAACTGCTAAACGAAAACATCCGCCTTTGCAAAGGCGGATGTTTTACTTAATTGATTTAATAGAAAAAGCAAAATTATACACGCCTTCGGTTAGGAGTCATTCGGCTACGGTGCATATTTGTATAATTTCTCATATGATCACACTGTATCAAATGTTTTAAATTCACACAAGCTGATACCTTGTGAGCAAACATCTCTGACAAACCCAACACACCACCTACTGTTAATTATTCCAAAAAATGCTATACAATAGAGACTAAGTAACTAAAAACATGCCTACCGTCAATGACAAATCAATTGAAGGAATCGTCCAAAAAGAGGACCCTGTTTTGCGTGCCAAAGCGGTCGAGGTGCCAATTGAAGAAATACAATCCCCTCGTATTACAAAAATAATTGAGAAGATGCAAAAAGTCTTGGTGGCGCAGTCAGACGGTGTAGCACTCGCCGCTCCCCAGATTGGAGAATCACTCTGCATTGTGGTCATTTCTGGCAAAGTCTATCTTGATCCTGAAGATATGGATAGCTATACCGACACCTCCAAAGACATTATCTGCATCAACCCCAAACTCATCAAATCATCCAAAGAGCGTGAGAATATGCCCGAAGGCTGTCTCTCGGTTCGTTGGCTCTACGGCAAAGTAAAACGCTCAAAGAAAGCGACCATCACCGCCTACGACAGAGAGGGAAAGAAATTCACCCTAAGCGGTAAGGGGCTCCTGGCACAAATCTTCCAACACGAAATTGACCATCTAAACGGCGCACTCTTTGTCGATACTGCAACCGATCTTGAAGTGATTGATCCGATTGAAGAAAAAAGAAAACGTAAGGAGAAACGCGCGTTAAAAAAATAATCAAATGAATCAGAAAATTAATTTTGCGTTCTTCGGAACCCCAGCACTCACCCTGGTACTCTTAAATACTCTTAAGGAAAATAACCTATTACCGTCGCTCATCGTTACTACACCCGATAAACCACAAGGTCGCAAACTGATACTAACCCCAACTCCTACTAAACTGTGGGCCATTGAACACAATATCCCCTACCTTCAACCAGAAAAACTGGATGATGCATTTATCCAAGACTTGGCGGAAAAAAACTTTGACCTCTTTGTGGTGGTTGCTTACGGTAAAATCCTTCCAGAAAAACTCATTGACACACCAAAGTTTGGAACGATTAATGTTCACTATTCTCTCCTGCCAAAATATCGAGGGGCTACGCCAGTTGAATCTGCAATCCTTGGTGGTGATAACGAAACAGGAGTTTGTATTCAAAAGATGCAATACAAACTTGATACGGGGCCAATCCTTGCCATGGATAAACTCTCAATTCCAGCTGACATTGCCGCTCCTGCGCTTCGTGATGAGTTAAATCAAAGAGCATCTCAAATGCTCCCCGATGTTATCAGGAGATATATTGCAGGTGAAATAGTAGTAACCCCTCAAGATGACACCCTGGCTACGCATTCCACCAAAATTGAAAAAGAAGATGGACTACTCGATCCCAATGGAGACCCAATCTTAAATGATCGCAAATTCAGAGCTTACTTTGGTTGGCCTGGAAGCTATTTTTTCGTCAAAGTGGGAGATAAAAATGTTCGCATCATCATCAAGGACGCATCATTAGTCGAAGGTAAGTTCACCATCAAACGTGTCATTCCCGAAGGTAAGAAAGAAACTGATTACTCTGTTTTTCAAAAAAGTATTCTATAGCGCCTCTATAACACCCTGGTCTCTTTGAGCATTACCTCTTTCTTTTGTTTATATAGCCGTTCAATTCGATCTATTACCTCCATTCCCGAAATTACCTTGCCTACAATCGGAAACCTTCCCTTAAACTTCTCAAGGAGTGGCAAGTTGTCTGTAGTAACAATGAGAAATCGATATTCTTTTTTATCAGGGCCTGTATTGATGAGGAGTACATCTCCTTGTGTTGGGGATCTCTCTGAATCTGTTTCTTTATATGTTTCTGCTAAATGACGAGAGACGGATGCACTACTAGTCGCGGAGTTTGCTGTCCGCTTACCTCCCACAATGTAATAGTCAGTTATGGCATTACTGAATATTGAATCATTATAAAAACCACTCTTTGAAAGAGTCACGAAACTATACACGGAGATTGGAGCACTGCTGGCATCCAAATTAACGTGGATATTCCCCTCACTAGTTTTAAGAAGAACCGACTGATCAAGTAGGTATTCTTGTTTGGATCTAGCGAACTCCAATTGTTCAGCATTTCGTTGACCATAAACGAGAAGATAGATAAACGCAACAGTGAAAGCTCCTATCAGCAATGCGTATGAGAGTAACCGAAAAATCTCACCTTTAGTTTTTTCCCTCATAAGTATTTTATTATTCCTTTCCCCTATTAGTAAGGCCTTTGAGTACCGACTTTATTTTTGCGCCACCTCGCCTAACGAGACTTACTTTCTTGCGTTTATAACTCTGGAGTTCTTGATGCATTTGATCACGTACTGCATCAATTGCCGCATAAAGATTATCTTTTTCGGATTCAACTCTGAAGTCAGCTCCTGCAATATGTAAGGTAATCTCAGCGCGAAACACCTCCCCTTGGTTGTGATGATTGCTCGTCTTTCCAATTTCAACCTTTGCCAGAGCACTTGTATCCTCTTTATCAATTAACTTGTCTAAACTGGTGATTTTTTTATCAAGGTAATCAGAAATAGCAGGTGTTAACTCCATTCCTGTGACTTTTGTTGTACTTCTCATATAGTTAGAATTGATTACTCCTTTCTAGTAAAATTTTTGATTACTCTATTTTTCCTCCTTATTTATTGAAACTATCTTTTGTGGCTTATGGTGACCTCGAATTATTTTCACCTTTCCTTTTGGGAGATTAAAGTGATCTGCAAGCAAAGCTATCGCCTGTATATTGGCAAGATTCCCCCTTGCTTCTTCTTTGACCTCAACCTTAAGACGGGTTGGTGAAAGAGCGGTAACCAAGTTTCTTTTTGCCTCTGGTATTATTTTAGCAGAAAAAAGCATTTCTTGTTTTTAAAATTAGAATTCTGTCGATGTCTTTGGGTCAATATGCAGAAGCTCTAAGTTAGTTTTATTTTTCGCCGACTTAGAATAATTCTGATCGAGATAATCGATAATCATCGCTGATTCGTAAATTGAAATCCCCCGCTCCTCATCAACCAGAAATGGGACTTGGAATTTACCGCCGAGCCGTAAGACATCCTCAGCGTTCACCTTATCAGCGATGTTGAGTTCTGAGAATTCAACATTTTCCAGATGGAGCTTTCTCAGAACCGCCTCACAATATCGACAACCTGTTTTAACATAGAGTTTAATCATACTATTGTAAATTTATACCCTCATTGTACCTTTTTGGAGCAATTTACAGCAAGACGCTTTTTTGGTACTATCTTTTTGTGTTTCAAGGAGATACATATTCCGCGGTAGCTCAGTGGTAGAGCAGTTCGCTGTTAACGAATTGGTCGTAGGTTCGAATCCTACCCGCGGAGCCAGTTAGGGTGATTAGCCAATTCTAGTACCAGATTGTAGGGAGAAGCTATTGTAAAATATAGCTTTTTTCCGTTTACAGTAGGGTTCTGAAGTAGAGTATTCAAAAATGCTCGTTTTCCTGCAACATCAGAACTATTTTCAAAAATAGCTTTTGATCTGCGTGCTACAGAAATGACTGTGGCAACGGTGGTTTGGTATTCGTAATCTGCTTTTGAGTGTTCAGAAAGTTCAATTTCCAAAGTTTGTATCTGGTCCCTGTACTCTTGATGTTTTCTGTCATAGTCGTGCTTAGTAATCCCCCCAGCGAAGCTGGGGGGATTTCACATTTAATATCGATTACTAGTTTTTGTTATAATAGACGCATGATGAGCGAGAAACCTAATTTCAAACGTTTTTTAAAATACAGTGGTGTTGGTATCTCGACCTTTACACTCGACCTACTTCTTCTTTATATTTTTACCGATATTTTCCTTTGGAATTACATTGTTGCCACAGGGGTCGCCTTCGCTGTTGCTATTTCTATAAATTATTTTTTCAGCCGTCACTTTGTATTCAAAGGTACCTTAACATCTGCACGAGTAAGTTATTTTGGCTTTATGGCTATTGCGCTAATTGGTATCAGTTTTGCAATGGTAACAATGTATGCACTCGTTGAAATATTTCAGATACAATATTTGATTTCCAGAGTTATGGTTGCCGGCATTGTCGGTATGTGGAACTATCTGATGAATCTGTATGTGAATTTTAAAGTGGCAGGTAAATAACTCCTAGGTCATTAGTTTGTTGGAGTGCGATATTTAAATGATTAGCTTACTTTGCTACGAGCAATAGACATAAAACACGTTTTATTGTTATGGAATTTTTATACTTTTGATAGATGCTTCATCACTTCGATACTCGACACTATGAGGAATTACCTGCTCTTCCCTACTCTTTCTCAGTAAAGCAATGGCAGCCCCTAACGCAGTTAGAATGGCAACAATCCCACCAGTGGCCACTCCCCACCTACCACCTGCAAACTCTCCAATGAATCCAATGATTGGACCCCCGATTGGAGTTGAGCCGAGCATTGCCATTCCCCAAAGCGCCATCACCCTTCCACGCATTTCAGGTTTACTCTCAAGCTGGAGTATTGTGTTACCAAGAGATGTAACATTAATAGAAAAGAATCCAACAACAAACATTCCAAAAGCTGCAAGTGAAAGGGTTGGCATTACTGAAACTCCAAGGAGACTAATACCAAAGGCTGCCATAAAGAAAATGAGGTGATGAGGGGCTACTTTATGACGACCCGCAGCAAAAAGACCACCGAGCACCGATCCTGCTCCCATAGTAGCTAATAGTAAGGCGTAACTCTTGGCGTCGCCATGAAAAACTTGTTGTGCAAAAATAGGAAGACTGACCTGGAATTCAAAAACAAATGTCCCAATGAAGGCCATCATAATAAGCGTATCGCGAATAACTGGGGTTGCCATCACGTAGTGAAATCCTTCACGCAACTCCCCTTTTCCTTTCTTTTTTGGCACCATCTCGTGGAGTTCATCACCTTGCATATACCACAGTGTTATTATGGTAACAACATAGGTTAGTGCGTTAAAAAGAAAACAAAATGAGATTCCAATCCCTGCTATCAAGATTCCTGCGATGGATGGGCCAACTGCACGAGCTAAATTATTTACCGTTGCATTTAGACTAACCGCGTTCTTGAGATTACTAGTATCAACCAATTGCGAGACAAATGTTTGACGTGCTGGGTTGTCAAAGAGACGAACTATGCCAAAAAGAAGGGCGAATAGATACAGCACGGTGATAGTGACAAAACCACTAAAAATTAGAATGCTTACACCCAAGGTAAGCAGACCAAAGGCAGTTTGGGTTATATAGAGTATCGTGCGTTTGTTGTAGCGGTCAGCAACTAAGCCGCCCCACGGACCAAGAATAAGTATTGGAATAAATTGAAGGGCCACCACAATACCGAGCGCAGTACCAGAGTGCGTTAACTCAAGCACCAACCAACCAAGGGCCACTGTTTGCATCCAAGTACCAGAAAGGGAGACAATCTGTCCGATAAAATAAAGTCTGTAGTTCCTGATCTTAAGTGAAGAAAAAGTTGTTCGTCCAAAATGTTTAATGCGCTCCATAAAATAAAACAGGTTGTGTGTCCAACCTCGTTGCAGAGCAGACGAGGTATTGGGCACAAAACACCATGGCTGTTTTTTTGGAATAGGAGTGGTCCTCCGACCACACTATACACAACGCGTGTTTTCACCCTCGGGGCAAGACAGCAAGGTATTCAAACAACGCACTCCAATAATTTTTGAGATGCATCAGGCATCTCAATATATCCACTCTACTCCAAAGTAAAGAATCTACCAACATTATTCGTCTTATAAAGTTTAGGGGTTGACATACCACTTTAAAATATCTTACTGTTCTCTTCAGAGTAACCAATCAGGAGAAAGAGTATGGGTCAAATTCCTATCTGCTACCACGGTGCCATTGAGGATGATGGCTGTGGTATCTGCAATCGAACCTATGGATCATGGATGATCGAAGAAAGGCCCAATGCCCCACTTTCACAAGGTGGCGCAAAGTGCGATGAGTGCAAGAGAGGAAGTGTAAACACTGCAAGTCGCACCAGCAGTAGGGGTGGCAAGACCTATTACTTCTGTTGCGAAGGGTGCCAAGCAACTTGGGTCGCGAGGCACCCAAGATACTGAAGAAAACGAAGTGAGAAGCGTCACATCCCCATGAAGGAGTGTGACGCTTTTAACCTTCCACACACAGAAAACGCCCGGCGTCGCCGGGCGTTTTCTGTGTGTGGAAGTAAAACTACATCACTGTAGGATCTGAACACTGCCTACAATTTTTCTTATGAGTAATGATTTCAAAGATAGCTGAAAGACCTACCAAAAGATAAATCGCCCGAGCTAGCATTGAATCCATACCTCCAATAAAAGAACCGATATCCTTACCCGTTAGGGCAAAGAGGAGCCAGTTCAATCCCCCAACAACCAAAAGGAGAAACGTCACCATATGAAGATACTTCATATACATAAAATATATTAAGAAACTTTAGTAAATTGCCCCACATGAAGTATAACAACGCCAACTTACAAAGTCTAGAGAGTACTGTTGATTACTCCCCACACTCCATGTTGCAATATTTTGAAAGACTATATATTATTAACTTGTTTCCCCCTATAAAAGCCTTATTGGCGCAAACTTCCCCCCCGTCCACGTGACGGGGGTATTTTTTATCTTGCACCCTTTTTGGTTTTGGGCTTTTTCCCCTTTGTTGTTTTTGTTACTTTCTTTTTTGCTGGAGTGACTTTTTTAGGAGTGTTATAGAGATGCTTTTCTGCCCCACACTTACAACCCTTTGGTTTGATATATTCATCAAAATATTCTCGGTCATAATCATAACTTAGTTCTTCTCCAGCTTTGATATTACGTTTCGCCATAATAAATACCCTCTCCTTACGAATATCAATTTCACAATTTGGCTTGCAAGAGTGATTGATATAACGAGCGGTGTTACTCCGAACAGCACCGTTGATAGTTTTCTTCTTGGTTACCTCAAAAAGGTAAAGGCTATTAATAGTGTCCCATTCTTCTTTAGGTACTACTGGTCCTACGTACTCGATGACACAATCCCCTTTTTTAATTGGGTCCATCGTATAGAGCCCTAATCCTGCACTCGATCGTTTTGCCTTCAATGTAAAATTTCCAGGCTCATACTTTCCTCCTTTCTTGATTGTTTCTGTTTTCATAGTATTAATTTATTTCTAGCACGAAAAAGTATACCAAAAATTATTACAGTACGTAAACAGGGATAATTAATTTCTTTGCAAATTAGGTCACTTTCACCGTAGTTCCTGAAACCATCGGAGCCATTCTTCGCAAAATTCCATACTGCAATAAAGAATAAACGAGTATCAGTGGTAAAAGAAATGCCAAGAAGATAAGCGCCGGTGCAGAAATGTTAAAAAATTCGTTTACAAAAGAAATATTGAGCGCGATGAGCAAGATGACCGCCTCAGCTCCGGCCAATAACAATAATTGTAGCAGTCGATTCTTTGGAAGAGATTTGGCATAAAAACTTGGAGCAAACATGAAAAACAGATAACCAAAGCTAATAAAGACCAGTGCTGAAATAGAATTTAAATTATTATACTCTTTCAAATACATAACACTGAACATAACAATAGCAACTGCACCAATAGATTGTGGAATAGCAGAAATCAACGGAAATGGCAGGACCCGCTTGATAAAAGACTGTTTATTAATCGGAGACGTCTCTTCTCTTGGACGAATTGTCCAGTAAAAAATAAGGAGGCTTGGAATACCTACCGTAAAGTAGTTAATGAAGGTGATGTTGAGTGGAGTAAATGGAAAACTGTATCCAAGAATACTCAGGAGAACAAAAAAGAAAAAACCAAGGAATGTTTGATTGAAAAAGAGGCTGGCATAAATTTCAATATTTTCAATGATACTGTCAGCGAGTTTTACTCCACCGGGGAGCTCAACAAAACTATTATGTGTAAGTACTACGCCCGCTAGTTGCCTAGTTGCTTTTGCACCATCAAACATTGCAATACCAAGGTCTGCTGTTTTTATAGCAAGCGCATCGTTTGCTCCATCACCTACCATCGCGGTGAATCCATCTTTTTTCAAAGCGTCAATAATCCTCTCTTTTTGTTCTGGCTTAATGCGCGCAAAAATTGTGTACAATTTTACCTTCTCATTAAATTCATCGCTATTGAGTAACTGTAATTCATCGCCACTGATTGCAAGTTCTGGTTTTAGAATGCCTGCCGACCGAACCACGGACCGAACCGTCTCGAGATTATCTCCTGAAATGACACGGATACGAACCCCCCTGTTTTGAAAATAAGCAATTGCCTCTGGTATTCCTTCACGTAAGTTATTTTCCAAGACAAAGACTGCAACAACCGAAAGTTTACTTCCCACCAATTGAATTGCTGATTCCTGCTGATTTGATTGCATCAATGAGATAACCCGTCGACCTTTAGCAGTTTGTTCCGTAACTACTGACTGAAGCCACACCTTCTCTTTCTCTGAAACTATTTGTTGGGCAAAAATCTCTGGTGCGCCAAGAAACAGCGCCCCTCTCTCCCCTTCTTCGAGAAGTAATCCACCAAAACCTCGCCATGATGAAAATAGGAGTGTTTCCTTTGGTGTTTTACTCGTAAGTGTTTTTGGGGTGAACTTTTTGATTGCTTCAATTGTCTGTGACGAATCTCCTATCAAGTCGACATAAAGTGAAGCGAGACGTTCCGCCTGTTCTTTGTTCCCTTCCGGTGGAATAAGCATCGCCTCAACCGTTGGCATATTCTCGGTTAATGTCCCTGTTTTATCCATACACAAATTCTTAATGTGCCCGAGCTTTTCGACAGCATTCATTTCTTGTAAGAGCACGTGGCGATTGAAGAGATGTGTTGCTCCGTAAGCAAAAAGTAGTGTTGTTGCAATCACCAAACCCTGTGGAACCAACGTGCTGGCAAGTGCCCCGACTTGCTGAATAATGGTTATTGATGATTCTTGCTGAAGAGCACCACGTGCGATAACAAAAAGAATAACGGCAATCAAAACATACCCTGAATACGTGACGATTGTGTTGATTGAACCTTGAATTGGACTATCATTTTTTGAATATTTTTTGATTTTGACAGTCATCTGGGCGATTCGACTATCACCATAAGCAGCACTTGCCTCCATGACAGCGGATCCAGCAGTAATGATACTGCCGGCCAATATTTGGTTGCCCCCTTTCATTAAGAAAGAAGTTGATTCACCTGTGATCAAAGCATTGTTTATCTCAAGTCCCAGAGACGAGAGGAGTATTCCATCTCGAGGAATTTGGTCTCCTGATTTTAATTTTATTTTATCGCCTTTGACTATTTCTTCAGGTAACACATCGCTTTCCAAACCATCATCTCCGATGCGCGTTACAGAAAGCGCCGTGAGTAAATTTAATCTTTCAAGTACAAGCCACGCCCTAAGATCCTGAAAAATCCCGATAATAACATTGAGTATTACAATAATTCCGAGGAACATTCCTTCCTTGGTGTTACCAACATATATCAGTAATCCAACCACAAAAAAAACAATGACATTAATCAACACAAAAACGTTACGAAAAACAAGAAGGCTAACTTCTTTGTATTTACGCGTCAGTAAGTTGAAAGTTGAATCCATATATCGTTTTCCCCCTGATTGAAGAAAATTATATCTAACTATACCATGCTGTCGTTGTTGATTTCTTTTGTTTTTAGCGTATCGTGTCAAAACATGAATGAATCTGAAATCGACACTTGTATCAATATACTCCGTAATGGCGGAATTGCAGTGATTCCAACCGACACCGTGTACGGGATGGTTTGCTCTGCGCTGAACAAAGAAGCAGAAGGTCGTCTTTACGCAATCAAAAATCGCTCATTTGATAAACCCTGCATAATCTTGATTAGGGCAATAAAGGATATAGAGCTCTTTGGAATCACCCTACGTGAGGAAACAAAAACGGTACTTTCAAAGCTCTGGCCAAATCCAGTAAGTGTCATTCTTCCTTGCAACGACGAGGCCTTTCAATATCTCCATCGGGGAAAGTGTTCCTTGGCCTTTCGCATACCAAAGAGTGAGTTTCTTTTAAATTTTCTAAAACAAACAGGACCCCTCCTTGCACCGAGCGCTAACCCGGAGGGCAAACCACCCGCTCTCACAATCACAAACGCACGTTCGTACTTTGGTGATCGTGTAGATTACTACCTTGGAAACGAAACCCTAACCGGAAAACCTTCAACACTTATTTCTCTAAGTGAAGAAGGTACTATAAAAGTGCTTCGTACGGGAGCAGTAAACACTGATACCTTAAAACTCAAATAAGCTACGAAAGGCTATTTTCCTTCTAATTGTTTTTTTATTGCATTCAATGTATCCCGCTGTGCCTCAAGATGTGCCAGTATCGTTTCAATTTCTTCAGCAGATTTCATATTAACTTCATAATCTGATTCAGCGCGAGCCTCTGCATGCCTCCCCTGAAGATTCTGCCCAATCATAATCAAAGGCATAAGAAATATTTGAATCATATTTGAAATAAAGAGCCAAAAGACAAACGCTGGGTATGGATCAAAATGGTACTGCTCTGGAGTAAACACATTCCACGAAAGCCAGAGGGTGGTCCATAAAAAAATGATGAGGAAAAACCCCATCGTACCGACATGTCCTGTAATCCATGCCGCAAAGCGTTCAAGACGGGTTAGATGCTCTCGGTGTTCAATGTTAATATTACGAATTGGTCTGCGTCCTTTGCGCAGTTCCTCAAGCGAACTTACTGTTTGTATTTCCATACCACTAGTATACAACACCTGGACAGAAAACTAAGCTTGCTGGATCAAGAAGAGGGCTTTTATGGTAAAATAGCAACAATGTTTAAGAAACTTATATTTTCATTTCGAAACGCAGGAAATGGTTTGGTCACGGTTTGGCGTGAGGAATTTAACTTTAAGATTGACTCCTTGGTAGCAATCCTTGTTTTTTGCTCTTTTTTTTATATTGATTTTTCGTATCTTGAAGTAGCAATTTTGATTTTTCTAGTTGGGTTTGTTCTCGCCGCTGAAATCGCCAATACAGCAATCGAAGATCTTTGTAATAAAGTAGAACCTCATCACGATCAAATGATTGGTAAGATAAAAGATACTATGGGCGCCTTCGTCCTCGTTAGTGCAATCACTTCAGTGGCGGTGGGTGCGATTATCTATGCTCGACACATCTTTATCTAAACACTATGCACACTAGATTTGGATTATCTAAAGGCGACTATTCCCTTCTGCGCAAACTAAATACCCCTGTTAAAATCCAAGATTACTTAGATAAATTACCTATTAATTTTGAAGAAACTGGTGAGACGTATATGTCAGTATCCAGAGCGCTTCGAGAAAAAAAGGTCCACTGTATGGAAGCCGCACTCATTGCCGCCTGCGCCCTTTGGGTCAACGGAGGAGTGCCGTTACTAATGGATTTCAAAACTCATAACGACGAGGATCATGTTGTCGCCCTCTTCAAGAAAGATGGATATTGGGGCGCTATCAGTAAGACCAACCATGCGGTACTGCGTTACCGCGATCCAGTGTATCGAACACAAAGAGAGTTGGCTCTCTCATACTTCCACGAATACACCAATGCGCACAAAAAAGGTATCAAGAGCCTACGGAGCTTCTCAGTCCCTTTTAATCTTCTGCGGTACAAAAAACTCGATAAGGATTTGGAGTGGGTGACGAGTGAAGAAGATCTCCATTACATCGCCGAAGACATTGACGATATTAAACACATTCCACTTATTACTGAAAAAATGGCCAAGGGTCTGCGCAACGCCACCGAATTTGAACGCAAAGTGATCGATGGAAATGTCGAGTGGTCAAAGTCAAAGAAGCTCTGAGCTACTTAACCACCTTATCCAAAATCGCTTTAATTTTATTTGTTGGAATTGAAAAACTAATATTACTTGATCCCAGAACGGTCGCTACGTTCACCCCAATAACCTTTCCTGTTAAATCAATTAATGGACCGCCAGAGTTTCCTGGATTGATGGCAGCATCGGTTTGGATAACACCAGTGAGTTGTATCGGTGCTCCTCCACTATTACCCCCCGCTTGAATCGTGCGGTTGAGTCCTGAGATGATTCCAACCGACACTGAATTGTTAAACTCACCGAGAGCATTACCGATAGCAACAACACTCTGTCCAGGTTTCAATAGTTCTGAATTACCAAATTGAACTGATGAATAAGAACCTTCTATTTTAATAACCGCAACATCATCGGCTGAATCTCGATAAACCACCTTCGCAGGTAATTGTTTTCCATTTGAAAGCAAAACGGTGTAGTCTGCAGCTTGGTCTGTCACGACATGTTTATTGGTAACAATGTATCCTTTTGATGAAACAATAAATCCGCTACCTGCCCCCACCTTTTGATGCTTTGTTCCTTTTTGTTGATAGACAGGCACCTGGAATCCAAAGTCTTTGAAAAAAGGGTCATTACCAAATGGATTTTGATACGTAATCTCGAGTTGTGGAACATCTTTGGAAACAACAATTGAAACTACCGAAGGTACCACCTTTGATACTGCATCCGTGACCAACTCGTCTTGGGACTTTACTCGAACGTTTTGTCTTCGCTCGACCTCACTCAAAGAAACTACCGTGCTCTTACTCTCACCTGAAACTTTTTGTAGTTCATCGCCGAGGGTAGCAATATCTTTTTGCAGCAGGAGAATTTTTTGATCAAATGAAGCACTTTGCTGATTGGTAAGGCCGACAACGTGACGAAATGCATAAAAGTTACCGACCCCTACAAGGACGACACAGAACAGAATAAGAACAATTATTAGAAATAGTCGATATGATTTCATAGAGATGTTTAATTATACCCTAATGCATATTTTTTACCCTTATTCTTATTACGAGTCAATAGGATTAATGGTTGCACTCCCTAACATGGTAGATATAATGCACCTGTTGTCTTTTGAACTCTTTCGTGGAGTCAGGTCTTGATATGTTTAATACCCTTGTGATTTTAAACTATTTGGACTGGAAATGGGGTTTGATTCCCCTACTGTGCCGCAACGGTAATGCTTGATTCTCTCTTGAATCAAAACGAGTCCGGTCTGAAGATAACGTTTCTTTTCCGAGCAGAAAACCCATATCATGTATCCGCAAATAATTTGCCCCGATATGCAAGTATTCCCGCTCAGAATTGAAGCGGTTTTTTTAATTTATCATTAAAAAACTTGCCGTATGCAGCAAAAACATAAATTAATTTTAGTGGGTGTGGTTACATTTATAGGGGGTATTCTCTTTGCAATTTTAATTCACCAAAAACCACAGATTGTTTTATCAACAGAAAATCTTTCACAGACTAATACTGTATCGAAGATTGCAACTACTTCAATAAGAACTCTAATCCAGCATCCTGAAGATGCTCCAATTTCAAAGACACCCCAAATAGAAGTCGCGGGTACAGCTACCAAAGAAAACGTACCCGTATTACCTGAACAAAAACAAATAACAGTAATTCTCAAGCTTCCTGATTTCACAGAGAGTATTACAATTCCTGAAGAATCATCTGTCTACAAACTCTTAGAGGTTGCAAAAAAAGAAAGAGGATTATTATTTACCACCAAGTCATACCCCGTGCTTGGTTTTTTAATTGATTCTATCGGTGGAATAAGAGGTGGAGACAAAGCGGGGTTCTACTGGATCTACTCCGTAAATAACAAACGAGCGATTGTTGGCATATCAAACTACATTCTAAAAAATGGAGATGTTGTTGAGTGGAAATACGAAAGTGAAAATTAAAAACTAATATCATAAATTATGAAATTAAAAACAACTACCACTCTTTGGCTCCTTCTTTCTATCACAGTATCCTTACTCATTCTGTTTCCAAACCTTTCACAGGCAGATGAAGCTACCACGACGGATCCAGTTGCAACAACGACCGATATAATTATTGAGGACCATACTCCTATTTCCACATCAACGAGTACTGATCAAATTCTTGAAACTGAAGGGTCTACATCAACTCCAGAAATATTAGTAACATCTACAACCACAGAACCAACAACAACTATTCGGCTTAAAGTTCAAGCAAATGACGCTGAATTGTACAACCAAGATGTTATGGTTCATGCTTGCCAAAATTCAGAAACCGGAACCACAACGACTATCAACGGATTCTGTGCAATCGAGCAAGTAGCAAAAGAAATGGGTTGGACACTGGCTAAAACCTGGTACTCATTTGGGGTCAGCATCGATGGAATCAATGAATATATCTCTGATTTTATAAATAATAAATTCTGGCTATGGTTTAATAGTGCCCCTGGTACTATCAATCCAGGTGCAACAGGACTTGATGGCCACACGCTCACCCCAAATGAAACTCTTGTTATTACCTATAACACCTCCCCACTGACACTTACTTCTTCAACAATGACCCCTGAGGTCGGTGCGACCACGACACTTAATGCTTTTTACTTTGATAGTAATCTTTGGACACTAGCCACAGCAACCGACAGTGTCCTTAATATAAACGGTACAGATGTCGCAACGAGTACTACAGGTCTCTTTGACTTTAGTCCGAGCACTACTACTCCCTACTCGCTCTTCGTACACAAAGCAGGGTCGGTCTCAAGTGAATCAATTATTCTCTCTCCGTTTCTACGAGAAGCTACGACTACTGCAACAACTACACCAGATAATAACACTGGCGGTGGTGGCGGAGGCGGAGGCGTGACACACAATAAAATTAACGTAGTAAATGCAATCAACTTTCTTGTCAGCAAACAACACGCCAATGGATCCTATGGCGCTGATCTCTATAGTGACTGGGTTGCGATCGCCTTTGGGTCATATAATGGTAGCAACTCCGCAAAGGAAAACCTTAAAGACTATATCACAACCAACAGACCAACAGAGAATGCTCTCCTGACTGATTACGAAAGGAGGGCTATGGCACTTCAAGCACTTGGTGTTAATCCATACAACGGAACTAACTTCAACTATATTAGCAAGATTATAGACTCCTTTGATGGCACACAGTTTGGTGATCCAATACTCTTTAATGATGATGTCTTTGCACTTATACCACTTCTACACGCTGGTTATACTTCAACCGATCAAATAATCAAAACCGATGTTGCGTTTATTCTTTCAAAGCAAGAGAGTAACGGTTCTTGGGACAGTGTCGACCTTACCTCTGCGACGATTCAAGCACTCAGTCTTGTCAGTGATCTGCCAAATGTCAGTGACGCTATCAACCATGGGAAAAGTTATCTTAGAACAAGACAACAAAATGATGGTGGTTTCGGCAATAGCCCCGCGACTAGCTGGGCAGTAACGGCACTCTCTGCACTCAACCCTCAAGAAGATATCGACAATGGCTGGATGATGAATAATAAAAACCCGCACGACTATCTTGCGAGCCTACAGGAAAGTGATGGGGGGATTGAATCAACGAGCACTGATAATGATAGTAGAGTGTGGGCAACTGCTTATTCGATACCAACAGGGATGGGATTGTCATGGAATGGGGTTCTAAAAAACTTCTCTAAACCGATACTAGTTACCTCTAGTGGCGGATCATCTGACGCATTAATAATTCGCACAACAACCTCCACAACAACTGCAACAAGTACAGAGCAGGTTGCAACTACAACCCCGCCAGCACTCACGGAAATTAACGCGTTCATCGAAAGGACTTCAACTGACCAAATAACTCTTGTATCGACAACCACTCCAGTTCAAGTTATTAAAAAGGTAGTTAGACCACAAACAAACCAAACACTAACAACTACTATTACCAAAGCGACAACAACAAGTAATGCAGACTCAAAACCAACCACTCTTAAACCAAAAGGATTCTTGGCAAAACTTGGTCTTTCGATGAGAGATTTCTTGGGAAACTTCTATCTTGGATTAGGTAGTATTTTTGGATTCTAAATTAAAACCTCTCTTGCATAGATTCTAAAAAAACCCCATACTTGATGTTGAAAATTGATTCTATTCAAATATGAAATCGACCATTAAGGAATTCAGAACATTTTTGGCACGTGGTAGTGTTATCGATCTTGCAGTTGGTTTAACTGTTGGAGCTGGTTTTAGCAAGATTGTTACCTCGCTAGTTAACGATATTATCCTTCCTCCGATTGGATTGTTATTGGGGAATGTCGACTTCTCAAATCTGTACATAAATCTCTCAGATCGACAGTTTGATACCCTCGCACAAGCAAAGGTGGCGGGAGTTGCCACGATTAACTACGGGATTTTTATAAACGCACTTGTTGAGTTCCTCATCGTAGCGTTAGTTATCTTCATCCTTATCAAGCAAATCAATCGTCTCAAGCGTGAAGAGGCACCAAAAGAAGTTGATTCAATTCCTTGCCCATTCTGTCTTTCAGAAATTCCAGCCAAAGCAAAACGTTGTTCGCACTGCACCAGTATCGTTGCATAAGAAGATTAATTATCCTGGAAATTAATCTCAAATCTGTTAAAATTTATCTGCAAGTAAGCTCATTAATTTATGCCTCCTGAAGTTGAAAAAAATCTCACGAAAAGTTACGGTACTGCAATCAAGTATTTTGACCGACTTGAAGATAGGGTGCGGCACGCCCTCAGTCAAAGACCACTTCTCTATGCACTTATCGCCGGCATTGCCATTGTTATGTTTTGGCGAGGTGTTTGGCTCATTATCGACATACTTCCACTTCTTCATTATCCACTCATTTCTTTTATAATTAGTGTTTTTGTTCTACTCATTACAGGCACCTTTGTTTCATTCTTTATTGGAGATGAGATACTGCTTTCTGGTTTAAAACATGAGAAGCGAATTGCCGAAAAAACAGAAAAAGATATTGCCCAAGAAGAAACCGAACTTACAAAGATATTTGGAAGATTACATCTCATTGAAAAAGATATTCGCGAAATCACCGAACTACTTCAGAAAAAATCTACACCAAGAAAAACTCCAAAGAAAGATTCCGTTGCTAGTGAGGTTATTTAGCGACAATCTCCACCCTCTTGCTATTCTCTAACTTTGTGCTATACTTTTCTTAAGTAGGTTGTCTCTGTCGACCTCTCCTTTCAAAAGGGTAACATCTAGAGTTAATCTGAACCCTTGTTGGTTCAGAGCTTTACGAATCAGACGAGAGGTCGTTATTGTTTTTATTAAGTTAGTTACGAATCAAAATGGTTAAGCTAAAAAAACTTTTCGTAGGAGGAATTCCTTGGGAAAGTACTGAAGATACACTCAAGGCCTACTTTTCACAAGCAGGTAACGTTGAGTCAGCTACTATTATTACAGATCGTTTGAACGGTCGTTCAAAAGGATATGGCTTCGTTGAGATGGTCACCCTTGAAGAAGCGGAACGAGCAATCGAGATGTTTAACGGTAAAGATTTTGAAGGACGTCGTCTTACTGTCAACGAGGCACAACCTCCACGACCAAGAGAGGAACGAGGTCCTCGAAGAGATTTCTAATCTCTTCGAATCCACAAACACACCCTGCAAGCTTTGCTTGCAGGGTGTGTTTGTTTGCGGTACCCTTTTATACATGCGTCGAAACTCGAAAAATATTATTATCGTCATCCTCCTTCTTATTATTTTAGGATTGGCTTACTATAGTTTTTACCCACTTTACAGAGAATATAAAGAGAGGAGCAAAGCTCAAGAAACTGCAACCACTACCAGCACTAATGTTTCCAAGACCCCTCAAGTTACTCCTGATGAAGAAGTTGTTGTTGAAATTGGAGATATAAAATTTCCAGTTACCGGAACAGTAGGTCATCCTGCATCAGGCTTTCTTCGCCTCCTTCCTGCTCGTGGCGGAAGCAGTATTCAATACGAAAATCTAAATTTCAAAGGAGATAGTGAACTTTACGTTTACCTCAGTAAAGACCTCACTGCTTCAAACTATGAAAGTCTTGGTCCAGTAAAAGCAACGACAGGTACCGTAACCTATACTATTCCAGATGATATTAATCCATCAGAATATCCCTATATCCTCACCTGGTCCAAAAAACAAAACCTATTATTTAACCACGTTGAGATTCCCCAGAACCCAATCTAAAATCCCCTACTGATTCTCGTTTGATACGATACGCCAAAGAAGAAACACCGAGCCCCTTACCAATATCTTCAGCTAGCATTCGCATATAGGCACCACTACCGCAAGAAACAATAATCTCTGCTAAGATAAATTTTGATTCTTGAAGATTTGAAAGTTTTTGAGTCCATCCTTTTTTTATTTCTTCTTGTCTGAAATCACCAGCAACCTTACTGACTCGTGTCTTGATTTCCTCCAATAATACTTCACCGCTCATCTTCTTGAACGCAATTAATTCGATTGAATGTATCTTCACTATGTGAGTTGGAATTTTGACTTCACTCAGTCTCCCCTCTCTGGCCCAGATAAATAGAGGGTTACCATTTACTGGCTTTGAAGAGTAAGGTGGGTATGGTTTGGTAAAGGTACCAACTTGTAATTGTAACTGTTCGCGTAACTCTCCTTCGTCAACAACTCTCGCCTCAACCTGACCATCAAGGAGTCCTAGTATGTCTCCCGTATCACTCTTGGCGCCAAAGAGGACTTCCACCCTGTATCTTTTATCCAAATTAAGACACCCTTCTCGCTGTTCTGTTGTTCCGTCAATCAATATCAAGAGTAGTCCTTCAGCCATTGGATCGAGTCTCCCGATATAGGTAAGGGAACACTTATGCCCTGTGGGTATAAGGGAGCTCGTCCTGTACTCTGGATTCTCGGCACGAAATCGCTCGAGTGCCTTAAGAGGTGTCTCCCCTTCTTCTTTATATATAGTAACAATCTTTCCCTTATGCATAGTATCCAAACACTATACCAAATAACAAGTTTTTGGTACTATTTGATGACTTATGACCAAACTTACCACTGAATCTTATAAAGGTGTCCGTGACTTCTATCCAGAGGATCAAGCGGTGCAAAACTACATATTCAAAGTTCTCCGTGAGGTTTCGGAGAGTTTTGGCTATGTTGAATACGGGGCTTCTATCCTCGAACCAGCTGAGCTCTACCGTGCAAAATCAGGAGATGAAATCGTAAACGAGCAAACCTACACCTTTACTGACCGAGGAGAGCGTGAAGTCACCCTTCGACCAGAAATGACACCAACAGTTGCCCGCATGGTTGCGGCCAAAAAACGTGAGCTTTCATTTCCCCTCCGCTGGTATTCAATCCCCAACCTGTTTAGATATGAACGTCCTCAAAAAGGACGCCTGCGAGAACACTGGCAGTTAAATGTTGATCTCTTCGGACTTGAGGGTATTGAAGCTGATGCTGATGTTATTTCTGTTGCCTACAATATCCTAAGAAAATTTGGACTAAAAGAAAATCAATTTGAAATTAAGATTAATAGCCGTAAACTCCTCGATGAAGAAGCTAAGGAGCTAGGTCTCGATGAAAGCAAGAAAAAAGAATTACGTCTCTTAATCGACAAGAAGAACAAAATGGAGGTAGATGAGTTCAACCAGAAACTCAAGGAAATTGCCGGAGAAACATTTAGTTTAAAGACTGAAGCTTCCGGAGAAGTCTTGGAGGTTATTGAAATGCTCAAAAAATCAGGAATTACTAACGTCATCTTTGATTCAAGTATTGTTCGAGGTTTTGATTATTACACAGGTATTGTCTTTGAAGTCTTTGACACCAATCCAGAGAACCGAAGAGCAATTCTTGGTGGTGGACGCTATGATGATTTGCTTACCATTTTTGGAGGAGAGAAGGTTCCTGCTGTCGGCTTTGGTTTTGGTGACGTAATGATTCGCGAGGTACTTGAAAGCTACGACCTTCTACCTACCTATACATCAACAACTGATCTCTGCATTATCCCCTTCAATAAAAATTGTTTTGAACATACCTCTTCATTGGCTATGACTTTACGTAAAGCAGGACTAGCTGTTGTGGTTGACTACTCGGGAAAGAAAGTAGCTGATGGATTTAAGAAAGCTGACAAAGATAAAATCCCTTTTGCGCTCGTCGTTGGCGAAGAAGAAATCAGCTCTGGAGAATATAAGATTAAGGAATTAAAAACAACCACTGAGACAAAGCTGAAAGCTGAAGAAATCGCGAGCTTCGTAAAACATTTAACAATATGATAGGACGTGCAGAATTGAGCAAAGTTCTAGGCGAAATTGAGGTTTTGGCTGAACCATACATGGACGTATGATGAAGACTAAACCGACGATTTCAACAACGAAATTTACCAATTATGCACGTCCATTAGCATGAAAAAAATAGTATTTGATATAGAAACAAAGAACATGTTCCAAGAGGTGGGAAAGAACGACCCATCTCTTTTGGACTTGTCCATTGTTTGTATTTATGATTACAGCACCGACACCTATTCAAGTTATCTTGAAGAAGAGTTGCCTGCACTTTGGCCAATTCTCGAGAATTGCGATATGCTCATCGGATACAACAGTGATCATTTTGATATCCCAATCCTCAATAAATACTACCCAGGAGATCTCACCAAAATTAAAAGTCTGGATATTCTCAAAGAAATCAAAGACTCCTTCGGCAGACGTCTTTCTCTCAACACTATCGCCGAAGGAACGCTTGGCACCGCCAAATCAGCCAATGGCCTCCAGGCAATAACCTGGTGGCGTCAGGGTGAGATCGACAAGATTCGCAAATATTGCCTCGATGACGTCAAAATCACCAAAGAAGTGTACGACTACGCCCTAAAAAACAAAGAGCTCAAATTCAAAGATGGTGGTGTTATGCAGACCATCAAACTCGACCCGTCAGAATGGGAAAATCTCGAAGCGAGTGGCATGACCTTTACCCTGCCGTTTTAAATAATAGACCAACATAATCTTCACCTACAGACAAAGATTATGTTGTTAGTAGATTTTTTGTATTTATCGTGTTATGGTCTCTCTAGAAAATCACACTTCTGAGGGAGTAATGGAATGAACATTTTTGGAAGTACTTGGCAAGGAGGAGTTTTTGCCAAAATACACGGTCGTCTTCTTGGACTGAAGTACGCTCTTGGGCTCATGCTCGAGCGACCACTTTCTCACACCCAGATGGATATGGGAATTGCTTTTCTTTTGAGGTTCACCCCTTACGCAAGACTGAATCCTCAGAAAATGCGCATTTGGGCAATAAAAGCTCTCAGTGCGACTCTGGCAGTTTCGCCACCAGTGGCCCACCAGATTGCCCTTGCCCATGTGCGTTTAGCTGAAATCGCGCTTTATTTGCCGACCCCCAACGCTGAGGTTAATTACCGTTGTAGGCTAGCCTATGGACTGAAGGGTGAGATTATAGCCGAGGGTGATTACGGTAGAAAACAGCTCTCCTCGATTCTCAGGCATCTGGGTGAAATCGCTATCAAAACCAAAAATTATAGGAAGGCTCAAGATTATCTGTCGCAGGCGATGAGCTTCGCCGATGAGGTTGGAGCAGTAGATCAGATGAAAAAGATTAATAGATCTTTGAAGCAACTTGATCGGCTCCACTGGAAACCATAGAATATTTGAAATTCGGCGCGACCTATGGGTCGCGCCGAATCAACGTTTAAACCCGCCTTGCTCTTCTCTCTTAAACATACCACCCAATCTTAATGCCCCACCGCTTGTATCGCCAGGTACAGTACCCCCATACCCAGAACTGTCATAAAGGTTGTCCAATACGTTGGGTGGTTGTGGTGACTCTCAGGAAGCAAGTCGGATGCGCCGATGTAGAGGAAAAATCCAGCAAAGAGTGCGAGGATTAGCCCAAGTGTTGACTCTTCGAGTGTGAAGAATTGGGCTGCAAAGATTCCAAGAACTGGTGCCAGAGCATCAAGAGAGAGCCATGTAAATGCTTCACGCCTGTTGCCCTTTGAGCGTAGTATCATATTGACAGTATTGATTCCGTCAGAGAAATCATGTACCAAAACAGCGGTGGTCACCACGAGTCCGACAGCACTCGATACCTGGAAAGCAAGACCGATTGCAACACCATCAAGAAAACTATGAATTGAAAGGGAACCTGCACCAAGCCATCCTCGATGTGCATGACCTACTTCACTTTCTTCATCATGACTGTGGTTGTGTGCAAACACCAACCTATCAAGGAGTAGATAAACAACAAAGCCTATGGCAACAATTTTAATCACAAAACCACTATCGTAGGACTCACCTGCAAGCTCGAGTGCTTCAGGTAGCAAGTCAAAGAATGCGACTGCAATAACAGCCCCTGCACTAAATCCCAAAATGAGATGGAGCTTATCTTTAAACCGTAATGCAAACAATCCGCCCAAAAAAGTTGCTGTAAACGCGGCAAGTGCAATGAAATAAAGCATTTCTATTTATTTAGTTTAAGAATCTTAATATCAGCAATAATCTCATCAGGATGTTCTTCAGGCTTCACTTTTTGATACTGTTTGACGACAATCCCCTTCTTATCAATAAGAAAAGAATCTCGCTCGATACCCATATATTTCTTGCCATACATACTCTTTTCAACCCAAACTTCATACTTTTCGGCAATCTTGTGGTCGACGTCAGCAAGGAGGGTGAAGTTGAGCTTATGTTTCTCACAGAATTTTTTATGAGATTCTACAGAATCAGGACTCATCCCCAACACAACAACCCCAAGCTTCTTAAAATCTGAGATGTGGTCGCGAAAGCCCTCAGCTTCAATCGTGCAACCAGGAGTCATATCCTTTGGATAAAAATAAAGAAGGACCACTTTTCCCAAGTAATCCTTGAGCGTATGTACCTTATTCACTTCATCCTGAAGCTTAAAATCTATAGCTTTTTTGCCAATCAAGTTTTTCATTATTTTGAATTTTTTGGTTATTTTTTAAATTATAGCCCTCAATTGCTCATTTTGCCAGCCATACCCAGCACATGGTAGACTGTAGGAAATCTACTCTCAATCAACACGTCTTAATCGCATTCACCTATGTACGAAAACGAACCTGAAAAAAAAGTATCAAAAGGTCTGAACGTTCCAACTGCGATTCTTTTAGCAGGCGCCTTAATTGCCGGCTCCTACTACTTCGTCAATAGAAGCCATGTAACTACTCCCAATCGTGATAATACCGCAACTGTTTTAGATGGACAAAATCTCAAAACACCAGTTGATCCAGTTACAAAAGAGGATCACTTGCTTGGTAATCCTCAAGCAAAGATAGTGTTGATTGAATACTCAGATTTGGAGTGTCCATACTGTAAAGTGTTCCACAAGACAATGAAGAAGGTTATGGAAGACTATGCCAAAGACGGCACTGTAGCCTGGGTTTATCGTCACTTCCCACTCGACACGCTCCACTCAAAAGCACGTAAAGAGGCTGAGGCTGCAGAATGTGCGGCAGAGCTTGGTGGTAATACCGCCTTCTGGGATTTCATAGATAGTGTTTATGACATTACCCCATCAAATAACAACCTAGACGCTAGCCAGCTTGGAACGGTTGCAGTAAAAATTGGTTTAGAGAAGAGTGAATTTCAATCCTGCTTAGATTCTGGAAAACATGCAGATAAAGTTGAAGCAGATTATCAAAGTGGACTCAAGGCTGGGACAATCGGTACCCCCAACACCTTCCTCATTTCAACAGGTAACGACATAATTCCAATCGAGGGAGCTGAATCTTATTCCGCCATTAAGGGATTGATTAATACTATCCTAACAACCTCAGCACAGAATTAAGTGGTTCCTAATATATAGAGCAACAAACAAGCGCGGCCTACGGCCGCGCTTGTTTGTTGCTTGGTTATATTTTGACTCCTATTTCTTCATTCCTATTCCCCTCTTCCACCATTTCCCTCAGTCTACAGTACTCACACTTCTTGTCCTCACATCGCTTGTTCCAAAAATCTAAGTTAAGAATCTCAAGACTTGTTTTCTGTATTAACTCAACCAATTCGTTCACTTCTTGATCACTAATAAAGAATTGCTCACGATGATATTTTCCTCGATCGTCTGGTTCAATAAAATCGATAATCGCTGAATTAAATTGAAATGTGCCACGTTTAGGATTAACTGGTTCACGATCAAGGAGTAGTTTATAAAACGTTACCTGCCGTTTGTAATCCCCCGTTGCATTCTTGGTCTTTCCTTCAAGTTCATTGCGACTCTTCGGTTTTCCAGTCTTATAATCATAGACAATGACTTCTCTACCATCTAGCTGACCATTCACTGCTTCAATCCGATCTAGTATTCCTTTCAAGAGTATCTGCCTTTCTTCCCCATTTTCAGACTCAACTCCAAGCGGGATAAGTATTCCGGAGATTGTGTATTCATTCCAAATAGCAGGACTTAGGCTTTTATGATGCTGGTCAAAATAACCACCAAGAGATATTTTTCCTTTTTCCAACAAATCTTTAAACTCACTCTCTACAAAATAACCTCGGTTAAGCTCCTCTTCAAAATACTCAAGAAGTACTTTCTTTTTAGCTTCTCCTGTTTCCTTGTAGAGATCGAGAAATTTCTTCAGCGCATTATGGATTGCTGTTCCATATCGCTGGAATTTCCCGGGGGATTTTGGTACGCGTACTAAATTATTGAAGAAATATTCCCACGGACAACGAAGATAATTATTAAGTGCCGAAACTGAAAGACCTTGGTCAAGAAAAATACCATTTAGAAATTCCTTATCTCTAAGGGACGGTCCATAATTCTGCTTCTCTTTGTAAACCAACGCCCGAGCATCGAGAGAAATAAGTGTCCGCTCTGGTGTAATTTCCTCCAAAAACTGGCGATCAATCTCTTCCGTAAACTGGCTCGGTAATTGATGCTTACCTTTCGCTTCCCTGGCGTATGTCAGAAGTACTTCGTGCTTGGCACGAGTAAGTGCTACATAGAATAATCTGCGCTCATCGTCATTTTCACCTTGACCTTCCTCGGCAAGTTTCTGAGTAATCGGCAAGTGAAAGTGATTGCGTGTTTTCTTATTCCCCCAGTGTCCATCAGTGCAACTGGTCACATAAACCACCTCAAATTCAAGTCCCTTGGATCGATGTGCTGTCATTAGCCGTACCTCCTGAAGATCACTTTTGTTGTTACGAACTTTCAAAAGCAATTTGTAACGTTCAAGTACTTCAAGGTACTCAATGAAATCTCGTAACCTGTAATATGGATGTGATTCAATCAGGTTCCGTGCTTGGTTAAAAAATGCTTCAAGCGCTTCAAGCGCCAACGCCGCACCTTCTGATTTAAGGATGTAGGAGAGAAATCCTGACTCCCGAACAACAATCTCCAAAATATCAATCAAATTCTTATTGTGTCCCGCCTTACTCCAACTGGAAAGCAATCCTGAAAGGTTTGAAAGTTTGACTGTATCAACCTCATCGATTCCTGCCTTGCTCATATCCGCACGTGATGACATCACACTTGAGAGGGCTTTTCGAGATGAACTCGCACTATGAAGAAGCCTATACACCGAGAGCGGCTCGAGCTCAAAGAAATCAATATGGAGAAGTTCAGTAAGTAGTGCGTCATCACCGAGACGATTGATTACCTTCAGAATTGCAATGAACTTGCGAATGTCAGGATTATTTAAGAGGTCTTGATCAGATTCAATGACAAATGAAATATTTGTTTTCTCAAGTGCCTGAGCAATCGGTAGCGCATCACGATTGTCACGATAAATTACAGCTATTTCTTCTGGCTTAACCCCAGATTCAATTCGCTGCGCAATGTCTGAAACCAAAAAAGCAATTTCTTCATTTTCGTTTTCAAAACTATATAATTTTATTTTCTTATTTTCTACTTGCTTACCAGATGAGAGCAATCTGGTACGCAATCTTTCATCATCAACGCGGTTGTTGAGTATCAAACTATGTGCACCATCTAATATCGGCTGTGTTGAACGATAATTATGCTCAAGATTAATAAGGAGCGCCTGCGGATACAGCTTTTTAAAGTAAAGAAAATTCTCAAGCGACGCGCCTTGGAAACGGAAAATTGCTTGCTTCTCATCACCAACAATAAAAAGGTTTGGACTCTGATGAAAATTAGCGAGTAATTCTAAAATTTTGTTTTGTCCAAAATTTGTGTCTTGGTGCTCATCGGCAAGAATGTAGTGATACTGCTCTTGGAGAGAGAGGAGGAGCGAGTTATTACTCTCAAGTACGCGTACTGTCTCCATAATCATGTCTTCATAATCATACTGTTTTCCCTTCTCAAGCTGTTTTTCGTACTGCTGGTAAATATCCAGGAGCTCCTTATTCTTCTCGATATGCTCGAGCATGGTTACATACTTCCCTTTCATTTTACCTTTATGCGCCCCTTTTTCGTGATAGAGGTCATCAATTTCACGAAACTGCTTTTCCTGTTCCAAGATTCGTTTTTCAAACTCAACAGGTGCAATATTCTCACGCTTGAGTGTCCGAATACTGTTTAGTGAAGGTTGAAGATAGTAGAAAATATCACCAAACGGCTTGAGGATTTTAAAATCAGTTTTTTCAATGATTTCTTCAAGAATTCTAATCTGATCAATGTCCGTAATATGTTCCGCACCAATAATTCTTGGAAAATGTTCTGGGTACTTTTTTATCACTTCATTGGCAAATCCGTGGAACGTATGGATCGCCACTTTATAGGCCCGTGAACCAATGAGTCCTACCAACTTTTTACGCATTGAATAAACTCCAGATTCAGTAAAGGTGAGTGCAAGAATATTATCTGGTTGTGTATCAGTTAGCTTTAAGATATTAGCGATACGAATCGTGAGTATTGAAGTTTTGCCAGTACCAGGACCGGCTATAACCATAACTGGTCCCTCAATAGCGTCTACTGCCTCCTTTTGCTTTACGTTGAGGTTTTTATAGAGCTTATCAAATGTGGTTAATGTGGGCATTTGTGGCAAGTATACCACGGGCTACTTTGAAGAGAGGTGGGTAAGAGAAATTACTCTACTAAATATTGACATAGTCTACATATTGTTATATTATATAAAACGGAACTAAATAGAGGAATCAAGACCTTGATCAGTTTCTGCAAGAAGATGCTGCCCGCGGCGCTTATTGTGCTTCTGGCAGCCCTGACTAATTGCGGGCAAGCACCTCAACCGAGGATTGTGCCAGATTGGCTACCGAAGGCCTGCTACAACGAAGCGACCCTAATGTCTGAGGAATTCGGCAAGATTATGGATTGCGACCAAGTCCTACTGAGCACCGAAAGGCGTGTCTTTCGTGGCGAGGGAATAACCGCAGTGACGGTGAGGCCAGACTTCGCGATCTACACCACGGAGAAGAGGGGGGGTGCCCTCGCTCACTTGATGAACCTGGCGCTTACTGCCTTGGGCAAAAGCGACTGCGAACCTGTCTCTTCATCTATCAAGGATCGTACATCTCTTTTGTGTCCCGATGGGACCACCATTGAAGTCGGTGATGGGCCAACCTATCGCTACGGCCCAGATGGATCAGGAGATGAAGTGTGGACACGAAATGCGGTCCTAACCAAGAAAAACTAAACAACGCGAGGAGAAGCAAACAAGGCGCCCGGGAGAATTTCCCCGGGCGCTTACGAATTTACATAAAAGAATTCTCTCCCTTGGCACCATTTACTCCAACCTACTTACTATGGTATCCTCTCTCAAGCGTTGAACAAGGAGAACGTCAAGTGAGAAATCATAGGCTGCCACAGCGTAGCGTGAGAATTTTAGTTAGCAACACCTCATTGGCGAGAGTCATAGGATCAGTGGATGAAAGAAGTTTAAAGGGAATATCTAACTCCCTGAGATTGCCGGCACCAAAAGGTGCCGAGGACAGACTTGCCGAAATTGAAAAGCTTGGAGTTAGGCTTGGCTCAAATGTTACTGTCAAAGGAAACGTACGAGGGATGGTCATGGAAATTACTCCTGACGGTCGCATAAGGATCACTGGACTTGAAGGGTTCTTGTTGCCATCTCTAATTCTGAAAGTCGAATAAACGAAGAGAGAGCTACCTTGCGATAACATCAATAGGTAGCTTCGTCTTTATTATACCCAACTAGCTTTGCTAAACTTTTAACGTTGACCTTGGAGTTACCAAAATGCATACTATAAAAGGAAAGATGATTCACCACCTTGGAGAACCCTGATGCCCTTTTCCTTTAAGGATCCCTTAATTAGCCTGGAGCTCAACGGAAACATACGTGCAACGATTGCCTTTGAAGAAATAACTCAAAGAGTAGTTCTAACTCTAACGGGAAATAACAATCCAGAAGTTGCGGGTGGTTATTATTCTCCACTGGATTTGCGAACTATTCCAAGCCTGGAAGATACAAGTTCTTTTGCTCAAGTTTTTCACCAAGTTTCTATTCTGGTCTCTGAATGCAAACTCTCAGGTCCAACTGGCGAAGATCATCCATGGATGGGAAGGTTCTTTATCTACACAACAGATATGTCAGTCCAAGAGACGCTCCGAGAGTTGGAAACAGCAGACCTAACGGTGCGTATCAAAGGAATACGTTACAAAACGCCACTCGAGAAAACCAAAGAGGAAAAAAGATTTTTGTTTGTCGCCATCGAATCTTTAGTTACTGAAATCTTTGGACGGTGGATGACTGAAAGTACCGAAGTTGTCTTGCCAACCGTAACAATTATAGAGGGTCCTGAAGAACAGAAAGCTATTGTAGATGACACTTCAAGAACTGATGAGTCATTAAGAAGAAATTTCTTTTGGCATACGTTCGCCGTAGTAATTACTTGGTTAAGATCTTTAATCAGAAGATAAGCAGTCCGCCCCTAATGCAGAGTCGTCCCGTAGAGACTCTATATTAGGGGCGATTTTGTTTTTAAAAATCATCTCTGTTGACAAAATTTTGTTAGATGATATAAGTAGATTATGAGACGAAATATGTATCAACTTAATAATCACGCTTGCCCAAAGGATATGTGGGTTGTTTTTGCCATTTCCGGCACCGCAACAGCACATTTGTCTTTAGCTGAGAGTAATTTAAGTTAATATATAAATCCCCTTTTATTTTACACACTTGAAACATCTCGGCTGAATGCAAGCCGAGATGTTTTGCTTTCAGCCTGAAACCTCAGGTTTTAGCGCTCTTTAACAACAAGTAAGGATACGACCGTGGAAAATAGTACCCGCCCAATCTTTCGTATTGGCAAAAAGAATACTGACTTGGGAATTCCAATGAAATCGGATGTTCCTCATCTATTCAAATGGTTCAACGATACTGAGGTGACTAAGTACCTCGGAATTGGTTTTCCGCAACTTGAGCAAAACGAGGTTGACTGGATTGATCGTTTAGCAAAGGATAAGCTCAGTAACCAAGTATTCATTATCGTAACCAAGGAAGGAATTCCAATTGGTAATATTGGACTTCATCGAATTGATTGGGTTAGTAGAGTTGCCACCTTTGGTATTGCAATTGGCGAGAAAGAATATTGGGGTAAAGGTCACGGGAGTGAAGCGTTATTATTGCTCCTGGAATATGCCCTGATGCAAATGAATCTCCATAAGATCGAACTTGATGTTCACGACTTCAATCCACGTGCTATCGCCTCTTACAAAAAATGTGGGTTCTTTGAAGAAGGGCGCCGACTACGGCACATGTGGAAAGATGGTGGTTATCACGACACGATTCAGATGGGTGTCTTCCGTGAAAATTTCACCCCAGTATGGGAGGAGTATCAGAGAGGCTAACGCCTAAATTAAAACGCTCGGCCGCAAGGCCGAGCGTTTCTACTTTAACTAAACAACCGCAAGGCTAAACCTTGCGGTTGAAGTATGTAAAAAATCGTAAACCATAATCTTTCGATCCGTATCCATCAACGAAAAATACCATCTTAGTGATGGGCACTTTTCTTTTATCAAACCAAACCCTATATCACCTCAAACTTATGCACTTCGTCTTCGGTTAGGGTTGGTGCTCTTGTTCTTTGGTTTCGCCAAAAGCATTGCTTTCTTAGTCGCAAGTCGCTTCTTTGTTTTCTTAGAACGAGATGTTTTATTCTTTGTATTTACTGCGAGTCGTTTTGCCATGAGCATATTATATACTCACTCTCCTTTATTTCCTAATCTCTAGGCTAGATTTTTGACCATTGTGAACAAAATTTGAAGGTGTTTGTGATACTTGACAAATTTTATTAAGTATGGTATACTTAATTCAGTAATAGATTGCGTCATGGGACGTGGTCAAACCAATTCAGGAGAACTCCGATGGAATTCGCGAGAAAGTTTGGTTATTTTGGATGGATGTGGATCAGGGCGCGCTTTTTCCAAGCGTGGACAACCGCAGTCGTTCTGGGGGGGTTCGCCTACCTCCTCGCCTACCACCCCCAAACACTGAAAGAAATCAAACGGGGGATGACAAGATCGATCGAGTGGGGATGCGACTTGTTGCCCCCAGATACGGGGGCTCAGGTGGAGGTGACGCTTGGAAACATGGGACTTGTGTCCCATTTCCTAATCGCCTTCTTCCTTCTACGGACCACTTGTGGCATCATCAAGATGCTCTACCACTTGTCGCACGGAAAGTAACCGCGCGACGAAACACACCGCGGTGTGGAGGAATAAACCCCTCCCCTGCGGTGTTCGCTATTAAGCCGAGACCCCCGCAAGCTTGCTTGTGGGGGTCTGATGCTTTAACATCCGGATTTTCCAAGTTTGGAAACCCTTAGTAGTTTCGGAGTCGATTCACCTTCTCATGTTCTCGTATCTTTTGGTGAGCTTTTGCTTCAATCTGTCTGATGCGTTCACGAGTGACACCAAATTCTTTTCCAACCTCTTCAAGTGTGTGCGTAATACCATCAACTAATCCATGTCGCATCTCCAGAATCTTGCGCTCTTTAAGCGAGAGGTCATTTAAAATATCTTTAACCTGATCTGAAAGGATCCTGCGAGAAGACTCGTGATCGGGAGCTAAAATCTTATCATCTGCAATAAAGTCACCGAGTGTTGACCTGTCATCTCCATCATCCCCTACCGGAGATTCAAGCGAGACTGTGTCTTGATTGATCTGTTCAATAGTGTAAATCTTGTCTACTTCAACACCCATTTCGGTTGCAATCTCATCGGGCAATGGGTCACGTCCTAGATCCTGTGACAATCGCCTTACTACTTGCTTGTACTTGGCAATTGTCTCCACCATGTGCACCGGAATGCGGATGGTTCGGCTCTGATCGGCAAGCGCACGGGTAATGGCTTGGCGAATCCACCACGTGGCATACGTTGAGAATTTATATCCTTTAGTCCAATCAAACTTATCTACCGCCTTGAAGAGTCCGAGGTTTCCTTCTTGAATGAGATCAAGAAGCGTGAGGTCAGGTGAGCGACCAACGTATTTCTTGGCAATTGATACCACCAAACGCAGGTTAGCGCGTGCCAGAAGATTCTTGGCTTCAATGTCCCCTTCCATAATTCGTTTAGCAAAGTCTTTCTCTTCAAACGCCTTAAGCAGTGGGTACTGACCAATTTCTTTTAGGTACATTTGAATCGAGTCGTATGAAGAATCACTCTTTCCGTAACCGTATTTCTTAGGCAATTCATCATCATTGGCACCGAGCATTCCTCCACCTTCGAGGACGTCAATTCCAGATGCTGAAAACTTTTCGTACAAAAATTCAAGTCCAAGAATGTCATCCTCAATAGCTGGGAATTCCTTGAGAATCTGATCGTAGGTGACAAAGCCTCGCTCCTTACCTTTGAGGACAAGCCTTTCTACTTTGTTATTAAATTCGTTTTCTTTCTTTGAACTTTTTGTTTTCTCTACTTTGACAGGCTTCTTCTTTACCGCCTTCTTGGCAAGCGCCTTGCCCCCAACCTTTTTTACAGTCTTTGCTTTTACTTTCTTCTGACGTTCAAGTTTTAGTTTGGCAAAATTCTTAACCTTAGCTTTTACAGCCTTAACCTTGGTCTTTACTACCTTTTTGGCAGGCTTTGCTTTGACCACTTTCTTTTTTGAAACTTTCTTCTTTTTTGGCATATATAGTAAAAAGGATTATATAAATTGAGGATAAACGAGAGATAAATACTGAAAATTGAGACTCCCACGGTAGCCTCAGATGTGTGAGGATTGTACCACACTTTCGCAGTGAGAGCTAGTACCGTTACAAGTTAATTTCTGTCATATAAAAGGGGTGTGTTTCGCAATGGTCTGCAGTACATAGTAACTTGTAACGGTACTAGTTTCCCGAGAGTTTCAGCCGAGCCAGCGTGTTTAGCTTTTTTGAGATTTCCTGGGACTCTTTGAGAAGTTCGAGCACTTCATCACGATGATCCTTGGCCTCAGCCTGACGCAAGGCAATAACCGTCCGAGTGAGTGTCTCTTTGAGGAATTCTTCTTCAAAGTTTAAGAGCAATTCATCAAGATTTTTTACAAGGGCGGTGGGATCATCGTAAGTAACCTCCGCTTCGAGCACCAGCTCCGAGCGTTCTGATTCATAGTTTTCAACCACAGCTTTAAGAAAATCTACTCCACGAATGTCGCTAATGCGTTTTTCAAATACCTCGATTTCAAAGGCGTGCTCTTTTCCAGCATGTTGATTCTCTTGTTCGAGAAAGTACAACGCGATGAGTTTACGGAGAATTCGGTCGCGCGACTCAGAGCGTTTGTCGTTGGTTAGTGTAAGTGCTGTGGGTACGGGCGATTGTTCTACACTTCGAACCGCCTGCTTCTCGCTCGCTTCAAGTTTGGCTAATTCCTGCCAAACAGGTTCTTCATCAACACCGAGTGCTTTGGCAATACGTTTGATAAAATGAGCTTGTTCTATCTTGCTTCCTATTGAAAGAATGTAAGGTAGTACCTCTTTCTCGATTCGTTTGCGGAGCTGTGCATCATCCAGTTTTTCGTTAAAGAGATGGTTTAAGTAGAAATCAATAATGTGGACTGACTTAGAGAGAACCTCAGGCCATAACTTTTCTTTCCCCTCTTTCTCATTTGAGAGGTCTTCAAGAATCATATCAGCCGGATCCTTACCTGCAGGCAAGAGTGCCACCCGCACTTCCATACCGAGGGCGAGCGCCTCACGTGCGGAGCGAGTAGAGGCGCGGAACCCGGCACTATCCGCGTCAAAAGCAAAAATTAATCTGTCTGAGAACCGTTTGAGCATCTGGAGGTGATCGAGAGAAAGTGCGGTTCCTGAGAGTGCCACGGTGTTGGCAAACCCGACTTGGTGCGACATAACCAGATCAATTTGTCCCTCAACCACAATAGTAAAATCCTTACGACGAATCTCAAGCTTAGCTTTATCGAAACCAAAGAGGAGTTTGGATTTTAGGAAAATTTCAGTCTCTGGAGAATTTAAGTACTTGGCAACATCATCAGCTACTTTTCCTTCGGCACTAAAAATTCTTCCTGAAAATCCTGCTATGCGACCTGATTGATCAGCAAGTGGAAAAATGATGCGACTACGAAAACGATCATAGATTGAGATACCTGATGCGTTTTTGGCAGCTGCCTTTTTAATAAGTCCGACCTTTTCCATGTCCACGTCACTAAAGCCCGCTTTGGCCAAATGCTCATGGAGATTTCGCCAGGCCTCCGGCGCAAAACCAAGCTGGAATGATTTCATTGTTTCGATGGTAATCCCCCTCTTCTTTAGGTACGCAAGTGCGGCTGGATTAGATACAAGATTCTGCTGGAAATAATGTGTTGCAGCGTCAAGTAGTTCAAAAAGTTTTTCTTTACTTTCTTTATCCTTCCCATCCGAGCGTTCACGACGAAAACCGGTCAGCTCAACTCCAGCGCGTACAGCGAGCACTTTGAGCGCCCCCATAAAATCTAGCCCCTCAAACTGTTCAACAAAGCTGAAGATGTCGCCCTTGGCGTTACAGCCAAAACAATAGAAGCTTCGGCGCTCCGGTGAGATGTAGAACGAGGCTGTCTTCTCATTGTGGAACGGGCATTTAGCCTTGAAGTTGATTCCGGATTTTTCAACCTTAATATACGAGCCGATAACATCGATGATATTGAGACGTTCTTTAATTTGTTCAACGGGGCTGGACATAGGAGAGCAAGGTTATAGGTGATAGGTTTTAGGGGGTGGGGTTTAAAACTAGAGACAGTGTTAATGAATTAAGATCATTATAGCACACAGCAAAATCTGTTTGACATATTCTAATTTATACTGTACACTATTATCAAGCCACCACAAAAGAAAGAAGGTTTACTGCGATGTTTGACAAGATTTTAATAGTGTCAACAGAAGGGTTAGTGCACCACGAGCGGTCCATCGAACTCGAACTGGCAAAGCACGATGGCTACAGGATTGTTACCACTAGTACAATAGTACTTCTTGCACCGATAGCAAGTAATGAAGGGCTGACCCCCGTATACACAACAACGGTGGTAATAGCCAAGACGTAAAGTCGACCATAACCACCGTCGCCCCGACAGAAAGCCTCGCGCATTCTTGCCGGGGCTTTCTTGATTTACACGAAGACTGTTGCGGTAATACTGAATGTAGTTTAGCAACTGATTTTAACCAACAAAAGCCTCGGCATTTCTGCCGAGGCTTTTGTTGGTTAAATCGACTACTCTAACGACTTATCTTGAATCCTTCGATAAAGTTTTTAAGTATTTCGTCGTGGTTAATTAAACTTGGACCATAGGTAAATGAAAAACTGTATAATTTTCCATTATAGAAGAATGCTGCCGAACTCAGTTTTCTTTGGTCTTTCGCTGACAGGTCTTCAAAGTCCCCTAGGTATGTATCAAGGAAGACAGTTTGACCATCAACTGTAATCGCTTCTCTTGAAACAAAGTTATCTCCTGATGGAGTTTTCGCTTGAGGAAGTGTAATTCGTTCTTGCTCCTCATCTGTAACGGGTTCAGATGAAAACCCAAACTCTCCTCCTTTACGTATGATTTCCCCACCTCCTACAGTGGTATGTTTGGTTTCCAGGTCAGGCGAGGATATAGTTACCTTTGTTGTTGAACCATTACCAGTTTCGTCGATAGCGGTAATTACCCAGTCTTTTGGAACACTAACTGTTACACCAAGGTCAGCGTTTGTATAAGTTTGGTACCCTTCTGGTAGAGTGGTTTGAACTATTGATTCAGGTTTTTGCAATAGTTTATAGAAGGCAAAGTAACCGACACTCCCAACCACAATAAGAAGTATGGGGATGATTAGCTTTTTTTTCACGAAATATTTTTAGATTCTATTACTAGATACTGGATTACACTTGATCTTCAATAACAGGCTCCACTTCAACAGGTCTAGCGTTTTTCATTGCAGCGATTGCCTTGAATTTTGGTGAACCAACAAAGCCAGTTCCTGCAGGAATGAGGCGACCGATGATTACGTTTTCCTTGAGACCAACTAGGTTATCAACTACTCCGCGGATTGCTGAGTTAATGAGCACCTTGGTGGTGTTCTGGAACGATGCCGCTGCCATAAAGCTCTTCCTTGTAAGCGAGACTTCAGAGACACCCATAACCATATCATCTGCTTTTGCTTCATCCTTACCGAGGGCCTTCACTCGCTTGTTCTCAGCGATAAGCATTGCGTGTTCAACCACATCTCCCTTTGAGAAATCGGTATCACCTGCATCTTTAACCTTGCGACGTGAGAACATTTGGCGAACAATTACCTCCAAGTGCTTTCGTGAAATTGAAGCTCCTTGAAGTTCATAAATCTTGGTGATTTCACTAATGATGTATTGCTCAGCTTTCTCTTTTCCACCGTAGGCAAATACATCATTAATATCCGCAGATCCGTCAGTAAGGAAGTCTCCTCGCTTGATTTCTTGACCTGATTTAACCAAAATCATTCGGCGGAAGTTTACGGTGTATTCAACCGTTTCTCCAGTATCTTTCTTCTTTAGTTTGTTTTTTGCTTTTTCTCCTGCGTTTGGAAGAACAACAATAATCTTTTCTTTCCCTTCATCTTTGATTTCAACAACAACACCAGTAACAGTTGCGACAATTGCTGGGTTCTTTGGCATATGTCGTTCAAAGATTTCTTCCACGCGAGGGAGACCTGAGGTGATGTCTCCACCAACTGATGCCACACCTCCGGAGTGGAACGTACGCATGGTTAGCTGTGTTCCTGGCTCTCCGATAGCCTGTGCAGCTACCGTACCGACTGCTTCACCAAGGTTGATTAATTCATTGTTTCCAAGGTCAACTCCGTAACACTGCTGACAGAGACCCTTTGGACTCTTACAGGTAAGTGGTGAACGAACAAGAACTTCAGTAATTCCAGCTTTCTCAATCTGCTCTGCCTCGTACTTGGTAAGGAGGTGTCCTTTCTTGAAGAGTGTCTTGCCACCATCTTGAACCTCTTCGGCAAGTACTCGGCCGCGGATGTTTCGAGCGAGGGACACTTCAATTCCTGAAGCTGAAGCTTTGGTCATCTTAATTCCCTCTTTGGTACCACAATCATCTTCAATAACGATAACATCCTGCGCCACTACGAAGAGACGACGAGTGAGGTATCCTGCTTTTGATGTGTTAAGTGCAGTGTCCGATAGGTTCTTTCGTGATCCGTGAGTTGTAATAAAGTACTCAATTGGTGTGAGACCTTCTTTGGTTGAAGTAAGAATTGGGAACTCGATTGTCTCACCCTTTGGCGAAACAATGAGGCCCTTCATTCCGGCCATCTGAGTAATCTGTGCGAGAGATCCTCTGGCTCCTGAGTTGATCATATCGAAGACAGAACCATCTTTCTCAAGAGAATCTGGAATCAACTTTTCGATTTCATTCTTGGCACCGTGCCAAATCTCAATATTTTTTCGGTAACGCTCTTCTTCAGAAAGGAATCCGTCGTTGAACTGTTGCATTGCCTCTTCTGACTGTCGTCGTCCTTCTTTAATGATGGCATGCTTTCCTTCTGGAATACGAATATCATCAAGTCCCCAGGTAATTCCTGAGTGTGTCGCGTACTTGAATCCAAAGGTCTTAATCTTATCGAGAATATCTGGTACTTTGGCTGGACCATATCGCTCCAACACGTCATCAACGAGTGATGCGAGCACCTTACGATCAATCTCTTTGTTGATATATGGGTAGTCCTTTGGAAGCACACTGTTAAAGAGGAGTCGTCCAACGGTTGTCTCAAATACCGCACCATCAAACTCTGCGTATTTAGGACTATCAGTACCGAGCACCTTGACCTTAGCTCTAAAGCTCACTGCTCCGTAGTCGTAGGCAGTAATAGCATTGTTTGGAGATGGGAAAATCATCCCTTCTCCCTTCTCTCCTGCGATTACTTTAGTCATCCAATAACAACCAAGGACGATGTCGAGCATCTTTGCTGAGAACACCATTTCGCCGTTTCCAGGCTTCAAGAGGTTCTTGTTGGCGGCCATAATCTCACGAGCCTCCATCTGTGCTTCTTCGCCGAGAGGTAGGTGGACGGCCATCTGGTCACCATCGAAGTCTGCGTTGAAAGCAGAACAAACGAGTGGGTGCACTTGGATTGCGTTTCCTTCAATCAAGACTGGGCGGAATGCCTGAATACCCAAGCGGTGAAGGGTTGGCGCACGGTTAAGGAGTACGTACTTATCTTTAATGATCTCTTCGAGGATTGCCCATACTTCTGGAATGGCGTCGTCAATTAAACGCCCTGCTCCACGGATGTTGAAGGCAAGCTCTCGTTCGAGCAACTTTGAAATCACAAACGGTTTGAAGAGCTCGAGTGCCATATGCTTTGGCAAACCACATTGATCAAGAGAGAGTGTTGGTCCTACGACGATCACTGATCGTCCTGAGTAGTCAACACGTTTACCAAGGAGATTCTGACGGAAGAGTCCTTGCTTTGATTTGAGGTTATCTGAGAGTGACTTTAGTGGACGTCGCTGTGCCTGACTCATCGCACCGAGCGCATTACCGTGACGAATTGAGTTGTCGATAAGTGAGTCGACTGCCTCCTGAAGAATTCGCTTCTCGTTTCGAAGAATGACTTCTGGTGCGTTGATCTCTTTCAATTTCTTCAAACGATTGTTTCGGTTGATGACGCGTCTATAGAGATCGTTGATGTCGGATGTCGCGTGACGTCCTCCTTCGAGAGCTACCATTGGACGAAGTGCTGGTGGAATTACAGGGATGTGTACGAGGAACATCCATTCAGGACGAACGTTTGAACGAATCATTGAACGAATGAGTGAGAGTCTTTTTTGAAGTTTCTCACGTTCAATAGCCCCCGCTTTTTCAAGTGCGGTTTCCATAATCTCAACAAGCTTCTTGAGATCAAGGCTTCGACAAATATTATAAATAGCTTCGGCGCCGATTCCTGCCTCAAAGAGTGTGCTGTATTTGATGGTGTACTTGTGGTAATCCGCTTCATCAAGCACGCGACCTTCCACAATACCTTCTACGTCTTTCTTGGCGGCTACCAAGAGCTCTTTCATTTTCTCTTTTGATTTATCGTCAACTAGAGACTTAACTTTTGATTTGTATTCAGAATCGATATCTCGAAGAATTCGAGCGCGCTCTGCTTCGTTAACCATAGTGATGATGTATCCACCAAAGTAAATAACTTTTTCAAGTTCGCTCGTTTGAATTCCAAGAACCATTCCGATTCGTGAAGGAATACTTCGAAGGAACCAGATGTGGGAAACAGGAACAGCAAGTTCGATGTGACCCATTCGCTCTCGTCTAACAATTGAACGAGTTATTTCAACACCACATTTCTCACAAACAATTCCTTTGTAGCGAATACCCCGATACTTTCCACAGTAACACTCATAGTCCTTCTCAGGTCCAAATATCTTTTCATCAAAGAGTCCGCTCTTTTCAGATCGCTGTGTTCGGTAGTTAATAGTTTCAGGTTTTGTAACTTCACCAAATGACCACTCCTTAATACGATCAGGAGAAGCAAGTTTGATTGAGATGATATCAAAGTCAGGAACATCCGGTTTGCGATTCATTCCAGATGAAGTCGGTGCGCCGAATACCTTACCCTTATCTTCAACATTGTTTTCAAATTTTGTTGACATATTTATTGTTTAGTTATTCGTTCGCACCCTGAGCTGATAATGATTTTCCTTCACGAACATAAGTGTCCGCAGCTGCCCCTTTTCTCTCCTTCTTGAGTTCAACATCAAGCGCTAGTCCACGAAGGTTATTGAGCAACACATTAAATGATGCTGGAAGATATGGCTGATCAAGATGCTTACCTTTAACGATTGAGTCGAAGGCGGCAGAACGTCCTACGATATCGTCTGACTTGATGGTGAGCATTTCTCGAAGCGTGTAAGCGGCACCATAACCGAGGAGCGCCCAGACTTCCATTTCTCCAAATCGCTGTCCTCCCTCTTGCGCCTTTCCTCCAAGTGGTTGCTGAGTAACGAGTGAGTATGGACCAATTGATCGCATGTGAATCTTGTCTTCAACCATGTGATGAAGCTTTAAGATGTACATGTATCCCATCGCGATGTCCTGCTCGAAGGCTTCGCCAGTCCGTCCGTCGTAAAGTTTTACCTTACCACTTTCATTAAATCCTGCTTTCTTTAGTTCTTCTTTGATTTCAACGTCAGTTGCTCCTGCAAATGATGGAACAATCGCTTGATAGTTAAGTGTATGTGCAGCAAGTCCCAAATGGAGCTCGAGAATTTGACCAAGGTTCATACGTGAAGGCACACCAAGGGGTGTAAGAATCACGTCAATTGGTGTTCCATCTGCCATGTATGGCATATCCTCTTCAGGAAGAATCTTTGAGATAACTCCTTTGTTACCGTGTCGTCCTGCAAGCTTATCTCCAACTGAAATGTTTCGTAGCTGCGCAACTTCAATATAAATTTTCTTGATAATACCGGACTCTAGTGAGTCGCCTCGCTCGCGTGAGAAAACTTTAACGCCAATAATACGTCCACGCTTTCCTGATTCCATTCGAAGTGAGGTATCTTTCACGTCACGTGCTTTCTCACCAAAGATTGAGCGGAGAAGTCTCTCTTCTGGAGTTAGTTGTGTCTCTCCCTTTGGTGTAATCTTACCAACCAATATGTCTCCAGTTCGAACTTCAGCACCGATACGGATAATTCCGTCCTCATCAAGGTTCTTTAATTTATTCTCTCCAACGTTTGGAATATCGTGTGTTGTGATTTCAGGTCCTAGCTTTGTATCACGAACATTAACCACAAATTCTTCGATATGAATTGAAGTAAATTTACTGTTCTTAACCAATCGCTCTGAGAGGATGATAGCGTCTTCGTAGTTTGATCCAGACCATGACATAAAGGCAACGCGTGCGTTCTGTCCGATAGCTGCCTGTCCATAATCTGAAGTAGAAGTGTCGGCGAGTAACTCACCTTTCTTTACTTTCTGTCCTAATTCAACTGAAGGTCGTTGATGGAAAATAGTGAAGTTGTTTGTTCGAGAGAAGTTGATGAGACTGTAAACTTTCTCATCATCCTTTGCATTCTTTACTTTAATCATTCGGGCATCGACGTAGGTGACAATACCATCTTCTTTTGCAAGAACGAGACGGCCTGAATCCATTGCCAATCGCTCTTCAATACCAGTAGCCACGAGTGGTGCCTCAGGAATAATACAAGGGGTTGCTTGCTTCTGCATGTTTGAACCCATGAGTGCTCGGTTAGCGTCGTCGTTCTCAAGGAATGGAATCATCGAAGTGGCAATTGAGAATGCTTGGTTAGTTGCAACGTCGATATAGCTAACATCCTCTTTCTTTGCCATCACCGGTTCACCCTCAAGTCTGGCTTCAACTCGATCTTCAATAATATTATTATCTTTATCTACCTTTGCTCCAGCGTGGGCAATCACATATCCTTCCTCTTCTGAGGCGTTGAGGTAAACAATATCGTCTTGAACTTTAGCGTTCTTCACCTTTGCGTACGGCGTTTCAATCATTCCAAATTCATTGATTCGAGCATAGGTTGCCAAGTGAAGAATAAGACCAATGTTTGGTCCTTCAGGTGTGTGGATTGGACAAACGCGTCCATAGTGAGATGAGTGAACGTCACGAACCTCAAAGCCGGCTCGTTCACGAGTAAGTCCTCCTTGTCCAAGTGCTGAAAGGAGACGGAGCTGTTCAACTTCGGTGAGCACATTCTCCTGTTGCATGAATTGTGAAAGTTGGTTTGCGGTAAAGAATTCTTTGAGCTGTGCCTGAAGTGGTCGTGGGTTAATGAATTGCACTGGAAGTGTCGCATCTGCATCAATAGTAGACATTCGATCTTGGATGTTTCGCTTCATGCGTGACATACCAACACGAATTTTCTGCTGGAACATTTCTCCAACATAACGAACACGACGAGATCCTAGGTGGTCAATATCATCTTCGGTTGCATCAGGAATTGAGTTGAGGTGAGCGATGTGTTTGATGATGATGGTAAAATCAGAAAGATCGACAGTGCGAATCTCAAGATCCTTTTCAGCGAGAGATTTGCCAAAACGCTTGTTGAAACGAAAACGTCCAACCTTGTTGAGGTCGTAACGAGTTTTACTAAAAATAGAATCGATGAATTCCTTTGCGTTTTCAACGGTCGCCAAGTCTCCATCACGAAGTTTCTTATGAATCTCAATGTATGATTCATCAACGTTCTTTGCGGTGTCTTTGGCAAGTGATGCTTCGAGGTGTGCTTTGAGTTCTGGATTACCGTCAGCAAGGGCAAGGATATCAGCATCAGTTGGTGCACCAAGTACACGAAGGAGTGAGGTGATTGAGAATTTTCGTTTTCGGTCAATTCGAACATAAAGTACTTTGTCGGCATCAGCTTCAATCTCAACCCAGGCTCCGCGAGCTGGGATAATTTTTGCGCCAAAATATTTCTTACCTTTGATTTCCTGTGAGTTGAAGAAAACTCCAAATGATCTTGCGAGCTGTGGCACGACAACACGCTCAACACCATTGATGATGAAGGTTCCGTGTGAGGTCATTATTGGGAAATCAGCCATAAAGAGCTCCTGCTCTTTTTCGGTATTGATTGTCTTGTTCTTGAGAGAAATACGAACGCGGAGTGGTGCCTCGTATGAGAGTTTGTTTGCCTTAGCATAGAACTCATCGTACTTTGGTTCGGCGAGATCAAAACTTGTAAATTCCAAATGGAATTTCTTGCCTGAATAGTCTTCAATTGGAGAGAACTCTTTGAAAATTTCTTTGAGGCCTTCTGTTTTTAGCCACTCATATGAGTGCATTTGTGCAGAGGCCAACTGTGGAACTGGGGCGAGAGGTTTCTTGTATCGGCCGAAATACTTTTTCTCAATTGGCATAAGAAAATATTGTTTAGAGGGTTGCTAAGACCTGCTCACAAAGAGCGTTTTGTGAGTATGCTACAGGCTATAATGGTTAATCGCACTGTCACCTCATCCTCACAGGTTTTGTTCTCAAAAGAGAAGGGTGAGAAATCGGTAGAATTTTATAAACGCAAAAAAGCAAAACTACCTTTAACTATTTAAGGTGTTTTGATTACTGTATTTAGAAACTTATCTCTTACTAAAAGCAAGAAACATTACCATCCAAAGCCTCTTTAACAATCGAAACTCAATCTAAAAGGTTAGATATAGTATACCCCACCCCCTCATAATGCGTCAAGGGTGCACCTAAACCGTACTCACCCCGCGAGCCAGCTCGCGGGGTGATAAATCATTTCTTGTGGCAGGACTACCGCCCACTTCAGTCAGGTCGCACGAAGCGACTACCATTTCGGTGGAACTGTTTCTTTCCCTTCTTTTTCGAACGCAACTTTTCTTTTTGTGTTTTTCTGTTGAATACCGAAGATCCAAGAAAGTATGGTTTCTGGAGATTTCTCCGTTGAGTAGCCATGGTATTCTTCCTCCACTAGGTGTTGATGGGGCCTCCATATTGAATACTACCAAAGAAGTTTGTAAACGTTAACCCGCTTTCTTAAACTTTATTCAACCCCTCTTTGATTGCTTCCAAGCTTCAATCTTTTTGTGGTCCCCAGAGAGAAGCACTTTTGGTACACGATATTTCTTGCCAGCATATTCGAGAATTTCAGGACGAGTGTAAACTTCCGAGGTTGCGGTGCGTTTTTCTTCAATGGACGAGAAGTTACCGAGCACTCCTTCAACCTGCCTTGCAATTGCATCAATCATGATGAGTGCTGGCAATTCCCCACCCGTTAGAATATATGGGCCAATAGAAAGGGGCTTAGCCTTCAAAATCTTCTGGACCCGTGCATCAATACCTTCATAGTGCCCACAGATAATAATGATGTCTTTGGCTTTCTTTGAAAGGTTACTTGCAATCGTATTATCAAATTGTTTTCCATCCGCCTCGAGAAAGAAAATTACTGGTTTAACTTTCTTATTTGATTTTGAAATAGCCTTCTTAACAGCCTTAAGTACCGGCTCAGCTTGGAGGACCATACCAGGACCTCCGCTATATGGTCGCTTATCAACACGAGCATGTTTTTCTTTGGTAAAATCCCTTGGATTATAAAAGCTAACTTTGATTTTTTTCTCACGCAAGGCACGCCCGACAATTGAAGTATCGAGATAGGAAGTAAAGGCTTCAGGAAATAATGTGACGATGTGGAAATGCATGGACTAGGTGATAGGTTTTGGGGTATAGGGTTTGGGAGGTATAGACCAAAAAATGAAAACTGCCAAACAAAAAACTGTGGCTTTGATATTGCCACAGTTTTTTGTTTTTGTCGATTATCGATATAATTCCCAGAATTTGGAAAATTGCTTCAGCTACTAGGCGCGAAAGAGTTTGCGACTGAGCCGTACTGTGACGTACGGTGAATAGCAAACTCGCATCGCAACAACGTAGATGGAGTGATTTTACAAAATTCTACAAATCGAGTCCTTCCATCACCTCGTCGATAGTGCGAGTATTGCTCTGCCCACTATTGTGCTCATAGCTTCCCATAACACCGGCTGGCTTCTTACCACCTTCTGGTTCGTTAATCTTAAGATTAACACGGGCATTATTCTTCATTCCAACAACGCGCAAGAGGGTTCGAATCGCCTTAGCAGTATTACCCTGACGTCCGATAATCTTACCCATATCATCCGGATGAACTTCAAGAGTAATAAGTACTCCCATTTCGTCCACTGTTCGATTAATTTTTACATCATCTGGATGTTCAACTAACGCTCTAATCACTGTGTCTAAGAATTTTGCATCTGCTTCCATATAGTCATTCAATCTTACTTAACAAACTTTTTATAAATATATTTCGATCCAAGTCACCAGTAAGTGCCTCATCTTACAATCACTGACACTCTAATTCTATCCTGTCCAATCAATACGTCAAACCAAACTGTGAATAGTGTACGTTAGGCAACTACCTCTTCTGTTGAAGCGACTTCTGGAGTTACTTCATCTACCACTTCAGTAGGAGTTTCAACTTTCTCTTCTACTTTCTCTGCCACAGGAGCTGGTGCTTCTTTCTCTACTTCTTTTTTGGGTGCTGTTTTCTTTGGAAGTGCGTTTACTTTTTTACCATCAATAATTTTCTCACTAACAAGGAGGTTGTGGAGTGTTTCAGAAAGTTGCGCCCCTTGGCCGATTCGAGCGAGGATTTCGTCTTTCTTGAACGCCTTTGCCTTACTCTTTGGGTCGTATGAACCAAGAACTTCGAGATACTTCCCGCTTCCCGCTGAATTTTTAGAATCGGTCAAAACCACTCGGAAAGAGAAGTGGTGCTTTCGGCCTACTCGCTGTAATCGTAATTTTAACATAAGTGAGGAATATACTAACTGGAAAGTAGATGTAAGTCAATTAATTATATCACTTTAGTATCAAATTAGCGGAAATAGCCGATATTTGCTACAATACTGCTTAATATGCGTCAAGATAGTAAAGGGGGTTCCAAAGACACCTCAGGGAGTGCTAACGGCCCAAAAAAGGGCTTTTCTCGTCCACAGGAGAGGACTGGAGGCTACCGTGCCCCCACCAAGACAATAAAGATAGATTCTACTGTACTGATTACGGGACCACTTAGCGTCTCAGGAAAGGGTACCGGTTATATTGCCGATACTCGGTTTACTGAGGACATTGAAATTGATACACAGTACCTACACACCGCTCTCCACGGGGATGAGGTGGAGGTTAAACTCTTGCCGTTCAATCGCGCTGGACGAAATCAAGGCGAAGTGGTTCGCATCATCCAGCGTGCCAAAGTGGAGTTCGTGGGAGTACTTGAAGAAGAACGCGGGAAGTATTTTCTTCTCCCCGATGACCGTAAAATGTATACGGATATTGCAATTTCAAAAGAAAATTTTGATAAAAATGAAAAGGAAAATGGTGCAAAGGTTGGAATGAAAATGTTGGTCAAAATGACAGGATGGAGTGATGGCGAAACAAATCCCCAAGGTGAGATCATCAAAGTCATCGGCATCAAGGGCAAGAACAACACTGAGATGGAGTCAATCTTGATTGAGAAAGGATTCCGTATTGAGTACCCCACTGAAGTAAACAAAGAAGCTGAATATTTCGAAGAACACCAGGCTATTCCTACCGAAGAAATTGCTAAGCGTCGTGATATGCGAGGGGTAGTAACGCTCACCATTGACCCAATCGACGCTAAAGACTTTGACGATGCAATATCATTTAAGGATCTAGGCAATGATCGCTTTGAGATTGGCGTGCATATCGCTGACGTCTCCTATTATGTTACACCCAAGACCGCCATCGACACTGAAGCCAAGAAACGTGGTGTCTCCGTCTATCTCGTCGACCGTACTATTCCGATGCTTCCTGAAATTCTTTCAAACAATCTCTGTAGCCTTCGCCCCAATGAAGATAAACTCGCTGTCTCTGCCATCTTTATTATGGATTCCAAGGGTAAGGTATTGGAGCGATGGTTCGGCAAGACAATCATCCATTCAAGTAAGCGATTTACGTATGAAGGCGCGCAAGAGGTTTTGGAAGGGCACGGAACTGAATTTTCTACCGAGCTCAAGACATTAAATAGTATTGCCAAAATCCTTGAGCGGCAGAAATATTACAATGGCGCCATCTCATTTGAGACCGATGAAGTAAAATTTGAATTAGATAATGAGGGCGTGCCAATCCGTGTCTACCGTAAGGAACGTAAAGATGCACACAAACTAGTTGAGGAATTCATGCTCCTGGCTAACCGAGAAGTCGCTGAATCAATCGAGAAATTAAGCGAGAAAACCAAAAAAGCAAAAGGCTTTGTCTATCGTATCCACGACGTACCAAATCCTGAGAAGATTGAAGAGCTAGCGATCTTTGTTAAGGCCCTCGGATACTCACTCCCCTACAAAAAAGGGACGAACGTCCGCGCCAAAGATATCAACGCACTCTTACGACAGATTGAAGGGAAAGCAGAAGAAGGCTTGATTAAGACCGCGACCCTTCGTTCAATGGCCAAAGCGATTTACTCGACCAAGAATATCGGACACTTTGGTCTAGGGTTTGGTTACTATACAAATTTCACCTCACCGATTCGTCGTTACCCCGATCTGATGGTCCATAGGCTTCTGATGCGACACTTAGCTGGCGAGACTATTACTGATGCCGAGATGGCTGAGTTCGAGAAAATTTCTAGGGATTCAACCGAGAATGAGATTCGCGCGACTATGGCTGAACGTGATTCGATCAAGTACAAACAGGTTGAATACATGACTAAACACCTCGGCGAAGAGTTTGACGGCACAATTACTGGCGTTACCGAATGGGGTATCTATGTTGAAGATAAAGAAACTAAATGTGAAGGAATGGTCAAACTACGAGATCTTCAAGATGACTACTACAAACTCGATCAAAAAAACTACTGTCTCATTGGTGAGCGAACTAAAAATAAGTATTCACTTGGGGATACCGTACGATTTAAAGTGGTAGCTGCCGACATGGAACGAAAGACTCTTGATTATAGTTTAGTTTAATAAAAAATCCTGAATTTATTTTTAAATAGAAAAGGGCCGATGTACGCGAAAAAGCAATACACCGGCACCTATCGCCGTCACCGAACCTCACTGCGAAACTCCCCCATAAATATGGTAAGCAACCCCATCAACTCGAACATCATATAGATGATTATGCTTTGAGTCGTTGTGCTTACCCGGCTCAACGAGGGAAACGAACAGATCCCCCATACCTGGAAGACGCCGCATCTCACCCTCACCAAGAGGGTTCTCTACGGTTGCTCTTATAATTCTAGCCATTTGAGGCGTAATCTTCATTGTCATACCTTTCATGCTAAATGTGTTTTTTGATACGTTTTAAGAGCAGTTTGTACTCTTTTTATGATACCATAATCGTCTGAATATGTAAAGGTTGTCCCAGCAACCTGTTTTTTATATGGTTCTATCCCTGTATCGTCTTGAACAGAGAGGCCAAAATCAATAATAAAACCGATTTTATCTCCATCCCCAATTTCTTTTTGTTGAGAAATCATAATATTACCTTCATGCATGTCCCGGTGATATAGACCCTTCGCATGAAAGTGATCAAGCACTGTGTGTAATTCATCACAAAACGTGTCGACATCAAACCATGGGGGTAGCGTCCCTTTACTGTGCAAAATATCATCTACGCTTTTAGCATTGAGCTTCTCCATTGCGATCACTTTATGTATTCCAACCTCATGTGCGTAAAATGGAATAGGTACACCAATTTTGCTTTCTGGAACCTCCATATTAGCTTTGTAAAAAGCTTCTTGGAGAGCAATTTCAGAGAAAGTGGAGTTTCTTCCACGAGGGGTGGTCTCAGTAATCGCAAACTTGTAACAAATTTCTGGAGGTAAACTCCTAACTTCACTTTTATCAACAACAACGATTGCGTCACCTCCCCTACCAATTTCCATTGCATGTTTTAAGATCTCTTCAACGTTCTTCCTTATACCCACAGGATTCACATTTACTATCTCTACTCCTAACACCTCAGGGGAAGCGAGTGTGAGGCGAGAGGTTCGCTCATGACGTTCATCTATCTTTTTGAGTGCAAACGCAAGCGCTTGAACCGCCGAGGAGAATTCATCCAAACGTTTTTTATTTTCTTCATGCTCAGTAAGAAAAGCATTGTCTTTATCACTCAATAAATTTTCTAGTAATCGCTCAGCTTCTTGTTCAAGCGTTTCTTGAGGAATTTGTCGCTCTGGAATATCGTGTGGGTTCTCAGTGAGAGGTTTGTCTTTCTCCTTGACGGTCTCTTGCTTTTTACGATTCGACGTGTCCTTCATCCCTTCACCTTTCATAAAATTGGTTTTAAGTTTTTTAAATATATAATCAATCGTGACGGAAGATACTAATTCACTGTGCAGTTTACATTCTTTGTCTACATGTTTGCAAATTAATCCAGAGAAACATACAATATGTTGAACTTATTATAGCACTATATGAAGCGAGCACTCATCACGGGTATTACCGGACAAGACGGATCCTATTTGGCAGACCTTTTAGAAACTAAAGATTACGAAATCTACGGGTTGGTCAGACGAACCAGTACTGATCCATTCATTCGGATTAACCACCTTATCAAGAATGATAGGGTCAAATTGATTTATGGAAATATGAGGGACAAGGCAACCCTTATTAGAGCTCTCGAAATTGCAAAGCCGGATGAAATATATAACCTTGCAGGGCAATCTGACGTTCGTATCTCGTTTGACTGCCCCGATGAAACTTGGGCCATAAATTTTGAAGGAGTTAAAATGCTCGCTGATGAGGCATTTAAACAAAACCCAAAGGTTAAATTCTACCAAGCTTCAACTTCAGAGATGTATGGTAAAACGCAGCCTCCACAAAATGAAGCAAGTCCCTTTGAACCTGTTTCTCCGTATGGAGAGTCAAAACATAAGACACATACCGATATTGTCAAAGCACTGCGAGAGAAAGGACACTTTATTTGCTCTGGTATTCTCTTCAATCACGAGTCGCCTCGCCGAGGGGAAAACTTTGTAACTCGCAAAGTGACACAAAATTTAGTTAAAATAAAATTAGGAATGATCGAAGGCTTTGAATTGGGGAATCTCGAAGCACGTCGTGACTGGGGTTTTGCCGGAGATTATGTTAATGCTATGTGGCGAATGCTCCAACAAGAGGTGGCTGATGATTTTGTTATTGCTACCGGAGTGTCGCGAACGATTAGAGAGATGGTGGAAATGGCTTCTGAAATTTTAGACCTGGGTTTAACCTGGCAAGGAGAAGGGTTGGATGAAATAGGAATTACTAAAGATGGTAAGATTATCATTCGCATCAATAAATATTTTTATCGTCCAAATGAAGTAGATTACTTACGAGGTGATGCAAGTAAGGCGAAAGAAGTGCTCGGTTGGGTTCCACAAGTCTCATTTAAAGAAATGATTGCGATGATGATCGAGGCTGACCAAAAAATACTGACTCGGTAAGCAGACTATTTTTGTTTGTTATTTTCTAAAAATAAAGATTGCTTGGTAATTGACAGATTGCCTTTGAAATGACACATTGTTTTTGGCTAGCACACAACTTTAGACCTTTGTGGGAGTAGAACTCGATGATGCACGCGAAGACTTACCTTGAGCCAGGAGCCCAAGGACCAATCGTGACGGAGAACCAGCGAATCGGCGACCTCGCCTACGGCGAAGTTGTCAACAAAATGCCAATCCCCTGCACCGATGTAGTCTTCTTTCTTCCTGGCGATTTGGCTCTGTATTTGGCGAAGCGAAATATCAAACCCCACCCCAGGGTTTGGGTCATCGGCGGACGAATTTTCTTTAACGATGAGACCCTCGAGGCCTCAGCGGCTCGCTGTGTGAAGCGAGAGACAGGATTTGATATAGATCCGAAAAAACTCTTATTCATTGGGTCTTCATTGTATGCCTGGAGCGAGACGGCTCAAGGCGGAGTCGGCAAAAACCTCGTCGTCACCTTCGCTTATCCGATTAGCCCTGCAGATCGGGCGACTATATCCTCTGGGCTCATCGGCTCTGAATACGTCCAAGATTTTGGACTACAGCGGTTCGACGAGAACCGCTTGAAAGAGGGGAATTGTCACCCAGCCCTCATTGACATGCTTCGCACTATCTTTAGACTGGGATAATACTGAGTAATCTTTTGTAAAAAACCACCCCGCCCTACTTGTTTTGGGCGGGGGGTTGTTGTTTTTGATTACTGAAAAAATTATCCCTGGAGTTTACACATTTCTGCATCAGTCATCATTTTGACCAATTCCTCAAAGAGCACCTTTGATTTCCATCCCAATTCATTTGTAATCTTTGTAATATCTCCCTGACGGATATGAAGCTCTGATGGTCTGAAAAATTCTGGATTAACCTTGACCCTAACTACTCCATTTTGATCCACACCTCTTTGATCTACCCCTTTTCCGCTCCAGGTTAATTCGATACCCAAACTCTTGGCTGACGCATCCACAAAATCTCGGGCCGAATGTGTCGCTCCTGATGCGATAATATAGCTTTCTGCCTTTTCTACTTGTAACATCTCCCACATGGCCAAGACATAATCTCCGGCAAATCCCCAATCTCGCATCGCATCGATATCTCCCAATTCAAGGACTTCTGCTTTTCCCATTTTTATTTCTGCCAGTGTCCGAACGATTTTTGTTGTTACAAACTTCTCTCCTCGACGAGGCGACTCGTGGTTATAGAGAATCCCAGAAGCTGCGAATACGGATTTTCCACGATATACCTCACAGATATGGTGAGCAAAGAGTTTAGCGATACCGTAAGGATTTGTCGGATGAAATCCTGAGGTTTCTCGTTGGGGACTTTCGGTACCATTACCAAACATCTCAGAAGATGATGCTTGGAAAAGTTTTGTGTGCTTACTGCCCTTAACAATTGCGTCCAGAATAAAAAGTGGGGGTAGTGCTGTCATCTTTGTAGCAAGGATTGGGTCTGCGAAAGAATCGGGTACATTGGTCATTCCGGCAAGGTTGTAGACTTCATCAAATTGTCCTTCAATTATGATTTTTGATAGTAACTCTCCATCAGTTATGTCTCCCGGATGAAGTGTCAGCTTATCCTTAATCGAGTCAACATTTTTTGTTTCTGATGGATTATGGATGAGGCCATGAACTTCGTATCCTTTCGAGAGAAGGAGCTCTGCCAAATAGGATCCGTCTTGTCCGGTAATACCGGTGATAAATGCTTTTTTCATATAAAATTTAACTTAGTCTACTTTGCTACGGTTACCGCTTCCTCAAATTGAATCGAGAGAAGTTTGGAAATTCCATCCCCTCCCATCGTCACGCCGTAGATAATACTTGCAGTGCTCATTGTCTCACGATTGTGAGTGATTACAATGAGCTGAGAGTACCTGGAGAGATTCTCAATCATAGTACCGTATTTCTTCGAGTTAGCTTCATCGAGTGCTGCGTCGGTCTCATCGAGGATGATAAACGGTGGTGGATTAACTTGAGAAATTGCAAAGAGAAGTGCAATTGAGGTAAGTGCTCGCTCCCCTCCAGAGAGCATCTCAAGTCCCTTGGTTTTCTTGTGTGGAAGTGCAATATCAATCTCAATTCCTGATTCGAGTTCCTCTTGTGGTTCTTCAAAGTCGGCTTCTGGATCTTGGGTTAGTACCAAATCCTCTGTGCTGCCGCGTTTTCGCTTCTTCTCTTGGAGAAGTGTTAGTCCCGCGCGTCCGCCACCAAACATCAGCGCAAAGAATTCATGGAACTGTGTGTTGATTTTATCCATCCCCTCTTTGAAATCTCGTTCAAGTTGTGAGGTCAAATCTTTAATGAGTGATTTTAGTGAGACTGCTGATTGCTCTAAGTCTGCAATTTCTTTTTCTAAAAACTGATCTCGCTCGGTGATATCTTGATATTCTTTGAGTGTCTCTTCACCACCAGAAGCTCCTGCATCTTCAAGTCTAATTTTCATCTTCTCAATTGTTTTGAAACGTCCTTCTTGCTCGGTACGTGGAGTGATGGCGAGTTCGTCATCAGAGAGTGCTTCTCCTGATGGGCTGGCAAACTCCATTCCGTTGAAACTAATAGCTTCGTGCCCAGCTATCGCCACAGACTCCCTGAGTTCACGGTCGAATGATTCCTTTTCAAGATGGAGACGTTCCTGACGGTTACGGAGATCTGCAAGGATTCTACGCAACTCACTTTGTTTACCCACGAGCTCAAAGATTTCTCTCTCTGCTGACCGTAGTGAATCTTTCTTTTCTTCAAGCTGAGCTCTGAGTTTTTGATAATTGGTTTGTGCTTCTTTTTCAGACAAACGAACTACTTCAAGCTCGAGCTCTAGTTCTGATTTTCTGGAAATCAATCGATCGAGTTCACTCCTATCAAATGAATGGCTCCCCTCTTGTACTTGATCAATGTGAGTGCGGACAAAATCCCCTACCGCCGCGCTCATAGAGGAAATAATCATTCGCAGACGATCCAAACCACCCTCCATTTCTGCTTCATTAAATGAGGATTTAAGGATATCTAAAAGCTTGCGGACTTCACCAACTTTGATGAGTCGCTCTGTCTCAATCTTGGCAATTCGCTCCTCACGATCTCTCTGGCGTTCTTCACTACTTATTTCTCCTTCAAGTCGCCCGAGATTCCGTGCCAACTCATCTTTCTTAGTCCGAATCAGATTAAGTGCTTCTTCCAGTATTACGATTTCTTGCGGTCGATCATTTTCTTTAGATTCTGACTCGATTTCCTGCTTTAAGTGAGTGAGTTTGTTCTCAATTTGATGAAGTTCGGTTTGCGGTGCCTCTTGTTCTCTGTTTAATTTTTCGTGTTCTCTCGATAAATACAATTCTTCTCGCTTGAAGTATTCTTGATATAGCTTCACAAGTTCATCTCGCATCGCAAAGGCTTTCTCCACTTTTTCAACCTGACGCTTGAGAAATTTTAGGTGTGGCGCGATTTCTTTGCGGAGAGACTGCACCTGTGCAATATTCTCCTCAGTCTTCTCGAGCTTACGTGTACTCTCTTCGCGTTTGTATTGATAAATCTTGAGCCCTAGCGCATCTTCAATCATCGCCTTACGCTCTTTATTTGACGCGTTAAGAATCCTATCGGCCTCACCTTGGGAAATAATATGATGTCCTGACGCTCCAATATGGGCCTGCGCGAGGAGTTCGATAATGTCTTTGAGTCTAACCTTGGAGCCATTGATAAGATACTCGTTGAGTGAATCGCGATGAACCACGCGCTCGATAACTACCTCGTCATACTCAATGGGAAAAACGCGCTTGGTATTATCAAAGGTTACCTTAACGCCAGCACGATTAAGCCTCGTTTGGTTATTAGAACCATTGAAAATCAAATCCTCTCCGCGTTTACCACGCATTGATTTTAGTGACTGTTCACCGAGTACAAAGCGGAATGCTTCCGCCACGTTTGATTTCCCCGAGCCGTTGGGTCCAACAATAGCCGTCACTTGCGCGTTAAATTCAAGGGTTGATTTTTTAGCAAAGGATTTAAATCCGGAAATTTCAAGACTCTTGAGATACATATCTACATTCTAACCCAAAACATTCATTATTCCACGCTTCATTAAATCTGCTTCAGTTTCAAATTCAAGATAATTTTGGGTAAGTTCTTCTCCAGTTTTAATATCACGTGTAGTAACAAGATATGCCTCTGTATGATTAGAGTCTTGGGTTACCGTTGAGTCAGCTCTGTGATTAATAAAACGGGAAACATCAAAATCAACATGCCACTTTTGACTTTGTTCATCAAAAAATCCCCACCAGCGAACCTCATCTTTTTCTTTTTCATTCAAGGAATTGAACTCTTCTCGTGTTAAGTTCACGTCAAGTAAAGGACTCGCAGTATATACAACTACTCCTTTTGGAATGTCCTCACCTGCGAAAAGACCTATACCGTGATTAATAGACTTATCGAGTTTGTATTTAATGTGAATCATATTACTTTTATTTTGAACTTCTAGATTTGGATGCAGTCCTACCCAGTACCCAGTAGGTCATTGTGCTCAACGAGGTCTTTCTGCTGAAAGAGGGGCGAGGAGATTTGTTTTCATAGAATCTTCAGATTTGAGTAAAGTTCGAGACGCGAGGAAGTTTGTTTCTGTAGACGTACTTAATCGTACGGCGGAAGAAACAAACGACGAAGCAACAAAGAAATTTACCAAATATGGAGATTCTAGCTCCAGCCTTTTTTCTCAAGGGCCTTACGGGCAGCAGACTGTTCAGCCTCCTGTTTTGACTTACCGTCACCTTCGGCAACCAACTCACTGCCGATATAAACGCCAATCGTAAATTGTTTGTCATGATCAGGACCGTTTTCACGAATCAGCCTATAAGATGGGGTGAGAGATACCTCATCTTGAGCACGTTCTTGGAAATAGCTCTTGGCATCTTGCCATAGACGCCCTTCGACAATACCGTCGGTGAGTGGGTAGAGGTGCGTTTCAAGAAAAGAAATGCAGGCTTCCATTCCTTGATCAAGGAAAAGTGCGCCAACAAATGCCTCAAACGTGTTGGCTAGAATAAATTGCCTTGCTCGTCCAACATCCTTACTCTCACCCTTGGAGAGCAAAAGATAATCATTCATTGAAAGTTTACTTGCAAGATCTGAGAGTGTTACTGCGTTAACCAGTGCCGCGCGAAATGAAGTCAATGCGCCCTCATCCCGATCGGGGAATTTTTTATACAGATAGTCAGTTACCGCAAGTTCAACTACAGCGTCCCCTAAAAATTCGAGACGTTCGTTGTGTTGATTGCCACTGCCACGATTTTCATTAAGGAAAGAACGGTGGGTAAAAGCGACTCGCAGGAGTGCTTTGTCTTTAAAAGTGATACCAATCTTGTTTTCGAATTCGGAAAAGTCTTTCATGGCAGGGTAGGTTTTAGGGAATAGGTTATAGGTGTTAGGTTCAAACCAAACAAAAGAAATCCTAACTTGGTTTTACTAAAAGGATGTTAATAGCTTTGGTAACAATAGGAAGCACATCGTCATAAAAATTAAGGGTGAGAATATCAGCGAGCTTGAACCATCTCGCATCATCGAGTCCACCGCTCTTCTCCAGTTTCACCTCATCGAACTTTGATTCAGCCAGAAAGTATTGAACCTGTTTGCGAATCTTACCCTTCTCTGGGTCATTGGCAATGTATTCATTAAGGTAGAGCTCTTCCTTGATGACAATATCGAGTCCAATCTCCTCTTTGATTTCTCGAATCGTCCCTTCGCTGGCTGTTTCGTTTGCGATCTCTGGGTTATCACCAATTTTCCCTTTTGAGAGGGTCCAGTGACCAAAAATGTCATGAACGAGTGCGAGATAGACCTGATCTCCCTCCCTAGCGTAGACTACAGCACCACCTAGTCGTTGGATGGGCATTTTCTCATAAGGAACTTCGGCTAGTTTGCCATTCTTCTTCTTTTTATTCTTTGAAACTTCTTCTTTACCCGGCTCCCCCATTTCTTTGTACACCGCACCAAGGACACCGTTGACGAACTTACCGCTATTCTCTCCACCAAATGATTTAGCAAGTTCAATTGCTTCGTTGATGGCAACTTTAGCGGGCACTTCTTTCTTGTCGGCAAAAATTAATTCAAAGAGTCCGATACGGAGGATGTTTCGATCGATAACTGAGATGCGGTCAATTGGCCAGTCCGGTGCAGCCTTAACAATAATATCATCGAGGGTTTGCCGTTTTTCCAGAATCCCTTTGACCAGCATTTTCATAAACGGAACGTCAGAAACGCCCGGAGCGAATTCTTCGGCGTTTCGTAGCAGGGATTCATCGATGTGCTCGTCTTGTTTCTTTTCGAGTACATTTGCAAAGTCCCACTCAAAGAGCGTTTGCATTACTATTGATCTGGAAAGGTGCCTATTGGCCATGGATATTAAAGATCTATCTTGGAGAATTTTCAAGACAAGTCTTTCGCATCCGTGGATGGGAACTACTTGCTTTTCTCCTTTGCGGCTTCTCCTTTTGTTTTGGCCTTCTTCTGTGCCTTGATGGTTTTAGCCGCAATGTCTATTGCAATACGGCCTTTGTATTTTCCACACTTAGGACATGCCTGATGCGGTAAGCGAGCAGAGCCGCAATTTTCACACTTGGAAACACCAGTAGCCTTAAGCGCATGATGTGAGCGCCTAAGGCCTGTATGACTTCGTGTGTGTCGCATTCGAATAACCATATGGAGACTATACCAAAACTATTTAAAATAGGCAAACGGAGTACAGGAATTAAGAATGAGGAATTAAGAATCAAAAAAACCGGAAATAACGGTGGCGCCGGGGAATGATTTCCCTCGGCGCCGAGTCTCTCTCACAAGTTACAATCTTCGAGGATCGCAACTCTCCTCAAAATAGTGGGGTGGTCCGCCTCCAAGACAGGTTGAACATGTAACCTGATAAGGAGGTTGACTTTGAGCTTGTTGCTCTTTTTTTTCCACACCATCGTCGCAAATAAAGCCATTTTGGCCACCAAATTCTGATGGTTCCATTCCAAAACCCTTAGCCAAAGCCAGTTCCCCCATTTTTTAGGAATGTACTACACACCCCTTTCATCACAGCTGAGGATAATACCACTGGTATCAAGATTACACAATATTTTTGAGAAAACTTTTTCTGTGGATAACTATTGGGCCGAATTTTTTAATCGCACCTCGATGCTTTTTTGTTCCATAGCCTTTATGGATTTCAAAACTATATTGTGGATATTTTTTTGCTAATGCTATCATCAGCCTATCTCTAGTAACCTTAGCGACAATTGAAGCCAGTGCGATTGATTGTTCTTTGCAATCCCCTTTAATAATCGTTTGTTGCTCGGTATATTCAAGTGGAGCCCTAAGTCCCCCATCGAGCAATACCCGGACCTCAGCAGGACTCTGATTCAATCTCTTCAGACATATATCAATCGCCTTTCGGATTACAAAGGTTAGTCCTCTTTGATCAATCAAAAGCGCACTCTGAAGCGAGACAGCAAAATCAATATTTCCTTTGACTTTTTCTTCCTTAATTTTCTCAAACCATTTCTCTCTCGCCTTCGCACTTAACTGCTTTGACTCCTTAACACCACGAAAAATTCTCGGACAATTTGGGCTCAAAAAACACACGACACCGACTGCAACGGGGCCCGCAAGCGGGCCCCGTCCCGCTTCATCTATCCCAATCGTCTTTAGTTTTTGTATTTTTTTTACTCTTACCAACATCCAACGTATAATAGCATTATGTCTGAATCTCGTTTTCTCCATCTCCACACCCACAGTCACTACTCTCTATTGACTGCATTACCTAAAATCGATGAACTTGTTGATGCGACCAAGGAGGCGGGTATGTCCGCTTTGGCACTAACGGATAATGGCAACCTCTACGGTGCAATTGAATTCTACAAGGCATGCAAATCAAAAGGGATTAAACCAATTATTGGTGTTGATTTTTATCAAGCAATCAGAGCTCGTACCGACCGCCAACCCGGCGTTGATAATCGTCGTCACCGGCTGGTTCTCTTGGCTAAAGACGAAATAGGTTACAAAAATTTGCTCAAACTTGTTACGCTTTCAAACCTTGAGGGTTTCTACTATAAACCGCGTATTGATAAAGAATTAATGGGAGAGCACCATGAAGGACTCATTTGTATCATCCCCTCTTTCAGTGGAGAAACGACCTTCTCACTCAAGATGAAGGACTATGATAAAGCTGAGAGTGTCGCCAAAGAGTTTGAAAAAATATTTGGCAAAGAGAACACCTTTCTAGAAGTCACTCATCATCCAGAAATCGAAGGGAGTAAGGAACTGAATGATCAGATTATTCTCCTTTCAAGACGAACAGGTATTCCCCTCGTTGCGGCACATGATGTTTACTATCTGAAACAAGAAGACCGAAAGGCTAGAGAGACAATGGTGGCTATTCAAAACCAACAGGAAGGAAGCGACCGTATCATGGGTGAAAACATTGAGGATTTTTCTTTTATCTCAACCAAACAAGCAGATGAATACTTCAAAGATATTCCTGAAGCAATCGAGAACACACAAAAGATTGCAGAGATGTGCAATCTGGAACTCAAGTTGGGTACTTGGAATTTCCCCGATCTTAAAGTCGAAAGTGGCCGTTCTTACGATGACGAGTTGCGACATATCGTCTTTGAAGGAATAAGGCGACGCAACATTGAGGAAACCAAAGAAGTGACGGAACGTATTGAATACGAACTTAAAGTCATTAAAGACAAGGGTTATTCCCCCTACTTCCTGGTAGTAGGAGATCTTCTGCGTTTTGCTCACGAGAACCAAATTCTCACCTCAATTAGAGGCTCCGTTGCTGGATCTCTGATTACTTTCCTTGCTGGAATTACCAACGTGAACCCACTTGAATACAAACTACCCTTTGAACGTTTCCTAAACCCAGAGCGTCCTTCGGCACCGGACATCGACATGGACTTTGCCGACAATCGTCGAGATGAAATGATCGAGTATGCCCGCGAAAAATATGGCAGAGATAAAGTGGCGCAGATTGGAACATTCGGTACCATGATGGCGCGTGGATCCGTACGTGATGTTACTCGCGCGCTTGGCTATCCCTACAGCCTCGGTGACCGGATTGCCAAACTAATCCCTATGGGATCCCAAGGTTTCCCGATGACCATCAAACAGGCACTCGCTGATACGCAAGAACTTCGAGAAATTTATGAACGTGAAGCAGATGTTAAAGAAATTATCGATCTCGCCAAAAAAATTGAAGGTTGTGCCCGCCACATCTCCGTACATGCAGCGGGTGTTGTTATCTCCCCTACGCCACTTACCGATTACACACCACTACAGTTCGATACCAAAGGTGAGAACAAGATCATTACTCAGTATGATATGTACTCAATTGACGAGAATAATGCAGGACTTCTCAAGTTCGATTTCCTCGGCATTAAAAACCTCTCAATTCTGGCTGAAGCCGTAAAGCTGGTGAAAGTGATTGAAAATATTGACGTTGATATTGAGAACGTTCCTGTTGATGATAAGAAAACATTCGGGCTTCTGGCTAACGGTGAGACAATGGGGCTCTTCCAACTAAACGGTGAAGGAATGACCAAATACCTCAAGGAACTCAAACCAACAACTATCCATGACATCAACGCGATGGTAGCACTCTATCGTCCCGGACCACTCGAAATGATTCCTGAGTACATCGCTCGTAAACACAATCCAGAGTTAATCAAGTATATCGACCCAAGGCTTAAAGACATTCTCTCTCAATCCTATGGAGTGATTACTTACCAAGATGACGTCATGCTCACCGCAATTAAACTCGGTGGCTATTCCTGGCTTGAAGCGGACAAACTTCGTAAAGCAATGGGTAAAAAAATTCCAGAAGAAATGGAGGCACAGAAAGGAAAACTTCTTGAAGGTCTACAGGCTCATGGACTCAGTGAACGTAAGGCTAATCAATTGTGGAAATTGATTGAGCCCTTTGCCGCCTATGGATTCAACAAAGCACACGCTGCAAGTTACGGTAAGGTGGCCTACCAAACCGCCTATATGAAGGCCAACTTCCCTGCTATTTATATGGCATCCGTCCTCACTGCTGATTCGGGAGATGTTGAGAAGATTGCTGAAATCGTACATGAGTGTGAACGTATGGGGATTGAAGTACTGCCACCAGATATCAATGAAAGCTTTGGTGGGTTTACCGTGATTAGTGATGAAGAAAATTCAGCAAAGAAAAAAATTAGATTTGGATTATATACCATTAAAAATTTTGGTGAAGGGATTGGTGATGCAATTATCAACGAACGTAAGAGTAAGGGGCACTTCACCAGCATTACTAATTTTCTTAATCGTATTCGTGACCGAAATCTCAACAAGAAATCTCTTGAGGCGCTCATTAAATGTGGTGCAATGGATGAGTTTGGTGAACGTGGTTTATTACTAGGCAATGTTGAAGAAATGCTCGCATACAACAAAGAATTAGAAAAAGGGCCTGCCAATCAAGATTCACTTTTTGGGGCTGTTGGAAGTAGTTCAATTGACACAGAAATTACGCTAAAAGAAGTAATTCCGGCAACCTCTACAGAAAAACTTGGTTGGGAGAAAGAACTCCTCGGACTCTATGTTTCAGGTCATCCACTTGATCGTGTACGAGAAAAACTAGAAAAAGCACAGATTAGTATAAAGAAAACAAAGGAAGAGGTGACTAATGGAAAGGACGGGATGATTGCGGGGATCATTGAAGACTGCAAACCAGTCATTACTAAAAAGGGAGACAAAATGGCGTTCCTGAGGCTCGCTGATTTTACTGATAATATTGAAGTGGTTGTATTCCCAAAAACCTGGTTTGAATTTAAGAGCCTCCTCGAGCTCGATAAATGTATTGCGGTTAAAGGTAAAATGTCAGATCGCAACGGAACACTCTCAATGATTGCTGACAACATACGAGGATTATAAATAAGTAAAAAGGTGTTCTCTGGAAAAATCGCTGTATTTTTTACCATTTACAAAAAGGTATGGATCAAAATAATCAATCATCTGGAGTAGTTTTTGAAGACACCAGACCAGTACAAATTACGAGGACTTTTCAGCCTGCACCCTCGAAAATTATTGAGCTGACTATTAAATATTCAGGTGGATACATCAGAGACGAGAAGTCTGCGACCCTTGTACTCACTGGTTTTGTAGTGCTCGCTATCAGCACATCAATCTTTTTACTGTTTTCAGACTCTTCGAGTGATACCCAGAATAAGTCACGTGAAGCAATCGAAAAGGCAATCAAAGCAACCAGCGCTCCACGCTAGTATGAAAATCAGTTTCAAACAAACAACCAAAACAAAGAAAGGTGGGTTTACCCTCATTGAACTACTCGTGGTTATTGCGATAGTCGCCCTCCTTTCATCTGTAATCCTTGCTTCCCTCAATTCAGCTCGTGGTAAAGCACGAGATACTAAACGTATCGGGGATATGCGTGCAGTCCATGTGGCACTTGAACTCTTCTATAACTCCAAAGGTAGGTATCCTTCAGGAACAGATGGTAACTGTGCTCATACCACAAGCTTTCTTGCAGGTGGATGTCTCGAGATTTTAGTCACTGACAAGTTGATTCCCTCCCTACCCAAAGATCCGACAGCAAGCCAGCAGTACTAATACGACAACTGGTGCTCTGGAGTAAACCCATCGACAAGTCAGAACTTTAGAATGTGGGCGGTTGGAGAATTCAATCATAATGGGCTAGCACAAAATTGGTGGACTAATTCAACAATAGGTAAAACAACATGCGCCGATCCAAGTTAAGTTCTTAGTTAAGAGATGTGAATTAACTAATTCACCGCCCTCAATCACTTGAGGGCGGTGGGTAAGGAACCAGGATTGGCTTTGAGATGTATAAGTGCTTCGTTGAGCTTAAATACTATTTCTGCTCCTATAATGGTCCTCTCTGTGACATCACTACTGGGGAGTCGAATAACGAATGTGTCATTTTTCCAATCATACCAAATACTCAAATGCCGATTTCTAAAAGAGTGTCCTGTAATTTCTGGGAACGTGACCGTTGCCAAATGTAACTCTTTCAGAAAATGATATTTCACATTTTGACTAATTGTTGCTGGTAACATAACTACAAAAGGAACTCCCTGAAAACTTATTCCAGCTACTTGATACCAACTTGTCAAAAAACGATTAAGTGAAGTAATAATGTCGCTTCTTGAAGACTCAAGGTGGAATATAGTGGAGAAAAACAAGCGATAATCTTGTTTTTCTTTCAACAAAACACAAGGTGCTAGAGCGAGTGTCATAGGATGTTCTCCTTCTATTTTTAAATTGTCACACTTAAAATAAATTGTCAATATCTGGGCAACGGAGAGAGAAATGTTATTATGGAAACCTATGGAAAAACAACTAGAATACTTGCGACACTCTCTCGCCCATCTCCTTGCAGCTGCTGTAATGGATATCTACCCCGACACCAAGCGTACTATCGGACCCGCAATCGATAACGGCTTTTATTTTGATTTTGAATTTTCAAAGCCAATTTCAGAAAACGATCTACCGAAGATTGAGAAGAAAATGCGCGAAATCCTCAAGGGTTGGGACGGCTTCGAACGGACTGAACTGACTGCAGATGAAGCCAGGGCCGAGTATCCTGGAAATGAGTACAAGCACGAACTCATTGATGAATTCACTAAAGACGGGTCAAAGGTTTCATTCTACAAATCAGGAGGCTATTCAGATCTCTGTCGTGGTGGACACGTCGAATCTGCCAAGGAGATTCGAAGCGATTGTTTCAAGCTTGACCGTATTGCGGGTGCTTACTGGCGAGGGGAAGAAAAGAATAAGATGCTTACCCGTATTTACGGCCTTGCATTCGAATCAAAAGAAAAGCTCGACGCGTACATTCTGCAACAAGAAGAGGCAAAAAAGCGTGACCATCGAAAAATAGGGAAGGAATTAAAACTATTCACTACATCAGATCTCATTGGGGCAGGGCTTCCGCTTATGCAACCAAAGGGAATGCTTATCCGCAAGGCGATTGAAGACTATCTTTGGGATCTACACAGAAATAAAGGGTACTGGCGAGTATGGACACCTCACATCGCTAAAGAAGCTCTTTACGAAACATCTGGGCATGCTGAAAAATTTGGTGATGAGCTGTTCCGTGTTTCAGGAAAGGAGGAAAAATTCATTATGAAGCCCATGAATTGCCCTCACCACATGCAAATCTTTGCTGACAATCAATTTTCCTATCGTGACATGCCTGTGCGATATTTTGAACCTGCCACGGTTTATAGAGATGAGAAATCTGGTCAACTTGGTGGACTCACCAGGGTTCGTGCCATTACTCAAGATGATGGTCACTTGTTTTGTCGAGACAATCAAATTAATTTTGAAGTTTCAACGATTGTGAATATCATCAAGGAGTTCTATACAACGATGAACATGATGGACGGTTATTGGGTGAGACTCTCCACTCGTGGAGAGGACAAGGATAAATTTATTGGAAGTGATGACATTTGGGGTACAGCAGAGTGGGCATTGCGGGACGCCGCCGAGGCAAATAAATTGAATCTTGTTGAAGGACCTGGAGAGGCGGCATTCTATGGACCCAAGTTAGACTTCATGTTTAAAGATGCAATCGGTCGGGAATGGCAGTTAGCAACAATTCAATGCGATTTTAATCTGCCTGAACGTTTTGACCTATCCTTCGTCAATGAAAACGGTCAGAAAGAACGCCCTGTGGTTATCCACCGTGCAATCTCTGGATCTCTTGAACGTTTTATGGGCGTTCTTATCGAACACTACGCAGGCGCATTCCCACTCTGGCTTTCCCCTGTTCAGGTCAAGGTATTACCCATTAGTGAAAAACATTTGGAATACGCGAAGATAGTGGCGGATAAACTTAACTCACTTGATATTCGTGTTGAGCTCGATGAGAGCAATGAATCACTGGGCAAGAAAATCCGCAACGCCAAGACGGAGAAAATCCCCTACCTCCTCGTCATAGGAGATAAAGAAGCTGAATCAAATACGGTAACCATCGAACACCGCGAAGCAGGTAATCAAGGGGCGACCTCAGTTGATGAGTTACTAGCGCGACTTAGTTTGGAAATTAAGGAAAAGAAGTAGAGAGGTTTAAACAAATAACCAACAAAAAAGCGAGGCCGTCGGCCTCGCTTTTTTGTTGGTTAATAGAAGTTAAACATTTTGTGTTACTGCAGTAAGGAGAGTTGTGATCTTCTCTTTATTGAGTTCGATCCATCCATGTTGTCGTGGATACGTTCCTTTAGCTTCATCAATCAATTTAGTCATCAAACTCAAAGCGATCTCAGTATCCTGTTTAGCTTCAAGTGCGATGATATCAAAACCAAGTGGTGAAATAAGGATTCTCTCGTCATTAGCTTTGGCTCTAAGTGCTTCAATCAAGATTTGATTATCAACAAAAGGTGCTGAAACTTCTTTTGGAACGATGATTTCCTCAGCCTTTGGAGCTTCAATCTTTACTGGTTCAGCTGGAGCAAGCTGATTATTGGTCGTATTAGTTGTGTTATTTGTCACATTATTCCCAACATGAATTGTCCCGATGCTGACATTGACGGTCACTGGAGCCTTCTCTTCGATAGCAACCTTAAGATGAGGTGTTACTTGTGCTTGGAAAATTCCTGACACCACCGCACCAACTTCTTGAGCAATGTCTTTAGCGCTTACCTCTTTCACTGGCTCTACAATAGGTTGCTCTGATGTATGCTTATTCAAAATTGAAGAAAATACCGTTCCCATCTCATGCGCAATTTCAGAAGCGGTTGCTTGAGGAGCTACTACCTTTACAGGTTGGACTACCCTGTTTGCATCTTGCTCTCTAAGAATTGATGAGAGGACAGCACCAGTTTCGTATGCGATTTCTGAAGCGCTTGCCTGTCGCACAATTGGTGCTGGAGTTGAGACTTGTTCTTTGAGAATTGATGCGAGCACTGTGCCCATTTCGTGCGCAATATCAGAGGCAGTTACTTGGGGGACGACTTCTTTTACAGACTCAGGAATCTTGTTTGCATCTTGTTCTTTGAGAATTCCCGCGAGGACCACACCCATCTCACGCGCAATTTCAGAAGCATTTGGTTGTAGTGGTACTGGAGTGGTAATTTGTTGTGCAATTGTCTGTGGTACGTATACTTTTTGATATTCAATAACATTCGCACCTCCAAACAACGCCCACTTTCGTTTACTCAAGAACATTACTGCGTTATAGCTAAAGAGTGCGAGTCCCATGAAGAATAGGAAGATGAGTGCGCTGTCGCCAAAACCTGTATAAGGTATTTGACTCAGGTACACCGAAGCTGCCGCCAATGGACTGGAAGATGCTACTTTATAAAGAAACACTGGTGCAAGCGAAGGACCACCTCCACCTCCACAATTTGAAGTACAACCACCTCCTCCGCCACAGTTAGTAGTACAACCCCCTCCGCCTCCACAGTTTGAAGTACAACCCGCTGGAGTTATTCTTAGCGTCAGTGTCTGAGTATCACTGCCACAAGGATTTGTTGCAACAATGGTAATATTTTTTACTTCTTCAGTTGTTGGTACTCCAGAAATAGTAGAACTTGCCGCGTCATAACTTAGACCAGCAGGTAAGGTCCCTGTAACCGTAATTGTAATTGGGGTTCCACCAGAGGCCGTAACTGTATAAGAAAACGAAGCGCCAATGACACCACTCGCACTCAACGCACTGGTAATCCTAGGAACTTCAACTGTACAAATCGTTGTCCCAGTAATAGTGATTACCAAAGTTTTGGCATCATCACCACAGGGGTTAGATGCTGTGATAGAGACATTAAAGGTTCCCGTTGATGTCGGTGTTCCTGAGATGGTGGAACTTGCTGCATTATAAGTTACTCCGGCAGGCATAGACCCAGATACACCAATAGTAAGTGGTACTCCGCCCGTAACCGAAATGGTATATGAAAATGGAGTTCCAACAACACCGCTGGCAGTAAGAGGGCTAGTGATTGCAGGTGGAATGATGGTACAGATTACCGGCGGAACACAGTTCCCGGATGCATCAATACTCCAACCTGCAGGAAGCGCTGTTTGGTTACCTGCAATATTAGGACAAAGGTCGGGTGGTGGAACACAGTTACCATTAGCATCGACAATTAGTCCTGTAGGCACTGTTGCCTGATCACCTGGAATGTTAGGACAGACATCGGTTGGGGGTGGTACACAGTTACCATTAACATCGAGAATGAGTCCCTGGGGAATTGTTAATTGCACCCCTGGAATATTAGGACAAAGATCAGTTGGTTGAATAGGACAAGGATTTACGGTAAAGGTTTGCTGGTCCAACAACACCCAAACATTTGACATGTTTTGACCGTACAGTTTTATAGTGTACGTGCCAGCATCAAGGACTGCGCCATGACCATCCGTACCAGAAATAGCCGTAGTTCCTGCGTATACCGACTCAGTTGGATATGCTGAACCTCCAATAATATTAAATTGAATTTTACCGTTAGTGTTTGTTGTATTCCAACTAAAATAAGGCTGACTCGTGATACCACAAACAAGTGGTTGCATGTGAAGTGAACCTGTTGGTGGAGGGGTACAATCACCGTCTCCATTTCGTATAAAACGATATTCTATTGGATTACCATCACTCTTCTCCCACCACTGCCAGGTATTGCCGTTTGGATCATCACCCATAGTACAGTAAGGAGTCCAGTTAATAACTGGGGGAGTTACTGTAGTTGGAGTCTCAGAACCTCCGACATCTCCTCCGCCAGTTTCGGTTCCTCCGCCACCACAACAACCACCTCCGACCTCTCCAGAGACACCACCCGGTGATCCACTACTTCCTTCGCCATTTCCAGGTGCCTCACCACAACATCCACCACCGACTTCCCCTGACACTCCTCCGGACGATCCACTACTCCCTTCCCCGTTTCCTGATTCAGATCCGCCAGATCCACCTGACTCTCCAGATGAACCGCCTTCCGATCCACTACCCCCTTCACCGTTACCCTCTCCTCCTCCGTCCCCACCATCTTCAGCAAGAACAACATGTTTGGCAATCGAAATAACTTTTGAAAAATGAAAGTCAGTCTGAACAAAGAAAACAGACATAAGAAAAACAAACAAACTCATAGCAAAAACCGCGAGTGTTATGTTTGTGTGATATGCGATTATGTTTTTATTTGTTTTCATTTTCAATCTGTTAATAAATAACTCAAATATAAAAAGTTGGGGGCGGGATTGGTGGGGATTAAACCACCTCTCCCGCACACAACGTTCTTGGACCTAACGGACCACCACTGGTGTGGTTGTCCATGTCCAACGTTTTTCCAGCATTTCTGCCAGACGGTCAGAGTAGAGCCAAGTTCCCGCCCGTTCCCCCTTCTTGAGGTTATCGAGATGCGGGTAGAGCACGTCATCTTGTCCCCAGGGACAAATGAGGAAGTGTGTCGAGGGAGTGATAAGCTCCTTCGGCACTTGGAAACCTCCCTTGCCTCCACAGGTCTCGTAGGCTAGAACGAAGTCAGCCCGCTGAGTACCGTTGAGCAACGTTACCGGGTATGATCCGGATACGTCACGCCCTTCGGTCCGGTCCATTTGGTCCCGACGGCTGGCGTTGTAAATGCCAATCCGCGTGACCGGAACCGATCTGTTGGTTCCCCATGCGTAGACCAGGAATTTCCTGCATGATGTCTCACGTTGCAGCGATTCACCTGGCCGGGAGTCCTTGGCAACAGAGCTGGCTTTGAGACCGTCGAGATGTCCATCAACAAGGGATGCAACCTCGTGGTGACTCGGATCGTTTCTTACGACGATCGTTGTCACTTGGAGGCAGTTCCGCTGTTCCGAAACCATGCAGTCTGCACCATCCCCCCGCAATTGAGCGGATGACACAGGTTGCCTGTCAGGGTCGCTCACGCAGGCAGTCACTAGACCGCAGGCGAGAATTATCGAAAGAATCGGCAAAATCCGTGTCATCGTCAATCTCCTTGTAGGGGTTGGTGTAACCGGCTAGGTTTTTTTGTTCTTGCAATCGCCTTGGCAGTCGGCCGTTGGGCGAGATGCGGGCTGTGCCGGTTGCTTCTTCTGATAGATCAGATTTCCGCAATCCAGTGAAATGACCGGTATTTCGTTCGATGACAGTACCAGCCACTTCTCACCTTGGTAGCACTTCCGGCTTAGCGTCGTGTGGATGACTCCGTTGTCGTCCACGGATGCCATGGTGACCTTGGCAGCCAACTCGTCGGTACAGGAAATGACTTCCATGTGACCGGACTGGAGATAGGCCGCGAGCTCGGCGTGGCTTCCCAGGTTCACCCCGAGTTTGCTGAGGTGTGCCCGGTATGTCGCCTCGGTAACCCCCTTGTGGAAGATCCCCGCCGACTTCGCCGGATCAAGATTGGTCGCCAGGTCAGCTGGGGACATTCCCCCACCGACCTTCTTAACGAAAAAGGCATGTTTGCGAACGACAGCCGGGGTGGCTTTTGCGACCTCTTGCTTCGCTGAGGTGGCGTTTCCGCCACCGTCAGTTGCTGTCGGTCGACCGGACGCTTCGGCAGCTGCCAGAACTTTCCTGGCTTGCTCGATTGTCATTTGGTCGGGCTTGCCAGATGGTACGGCACAAGCCGTAACCGTTCCAAGTACCACAACTCCGAAGAGCCATAATGATGTTTTCGTCCAACTCATCTCTTTGGCCCTCCTTAGGCCTCTCTGTTTGGGACTTTCGTCCCGGTTGAATTTCGAAGAACTTTGTTTCGTCCTCCCCACAAACATTGCAGGAAGTTATCCAATGACAAAAATAACTTGGTAGTTAATTTGCAATGGGATAACTTCTCACAAACTGCGCTTCAACAACATATCTATCAGATTTCTTTCCAAATGTATTACAAGTTGAAAGCGTCAACATTTTCGCAGTAGTTTTAAACTCAACCAACTGTTTGTCTGCAGAAATCGCAGAAACTTTGGTGACTTTATAGACATACTCTTTGGTACTTGAACGGACTTTGACCTCATCACCTATGGCGAGTTTTCCTATGTCATTGAACGCTCGATATGCTTTATTGTGAACTACCTTGAGTCCAGATGAATGCCCAAAAAGAAGCATGTTACCAACCTCTTCAAGTGAAGCTGAGCCAGGGTATCGTACCCCACCAGAGAGGAGTGCTTGGTCAAGTACTGAAACCTTTTGACTGGTTGGGTTAGAGATAAGCGTATCAATCCCTATCTTTTCTATGATAAGCCTTGTTGGCAGACTCTTACCTTCATTTGAATAGGTTAAAACTTGACCCTGTACCTGTGGAGCTATTGGTTTAACGAGAACCTGTTGTTCTGCAAGCTGTGGCGATACTACTAAAGAATCTTCGGTTTGTGAAGTCGTTACCACGGGATTGTTTACTCCCAAGGCTGGTTGCGAACCATTTACTTCTGTAGAGAACAATGTCGCATTAATCTCTCGGACCCCTTCTGGTACAAGACCGAAGTACGAAAGCACCGCAAACCCAACAACAAAAATTGCAACAAAAAATAGTACAAATAGAGAGTTCGACATTCCTGCACGAACAGGGACTGCTACCTCAACTAGTTGAGGTAGCGTTGACTGATTTCGATTTTGAATATTTTGCTCCATATAGTCCTAATTTTTACTCTCTCAAAACACTAAAAAGTGTAGATCACGCCTTTTTAGGCTCGTCTTCTATTATATATTAAAAAATAATATTGTCAAGGGTCAACAAACCGAACCTCTTGACATATATACTACGGCTTGATATAATCTTTTTACTTAAATTCAGTAATACTTATGGAAACAAAAACAACGACAACCGAACAGAGCAATGTAAATGTGAAGACCTCTTCAATTAATACCGTATTTAGAAGTGATTCTATTAAAGTTGGGGTGCTCCGAGCGCTTACTATTCTCGGTGCCCTTACTATTATTTACATTGGTGGATACCTACTCATCCAAGGAGTTAAACGCCTTCCAGAGGTACGAACCTATCTCGCGAGCGTTTTCCTTTCTTCAAAAGAAGTCAGAGCGACAAGTACTCCTAGTATCATTGGGACAACTACAGTGACTCACACCGGAGGTACGACTACTTCAACAACTACGAAACCATCTACGGGTACCTACACTCCTCCGATTGCAACTTCACCAATACCAGGAATAACAACAACCAATGTCTATCCGGGAACCACTGGTGCGATTGTCTCAAACCCAAATGGTAAACCAGATCTCGCTGTTGTTATGCTTTCATACGGAATACTTAACAAAACAACCGACGTGTATACCGCGACCACTAGTCCAGTTAATCGAGTTGACCGAATCGCAGTACGTTTTGAAGTAATCAACAAAGGAGACAAGACGAGTCCGAGCTGGAGATTTAATGGAATCCTTCCTACCAATCCAGCAAGAACTTTTAACTCTGACGAACAACCAGTGATAAATCCGGGAGATAAAATTGTTTATACACTTGGATTTGAACAGATGCAAGATCAAGCAACAAGTACCGTGAGGGTTGATATTGATCCATCAGGATTAGTGATCGAATCAGACGAGTATAATAACAACGCATCGGTTTCAATCGGAAGGTATAGATACTAATTAAAGAAAGTTGGATGAGTCCAACCAAACAACCCCCGCAAGCTTCGCTTGCGGGGGTTGTTTGGTTGTTAGTTCGAAACCTGTAATATTAAATATCGATATTTGCAGCTTTAGCGTTCGACTGAATGAATGATTTTCTCGAGCTCACATCTGTTCCCATTAAGATCTCAAATACTTTGTCTGACTCAACGGCGTCAGTAATTGTTACCTGCTTTAAAACACGGTTAGCTGGATCCATAGTTGTCTCCCAGAGTTCGTCTGCATTCATTTCTCCAAGACCTTTATAGCGCTGGATGGAAACCTTTGGTACACGCTTTGCTTTTACCTCTTCTTCTTCAATTGTTTCTTCTTCTCCCCCTTCAACCTCTTCAATCATGTCATCCATCGAGAGCTCTTTTCCAAGATTTTTTATTTTCTCCTCTTCAGAATAAACATAGGTAATCTCCTTTCCTCTTTTAATCTTATAGAGTGGCGGTTGTGCGATATAGATAAATCCTCCATCGAAGAGCGGTTTAAAGTAACGATAGAAAAGGGTGAGAAGGAGGGTACGGATATGAGAGCCGTCTACATCGGCGTCCGTTGCGATAATGATTTTATGGTACCTCAACTTTGTAACATCAAAACTATCCCCTATTGATGCACCGAGGGCTAGTACTAAATTCTTGATCTGCTCTGAAGCAAGCATCTTATCGAGACGAGCGCGTTCAATGTTAAGAATCTTACCTCGTAGTGGCAAGATTGCTTGCGTCTTACGATCTCGCCCCGTCTTTGCGGTGCCACCTGCCGAGTCTCCCTCTACAATAAAGAGCTCTGAGTCCTCCGCATCTTTTGACTGACAGTCAGCGAGTTTGCCGGGAAGTGTCATTCCTTCAAGCGCTCCTTTTCGCAGGATACTGTCTTTAGCTGCTTTAGCAGCCTTACGTGCACGGAGGGCAAGAATAACTTTATTGATGATAGCCCGCGCATCTTCTGGATTCTCTTCAAGGAATGCTCCGAATGCTTCACCGAAAACATTAGCCACGGCACTCTGCGCTTCCACCGATCCAAGTTTTCCCTTTGTCTGTCCTTCAAATTGAATTTCGCGGAGCTTTACTGAAACGACACCAGTTAATCCTTCAAGTACATCGTCACCGGTAAAGTTATCATCGTTCTCTTTAATCAAACCAGATTTCCTACCGTAGACATTTACGGTACGAGTAAGTGACGTTTTAAATCCAGTGATATGTGTTCCTCCGTCCGGGTTGTAAGTATTGTTTGCAAAAGCTGAGAGGCGGGTTGCCATATCATCTACATATTGCAGTGATATTTCAACGGCAACTGGCATGTTATTTTCGAGTGTTACCTCTTTCTCAACATAAAAAATATTCTTATGAATTGGTTTAAGGAGTTGGTTGTAAAATCGTACCAACGAAAGTAATCCTCCTTCAAAATAGAAAGAAACAGCTGGTGTGTCGATTGCAACCTCAGTTAGATAATCCTGGAGATAATATGACTTTGTCTCGTCAACTTTGTCGGTAATTTCACGAAGGTCGAGCACAACAATATGAAGCCCTTTAAGCAAGTATGCCTGCTGACGCAAATGTGAGGTGATCTTCTCCCAGCTGTATACAATCTCTTTAAAAATTTCTTTATCAGCTTCAAAAGTGACAATGGTTCCATGTAGATCTGAATTTCCCAACTTCTTAACTGGAGCAAGCTTTTTACCCTGTTTATATTCCTGCATGTACTTGCCCCCATCACGGTGAACCTCAACCCGTGTATGTACAGAGAGTGCGTTAACTACCGAGGCACCTACTCCATGGAGTCCGCCTGAGACCTTGTAGCCCTCACCGCCAAACTTACCGCCAGCATGAAGGGTTGTCATGATTGTCTCGAGCGCTGAAACTTTCGATTGCTTGTGAACATCAACTGGAATACCACGACCATTGTCCACCACGCGAATACGGTTATTTGGAAGAAGTGCAACCTCGATATGATCAGCGAAGCCACCCATCGCTTCATCGCGTGAGTTATCAAAAATTTCCCAAATCAGGTGGTGAAGTCCATCAGTACCTGTGGTACCGATATACATTCCGGGACGCTTTCGTACTGGTTCAAGACCTTCGAGGACAGTAATGTCTTGGGCACTATAATGACTTTTTTCTTCTTTTTCTTTAGCCATAGTTAAGTGATAAGGTTTAGGGGGTTAGGGTTTAGGAAACAAAATGACAGTGAATCGTACAAAATTAAAAGACATAGAAACCCTATATCGTGTCCACAGTATAACAAAAATGCCCCTGGAAAACAAATGGATTAAGAACACCAACCTACCCTAAAATTAGACCCTTGGTACAAAAATTTAGACGTGTTATCTTGGTCAGTAGAAAGTGAAAGTGAGGAGTGTCATGAGCAACCCCTATGTAGATAGGACACTTATCGCCCTAGCAAAATCGTGGGAAGAGGTTACCGCTGAGGATAGGGAGATTGTTGCTTTATTTGTCGGAAGCGTCATTAGCACAAAGGAAAGTTTTCTTCTTTATTTTGGTGTAGCAATCCTTAGGTTTGATAGTAGTTTTTCAAATCTTGGAGATGGAGATCCATTCGAACTGGTAACAAAAGCTTTGGAGGACTTTGCGGAGGGAGTACAAACCACAGATTTAACTGTTTGGAACTTAACCGTGGAATTTGTTCTAGGGTTTAAGGAAAACGAAGCTTTTTTCTTATGGCTGAAAGACTCTCTATGAAATAGCTTTTAACTTCTTCAAACCACTATCGAACCTGCCAGCCGTCCTTATCATTGAGGGCGGCTGTGACGTTTTCCATAACCGTATTTATTTCCTCATCAGAAAGTGTTTTCTCTGAAGATTGAAAGACGAGTCTAAACGCATACGAGACTCTCCCCTCTTTTTTAAACACATCGAAAAGGTCCACTCTGGTAAGTAGTTCACTAGACTCTTTTTTGATGACTGCCACAACCTCGTCACTTGAAATAGAGTCCGGAACAAAAAGTGCAATATCACGAAGCATATATGGATATGCAGAGGGTGCCTTATATCTTATTTCCAAAGGTTCAGTAAAAGGCGTGTAGGAGTCCGGATCTGGTAGTTTAGAAATGAGATCGTCAAAATCAACGAGTAACATTGTATCGTTAATGAAAGCAGTATCAATCTCAGTTCCGAGAGATTCTTCAAGTATTTTTTTTATTTTCTGCAACTCCTCGGCAACCTTGCTCTTCTGTGTTGCAACTGCGCCGAGTGCAATTCCCAGAGTGAGGAATTCTCTGTCTTTTTCAAATACCTTTCCAATTTCAAAAATTTTTATATCCCCTAGTCCAAAGAGTGGTGCGTTGTGGATATTTAATTCAAGACTTTTTGTTAGTCCTTGAGCGAGCGTATGTCGCAAGAATTTCTTGTCACTCGCTAGAGGATTTTCAATCTCCACCTCGCCGATATTTTGCATTGCATAGGTGTACACTTCTGAAAAACCAAGGGTTGATAAAATCTGACGAACCTTGAAACTATAGTAAAAATTCTTGTTAACTTTTGGTGTAACTTTGAGGTTATCTGGAAATGTTGTTGGGATATGTTCGAGTCCATAGATTCGTCCAATCTCCTCAATCACATCCTCTTTAATCACAATATCGAGTCGTTCAAATGGAGCAATGACTTTAAAAATTTCTCCATCTTGTCCGAAAGGAAGGTTTATCCGTTTAAGGATATCACAAACTTCACCTTGAGTGAGAGAGGTTCCTAACACTCGATTGATTTCAATTAAACTGACAGTGACCTCAGAGATATTCTGTTTAAGTGGGTATTCATCTGTATATCCTTCGACTCTTGTTTCTGGACTTGAGGCAATTTCTAGAATCAATTTTACACAAGCCTCAAGTGCAAATCCTGCAAGATTTGGGGCGATGGCATTCTCAAATCTTGCTGAAGCATCGGTTCGCAAACGTAACAACTTTGAACTTCGTCTGATTGATTCCGCATCGAAACAGGCCGCTTCGAGAATGATATGTTTGGTCTCGGAGGTTATTTCAGCATGTGCACCACCTTTGATACCGGCGATTCCTAGGATTGTTTTTCCTCCCGCACCACCGTCAGTAATCAAAATACTTCCTAGTGGGATGATACGTTCTGCACCATCGAGAGTTTTTGTTGTTTCGCCCTCTATACTCTCACGGACTTCAATTGATACGGCACTATCTTCAACCTTGAATTGACTGGTATTGAAAGCGTGCATCGGCTGTCCTAGATCAAACATTATAAAATTTGTCGCATCAACAACATTGTTGATCGACCTTTGACCAAGAGATTCTAATCTCTCTTTAAGCCAAGCAGGTGATGGCCCAACTGCAACGTTCTCAATATATGCTATAGCGAAACGTTTAACTTTTGGTGTATTTATCTTAACCGTACACTTCTTCGAGACTGGTGTCAGTACGGGGGTCTCTGCAAACGATAACTTGGCAAGTTCTAAATTAAAAATTGTACTAATCTCTTTTGCCAAACCATAATGAGAAAGGCAGTCGTGAGCCCGGTTCGGTAAAACTTTAACATCAAGAACAAAATCTTCCCCTGAGGTAATAATCTCCTCAATTTCAAAAGAGTACGTTGTAATACCTTCCGCAATCTCCTGGGGTGTAGGGAGTTTATCTTTAAAATAGGTTTGGAGCCAGTTGTAGCTTACTTTCATATTATTTAAAATTGTGTCACAAAGCGCATATCACCAGAATAGAGAAGTCTCACATCATCAATACCATACTTAAGCATCGCAAAACGATCAATTCCTGCACCAAAAGCAAAACCTTGGAATTTGGTGGCGTCTACCCCGGCGGCAGTCAGAACTTTTGGATGAACCATACCTGCACCCATAATCTCAATCCAACCCGTTTGTTTGCAAACAGAACAACCCCCACCCTGACACTTGAAACAAGACATATCTACCTCAACTCCTGGTTCAACGAAAGGAAAGTAGCTCGGACGAAGTCTTAAGACCACCTTGCTTCCAAAGAATTTTTCAAAAAATCTCTCCAAGACACCTTTCATATGTGCCAGCGAAATATTCTCACCAATCATTAACCCTTCGAGTTGGTAAAACTGTGCTTCGTGTGTTGCATCCGTTGCCTCATGCCGATAAACCTTACCTGGTGCAATGATAGCAAGGGGTGGCTTATTTGCTTCCATAAAACGAACCTGGACAGGAGAAGTATGAGTACGGAGAAGCTTTCCAGCATTCTGAGGCTTCAGCCAAAATGTGTCCCACATGTCACGTGCAGGATGATGTTCTGGGATATTGAGGGTATCGAAATTGTAATGTTCGGTTTCAACCTCAGGACCCTCAGCAACAGTAAAGCCCATGGCAAAGAATATCGCAGTTATCTCCTCGAGCATTTGACTCAACGGGTGAATATGGCCTTTGGTTGTGACTTTCGGTGTTTCCATATCAAAAAACTATAACAAATTAGGCTCACTTTGGAAAATTAGAACTCCATACAGGCCCCCAGCACCCCGAAAGCTCTGCTTTCGGGGTGCTGGGGGCCTCCTTCCAAGGTTCTTACCACATCATTCTTGTCCTCATCACCCCACGGTTAATTCATTGCCATTCTAGCAAAAATAATGTACAATGTTCCCTATCATGTTAGAAGTACTCCAGACACTTCCGGGTCTCCTTATGTATGGAATGATTTTTCTTTCTTTGTTTTTTCAGGTTTTCTTATTGATTACTTTTTTGGAAAACAAAGATAAAATCAATAAAGAAACTTCTGAAGAGGCGACCTCATTTCCGCGTGTCTCGATTACTGTCCCCTGTTATAACGAAGAACGGTCAGTAGTTAAAACGGTCAATTCCTTACTTGCACTCGACTACCCAAAAAACAAGCTTAAAGTAATTGTTGTTGACGACGGTTCAACTGACGCCACGTGGGAGGTAGTCCAACGATTCAAGGATCATCCTCAGGTTGATATCTACCACAAAGAAAATGGAGGCAAGCATACCGCTGTTAATTACGGACTAGAGAGAACTGATGCAACCTTTGTTGGCTGTCTTGACGCAGACTCTTTTGTGGCAAAAGACGCTCTTAAGTCAATTATGAAATACTTCCGTGACCCAGAAGTTATGGCGGTAACTCCAGCAATCAAGATTTATAATCCAAAATCAATCATCTCAAAAATTCAAAATGTTGAGTACATTCTCAGTATCTTTATTCGTAAGATGCTTGGAATGATGGATGCTATTCAAGTGACACCTGGCCCATTTTCAATCTTTCGCAAGAAGGTATTTGACACTCTCGGACCTTACAAACAAGCATACAACACTGAGGACATGGAAATTGCCATGCGTATGCATAAGCACCATATGAAAATCGTCAATTCACATACCGCATCAGTCTATACCCTTGGTCCAAAAACATTACGTAATTTACTCAAACAACGTGTGCGTTGGATTTATGGATTCCTTAAAAATGCCAGTGATTATCGAGAAATATTTTTTAGGAGGAAATATGGAAACCTTGGACTCTTTACCTTTCCCGCAGCAGTCATTTCTATTTTCACTGGTATCTATTTCCTTTGCTACACCATCTACTCACTCATTCACCTCTTATTGAAGAAAATTGTTGTTATTCAAACTGTTGGATTTAACTTTACATTTAACGGATTCAGCGTAAATTGGTTTTTTCTCGACACCCAAACAACCGTCTTTCTGGTTATTGTGCTCTTCTTTGTCACACTAACTTTCATTCTACTGGGTAGCTACATCACCGATCAAAAGGCTAGATTTCCTCGTGGAATGTTGTATTATCTACCTCTCTATGGCTTCATCGCACCAATCTGGCTTGCTAAAGCGGTGTATAACGTAGCACTATCTCGCAAAGCCAAATGGGAAAAAGTTAATTAAAACCATAACGTAATCATTATGCATAAAGTCGATCTCAAAAAATATCTCGTCGCCTTCATTATCACCGGGGCTATATTTACTACAGCGATTCTTCTTTCCAACTACTTCAATAATAAACGAGTGGCTGATATCCGCTCTATTCAAGACAAAATTTCAATTGACATTCTTTCATCTGAAACACAATTCGACCTTCTTAAAGAGATTCCTTGTACCAACCTCGATAACTCAATTCTTTCACAAGAGCTCAACTCGTTGGCTGAAAAGCTCACCTACATGGAAAAGGAGCGTCCTCAGAATGACAGTGAACTTCTCTTCCTCAAGCGCTACTATTCTCTTCTTGAAATCAAAGACTATCTTTTGACTAAGAAAATAAGTGAGCAGTGCGGCCTGAAACCTGTAGTCATCTTTTACTTCTATTCTAATTCCGGTGATTGTCCACTCTGTGAAAAAGAAGGCTATGTACTCACTTATCTACGAGCAGAATATCCACAACTCAGGATTTACTCATTTGATAGTCAAATTGACCTCTCTGCCGTTAAAACACTGGCATCAATCTACAGCCTTAAATCTGACCTACCTGCCCTCATCATAGGTGGTAAGGCGACCTATGGCTTCAAGAGTATTGAGGATATGGAAAAGCTCATTCCAGAGATAGCTAAGTTCAAAAAAGAAAAAGCCTTGCTTGAAAGTGCCACCAGTACTAAATCAACAACCACAAAAAAGAATGTGAACTAAGCTCAATAGAAAACACCCTTGATGTTGAACACTAACATCAAGGGTGTTTTCTATTTTTCCCCTTATTACGGAGCCGCCTCCCAGGCTTGAACTGGGGACCTACGGTTTACAAAACCGTTGCTCTACCAACTGAGCTAAGGCGGCAACTAAAACAACATACATTAAAATCCTAAAAAACAAAAGTGATTAAAGAAACTTGTGACTACCCTCACCTTTGTCGAGATTCTTGTACTCTCCAACATTGTTGAGGAAATTAGAAGACTTACCTCGCTTAATTAACGTACCTTGTCCACGAACCATGTCGACAATCTTTGAAAAATAAAGATTGAACTTGACCTGCAGAACCAAAAGAACCCTTACTATTTTTTGTCGTAGTGGCCCCGTTACACGTACCAAATTTTCCTTAGTTAGATATAATCTAAGGTGTGCAACCTTTAAGAAAAACCGTAAAGCTAATTTCTCCATTACTAAAACAAAATTCTCTGGAACAATACTCTTTCCCGTCTTTAGCTCAAGATACTTTAATAAAAATAACAAGAAAATCCCAACAAGTGAGACGTAAAAAAGTGTTACAAAAAATACAATTAACATATATTATTTACCACCGACATCAAAGCGAACGAACTTCCCTACCTGAATCTTCTCGCCAAATTTCTGGATTGCAGCATCAATAAGATTCTGAATCGTCATGTCAGGATTTTTAATAAAAGCCTGATCAAGAAGAACCTTGTCTGCAAAGTATGAGTCAAGCTTACCTTGGAGGATTTTCTCCTTCATCTCTTCTGGTTTACCTTCTACCTCCTTAATAAACACTTCTTTTGCTAGATTTTTGGCTTCCTCTGAAATATCTCCTTTTTGTAGGAACGTTGGTCTAGCAGCGGCAATATGCATTGCGATGTCATAGGCTAGTGTGGCAAATTCTGGATTCTTAGACACAAAATCGGTCTCACAGTGGAGTTCTACGAGTGTTCCGACGGTACCTGTACTGTGCACATAAGACTTCACGACACCAGCACCCAATTCTCGATCTTGTTTTTTAGAAGCAGCTTCTGACCCTTTTTTTTGCAAAATGATAATAGCCTTCTCCATGTCTCCACCTGCTTCCTCAAGCGCCTTACCGCACTGCATAACAGAGATACCCGTTCGGTCTCGAAGTTCTTTAATTTGATCCATTGATGCCATATAAAAGTAAAATTTAAGCTTATGTAAAAATCAAAAACACTAGATACCAAAACCAATCCTTATTGCTTTAGAGAGCTGCTTTTTCTACTCGCAATTTCAAACCTTCTCGATAAGCATCTGCAATCTTACCAACAAAAAAAGTAATACTTGCCTTAGCACTGTCGTTTCCTGGGATTGCATAATCCAACTCCTTAAGGTTACAGTCAGAGTTTGAAAGACTGATAACTGGAATATTCATCTGATGAGCCTCAACAACTGCGATAGACTCTTCTCTTGAATCAACCACAAACAGTGCTGCTGGCGGAACTTTCATTTCTAGAAGCCCTGAGTACATCTTCTCAAGCTTGGCAATTTTTCGATCGATCAAGAGACGTTCCTTTTTAGTGTACTTTACCAATTCTCCCTTAGCCTTCTTATCAGTTAAATCAACAAGGATTGCAACGCGTTTTTTTATCTCTGATGTATTGGTGAAAGTTCCACCAATCCAGCGACCAGCAACATAAGGGAGACCGAGTGATTCACCCGCCATAGTGATAGTTTCCTTGGCTTCTGGCTTACTAGAAGCGAGGAGGATTGTTTTGCCTTCACCGGCAAGTGTTCGAACGAAATCAAGTGCAATCTCTAGTGACTGACTTGTCTTCTCAAGATCAAATATTTCGGTTCGATTTTTGGTGCCGAATATAAAGGGTTTTGCTGAGGCGTGGCGACGGCTCTTACCATAAGCATAATGAGCACCAACCTTGAACAGTTCTTCAAGATTTTTGCTAATAACCTGATTTTCTAATAGATTTTCTGTGTTTTGCATGACCTAAAGAGCATAGCAAATTAAGCCAAACTAGGCAACCCTACGGGAGTACCCCTTCCACTACCGCTCAATTAATCATTATCTCTGATTTTTAGAGGTGAAAATTACTCCTCTGAAGACTCTTCGCTGAATTCATCGGCACTGTTCAGTTTCTCGACAATATCTTCAATATCCCCTGCAAAAATACCTTCGATGTTATGCCAAGATTCTCTAATGCGGTGATCGGTGACGCGGTCTTGCAATACATTATAGGTGCGGATTTTCTCTGATCGATCTGCAGTACCAATCTGACTTTTCCGATTTGAGGCGTGTTTTTTGGCTTCTTCTTCCTCTTTAAGAACTTCTAGCTTTGCTATCAAAATTCCCATCGCCTTTTCCCGGTTCTTCTGCTGGCTACGCTCTGCGGTCGAACGAACATCAATTCCTGTCGGTTTGTGAATGAGACGTACTGCAGTTTCAACCTTGTTCACATTCTGTCCGCCAGCACCACCTGAGCGAGAAAACTCCATTTCAATGTCTGATGGATTAATCTCAATTTTGCTTTTTATCCTAATGGGCAAAATAGCAACTGAAGCGGTCGACGTGTGAACTCTGCCAGATTTCTCGGTTGCGGGAATTCGTTGGATACGATGCACCCCTGTCTCAAAGCGGAGTTTGCGATAAATGTCTTTGCCACGAAACTCAAAGGATGCCTCCTTGAATCCTCCAAGGGCACTGCGTGATTCATACATCGTCTTCCATTGCCAACCCTTGGATTCAGCGAAACGTTGGTACATCTCCGCCAATTTCTCAGCAAAAAAGGCCGCTTCTTCTCCACCAGTACCAGCCCTGACTTCAAGGACAATTTCATTTGGAAAGTCCTCTTCCTCTTTGTCTTCTTCAATAATCTTAGCCATCTGACCCTCAAGAGCTGTTAGTTGTGCGTCAATATTTTTAAATTCTTCTTCGGCTAATTCTTTGAATTCAGGATCTTTGGCAAGTTCAGTTTCTATCTGGACGCGCTCTTTAAGCAGACGCTCAAAACTTTCGGCTAAATACTGCGTCTTGTGATTTTTTTTGTAAATTTCTAAGTCGATAACAGCCATAAAATTGGATACATAGTAAGCTTAACGAAAAATACAGTGACAAGCAAAAAGCAAAGCCTAAAATCAGAGGATTTCAGGCTTTGCTTTGCTGTACCGTTATTTCTTTGATTTCTCTTTTGGAGCTACCACCTTTGAGGCGCGAGCTTTGAATTTCTCCACTCGTCCGGCAGTGTCGAGTGTTCTGGTAGCACCAGTATAAAATGGATGGCAAACACTACAAATTTCAACAGAAAGTTCCTTCCTGGTTGAGCCTGTTGTGAAGGTGTTGCCACAAGCACACGTAACCTTGGCTTCGGTATTGTATTGGGGGTGAATATCAATTTTCATAGATGGAGACATTCTACCAGAAATTATGGGTATTGCAAATACCTTAAATCAAGTCTTGGGTTAGCGATTCTCGATGGGGTTAATCATCGTTTCCTGGATTGAGGCTGCCTTTTTCATAACCTGATCCCCATAGGTTGTCGCCCAAGTTGAGTTGGCACACTTTGAACCAGAGAAGTAACGACAGGCTGCGTTTCGCTCGTTTGAATAAGATTGAGAGCCTGCACCAAGGTCAGCTAGGTAAAGTCCTGCGGCCATAAATGCGTCCGATGGACGCCACGGATCGGCTGCCTTAACTCCGAGGGCTGATTCAAGTCTTGCTTCATAGAGCACCCAAGTTGATGGAATAAATTGTGCAGCACCCATAGCCCCTCCCCATCCAACTTCTTGCGGACAAGAAACGAGGGTATTGTAAGGATCTCTACCAACCGCCGCGGTGATTCGAAGGAATGGCACGACGTCACGATCCGGCTTCATTATCCGAGCAATGCTATTACCGGTACGTTTGGAAATACCTGAGCCTGTACTACCATCCTTAAGTAAACAGGAGCCTTGATTTTTACCAAAACTTGATTCTTGCATAAAAATAGCGAGAAGGAACGCAGGACGAATTCCTGTTTGGGCCGACACCTTGTTTGCATAATCAAGTGCTTGACCAAACTTAATCTCCCCTGAGTCACGTAGCGGGAAGAGTTCAGCTCGAATCGCACCAACGCGTTTTTCTTTTTCAGCCAAAACTTTCTTATACTCTTTCTCAAGACCTCGCGATTGTGTTAGGATTTTTTGTTTATCGCGTTCTTGCTGTTCAATACTACGTTTGAGTACCTCTTGTTGTTTTCGTAAGTCGATAACTTTGTCACGCTTTCCCTCGAGGGATAGCTTCTGATCCTCTGTATCAGAGCGTGCATCTTTAACTATTTTTGTTGAGTTTTGAAGAGATACTTGGATAGAACTGTATGCGTCAACATCAACCAAAAACTCTGAAAGGTTTTTACCCGAGAACAAAACTTCAGGAAGAGAGGTTGATGAAATTTGCTCTGACTTTCGTAGGAGTTGTGCAATAGATTCTCGTTCACGATTGATTTTCTCTGAAAGTGAACCGATGGTTTTTACCTTGCCCCCAATATCATCATTAAGAATGGCAATTTGAGTGTCTTTGGCCTTGATATTGAGTTTTGATTTGCTTATATTTGCGTTCAGAATAGCAATATCACGCTCGAGCGACACTGACTGCTTTTGTCGGTCACTGAGTATTATTTTCTGGGCATTTATTTCGGCCTCTGTTTGTGCCAATTCTTGTTCAAGCTGTGCTCTACGTTCTGGAGTAAGGGATTGCGCCAGAGTTTGGAAGGGGGCACTCAAAAACAGAAGCGAGGCTACAAAAAATAAGGTCGCAAAAACGACTAGTTTATATGAAAAGATTGAAGATAGAATCGTAGTGGGTAGATGGGGAAAATCTTTTTGTTTTTGTGGTATTTTTTTTAAAAATGAGAGGTGCATAATACAAAAACCTGACAGTATTACTACGGAGAATCTCTATCTATCGGTGCAAATCGGAGAATCTCTATGGGGCTCTTAGGCCAAGATGTAACTTGAAGATTAGATGGAGGAGTTTTACTCAGCCGACTCAGGTTCCTCCTCTTTCTTTCCTTTCTTGGTTGAAAGTTCAATGGCGCTAATGTCAGTAGGGCTTCCATCTTCAACCTCTTCATCCCTTGGCTCTGTCACAAGGACAATCACTTCTTCAGGATTGGAAAGCAGAACGACACCCTGTGGAAGCTTGAGGTCGGAAGCTAGGATTTGTGAGTCAAAATTCTCAAGAGCGCTAATATCCACGATAATCTCATGAGGAAGATCTTTTGGCATCGCTTCAATTTCTACTTCGTGGAGCACTTTCACAAGAATAGCGCCGAGGTTTTTAACTGCCCCTGAGACACCTTCGAACTCAATCGGTACATTAACCTGTACTTTCTTACCTTTTTCCACCACATAAAAATCAGCATGACGGATAACATTGGTGATTGGGTCAAAATCAACATCTTGGATAAGAGCATCGAGTGTCTCTCCGACACCCTTCAGGGTAACCATTGAAGATTCACCTGCTTTTTTCCAAAGACGGGTAAAATCACTGGTGGTAACCCAAATAGGAGTAGATGCTTCCTTTGGACCATAGAAAACAGCAGGGATTTTACCCTCCTTTCGCATCTGATTAAGGTTTACCCCAACTTCTCGCTTTTCAATAACAAGTTCTAACATAGGTACGTAGTATAGCTCAGATGGAGTTTTGAGTCAAAACTTACTCTAAGTGCTAACTCATAAGGACTAGTACCAACAGATTTCAGGTTTTTCTCCTATTTTCCCCTCAATATACCTTTCAACGTCACCTATTCCACCAATTTCATCAATCAAACCAAGTGATTTTGCTCTTTCCCCAAGAACGGTTGATCCGTCAGCAAAACTCTTAACCTCATCTATTGAAATTCTACGGTTCTTTGAAACTGTTTCAATAAAATTATTGTAGACAATATTAATATCTCTTAAAAACAAGGATTTTTCTTCTTTTGTGAGGGTCTTGTCAGGACTTCCTGAATCTTTGAATTTCCCAACGCTTAGTTGTTCGTAAGTATATCCATCTTTTTTATTCTTCTCTTCACCACTTAAGTAAGAGCTTGTTACCCCAATACTCCCTACGTCAGAATTTTTTGATGCAAATATTCTGTCTGCACTACTTATTGCCCAATATGAGGCAGAAGCCCCTATCTGTCTTATAAGCGCCACAACTGGCTTATCGCTGTTGCCTATGGCGGTGGCTATTTCTTCTCCTGCCACAGGAAGTCCTCCGCTTGAATCTACTTCAACAACAATTGCCTTAATTTTCTCATCTTGATTTGCTTGTTTTATCGACTGAATGATACTTTCACTCGCCACAACATTATGATCAAAGGATGAATCATTTTCACTATGATCGGGAATGTAGGTTAGCAATACTCCACGTAAACTAATACCAATAACTGAGCAATCTTCAAGCTCTTCCAGAGTGGAATCTTCTGGGAGACTACGGTTAAAATAGTGACCAAAAATTGACGCGAAGATAAGATTTCCCACAACAACACTTACAACAGCAATTAGAATCAGGTTTAAAAGGTTGAATTTTTCTCTGTACGTTGACTCTTCCATAAAACTATTTTTATTTCTAAATATTTTAATTCTAATAATCAAATAATCCTTTCTTCTTTGATTTCATAAATTACGGTCAACTTTGTTTATATTTGTATATAAAATCACATTCTTATTCCATTCCACTAAACAATTTTAGACGCTTCAAAACCTGTGCTTCGACAGCTTCGAGTGCGGGCTTCATCAGCTTGTAGGGTGCTACTTCGTCTGGATGCTCAGCAAGGGCTTGCTTTACTCCATCTCTAAACGCGACACGAATCTCAGTGTTGATATGGACAATAGCGATTCCGGCTTCAATTGCAGCGCGGAAGTCAGCGTCCGAGGTACCTGAGCCACCATGGAGAACCATCGGCACGCCACAAGCCTCGCGAATTGCTTTAATACGAGGAATGTCGAGATTTGGATCACCTCCAACGAACATACCGTGCACATTTCCAACTGACGGCGCAAATAAGTCGACACCTGTCTCTTCCACAAAGTGTTTGGCTTGTTCAGGCTTGGTAAGACTCTCAGGATCGAGGGTCACTCCTTCGGGGAGCTTGTCGAGGATTTTAGACGAGGTGCCAATATAACCGAGTTCTGCTTCTATTAGAATTTCTGGGTTCTTAGACTTGGCGTACTCCACACATTGTTTAGTAATCGCGATATTCTCCTCAGTTCCAAGCTTAGCCCCATCAAAGATGGCCGCATCAAAACCCGCATCCACAACAGTTTTCACTCGATCGAGTGAGTACGAATGATCTGCGTTGAGGAAAATTGGGTAATCAAATTCCTGTTGAAGACTGGTCACGAGCGCCCGAACTTGCTTAATCCCAATAAAATCACGCTCCCCTTCTGAAACACCAATAATCACCGGAACATTAAGCTTTCGTGCTGCATTAAAAATCCCCCACAAGCCTTCAAGGTTTGAAATATTAAAGTGTCCAATAGCTACCTTTTTCTCTTCCGCTTCGCGAACGTATTCAATCAATTTCTTCATAGTAGCTGATTATAATTACGATTATGTATGGTATTATTCTAGCATACTATTATTCCTAAAATATAAGTCTGAAAAGATATGGAAGATTCAAACAAGTTAGACTTCATCGGTATCGGCGACATCACCACTGATGCATTCATTCGCATCAAAGAGGCCAAGGTAACCTGCGATATGAATCATGAGAGTTGCCAGCTCTGCGTAAAATTTGGCGACAAAATCCCCTACGAATTCGTTGAGGTAATTCGTGCCGTTGGTAATAGTGCAAATGCTACTGTCTCTGCAGCAAGATTAGGGCTAAAAAGCGCGCTCATCGCTAATGTTGGAAGTGACATAAATGGTAAAGAATGCCTCGAGACACTTGAGAAAAATAATGTAGGAACACAATTCATGGAAGTAAACGATGGTAGGGAAACTAACTACCACTACGTCCTTTGGTATGAAGATGAACGGACCATATTGGTCAAACACCAATTGTACGAATACAAGTTACCAGCCATCGCAGAAGCTCCAAAATGGATGTACCTCAGCTCGCTTGCTGAAAACTCACTACACTATCAACGCGATGACTTGGTTGCTTATCTAAAAGCAAATCCAGAAATAAAACTAGCTTTCCAGCCAGGAACCTTTCAAATGAAGCAAGGATATGATCAACTGAAAGAACTTTATGAGCGCACCGAAATCTTTTTCTGTAATACTGATGAGGCACGAAGAATCCTCGATAGTACTGAACAGAATGTTGGCCTCCTTCTTAAGGCGGTACGCGATCTTGGTCCAAAAATTGTTGTTATTACTGATGGTCCAAAAGGTGCTTATGCTTACGACGGAGTGGTTGGTTTACAAGTACCAATTTACCATGATCCAAAACCGCCCTATGAAAGAACTGGTGCCGGGGATGCCTTTGCTTCAACTGTTACAGTAGCGTTAGCACTCGGTAAAAGCCTCGCTGAAGCTCTCCTTTGGGGACCAATCAACTCAATGTCTGTAGTCCAATATGTAGGTGCTCAAAAAGGTCTCCTTGATCGAGCCTCACTTGAAAAGTATTTAAACGAAGCGCCTGAAGGTTATAAGGTGAGCACGATGGAAATCTAATTGATCTGGATTACACACAACAAACGGCTCCGTAAGGAGCCGTTTGTTTAATCTACCTGTGGAAATTTATTATCTTCCAAAATTATCAATCAATTTCTTAAGCGCACTGATTGCCGAGCTCAGCTGATCGATTCTCTGCTGATCAAGTGCTGATACTGGAGTGCTGGTGCTTGTAGTCGTTGACGCCGTAACAACAAATACCGCTTCGGCACTCGTCCCATTTGTATTCGAGACAGAAATGGAGTAAGACGACGGCCACACTAGGGTGGCACCTAATCCTTGTGGGCAGGGTGTCGTAATACTGTCCCAGAGGTCACATGACGAAACATAATACGGAATAGTGTATCTAATAGTCGTACCATCGCCGCTCGTGTTGGCTATCCGCTTGCCGCCACTACCGAAACGAATGATATCCTGTCCCGTGAACCCTATGCCACGAATAATCACCTCTGTACCGACGGGACCTGAAGATGGAGTGATGCTAAATATTGCAGGAGCGGGTTTCTTTACAGTCAGTGTTGCTCTGGTTAGAAGTTTTGGCAAGATCCTTGGTGTAACCGTATCATTTGATAAATCGTACACCAAAAGTGTATATGTTCCGTTTGGCACTCCTCCAGTGGCATTTGAGTTACCAAATACTCCACTCCAGCGACCATTTTCTACTCGCGCAGTAGAGTTTACGTTATATATAGAGTTTGCCTTTACTGCAGCGTTTGCACTATTCCAATCCGTTGCGCCACTGTAGTTTCCAGTCACCATGATTATCTGCAAAGATTTTGCGTTCGAAGCAGAGCCGGTGACATTGAACAATCCTTTTGATTGATAGAGTGAACTCTGGTCAATGATGGCGGTTGGAGTCTGTGTTGGAGCTTCTTTCACGGTTAACGAACCAGATACTATTAAATCTCCCCGGTATGCATCGTGTACAACCACTTGATATTCGCCGTTTCCTAGACCTTCAAAGGCGGGGGCAGGACATGCGTCAAATGACCAGCGACCATTTACCACATTGACACCATTGAGTTGATCTCCGCAACGAATTACTCCGTTTGACTTAACCGCAACAGCAACAGTGCCATTTTTTGAGGTTCCGGTGATAATTGGATGATGTGTGTATGCAACAAGCGAACTCTGATCTATGGTGGCGGTTGGGGTTGTGGCGGTATAGACAGCTTGCGCCAACATATTATCGTGAGGCCCGATATCCTCGAACACAATAACCCTATAGCTTCCCCTTGGTGCTTCTGTTCCAGCTTTGAATGACCATTTTCCGTTAATGACAGGAACAGACCTAGGTTGAATCAAGGTTGTACCTGATATTTGACTAATCTCGAGTCGAATACTTGTCACTCCTGTTGCCGAGCCAGTGAAAGTTGGGTAGGTAGCAAAGTCTTTGAGCGAACTCTGGTCAATAGTGGCGGTTGGGGTTGCATTGACTGTAGACGATTTAATCAATACATTTTTAGTTGCCGTAATCTTACCAACACTGGTTTCCAAGTCCATACCGAGAGAGACGGAATTTGAGTTTAAAGAATTACTATAATCCAAAACTTTTCCAGTGAAGCCGTAAGTTGCGGATTGCGAAGGGACCAAAGAAACTGTTTTTTGGATAACATTTGTACAACCAGGTTGTTGGAAAGAAAGTTTATAATTGCCATTGTTAAAGTAAACGTAAAATGGATTGGTGGCTCCACAACTACTTACTTGATAGGTTATGTTACTGCTTGTGTTATTTTTTACATTAACATTGAAGATTATATTGTCGCCAGAACTATAAGTCGTTTTGTCGGTTGTAAACGACAGTGATACATTTCCTGTGTTTTGTGTTGAACAACTAAAGTTTGCGTATTTGTCAGTGCCGTCAACCATAGTACGGGCGTTTGTACCACAGCTACTTTTCCACTCAATTGTTTTGCCTTTTTGGCCACCAACCGTCATTGTACATGACCCAACTCCTGAACATCCGTATTCACCACTCGTGCTACCTGGCGCAACAACTGCATAGCATCTCTGCTCTGTTGTTGCTCCACCGAAAACACATTTAACTTGCTCGGTTAGATACGGAGCTGAGTTGTCAGTAACTGTAATAAGTGAAGTGCCCAATATTGTTGACGGCAGACTTCTTGAATGTGTCACTTTGTAAGTGCCAGGCTTTGTATATGTGTGTGTAAATGGTGTACTTATTGGTGCCGTACAACCGCCTTCATCCATTACAGCACCTTGGATACTACAAGCATTAAATCCATCGCCAAAATCAAAGTTATCGCCACCAGCACTCGCCGTAGAGATCTTGAAGGTTACCGTAAGTGGCGCACTACCTGAAGTTGGTGTTGCGGAGAAAGAAGTCGTAGATGGAATCACGCCAGCAATATAGGTTACCCACTGGCTTTCACTTACCTCTCTTTTAGCTTCGCCTGTAGACTCACTCTCCAGTATCGCTCGAATCTTGTACTTCATTCCAGGAGTAGGTCTATATGATACTGGCTGTGCAAGAGTTAAGTCAGCAATTGAATTTATAGTTGCTGATGTCTCATATAGACGATATCCTTTAGCAAAATTGGCCACAGTCACTCCATTATAATCAACGATTGAAAGCTCAATCCAACCATTTGGAAACTTATTCTGAACTTCTTGACTAATTGATGACCACTTTACAGTAACTGGAAGTGAGGATAATGATATAGTGGCGTCTTTTACATTAGGATTTGGATAGATGAATTTAAGCAATCCACTACCCTGCGTTCCACCACAGTGCTTTGCAATTGCAGCTCGAGTAAGTTCACCGATAGTACCTGTTGCCTTAACGTTATTTTCTTTCTGAAATCTGGCAACATATCCTTTGGTAATCGTACCAAAGTAACCAGTGACAATTTCTTCCTGGTCGAGATTAAAGTAACTTGCGAGGAATTTCTGTAACTCACTAACCTCACTTCCCCCCCTCTCACCTCCATCCCTTGGTCCACGAGAAAGTGAAACCGAATTCAAAGATGGGCAGTAGTAACTTTTTGTTACAGAAGTATCCGGTTTACCTGATCCTCCGGTATTCTGATTACCACCCCCACTCTGCATCGCCTGTAATTTGAGCATCAGCTCTTGAATTTGTGCCTTGAGCTGGCTTACGGCATCAGTATTTTCCGCGTGAACCAAGGAAGTCCCGGTTCCAAAAGAAACAGCGAGTGTAAAGACTAATGTAAAACCAAGTGATTTGAGTAATTTCATAGATAATATATAGAGAATCCCACGCGTAAAACACGCTTTATATTACGACATTTTGATAATGAATTAACGATACAATGTAAAACACATGAGTGCAAGGGTGTTATACACAGATTCGAAATCGTGGATGTTTGGTACCGTCGGGGCTCAGTGCGGATCCAAGAAAACTCGCCTTGGGTCTAACCCAGATTTTAGAAACATCATTTTGATAAAGTGCCTCGTAGACCACGAGGTCCTCAAGTGTTTTGGAGTCCTTGGCAAGAGCAATAATCTTGTACTTATTTCCTGTCTTAACGTGTTCGTATATTCCCCCTATTTTAATATCCATAATATATATTACTGGAATCAACGTTTTTGGATGCAATTCGACCCAGTAGGTCATTGTGCTCAATGAGGTGCGAGGAAGTTTATTTCTGTAGACGTACTAAACGTACGGCGGAAGAAATGAACAACGAAGCAACAAAGAAGTGTGCCGAAAACGTTGGTTCTACTTTCTTGCTAAAACTTTTTTGACAGCTTCTTTAATTGAACGGATTCCCATCCCATAATGTTCGATAAGCTCAGATGGTGTTCCTGACTGACCAAACTCATCCCGAACTCCGATAAATTCTTGGGGAACTGGATATTGCTGTGCTAAACACTCCGCCACCGCAGAACCCATTCCACCTGCAATTTGATGTTCCTCTACAGCAACGATTCGTTTACATTCTTTTGCTAACTCAATAATCGCCTCATTATCGAGTGGTTTAATCGTCGCGAGGTTCATCACTTTGACCTTAATCCCCTCCTCTTCTAACTCCTTGGCTGCCACAATTGCATTGTAGACGAGTGCGCCTGTTGCAATGATTCCAACTTGCACCTTGCCTTTTTTAGGTTCATAAAAGATTTGTGCTTTGCCAATTTGGAAAGGGGTCTCATCTGTAGTTATTACCGGAGTTTTCTCTCGAGCAAGCCGAATATAAACAGGGGTATTTGTGAGTGCTGCAAGTCTAGTCGCTTTTTTGGCTTCGATTGCATCACAAGGTGAGAGCACTACCATTCTCGGAATTACTCGTGTTAGTGCAATATCCTCTATTGCTTGGTGTGTGCCGCCATCAGGACCAACCGAAACACCAGCGTGTGAACCTGCAATCTTGACCGGTCTATCGTTATAACAAATAGTGGTACGAATCTGCTCCCAGTTCCGCCCAGGGGAAAACATTGCGTAGGAGGTTATAAATGGAATCTTACCCATTGCTGCCATTCCCGATGCAACGGAAGCAAGATTTTGTTCCGCAACTCCCATCTGAATAAATCGATCTGGAAACTTACTCTTAAAGAGGTTCATTACAGTTGAATCAGTAAGGTCGGCACAAAGTCCAACAACCCTCTCATCGTTTTCTGCCGCAAGCACTAATCCTTCACCAAATCCTTTACGGATTGGTACTTGCTCCACGTCTTTATCAAAAAGTTTTGGGTTTAGAGGGATCATTTTTTCAAAATTAAAAAATAACCTAGCAGGACGAAAACGAGTAACACAGACGAGACAACGATCAGATAAAAATCTAACGACCTATAAAACGGTTTTGTCGGTAATATGTACCTACTTTTTATCAAAAGAATACTGGAAATCACGAGTACTCCAGAGAGGATACTGACGAAAATATAAAAATTCCCAACTCCAAAAAGAGATCTGAAAAAGGTATCGTATATATTCTCAAGTCCTGAACCAAATCGAAAAGTACACACCCTCGCGTCAAACATTTCTTTTAAGGAATATATACGATCCGTGTCAGCTCCATATGGATAGACAAAACCACAACTATAAAAAAGTTTGTTACCAAAAAGTGGTACCCATAAAAGGAATAAGTAGATAACAACAAATGCGTGATAAATTTTTTTAAATATAATTTTATTCATGCTCACCTGTTATCTTACCACCGAAAGTTCTTAGATTCCTTAGTTCAGAAAGCGCCATTGCGGCTTCCTCTTTATTTGGTGCCTTGCCGTGCCACTCAAACTTTCGTTCAAATTCAGCAACACCTTTACCAGGGATTGTGTGAGCAATAATCACTGACGGTTTATTAAACACCGCTTTCCCCTGTTCAACTGCTGAAATAATTTCACTAAAATTATGTCCATCAATCTCCATTACATGCCAGTTGAATGCTTCCCATTTTGCCCGGAGTGACTCAAGTGGCATCACATCCTCAGTGTAGCCATCAATCTGAATGTTGTTGCGATCAACGATTGCAATCAGGTTGTGCAACCGCTCTTTACCGGCAAGCATCATCGCCTCCCAGTTTTGCCCTTCATCAAGTTCCCCATCACCAAGCAAACAATAGAAAAACCTATTTGAAGTAACACTCTTATCCATTCTATCAGCGAGTGTCATACCAACTGCTTGAGATAACCCAGAGCCAAGTGGTCCCGAACTATTCTCGAGAACTGGAAGCCATTCACGATGCGGGTGACCTTGGAGCCTAGAGCCAAATTTACGAAGAGTCTTCAACTCCTCAACTGGAAAATAGCCTGCGTGTGCCATTGTCGCATAAAGAACTGGGTTGATGTGTCCATTGGAGAGGACCAATCTATCTCGATCCGTCCAATCAGGTCGCTTTGGGTCATGGTGTAGAATTTCAAAGTAGAGCGCAGTGAATACATCCGCCATTCCAAGTGGTCCTGCCGTGTGTCCTGAACCAGCTTGAAGAAGCATCTCAATAATTGACTGCCTTATGTTATTAGCAACCTGCGCTAGTTCATTTGTTCTATTTATATCAATCATTACATTAAATATATCTTTGAATTTGGAGTAAGAATTGACTTTGAGTTCAGGTTTGAAAATTTATTCGTCGTAATCATAATCAACGCCACCCTTCAGTAGCTCAATCGTTTCAGAAATGTCATTTGATTTGAAAATGGTTGAAGTCGAAGCAAGTCGACTAGCTCCTGCATTAATGAGATGGGGCGCGGACTCAAGCGTTACTCCACCATCAACACTTAGTATAAGCTCTGGATATCGTTCTCTCAACTTTGAAATGGTTGATAAGATGGCTTGATCAAACGGCTCTCCTGAAAATCCAATACGTTTAATACCCATACACTGAATAAAGTCGAGGTCAGAGACGTATGGGTCGAGAGTATCAAGGTCGGTCTCTGAAGTGACTGCCAGCCCAACATCCACCCTCCCTTCTGTTTTCATCTTTGAAATAAGGTGCGCCAATTCATCTTTATCTTCAATACTCGCTTCGTGAATAATAATCCGGGATGCCCCGACCGTAATCCAATCCTCAATCGCCTCAACCGGATTTGAAACCATAAGGTCAACTTCAAAATCAAAATCCTCCCAAAACGGCAAACCGACATCGCCCGCGAGAATGCTTTTAAAGACAGTGTCTCCATCCTTACCATAAGGCCAGGTTTTTGATGAGACAAAAATACCGTCACAGACATCAATCTGCACCATTCGAACAATATCTCGGAGACGTGAAAGATGCGCTTTGAGATCTTCAAAATTCTTTGGTCCAATTGCTGGAATAATTTCAATTTCTAATTCTCTCATAATTTTTTGTTAAAACTTTCAAAGCTAGATGAAGTTCGCGGCGTTAGGAAGCTGATTTCTGTAGACGTACTGAACGTACGACGAAAGAAATCAGCAACGACACAACAAAGAAATTCGCTAACTTTGGAAGTTTTCTCATTGGTTAGTATTTAAGTGGTCAATCTTGGCAATACGACGCTTATGCCTCTCTTCATTTGAAAATTGTGTTGTGATCCATAAATCAACAGCTTGTAGCGCTTCTTTAGGGCCAACAAAGCGTGCACCAATCGAGAGAACGTTGGAGTCATTGTGTTCACGGGCAAGTCTAACAATCTCAATATCACCACCATAATAGAGACAAGCTCTAACGTGTTTAAAGCGATTGGCGGTAATTGCTTCACCTTGTCCTGAACCACCAAAGATGATTCCTCGGTTCTCACTTGGATTGACAAAGACTTCGGCAGCAACGAGTGAGATGTAGTCTGGATAATCATCCTCTTCATTTAAGACATGTGCGCCTAAATCTTCAACTTCAAAATGAAGTCCTTTCAAATACTCAACAACCTTTCCTTTAAGTTCGAGCCCTGCGTGATCTGACGCGAGAAATATTTTCATACATTCTTTTCAATAATTAACGCTTCCAAAATAATAGTAGACTAACTACATCGGCCACAACAAAGTGTTTAGTATGAAGGATGAGAGATTGTTCGGAGCTGACTCTCTAGCTGGATCATATGAGACTGACCAAGTAACCGCTTGAAATATCCCGATCAATACATAAACAAAAACAATTATAGAAACTATTTTTATAACTAAATTCATTATCGCTCAATATAATTCCCTGCCTTAATCACATGTCCCACTAGCGCATGTGTGTATCCCATTTCGTTATCGTACCAAGCAAGAACTTTAACCAGATTACCACCAACGACACGAGTCATGGCAAGGTCTGCAATCGATGCATGCGAATCCCCAATAATGTCCGAAGAAACAAGTTGCTCCTCGGTTACTGCAAACGTTTCAGACCATCTTGGATTAAGTGCCGCTTGTCTAAGCGTTGCATTAATCTCCTCAACCGAAGTGTCACGCTTTGCAATAAAGGTGACGTCCACAAGAGATCCTGTAATAACAGGTACACGGATAGCAATACCATCAAAGAGTCCAGCGAGATCTGGGAGGGCTTTGGTTACCGCAATGGCAGCACCGGTAGAAGATGGTACGATGTTCTGCGCTGCGGCACGGCCACGGCGCCAATCACCTTTTGCGGGCGAATCCACAATACTCTGTGTTGCAGTGTAGCCATGTACCGTACTAAGGAGAGCTTTCTCAATACCGATTGCTTCGTGCAGAATTGCCATAAGTGGTGAGCCTGCATTTGTCGTACAAGACGCATTTGAACTTACCTGAGAATGTTCAAGTTTTTCTTCGTTAATACCAAGAAGTACGGTCACCCCATCTCCATTTACTTCATCCCCTTTCATTGGTGCTGAGATCACCACACGTTTAGCACCGCCTTCGATATGAAGTTTAGCTTTTTCGTACGTTTCAAAAAACCCTGTCGACTCAACAACAACATCAACACCCATCGTACCCCAAGGCAGATGAGCAGGCTCCTTTTCGCTGAGGAATGCAATATCACGTCCATTAACAACGAGTGTTGGCGATGAATCCTTCTTTACTCCGATTTCAAAATCACTGTGTCCATAGGCAGTGTCGTATTTGAGAAGATATGCCAGATTATCAACGTCACCTAAGTCATTGACCGCAACAACCTCAAGTTCAGGTCTACTTTCAGCGACCTTAAGAAAGGCTCTGCCGATTCGTCCAAATCCATTAATTCCGACTTTAATTTTTTTCATGATGAATAAATTTTCTTTATCTAAAAATATTTAAGTAAAGTATACCTTTTTTTCAGCAAACAGGAACGACATTGACTATATCTATTTAAAATGTCATTATTGAAACAGGTCATCATCGCGTTGGCGATGACGTTACTCAAATGAAGGGGTTGAACATGCGAGAATCTGGTGGAATCATCACGATGGAATTCGAAGAGGGGGATCCGGATTCCCCAACCTCTATTAGCGTAACAGACTATATCGCAATCCAAGCAGCCTGCGCAAAGGCAGGACATCTGGGAAATCTTCCCGGGAGTTGGAGTTGCCGAACATGTGGATGCGTTCTGACGATTCCACCCAGAATGAGAGGGTTACTGCACTGAAGCAGAGCACCCCGCCGACGTAGTCGGCGGGGGCTTCACATTTTCATCCTAATTTGTTCTTAAATTACTACTTCCTAGCCCCCTTTTTCACCGCTTTCCTCACTGCATTTGCAACAACCTTCGCTACTCGCTTATCAAATGGTCGCGGTATAACGTACTCTGGTTTTAGTTCCTTTTTAGTCACAATTGATGCAATCGCCTTAGCAGCTTCAAGTTTCATTTCATCAGTTATCGCTTTTGCACCTGCGTCGAGCGCACCACGGAAAATTCCTGGAAACACAAGTACGTTATTGATTTGATTTGGATAGTCAGAGCGTCCTGTACCAAACACTTTGATTTTTGTTTTTTTTGCGTCCTCATAGGTAATCTCAGGATTCGGATTTGCCATCGCAAAAACAATTGGGTCATTTGCCATCAACTTCACCCACTCTCCTTTTAGTACATTCGGTGCTGAAACACCGACGAATACATCAGCATCGATAAGTGCTTCACCCAAATTACCACCTACTTTCTTACTATTAGTAAGGAGTGCAAGTTCTGCTTTTGCTTCATTTAAATCCTTCCGGTCGACCGTGATGATTCCCCTACTATCAAGGATTAATATCGAACCACGTTTTACACCAGCCTTTATAAATAGTTTTGCTGTGGCGGTGGCGGCGGCCCCCGCACCATTGATCACCACTTTTATTTTTGCGATATCTTTCTTTACAACCTTGAGCGCGTTGATAAGCGCGGCGAGCACCACGATCGCTGTTCCATGTTGATCATCATGAAAGACAGGGATATCGAGCTCTTTCTTTAATCTCTCTTCAATTTCAAAACAACGAGGAGCGGCAATATCTTCAAGATTAATTCCACCAAAACTTGGTGCAATCATTTTCACTGCCTGTATTATTTCCTCGGTGTTCTGCGTTGCCAGACAGATTGGAAAGGCATCAACATTACCAAATTCTTTGAAGAGTACGGCCTTCCCTTCCATTACTGGCATCGCAGCTTCTGGACCGAGGTTCCCTAATCCTAAAATGGCGGAGCCATCAGAGACGACAGCAACAGTATTACCACGAAGTGTATGAGTAAAAACGTTTCGTTTGTCCTTGGCAATCAATTTTGATACTGCGGCAACACCTGGTGTGTAAGCAAGTGAGAGATCTTCTTTATTCCTCACCAATACCTTACTGCGTACTTCGAGTTTGCCTTTAAACTTCTTATGCATCGCTATCGCTCTTTGGTCGTAATTCATATCTGAAAGTTATGATTTTTAGCGTTTATAATGTATCGACAAGATTAGCGAACAATGCCGCTACCGTCATCGGTCCAACACCTCCAGGAACTGGCGTGATTGCCGCGACCAAGTCCTGAACATTTGGAAAATCAACATCACCAACAAGTTTACCAGCTTGTCGATTAATACCGACATCGATGACCACCTGTCCTTCTCTAAAGTAATCTCTGGTAAAAAAGTGTGGCGCGCCTATGGCAGTAACAACAATATCTGCTCGTTTTACCTCTTCAAGCAAGTCTTGAGTACTCCTATGTGCAATCGTCACCGTAGCCCCATGGCTTAAAAACTCCAGCGCTGTTGGTTTGCCAACCAACTTTGAACGACCAACGATAAGTACGCGCTTACTTTCAATGGTGATTCGGTAAAAATTGAGCAGGAACATGATCCCTCTTGTCGTTGCTGGCAAAACTCCCAGATGAGTACCGTTAACCAAAAGCTTCACGTTAACCGCAGTCATCCCATCAACATCTTTAGCAGGAAGAATTGCATCAATGAGAAAGTCGCTATCCAAGTGCTCTGGGACAGGTAATTGTAAAATAATTCCTGAAATAGATACGTCTTCATTACTCTCAGCAATTGCTTTCAGTGCATCGGCCATTGAAACGTCTTCAGGTAATGTCACATGACGAACTTCAATCCCAATACGCTCACCTGCTTTCATTTTTTGTTTTACATACACCGAAGACTCTTCGCGATTGCCAACTTGGATAATAACCAATATCGGTTTATAGGATAACTGTCCGAGCGCCTTCCTGCAGTGTTCCTCGAGTTCCTCTGCCGCTTTTTTACCATCAAGGAGTATTGTCATAATTTATTTTACTGCAAAAGAAGCTTTGACGGTGACCATCACTACCTTCTCTATACTCCCTGTGTCATACATACCATAGTCGGATACATCAACCGAGTTAAGTGGTAATACTTGCACCACTCCACTGGCGGCTGAACGCAATGCTCCGACACCACGCCCCGTCTCTTTGGCGATTGACTGCGCACGTTCTTTAGCATCCTTCACTGCATTAGAGAGAAGGCTGACTCTGAGCTCGGCTAATTTAGAGTATGAGTACTCAAGCGACTGCGTTGAAATAAGAACTCCTTGATCAATAATGTTTGAAACTAATTTACTCATGGCGGTTACCTTGGCTACGTCAGTACTATTATATTCAATAGTTTGACGTAGACTGAACTCTTTTTCACCTCCATCATTTTGCTTGTAGACTTGATCCATAAAGATGGGAGAAATGGTGAGATCTTTTTCATCAATTCCTTCTGCCTTAAAAAACTTCTTAACGATCGCAAGGTCCTGACTCATCTGTTGGTAACCAGCCTTAACTTGCGACTCCCTAGTTGTACGAGAAGTAGTTGTCACCCACTTAGCTTGATCTGAAGTGACTTGCTGTTTGGCCGAGCCTGTAACACTCAGCGCAAAGTCAAGAGCCCGAACCGAATAATGTGTCCAGGCGCCAATGATTGTTGAGAGAACAATCGCTATACCTAAGGCTCCTGAAGCATACAGATTTCTATGTTTTTCTATTTCCATAAATAAAGTTAGGTATTAGTAACGTTCCTTGTATTTTATCACAGCTCCTTATATTTGTAATTCACTCTATTTTCAGTACTATTAGTCTGTAATGCTACCAATTACTGAAACCATCAAAATAAAGATTGCCTCTACGCTCCAAACCTTAGGGCTACCAGCTGGGGAGATTAAACTTGAACACCCAACAGAGCTCGTTTTTGGTGATTACTCAAGTAATGTTGCTATGGCGCTCGCCAAAGGGGCAGGCAAAAATCCTCTCGAGTTGGCAGAGGTTATTGCTCATGAAATATCTAAGGATTTAGAAGAAGAGATAGAGCGGGTTGAAGCAGTAAAACCTGGCTTTATTAATTTTCACCTTTCAAAAAAGTTTTTCTCGCAGAGTACAGAAATTATTGATAACGAAGAAGAAGATTTTGGGAAATCAAAGCTGCTAAAAGGGACCAAAGTTCTCATTGAGTACACCCAACCAAACCCGTTCAAACAATTCCACATAGGGCATTTGATGAGTAATGCAGTTGGCGAATCACTCTCTAGAGTTATTGAATTCTCTGGAGCAGAGGTCGTTCGAGCAAACTATCAAGGAGATGTTGGATTACATGTTGCAAAATGTATCTGGGGCATCTTACACAAAGATTCGGAATATCTATTTGATGACTCACACTCTCTAGAGGAGTCTATAAAATTCATGGGAGAGTGCTATGTTGCCGGAAATGCCGCTTATGAAGAAGACGAGTCTTCAAAAAAAGAAATCGTGTTGATAAATAAACAGGTATACGAAGAGTCTGACGAGCGGGTGAACAAAATCTATGTGATCGGGAGGAAGTTATCGCTCGATCATTTTGAAACAATCTACAAAAAATTAGGGACCAAATTTGACTATTACTTTTTTGAAAGCCAAACGTGGAGAGCGGGAAAAGCACTTGTAGAAAATCATATTGCAGATGGCATTTTTGAAAAAAGTGATGGGGCTATCGTTTTTGCTGGTGAAAAACACGGTCTCCACACTCGCGTCTTTATAAACTCAGAAGGACTTACCACTTATGAGGCGAAAGATCTTGGTCTGTGCGAACTTAAAATTGAAACCGTAAAAGATTTTGACCAATCAATTATCACTACGGCAGTTGAAACAAAAGAGTATTTCAAAGTAGTCCATAAGGCATTTAGCCTAATTCGTCCTGAAGCCAAAAAAACGGTTAATGTGAGTCATGGATTCTTGCGTCTCACCACGGGCAAAATGTCCTCGCGTCTGGGTAACGTTATTACTGGTGAATCACTCCTCACCAGCACCGAAGAATTGGCGCTAGAGAAAATTAGTAACCGAGAATTGGATGAGGGAGATAAGAAAACGATTGCCGAGGTGGTTGCGGTCGGTGCCATCAAGTACACCATCCTCAGACAATCCCCTGGTAAAGACATTATCTTTGATCCAGAAAAATCAATTTCGTTTGAAGGTGACTCTGGCCCCTATCTCCAATATTCCTATACCAGAGCGCTCTCGGTACTAGAGAAAGCAAAGACAGAGGGAATAAAGCTAAGTGGAGTAACCCACGAAGAGAGCATCTATGATTTGGAAAAACTACTCTATCGTTTCCCAGAAGTGGTGACGCTCTCCTATAATGAACTTGCACCGAGTTATATCGTCACCTATCTTATTGAACTTGCCTCAGTATTCAATTCTTTCTACGCGCAAAATAAAATTATCGACAAAGAGAATCCAGAATCGGGTTATCGCCTACAACTTACTTCAAACTTCACTACCGTTATGAAAAACGGTCTTCACCTACTTGGAATCACGACCCTTGAGAAGATGTAAGGGAACGAAGTGAACACTTATCCTCTGGAGGATAAGGAGTGTACCTTATGCCCTGTGGGTATAGGGAACGAAGTGAACACTTGAGGGAACACTCATACTCTTGAGTATACCCTCCTGGTCTGGGTCCGGTAAGGGGGTTGAAACGAACACTTATGCTCCACCTCTCCTAATTCTCTATTGAGCAGTGACTAATGCCCCTCTCTTTAATCTACCTCGCAAATCTTTGTAATTTGGAATGGTTTTCTCTACTAACTGCCAAAAGGCTTTACCGTGATTGAATTCTTTAGTGTGGCAAAGTTCGTGGACAATAATGTAGTCAGCTAGTTCAGCATCAATCTGAGCTATTTTAAAATTGAAGTTAAGGTTACCTCGCTTTGAACAACTTCCCCACCGACTCTTTTGGTTACGAATGGTAATATTTCCATAATCAAAATTATAAAATTGATTAAAGTGTCTTAAACGTTCATGAACAATACTCCTCGCCACTTCTTTGTATTTTAAATACTCACGCCTGCCTCCACGTAAAGTAGTGACCTCTGCAAACTTACTAAAATATCTGAGCTTATCGAGAATCCACTCTGATTTACTTTTGATAAAATTCTCAATTGTCGAAATTGAGTATCCAAGAGACGCACTCACTACAATTCTCTTATCTGGATAGACGCTAAGGCGTAGCGCCCGAGCCTTACGGCTCGGGCGCAGTGAATACTCAATCTGTTTATCATCAATCATTAGTAGTTTTGTAATCGGAGCTTCTTTCATTGTGTTGAGTATAACAAAGTTTTAGGCGAACAAAACAAACATGTTTATGCTTCCAGGATCCGAAAAACGCACTGCGATTATCAACAGTTTAATTAGTTGACAAAAAAACGGTTCAGTATCGATCAAGACGCCGCGACGATCGCAATGGCCCGTCACCTGGCAACGGTTCATCGGCGCCTCGTCACGGCGCACGACTCGACCACGGCCAGTGGCTACGTCGGTGCCGTCGGCTGACCTGGTTCGAGGTCATCGAATTCGAAGCCGTCGGGCCTGTCCCGACGGCGACGAACATCGCTTTTGTTCTTTTTTATACTAAGCACATTTTGTGCTACACCATTCCACCCTTAATCGCACTCCGGTTTGGGGTGTTGTTGATTTATAGGGTGAACTATTGATAAATTACAAAAACAAAACACCGGCAAGCAAAGCTTGCCGGTGTTTTGTTTTTGTAACTAACCTCTATTTTAGTAATGCATCAATTGGTCCTGAAATCTTTGGAAAATCTTGAATATAGCCTCCAAGAACCTCTTTACCAACAATCATCGCTGGAGTGCCTTCAATACCAAACGAAGCACCCTCGGTCCTGTCTTCATTAATCATTTTCTCATAGACAGCCTTCTTAGAAACCATCAACCCTTGGACTTTGACCGCATCAACTCCAGGAATTGTCTTGGTCAGCGCAAGGAGATCTGCTTCACTCCCCCAACCAGCATTTTCATCATCTTGCTTATTCATTACCGCACTATGCCAATCGTAGAATTTTTCAGGGGATACCTCCCAAACAGCCCTTGCCATAAGTGCTGCGGACATTGAGTCATCCCTTCCCTGATCTTTTGAATACATGCCCAAGAACTGATAGTCCTTGAATACGATTTTTACTTTTCCTGTCTGTACGTACTGTGCAACAATCTGTGAGATATTCTTTTGCTCATTGAGTTTACAGTACGGACATTGATAATCAAACCAATACGCAATAGTAACTTTTGCATTTGGATTTCCTATAAACGGCCTTCCGTCAGTAACCACCTTTGAGATGTCCGCAGCAACAGCTGGAACCTTGGCCCCAGGAACCGCTGCTCCACCACTACGATTGTTACTAAAGTACACAGCACCGCCGATAATCAACCCAGCAAAAATGATTGAGAACGGAATGAGTAAATTACTTTTTGAAATTGGTTTCTCGTCCATAAATGTTAATTAAATTAATTCCCCCCTATTAAATCACAAAACTGGTCTCAGTAATAGTAACAAAAAACCTTAGTATTCAACAGTTTCTCCGGCCTTGAGTTGTGTAAATTCTGTATTCCTTTGTCCCAGAACCATCCCTGCAATTCCATGACTTGAGCTCAGTTTATCTTCTTGAATCATCCCATCATGGACAGGGAATGCCTTGGTGGGTTTTATCTTGAGCGCATAGCGAATACTATCTGCGAGTTTGCACCATGGCCCCGCAATAGGAAGCGCTAGAATTTCTACCTGCTTTTTGGGATCAGCAAACGAATCTCCTGGATAAAACAAACGTCCGTCAATAAAATAACCAGTATTCTGAACCTGACCAATCTCTTCAAATATCTCCTCATGCTTAGAGTCGAATGCTTCAAAAGGAAGTTCAGAAACGATTGCCGAATCTATTCCCTCTAGCAGAATAAACGGTATTTCTTCTTTGGTGAGTAGCGCGCCAACAGCGCTGTTGGTTACAATCGCCACTTGTGGGTTTAAGGTAAGTATTCGGTTTAGAGAATCAAGGTGGAAATGATCAGCGTGTTCGTGAGTAATCAGTACAATATCAATATCCTTCAAACCATCCTGCACGGTTGAGAAGGTTCCCGGATCGGTCAAAATCCTTTTATTCTTCGTTTCAATGAGTAGACAGCAGTGCCCTAATTTTGTGATTTTCATATAATTTTTACTTCTGCTTAGAACTTATAGATTTGAGTGGAGTTCGACCCAGTAGGTCATTGTGCTCAATGAGGCGAAATCGAGGTTGCGACTGAGTCATACTTGAACGTATGATGAAGGAGAAACCGACGATTTCAACAAAGAAGTTCACCAAATATATAAGTTATAATACTTCTCGTGGTAATCGCCAGACATAGAAACCCAACCCAAAACAAATCGCCGACATAATCAAGAAGACGGCTTGGTAGCCAAATCCTTCAATTACGAATCCTCCAATAAGAGCAGCGACTCCTGTTGCAATCGATGCGATTCCTTCCCACCCACCCCACTGAACGATAGCATCCTCATTTGTTGTATGCGCTTGATAGACTGCATCGAAAGCGGGCACACCGATAGCAGCAGCTATACCCCAAAGTATTTGAGCAAAAATGAGTTCGGTGAGGTTGGTCATAAAAGCATAGCTAAGAAATACGATTCCGCGTAAAAAATAACCCAGAGCTAAGAGTAACTCCTGTTCTCTCACTTTCATCTCAAGGTTCGTGAAGAGTAATATCAATACACCAGAGACAATCGAAAGGAGTGCCCAAGAAAATCCAATCCAAGCAATACTCCCCCCAATGTTTTGAACAAACACGGCGTAGAATGGAGCGAATATTCCAACGACAAACACCATCCCTGTATTAACACTAATCAAAATACGCAAACTACGATTGAGATGTGTTTGAGGCAAGATGAGCCGATATAGTTCTTTTAATCTCATCATACTATCCAAATAATTCTTGCAGTTTGGCGCGAGTCTTAGGCCCAACTCTACCATATCCAGGACCAATTGGTGTCGTGACACCGTGTTTGAGCTGAAATTTCCCTACTGCCAATTTTGTCATTTCACCAAAATACCCAGTCTCATGTCCAGGAGAGCCAACTCCACTCACCGCAATCTTGGTAGCATTGTCTGTATTCAATAACTGCTGTAATAACTTCACATCAGGACCAGTGGAGTTGAGTAGTAGATCTCTGGTAAACAGTGGTGGTTTTGGCTGTGGCGCTTGATCTGAAAGTGCTTGATCGAGTGCTGTGATAGTAGGACTTGAGAAGTGAGCGGCTTTGGCACTTTCAAAACAAGTTATGGCCTTAGAAAGTTTTCCGTCGATAGCACTATCGTAAGGAGGATAATTTTTGGCGACAATTTTTGCCTGATCACTAAATGTTGCAGGAATGAGCTGGAAATGTGGCTTGTCTACAAAGTTTTTCCAATTTCCACCCCACTCAAGCCCATGCGATAGGCCGATAGCCCCGAGACGTGCCCAATTGAAACTTCCAGACCAACTAGGGTTTCCCGCCCCGTCGAGAAAGACAACGTCAGAAGCGATACCAAAATGGTGCATACCATTTTTCTTTAGCATACTTGTTCCTTTGTTAAAAAGCTCAAGCTGGCGTTCTTGTGACCGATAGGTTTCAAAGACATAGATGGACAGATTTTCTTTGCGAGCCTGGACAAATAATTTAAGAAGTGGAAAAACAAAACCTGGATAGAGGAGATCTAGGCTAGAAATCTTGCCTTTAGAGAGATAGTTTGGATTTGTCTTTATCTTATCGTCGTACCAATTCATAAAAATAGTATAGCAGAAAGAACCTTTTGATTAAAATTTACCCACAAGATTACTTTTTGACCACAAAATAGTCAGAGATGGTCTCAATGAGTTGGTCTGGGTGATTTATGAGCCTAAACGGATTACCTTGTGCCAAAACCTCCACGGAATGAAATCCCCACGTCACCCCAATGCTACCAACGCCAACCTGGTTTCCCTCCCGTATATCACCGAGAGTGTCGGTAACAAAAACGCAATCCTCTGGTGAAAGATCGTATTTATCAAATATCATTTTTATTTTTTCTATCTTACTTGGGTGAACATCATTACCTAAAATTTCCTCAAAATACTGCTCCAAATGTTCCCTACTCAACATATCTGAAATCAAACTTGAAATACTCGATGAAATTACAGATAAGGAATATTGGTTCGATAATTGAGTTATGACGTCCTGCATCTTCGGAAACAGTTGGGCATCTCTTAAAACTCTTTTTGTATACTCACTCCAAAACACTTCATCGTGTTTAATTTTCTTGAGAGACTCATTCTGGTAACCTTCAACTTTGTTGATATTTCCCTCAAATAATATTCGATAGGTCTCATCATCTAACTCTGGCACAGTAATCTGCTCAACTGAAAGCGCTGTTTGAAATGAATCAATGATTACCCCATCAAAATCAAATATAATGTGTTTTTTACTTTTCATAGCATTATGATTTCCATTCTAAAATCACGAGTAGTAATTCAGTCTTTATTACGCAGAAACCTCGATAATCAAGACGCTCCCTTCTTTTTTAGTCGAAATTACAATTTCATCAGTTTTAGTAACACCAATCGCATCGCGTTTACCCAAAGTCTCACCCAAGACCTCAGCCTCACCATCGATAATAAAAATATACACGCCATTATTTTGATGTTTTACAACATAACGAAGATTCTCTCCTGCAAGGTTAGCGCGCGCAATGTAGGCGTCCTGTGCGATCGTGAGTGTTCCATCTAGATTCTCCACATCTGGACTAACCAAATACTGTAACTTGTTGTTATCTTGGCACTCGGAGAACGAGCGTTGTCCATAGCGAGGAGTGATGCCACGATCCCTCGTTTCAATCCAAATTTGGAACAACTCAAGCGGTTCTGTTTTTGATTTATTATATTCGGAGTGTGTCACGCCAGAGCCTGCTGACATTACTTGTACTTCGCCTGCACGGACGATGCCTTCACCACCGACGCTATCGCGGTGGGTCACCGCACCTTTCATAACAATAGTGATAATCTCCATATCACAGTGACTATGTTCGCCAAACCCTGAAGCTGGAGCAACAATGTCGTCATTGATTACTCGGAGTTTTCTAAAACCCATTCTGCTCGGCTCGAACCAATCAGCAAAGCTAAAACTGTACCTGGTTGTTAACCAACCATACTGCCCTACCCCTCGCTCACTTGCTCTATGAACAACCTTGCTCATTTTGATCGTCAGTTTTTAGAGAAATTTGAAACTGTTGACCACTTCATCAAGAATCTTTTGAATCTTAATCCTGTTAAACTCTTTAATTCCTTGACTAGGTGAGTAGTTGCCAATATTAGTTGAGTGGGTTGTGTACTCAAGTGCATAACACTGATTGTTCTTAACCGTTCGATAACTTGTCGTCTCATAGAAGTTACCAGCACCTGCATCACTATAGGTGATCATCGTAAAGGGAACTCCATTAATAATCGTTTCTTTCTTAGCAACGCCGTTACCTATAGGTGGGGTTAGACAGGAAACAACCGCTTCTGGGTGGTCACTGGCACCAACGATAAATTTACTTTCAGAGAAGTTAGTGTTTGGCTCTATCGTCTTGGGTACTAAAAGTGTCACGAGAACCTTACCTGAGGTTGTTGCATTGTTTAGCCAATTATCCGAGAATCCAACCCCGCCACCTGAAATAAGTAGCTCGGTTGGGTAGCTGAAACTGAACAACTTACCACCATCGGTAAATGTTTGTAATGTGGTGTCTCCTGTTATAGAACCAGTTGTGCAATTATCGTATGTGTTTTTCCCCTTCTCAACAATGAATGCGTCGAGACCCTTATTCCAGAACTCTATATCACCCTCAGCATAACGAGTACCGGATGCAGAGATTGCTTGTGGTAATTTTATCGATCGTCCGTCAGACAGCGATAACGCGACCTGATTTTCCGTATAGGTAACAGTTAGACTTTTTCCTTCACGGCAAAAGTATGGAACATTGCTTTGTACAATAGTAGGCGTTGTTGTGGCGTTCGTGTTCGAAAGATTTCGTACGTTATTAGTAATGAGTAGAGAAAGTACTAACCCACCTGCTGCAAGAAGTATTACTGCTATTTTTAGTTTATTATCCATGTTCACTATTTTATCACAGTTAACTGAGATCGTTCCTTAAACCAAGGTAAATGAGAGCTTAGTATGATTACCTTCCCAAACATCCTCTTTCTGACGAATACTCTTTTTTATCGACAAAATGTATGACGATGAAATTTTTTGTGGAAAGAGTGCCGTAATCCAAGTACTGCTCCCTAAAGTCACCCTTACTTTTACAAATCCGGCTCCGTAGGGTTTACTTTGCTTACGAACCTTCTCCGACAAGGCTTTGTCTATGTTCACAAAGTGCCATCCACTAGCGCCTGGCCATCGCCAAACATCTGCAGAAAATGAAAATTGATTTCTGTTTTGCATGAGTGACACTCGAACTATTTTACAACATGGAGCGTGACCCGATAGTCACTTGGTTTGATTTCTTTTTTACTCATTGGAGATGGAGTAACTGATAAGATTGAAATATAGTAACCATCAAATAGATGTGGGGTTGCATCAGTCGATAAGGTTATCGTCTCCCTTCGAGTTGAGTTTGTGAGTACTACTTCTACAGTAACGGATCCGGCTTGGATACAAACAACATCAATCGGGCAACGACTATCTTGCAGTACCTTATTAAGTGTTACAGTGAGATTGGCAATATCAACACGATCCCCCACCTTAAAGACAACATCTTTTGAAACCTCCTCATTTGGAGCAGTTACAATATCCGGACAAGCTGGGAATTCGCAATTGGGGCCAGAGCGTCCAATAGCCCTTCCGTCAGGACAAATCTTCGCTTCGAGGAGCCCCTCCTCGGCTATTCCAATAAGAAACTTCAGCGTTATACTTTCTTTGAATATCCTTAATTGCAGAGAGTTGATCTTTATATGTCTGTTCACTTATTCGATACTGGCTTTGGAGTGTTGTGTACTGAGCCCTTACTGAAGCTGCCAACGCGCTCACTTTATCGACATTAGCTTGAAGAAGTGCGTTTTGTTGAGTTGATCGTTGACGTTCGTCGTAAATGAGATTAATGGTGAGCGACCTAGATGTATTCTCCGAATTATAGCGAAAGAGGGTTTTGCCAATCCCCTTACCCCAGATAGTGGCTGACGAGTTAATTACCTCTTTGAAATCTTCTTCACTGATTCCAAACCTGGTGTCAAATGTGCCGATAGTGTACTCAATAGGCTCACTACAGGCTTTCGAGGGAAAATATTTGTACTGCAAGTCAGAGATGAGTGTCGGTTGCTCGGTTACAACATACACAATAAGAAGCGCAAGGATTATCCAAAGAAAATTTTTCTTTAAAAATAATACGAACATATTCGAAAAAATATAGTCTATTGAAACTGAATGAAACTTGGTCTAGGGCTAAGCGATAATAACTCTGCTGGTGTCATAATCCTGGTACTTGGAGCACGCAAGTCATTTTTATAGAAAATTTTAAACCCTGTAAACTGTACTGGCTCTGGAATAATCACTTGCCTGTATGTCCCTATTTTCTTAGCAGGAGGCCCCCATCCATCCATATCCATGACAATCTGAACTTCAGGAAGTGGTTTCATTTCTCGATACCCCTTAACCATATTGCCCGTAAATCGATGTATGATTAAAACTTTTGGTGGTAGATTATTTTCTTGTACTAATTTTGCTAAATATCTTGTCGTAAAATTGACATCCTCTGCGTTAACACTACCAATCACTGTACCTGGCTTTGCCCCAGTTTTCATAGAGAACTCTGGATCAATTCCTAAATGGACTTCTGGCATTTTGAGATACTTCTCAAGAAGTGGGATTTCAATTTGAAGCGTACTGAGTCCAACTTGAACATCAAGAATGACAATACCATTTATTTGCTTGGCCAACCGAACCGCATTATCAATCTGACTATCTGGCATACGAAGTCGGTACTTACCGTCGCCTGCATATCCCTGAGCTGTCACTGCGATATAGTTAATAGCGGGGACAACGGGAGTCTCAGGATCAGCCAGATTCCACTTTTTTACTTCAGCTGCGAGTTTGGCCAACATCACATCTTCAGGATATTCTCCCAAAACCCCCATAGCTTTTGAGTAGAAATTTCCATAATACGCAATAATACGGTTGAAAGGCAGGATGGCGCCTGGATTTGGATAGACCGCTTTAGCTGGCCAAATTCTAGGAGTGGTCGTAGGTGTCGTACTTGGATAGTTAGCAAGGATTATCATTTTTTTATCGTACAGAGCAGTGTCGAGGGGCCCGAGTGTATCAATCTGTTTTAGTGGATTTATCTTGATCGACTCTTCCAGATTAGCCATACCTGCGATGTACGGTTTTGCAAAAATATCTTTACCAGCAACAATATAAAAAAACATGAGAAAAACAAATAAGGCGATGCCACCGCCTAAGACAAAAGAAGAAGCTTTCCTCTTTAGAAAGCGTTCGGTATATCTGTGTAGCAATTTCTGTGACATGAATACTCTTTGCTAAGTTTTAACTTGTATCTCATTCTACCACAATATAGCCATAATTTTATAAAGCAGAGTTCCACCTAAAAAACTATTCCAACTTGAGTGACTTGGTCTGCGAGAGTATTGCCCCCGGGTTCGTTTTCCATCCATCTGAAATATCGGCATAAAGTTCAAGCTCATTTCCATCAGGATCAAGGATGTAAAGACTGTGGGTTACTCCATGATCGCTCGCGCCGATAATAGTGACTTCCTTGCTTTTCAATTCACGATACACCTCTTGGAGCGCTTCTGGCCCGTCCCCTATTTTAAATCCAATGTGATAGAGGCCTGCCTTAGGAAAAGATTCTTTCTCTGCTTTTCCACCAATCTCTATCAGTAACAACTCATGGTGGGTGCGGCCGGAAGAAAATACAGCAACTCCTTTTTCTCGTGCAATTTCTTTGAAACCAAGCGTACCTGCATAAAAATCAGCTGATTGCGTCAGATTCGTTACGTACAAAACGACATGTCCAAGTTCCTTAATTTGCATAAACACTTTTACCTGGAAAAATTCTCGCGAATTAATTCTATTATTGATACCAGACTAGCGTATCTCAACCAAAACACCCCCTATCATCTCTAAGTACTTACTCACGCCAACCGATGGGTTAGTCGTCATCGGCTCACCTGCTTTGCGATCAGCGTAATTGACAATAATCTGTCCATCCTTTATTTCAATAGTTTGTGGGGCGATTCTATCACCGAGAAATACTCCGTTACTACCACTGTATCCTTGTGCTGTTTTTAGAGCCACCACTGCATAATAAAACGTCCCGGTACCACTCCCGCTTTGAGTAATCAAAAATGCAATATCGGGCAAACCATCTTCGTTTACATCTCCCGCAACCTCGTTACCAAAATATTGAGTAATGGTTGAACCGGGAGCAGTGACCGTCCCTGACTGGCTTTTTACAAGCATTGTAGGAGTCCCCTGAATAGAGTACGAAATGTCTTTATAATCAACTTCGCTTACTTGAGAAATCTCTTTATTCCCAGAGACAAACCAGAAAATTAAAATTCCTGCACAAATAAGTAAAGCGACTCCGAGTATCTTTTTCATTAAGGGAAATTGTTAAGAAGAGATGTATTTTTTATTAAGATAGAGCGTCATATAACCAACAGCGATTACCAAAAATCCGACGATAATAAGTGCAATTGGCCATCCGATAGATTGTGCAAAGTATATTGATGTTAGTTTTATGATGTGTGCCATAAGAAAGAGTGCTCCTAATACGAGAACAGTCCTACTCTTGAGGTACACACTTCCATAAAATGCTGCAAAAATGAATGCGATAAAGAACAGGTCGAAAATACCCCCTATTGATATCCCAGCTCCTAAAATAGCGAGTACACCAAAACGATATAAAACTTCTTGGACTCTTCTTTTTTCTTTTCCATCTGGTGTATCAGAAATTCCCAAAACCGATTGATATCCATAGCCAATCAGAATATAAGAGGCTCCTAGAAGCATTGTTGCCCATTTTAGAAACTCTGTGTCAAAGAAATTTGATCCAAAAAGTTTAATACCAAGTGTGTAGTAAGTCCATGTAGCAAAACCAATCGTAATTAAACTCAAGACGTTCCTTTTACTAATAAGAAGTGCTGAACCAAAAATAATAAACAAAACACTTGAGAGAAGTATTTGTACCTCCCAAGTAATGGTTACACTAGCTTCAGTGAGTAAAACAAAAGAACCGAGGGGGGCAAGGAGTGCGGAGACAACAAACATTACTTGAGAGATTATTCTATGCTCAGGGCCCCTAAGCGATAAACCAAAAAGGTACGCACCAACAGAAATACCGAGTGTAACCAACATCCTTCCAATAAACCCTATCTCATTCCAATTTTGGGCAATAAGAATAATCACGCCAACAAGAACAATGATTGCACCGATAACATAAAACGTGTTAATGAGTTGCTTTGAGGATTCTTCTTTTGAAGGAACTTTACTAATAGGGGTTGGTTGGATTACCTCTGAAGAGGACTCGCTTTCGTTTACAAGCATCTGCAAATCTTCTTTGGAGATCTTGCCAGACGAAATTTGTTCCTTAATAAAAGTAGTTATTTGTTGTTTGTCCATAAAAATTATTTTATCCAACCAATAAGCTTAAAGTTGCCTTGATAGGAGTATCGATAGTTATCACCTACTAAACCGCTCAGTCGTTTTTTTCCACTACCCTTAGAAATAAAATAGCCGTTATCGTTACCATTTGAGCCAAACAACTCAAATATTCCACTATGTCCATACTGATACGAGATAGTGTAGCCATCAGGAGATGACGGACCTGGGTCGAGCATTAGATTTTTAGCTTCATCAAAATCAATTTGACGCACTGAGTTTGTTTTAACCGTATACCGATAAAGTTTTGGCGCTAACTCCTTTTTTGGTGAGCCATTTTCGTATACGATCACTTCTTTGGTCGTTACGGGAATCGGGTCCAAAGCAATGCGATCATTTTCTACTTTGTAGGTGTTCTGGTATTGCCGATTGTAATAATCCCCACGCTCTTCGGTATAGACAAAGTCATGCATTGGTCTAATAAAAAGTGACGGAGTAAAGATAACAATAGAAATAACAATAATAAAAACAAGTGGTAACGCCATTCCAACCACTAATGGTAAATTTTTTATTTTCATAGTGCCTCAATTATAACTTAATTCAACGCAACTTTAAAACAGCCTTGTTTCTATAGGTACCCTGTAACTCATTTTAGAGAGAATGACGATCTACTACTCCAAGCGCCACCACCCTCTCTAGTATCCCAAAATCTAATACGCCAATAATAGGTTGTGCTTGAGGCGAGAGACGAGCCACTGTAGGAAACGTCCGTAATACGCGAACCTATCGGCGTTAAACTTGCAAGTAGAGTGGTTCCTGAATCCCATTTTAGAGTCGAAAATGTTGTTGAGGTCGATACTTGGATACGATACCGTTTTGCAAGGTCACCAAGATCAACATCGTTATATATTGCAGAGAAATCCGGGGTTGAGTCGATAATGTTGGTTGGATTAGTCAACCCTTCGGTTTGTAGTGATGTCGGAGCGGTTGGAATATTGTTTTTTGGCAATAACAAGAAACTAGCAGTTGTCGTGCTCCACAAACCTTCGTTACCGGCAGTATCCCACAATCTTATTCGCCAATAATAGGTTGTGCTTGATGCAAGTGTTGATCCGGTATATGCAATGGCGTATGTACGACCACTTCGAGGGGTTGAGGTTGCAAGTAATACCGTGCCTGAATTCCATGCAAGAGAAGTGAAAGTTGTAGAGGTTGCTACTTGGATTTGATATTTCTTTGCCATATCCCCAATATTTGGATCGTTGTACACAGCTGAGAACTCTGGGGTTGAGTCGGTAACATTGATTGGGTCTACTAGGCCTTCAGTGCGAAGCTCTGTTGGTGCAAGAGGTGGCTTACTCGTAGAGGCAGCTAGAGAGAAGCTTGCTGTCGTAGTACTCCACGCACCTTCATTACTATTTGCATCCCATAGTTTTATACGCCAATAATACTGAGTACTTGAGGCGAGAGACGAGCCATTGTAGGTAACGCTTTGAATACGCCCACCTCGAGGAGTCGAGGTTGCAAGAACTTTCATTCCCGAATCCCATTTTGTCGATACAAAAGTGGTGGAGGTTGCTACTTGGATTTGATATTTCTTTGCTTGATCTCCTAAGTTAAGATCGTTATATACTGCTGAAAACTTTGGTAGTGGATTAGTGATAGTGACTGGATTCGCTTTTCCTTCAACTTGTAGTGATGTTGGAGGTGTAGGAGAACTATTAGTTGATGGGGCAAGTGAAAAAGAAGCTGTCGTAGTACTCCACGAACCTTCGCTACCCGCTGTATCCCAGAACTTGATACGCCAGTAATATGGTGTACTCGACGCAAGCAAAGAACCTGTATACGATATATCCTTGGTACGGAATCCTCGGGGGGTTGAACTCGCAAGTAGGGCCATTCCTGAATCCCATTTTGTTGACGTAAACGTGGTCGATGTTGCCACCTGGATACGATATTTCTTTGCCACATCCCCTACATTGAGATCATTGTAAACTGCCGAGAATTCTGGAGTTGGGTCAGTAATATTGGTTGGATTTGTTTTTCCTTCAGCACGTAAGAGGGATGGAGGAGTTGGTGCGCTGTGTGTGATAGTAACCCTTTGAGGAGAATGGATCACCTGATTGGCATTATGGTTATCACTAACAAGTGCGAAAAGATAATAAGTGCCTTCGGGAATATTTGATGTGTCCCAGATATACTGATCAACGACATCGTCTTCATACAATGTGGTGATGTTTGTATGATTTACATTATCTAGCGTGTCATCAGGGTCATATGAAAGTAAGATTCTGGCATTGTCATCATTATCGTTATCAGTCCAGACAATAGTATGACTAAGGTCAGCGACTGTTGTGGTGGCTGATAGCGGGGTTACGAAAGCAAATTCTGGTGTTGCGTTTCCTTGAGTAAATTCAAATGGCCCCCATTCTGTCGGCTCGGACTCTTTACCACTATAATCTCGAATCGTTGCTCTGATTTTGTATCCTGGACCAAACAAAGTGCCTGGAACATTCCACGAATATCCAACAGTGCTCGAGAGCGGACCTTGCATTGTCCCAATCGAGTGCCAAGTTGAATCGTGAGGATCATAATAGGAGAAACTCGCACTGGCAACAATCCCTGTGCCAGTTATGCCAATATCGTCAGCGACTCCGAGATGAATGAACTTCGTTTCCAGATTCTCCATTTTATAATCGGCTTCGTTTGCCATGGCAAAATAAGTAATCGTTGGGGTTGCGATATCCGGTACGAGGTTCGTGTATGCTTTGTGGTTTATCACAGTACTATCAGAAGTTTTGAACGTCGTAACATAATCCTCGTATCGAAAATTCGACGCCCTGACCCAACCTTTTCCGTAAGGAACGTGGGTGAGATTGAAATTTCCATCCGCATCGACGGTTGCAAAATCACCACCAGCCAGGAGACTTATATTTCCAACCGGACCATTAACATCTCTCATCGTACCCGAGACCGTTCCTGAGGTGTATTTATTGGCATCAGCACTTACTCTTACCTGAACCGGAGAGCTATAGTAAGTATACTTTGTGCCATCCGCTGTGACGGCCCCAACCGTTACTTCATACAGTTGATCCTCAACATAAGGAGAAATGAAAGCACCATTTTTATCATTGGCGATAGGATAAGTATTCCAAGACGTTTCCCCTACCACTCGCCACATAATGAGGTAATTAAGTCGATTAGGATCACTTTTCTTACCCCAACGAACATTAAGAGCTGGTTGTCCGTCAATAATATGTTTCTGAGCAGTAAAATAAATTGGAAGTCCTGGGAGGTGTGTTGGGTCTTCGGCAAAGGTTAGTGTTTTCTGGTAACGCGAGGAAGCATAGATTACATCCCCCACTCCCTCAATGAAAGCATCGAAGGCAACATCCCCGACATATCCAGCCGTGTTTGAAATATTAACGGTAATTTGTGCCGAAGTGTGTGGATTAATAACGAGACTACTACTTGCAAGATTGAATGACCCCATAAGATAGTGGTCAGCAACAAGGTGGAGTATTCCGCTGTTAGCCACTAAGTCACCGCTGTTTGTTATCGTAATCTTGATTCCCGCAGGAGTTCTTGTTTGTAAGGGGTTAGTTGATGCAATGTCGGTAACTGCGAGATTACCAACAGAGGGTTCTGGCGTGGCGAGTGCCTTGAGCACTTGTGCTGTTAGATAGATGTCACCCCCACCAAAACTTCCATCAACCCCTTGTGCATTTTCTAAATACGAAATTGATTCACGTGCATAGGTCGCGGCCGTCTTTCCTTTCTTTAACGTCTGCACAACAACTGCTGTATTGAGCAGATCACCACCCCAGCTACCATCGGACATTTGTGTTGCCTTAAGTGAATCCAGAGCAGGTTTAATCGTGGAATCAATGACGATTTTAGAAGAACCAACCCCGAGCAACGACTGACCTTTGTAGGGCAAAAGTGCGTTAATAACATCCGTTGTTACAGGTAGAGAACTAGCACCATCATCAAAGAGACTCCATCCCTTATCGAACCGCTGTGTTTGTGTAAGATAATAGAGAGCAAGCGTTCTCGTGGCTCGTGGACTAGACCCGGAATCTTCAAAACCTGCTTCAGTGAGTGCCTGTAGCACTTTAGCAGTTGTTGCTGGATCAGCTTGGTAACCAACATCATATGAAAATCCTCCGGTTGAATCGTCTATGGTACTAGCAATCGACTCCAACTCACTTATAGTCCTACCTGCTCGTGCCAATCGTTTAGCTTGTTGAGCACGATAGTCGTTGTTATCAGTAATGTACGATTCAATCCAAGTGATTCCTTTTTGGTATTCAGGCCCAATCTCGCCATAGACGTCGAGCGCATCAAGTACTGCACTCGTCGTTGTAAGTAAAGAATTTCCACTACCCCAAGAACCATCCGTGTTTTGATGACTAACAAGATACTGTAAAGCACTCTGGGCTGAAGCGTTACCAGAGATCAGTGCAGCAGAAGATTCTGTAATACCATTAGAAGTGCCACTTACCTCGGCCGTCTTGGAAGCGGTTCCGGATTTTGCAAACTGATTACCAACAAAGCCTCCGATATCTGAAACGATACCTGTGACTGTATTCCATAATGATCCAAGAGGTGAAGACTTTTCCTTATTCTTGTTAATCTGACCCCCCTCCACTGTTGTAATATCCACAATAGTTACTTCGGGAACAACCTCGGCTTTCATTGCTTTTATCGCTCCTGGCTTTTTAATAAAAGCTTTCTTTGCGTCTATAAGATTGTCGGCAGGCTCAATAAACCCTTGTGCCAATAGCTCGAAGTAATCATTAGGGAGTAATCCTTCCTCAATAAGACTCTGTGCAATGCCATACTGAAGTGCTTCAGTAGCATGTTTCTTCTTCTCAAGCTTTAAAGAAGAGGGTGCAAAAAGTGCACTCTCAATTGAAGTGATGTCTCCATGATATGCTTCTACAAGTTTTTGAATAACTGGAGAAAGCTCAATTGAAGCAAGTCCTTCTTCAGAACTGAGCGAAACTTTTTTTCCACCAACTTCTATTTTTTGATCCCAATCAACCAGAGAAATATTAGCAACAGTGCTTGTACCAATAATAACTTCTGGAATATCTATCACCTGAGCAAGTGGACGTTTCTGTACCAGACTCTGCACAGCTTTGTTTTGCTCCAATTGGTCTACACCCTGAGCTGAGAGTGGTGTTAGGGGTGTTACCAAAAGACTGACCATTAGAAATACAACGACAATCTTCGGGAAAATATTTTGCTGTACTTTGATTAGTTTCATATAATTAATTAACAATATTTCCAGTAGTCAGAAAGCTATTGACCCGTGAAAGATAAGTTCGTAAACAAACAATGGTGGCCGTCCCCTTTCTTACCACATTTCCATAAATTATGGGACAGGGTCAGAGTATTTGAGTCCCTTGCCTTCAATAACATCGGACCAAAAATTTTCTTTTTTGAATCTTAAATCAGACGTGTTAACTTTTAGTTTAAATCCCTCAAATTCATTCACAAAATATTCCATTATATCACTTCCATAATAAATTATGTCAGTTTGCCAAATAGATAAGACAGGAGAGCTGTCGCAGTTTACAATACCTAAAACACATCTATGTCCACATATTGGTATGGGCTTAGGCTCAAGTAATAATTTCTCTTTAGCAATTTCAATTTTTTTTGAAATATTTTCTGGCTCTTCACCCCATTTTCCATACCAAAAACCATTATTTTTTATATCAAAAAACACTCCTTCCGTAAACCAGTCAAATCTTTTTTGGAGACTTTCTATTGATTCATTGTTCCAGTCTGGGAAAGAATTATTAATCTCTTTTATACCCCTAGGGACAAAATTACTAAGGATATCTCTTAAATCGTTTGGAAATTTAAAATTCAGAGAACTTTCTAGTTCACTAATTCTAGCATCACTTACTCCAGTATCCATCAACATCTGGAAATCAAGAAGGTATTTTTTTATTTTTGAAGTTGATTCAAGCATTTTTAGTCTACTTTTACGAACGGGGGGCTATTATTAACTGTTGGATCACCATAGTGATTATCTGTAAAATATATAGATCCATCTTCTCCTTTTACAAATCTGTGTGGGCCTCTATTTTGCCCTTCGATTTTGTCATATACATCGTATTCTTTATAAGTTGTGGTGTTTGGCAAATAGTTTTTACCTGTATTTGAATCTATCTTATTAAACCACTCCGCTCCAACATGAGTTCCACTACTCCTCCCAGCATTTGACCAGTTATTTAATTCGTACAATTCTAACGATGACCGTACCTCAGTTTGAAGAGCGCTTCGTATAATTGTATTTATCCCAATTTTTCTTGCAAAATAATGGCTAATTTTACTCCCCACTAACCTATCTGTCCCCACTCCAGCGGCAATAAAAAGAGACTGAGCGGTTAGTTTGCCACAGAAATATGAAGGAGATTTTGTTTCCAAAAGCAGGTCGTCCATTGAACTACTAAAACTAAAACATTTGCCAGCAGTCGGTCCTGCATTGTATGCAATACTTCCGGCAGAGCCGACGAGCAACACCCAACCAACCCCTGGAATGAACCTGGCTACAATTTTACCAGCAGCCGTTGGGCCAACTTTTTTTGCAATCGCAGGAGTTAGCATACGAATACCTTCAGAGATACCAACACCTGCTAGGAAATTAGTGATTTCAACACCATATTCTGTGGCGATCTCGTCCATGAACCCTTCGATAAATTTCTGCTCAGCACTCTGTGTAGCTGTGTTTATCTTAAGTGACAAGCCCAGATCAGGCTTAGGATTGAGTTTGATGTTTACTTTCACCCCAGTTCCATATTTAGTTATCAGAGTCCTCGTCCCTGGTCCAAGATTATCAGTCTTGATAGTTTCCTTTTCTATCCACTGACTAAGGGTCGCGCCGTTAACAATAGTTTTGTATTGAACTTCAAAGTTAATTGAATCGCCTACTGTGTAATTTTGGTTATTAGTAGGAGAGATGATTGTGGCATTTGTAATGGGGGTATCTTTTCTTAAGTAGTCCACCCGATCTTGAACCCAATTACAAAAACTTGTGATTCCTGGAAGTCCACAAACGGTATATCCCCCATTGAGCCCTTCGCCGATACTATAACTGGCTTCTCCGCCATCAAAGTCAATGTTGATATAAAAGAGACCGTGCCAAGCACCATAGGTAATAGGAGCGGTTGGTGTGTAGATAGTATTTCCTTCTTGAATAGCGCTATGGAAAACGTTTTTTGTGCTCGCCGTAACGTTAAGTCCATCAATATCACCTTCATTCGTCTGATTGATTTTTTTCAGTGTAATACCACTAAAAGTATTCGCAGATACCAACTTTAATCCTTTGACAGTAGCAACCGATTCGACGTCAAAATTATCTTCAAAGACATCTGATTCATCTTGAGATGCTTGTAGACCAAATACTGCAGTGAACTCTTTTTTGTGTGTTTTAACACTTTCATGGAATCTACTGAAGTACTTCACCTTTGCGGATGCATCAATACGAAGTCCTTTCCAATCAAATGAATATGGTTGGCCATTCTTATTAGTCACTGCAATTCCATTAAAAATAATTGCTCTCGTTGCAACGTCACTAAAATCAGCTCCGATAATCCGTGCCAATTCACCTTCTGTATTTTCGAGACGGTAGAGGTAATCCTGAGCTGTATCATAGAGTATCTGGCCTGAAACAAAACTAGAAGTTGCTATATCCTCCTTTGGTCGAAGTCCAGAAGGTACAACACGCCCAGTATCAAGACCGATTGCATCCGTATTTCCTACAATAATACTCTTGTCGATAGTCTCTTCAACAAGTGCGTTAACGGGGCCTCCAATCTCTCGAGTTGGTATTCCAAACTCCATCACATACTTTTGTGATTTTCCAAGAGTGGTGGGTGTCGCACTTTCTGCAATATTCACACCGTTTACTTTTATTTTTGTAGTAACCGACACCAAAGATAACGGAACAACGTCATAAATCGTGTCAAAGGAGTCGATAGTAGCCTGATCGACTGGGGTCGCGGCATCAAAGGTGATGAGCAATTCTTTATTGGCGAGATCGGAGAGATATGCGCTATGTCCAAGTACCTGGGCATCCTGATCACTCTTTACTGTAAATTTAAGTGTATGGCGTAGCGAAGCTGGAATGTAATCATACGTATTAAGATCTGCAGAAATCTGGTATGGCAAAGTAGCTGGAATGAAAGCAGTATCTTGATTTTTTGGATACATGCGCATCAGTGCATCATCGTAGGTTAGTCCTGGAAAGGACGCCGGCGGATTTGATGCCAAGTGACCCTGTACCAGGGTTTTAAAAGCTTCAAGTGGTTCTATGGCAGAACCATAATCCCCTTTTAGATATTTATCAAAAAATACTTTAACATCAAAGCCTGAGTTATTCATTTCGTCGATGAGATCAACAGGTCTTTCGTAATAATACCCAGTAATCGTTGGGTCCATCGGCACCCATTGCTTGGATCCACCGTCATTTAATTTCGCACCACGACTATATCCATACGGCATATATGCTTCAACATAGGTATGTTCAACAACAAAGAAAACTGGTTCATCGTTCTGTGTATAGAGTATGTAAGGTATTTTATGGAGAGAAAGTACTTGTGCTGCACCGATGGCAGAGTCAACTCCGAGCAAATCGGTAACTGTCCTGATATCCATCTGGGCATCGACATGTCTGTACCTTGCGGGAATACCACTATTGCGTAGCAATGCAACCAGAAGCGAAGCCTTGTCCATGTCATTACCAGCACTTTCTACCAGTGTCGCATCGGATCCTTTCTTTGAACCAAAGTAAGGGGTGTATTCGACATCATTGCGAACAAAATTCAACATAGCCAATGGATCACCTCCGAGAGTCACGGCTTTATCCTGTATCGCCTTAGAGAAAACTATCTCTCCTCCAGCAGCAAGATAATCATTTGGATTTGAGCTTACTTGCGCAGTCACTTTTGCACCAAAAAGCCAAGAGAGTGGCGTACTTTTTTTAGTTCCATCAAAATCTGAATTCAAAGAAGAACCACTCTTGAGGAAAGTTTTTACTTTTTCAAAAAATCCATTGGTCTGTTCTTTCTTATCAGGAAAAAGCTGCTTGTAGCTTGATTCATCAATTTTATTAATAGTCCCTTCAAAGCCTTCTACCTTGAAAGGTTGTTTCTTGGCCAGAACTTCGACTTCTCGTGCTTCTTTCTGTGCTTCAGTATTACCCGTGACGAAATTGACTATCTTTTTAAAGATTCCTTCTTGAGGAGGACCTGCTCGTTGTTCTTTTTCGTAAGTATCCAAACGATCAACGATTGTTTGTGGTAATCCCTGATCAAGTAAATGTTGACGGACCAACCCCAACTCTTCTTCTTGTGATCTACTGGCGTCCTTTTTAAATTTTACTTTTTCTTTTGGCTCTTTAGGTTCCTCAACTTCTTTTTTAAAAACCTCTCTTTGGGGAGTTGTTGTGGAGATATTTACTGTTGACTCTTCGGGAGGTGAAAGTTTTTGCTCAGATTCTTTTTGAGAGGGGGTACTTGGACTTGAAGTACTTACCACTGGGTCAATTAATCTAACAGGGGTCGAGGTTTCGGCTGTAACTACTTCTGGAGTCGGGTTAGCTGGTGTATTAGAGGACTTAACTTCCTCAATGATTGTTGTAGAAGTGGCTGAATTTACTTCTGCATATACCCCTACCCATGGAGAAAAAGCTAGTGAAATGAGCAGGAGGCTCATTGTTAGTTTTCCTGCGCTACTTCCCTTTGTAGGGTAAAACTTCATGTAGAGATAAATTTAACTCAAAGCAGGATATATCTATATAATAGTCCTACAAAGAGAGGTGTCAAGAATTACAACAAGTTAGGTACTCCAAAAGTAGCCCGAAAGCAGTCCGGAAGCAGTATAGGGCGGACCAGCTCGGTCCGCCCTACTTTCTTGTTCGCTCAACCGGCCTTCTCCCGGAGAGCGATTCTTACAGTCTTCGTTGGTTCGCCGAGCTTTCCAAGCACGGCAACCTTGGGAGGTTGTTGGTCGAGACCTGTTCGCCGGAGGTAGTTGGCTTGTGCCTTGGCGAAGTCGATGCGACGCTGGTCCTGTGTTTTCGCCGCCCAGGCAATGGGGCCATTCGGACTGCCGAATACCGCCCATGTTCCAACCTCGGCAACGTAGTACAGGTTACGGGGGTCACCTGGGGTGACACGGTCCTGAGCCATCGCCCCGGCACAGTAGCCTCCGAGGGGAAGTTCGTACTTGGCTGGATTCTCCTCGAACTTCACACGGTTGGCCATACTGACAAAGGCAAATTTTGCCTCCTTGTATGTGGCCATGTGATTGGCAGGATCGCCAGCCACGAGAGACCCGCGGGTCGGACTGTGAACACCTTCCGGGAAGAGTGCGACTGGGTCGGCCCCGTAGAGCCCCATATTGGGGATTACCCAGCCGGCGTCGGGATAGTTCCCGGGATTGAGGACGTACTCCGCGCAGTTGTCGTTGTTTGCGAACAACCTCACGGTTGCCCCGGTCCGAAGCGCAAATTCTGGGAGCCCTAACGCATGGTTCCCTTTTTTGGCTTCGACCGGATCACCGGGGACGAGAATCACCGTTGAGATTAACGGTAACAGTGGTTCCGCCGCACGAAGCGCGGAGGGTGTGGCGAGGCTGACCATCAAGGTCAGCAGTGCCACGAAACTTCGAAAGAACGTCACCATGGTCTCCTTTCATAAAGCATGGTGACCAAACCATAACACGAACTTTCAAAAAGATAAAGGTGTGGTACTGTTATCTACCCTATTCGGTGGTAACTCCATCAAACTCGGCTTCGTTTGCTATCGCTTCATCTTTTGTTGAGCGGATAATACCGTCCTTATGGTGTGCCGGAGCGTAAATCGTGTACATCTTTAAATCATCAATTCCAGTATTAATCACGTTATGCTTAGTTCCCGCTGGGATAATAACTGCCACCCCACCAGTCACGAGATGTTCAGTGCCATCAATTACAACTTTTCCATTACCCGATTCAAACCTAAAAAATTGATCATTGTCATTATGAGTCTCAAGCCCGATTTCTTCACCGGGTTTTAAACTCATTAGAACCAGTTGGCAGTGTTTGGCTGTATATAACACCTTCCGAAAATTTGTGTTCTCTTGTGTTTCTTTTTCTATATTACTACTGAATCCTTTCATATTGTTTTACTTTTAAATAAATTTACCAATAAATGGAATATGTCCGATAAATGTTTTTCGTATGATACTACCCAAACCAAACTGTTGTGCTGATGGCAAGAGCGCTATCAAAAGAAAGGCTGCCGCGTAAATAATGTGTTCCTCGACAATAAAACCATGAGGAACGGTTGGAAATACATTATGTGGAAAGTAATAAAGTATCATCAGCATAGCACCAGCAAGACATGCAGGTCTAACTGCAATACCGAGAAGTAGAGCGACTCCAACCAGTGTGATTCCCCATGAATTAAGTGGATCAACCCACCACGTGTTCATCGGCTCCGCAAACCACGCATAAAAGGCAGGGAAGGTCTTTGCGCTCAAGAGAAATCCTTTTGCGCTCCAGCTTGGGTCAAGCACTTTCTCAATACCGGCAAAAAACATAAACCATCCTAATAATAAGCGCAGGGCTACTGCCGAAATTGTTGCTTAGATATTCATGTAATATTTTTTGAAATCTACAGTTATTGTAGATAGTATACCTTAATTGACCTTATCTAAATCACCATTAACCACTAAAGGACTGAATCCAACAATCTCATCCCTTAGAATACCGTCAGGAATATCGTTGTATAAAAATATTTTCTTATTCAATCTAAAGGCGTCATACATCTCGAGAAACGTCGCTCCACCAATATAATTCTTAATACCATTTTTCTCAAAATTTAACACAAGTACTCCATCATTAATTTCAATAACATCAGTACTACGCTTTAGCATTCCTGCTTTCCATTTTGCATGCTCTTGTGTCCCAAGATCTCTGTATCTTGCCTCAGTAGCTGGATCATCATAACTATTAGGGAGTGTTATTTGGTGACCACCCGCTTCCAAGGTTTTTTTGATATCGGGAATCTTGTCGTAAAACACCTTGCTACAAATAATAAATATTTTCATTTTCTTCATTCTAACATTTTGGCAACATCGAACCAGACTCTAGATAAAAGTCTTTTAGCGTATCGGGTAATTAACGAAGTGTTACAGGAATTTCAAGTGCATCGTCGTTTTCGGGCAAACCTGATGGATTATCCTTTTTCAAAATTAATGTTCCTCTATTTGAGTATTGTCCAGAAATATCAGTTTTAGAGAACGTGAGCACTGCTTTAAATGGAACAAACTCGGTAGTCATCCATTCCCCCTCCGCTGTTGCAATACCCTGTGCGATAATCTTGCCGTCCCAATCGGTGAGGAAAACGGGGAAGCTCGCTTCAAAATACCAATTACCACGAGCCTCGCCGGTGATAGTCAAAGGACTTGTTACACCAGCATTTGGAAGTGGACTCGTGAGACGAATAAAATTATTTTTTTCAAGTGTATTGCCAATATTCTCAGTAAAGTGCGCTCCGTCCTTAGAAGTACACTGACGTGGGTAACTCTCCATTACAGGATTTCCTGCCGCCACACATTCTTCAAAAGTAGTAACTGCTATGGGAGCTACTGCAGGTTTTCCTCCAATGAGAAAATAAATTCCCAGAGCGATACCCACCACTACCAATAAACCAAAAAAACCAATAGTCCTACCTACAAAAAATTGACGTAAATTCATAAAGTAAGTATACCATCTAAAATCCTACTGAGTTCTAGTTCTACTTGAGAGGTATTTATGCCCTAGATAGGTAAACAGGATAAACATTGGCAACCCTACTATATTAAAGAGGAGATGGTGTCCGATCAGTATGTTATTAATGACTCCAAGAATAGTGAGGATGATTCCTACCATAAACGAAAGCTTGTAGGTCTTTTCCTTAGTCAGATACGTAGTGACCCATCCGGCCTTGAATGCTCCAATTATCCAGCCCAAGAAAACGAGTATGTACGCAGTCCACGGAAGTGACGCAGTGAAAGCCCAAACCGCTTCTGGATTCCTTGTGTCCAAATCGATAGGTAGTGGATAGATGAATGAGTTGATATATTCAAAAATAGTCATGGTAATAAAAGCGACGAGTAATCCCGCTACCACCGGCCAAGTTTTTGTCTTTAGAAAGTTTTTCATACGACCCATAATAACAAGTAATTTAAATGATGGAAATTCTGGCGAAGATACTTTTGGTTAGATAGTGATGTATAATTAATCTATGATTTCATCGAAAATAGCTAAGGCATCATACTATCGCAACTTTGTTTTTGGTGTTGAAGATAGTCTTGTTTCAACAGTTGGGCTTCTCTCCGGTATTACTATAGCGGGAGTTGATAGTAAAACTGTACTGGCCACAGGAGTTATTCTTATTTTTGTTGAAGCAATCTCAATGGGGGCTGGTAGTTTTCTTTCTGAATCATCGGCAGAAACATATGAAAATCATGTGGAGAAACCGACCAATCGCTCTTACCTTGATGCTCTCATTATGTTCATCTCATACCTCCTGTCGGGATGTATTCCCCTACTTCCCTATATTATTTTTTCACAAGACATCGCATTCTGGGGTTCAGTGATCGTTTCCCTACTCGTTTTATTTGTACTCGGAGTGATTAATGCAAAAATCTCTGGCACAAGAGTGTGGAAGAGTGTGATGCGAATGGTACTCATCGGTGGTAGTGCCATCGCCATCGGATCAATCATTGGCCGATTGTTTTAGGTCTCGACTAACTAATAAGTCTCTAAGTCTACTCTGGTAAAATCAATAAGCTGTTTTGCCTCTAAGTCATATTGGGCGTTTTGATAGGGGTTTTCTGGCCAGTCTAATTTAAACGGATTGAGTTGATGCATATACACTTCGCTTTTGAGGGGTCGCCCAGGGTAACACCACAAGATCCATTTTTGGTTACCTTCGATATATTCGTTTGGCAGTTTAATCTGATTCTTGCTCAACAAATACATCATAAGCACCTCTTCTAAAAAGAAGTTAACTTGATTATCTTCCATCTCTTTTCCAAATGTAGCGCAATCCTCAGCAAGGTATTTTTGGAATTTCTCATCCTCTGCATAGATCCTTTTAAGGTCCTCAAATCGACGGTGGAAATCTTTTGTGCCAACATAAAGTTGGTTCCAGACCATATAGTTAAAGCCGTGCTGAATTTGGAATTGCATGTGATTTTTCTCAATCAGCTTTTGCATACTGTTCCGATGGTCTATCACCTGACTCATGAGGGAATGCTTTAGCTCTGGCGCTGGTTTGTCGCTATACAAGTAGAGGAAGTCGCTGTAGATAAAATTAAGACCCACATTAGGCTTACTTATTTTGTCCGTTGCAAGATGATGGATATCCTCCATACAGTGGGCGGCATCTTGTCTGTTGGAGAGCTTACTCATGGACAAACCAAACAGAAGCAACCCCTTCTCCTGAGGAAGCTTGTTGATATCAAAAAAGGTGTTAGCGGGTAACGGAGACATGCAAAAACTCTACAACACAAAGCATAAAAACACCAGAACTGGCTGCCTAATACAAGATCAAAAATATTTTTAACTAGGAGTTACACCCGCCATTACTCCAGATAACTATCGAACCAAATAGCGTGGCAGGTATAGCCTGTTGGATTTTTCTGAAGATAATCCTGATGGTATGCCTCTGCCTTGTAAAATATTCCGAGAGGTTCAAGCACTGTCACAACAGGATCCTTCCAGCGTTTTGATTTATTCACAATTTCAATAAAAGCTTCTGCTTCTTTTTTCTCATCCTCATTTCCGTAAAAAACAGCCGAACGATAAGATGTTCCTCGATCATTTCCTTGTTGATTGAGTGTAGTTGGATTATGAATCTGAAAGAAAAAGTCTAGAAGCTTTTTATAGGACGTTTTTGTCGGATCGTATTCAATCTCCACAGCTTCAGCGTGGCCAGGATGGTTATCATATGTTGGATTATCGTTTTTACCACCGGTATAGCCGACTTCCGTACCGACTACTCCTGGCTGAGTCCTGATCAAATCCTCAAGTCCCCAGAAACACCCACCTGCGAGTATTATTTTCTTATTCATAATTATTTGTCGCTAAAGTCCTCAAAACACACCGAGTTCATACAGTACCTTTTACCTGTCTGTGTCGGGCCGTCATCAAATACGTGACCGAGATGAGAGTTGCAGACGCCACACACGGTTTCTGTTCTCCTCATTCCATGCGATGTGTCCTCAATATTCTTCACAGCTCCAGGCAAGGCTTCATCAAAGCTCGGCCAACCAGTGCCAGAATCAAACTTTGCCTCGGCCTTAAAGAGTGGGTTCCCACACGCAGCACATTTATAGAAACCGTCCTTATCAGGGTGAACAAGCTTTCCTGAGAAAGGGGCCTCCGTACCTTTTTGTCGCAAGACGTCATACTGTTCTGGAGTTAGCCTCTTCTTAAACTCTTCTTCGTTTTTAGGTATGTTGTCGTTCATATATTTTTTGTTTATCCAAATGTAAAAGTAAATGCTTGTAATCCAGCCCTTGGTATCACGATTCGAAGCGCATGCTTTCCGTAATCAGTATCTTGAATGAGCAGATAGAGTGTTTCATCTTTAATAGTTACTCTCATTACAAATATACCATCTTTATTTTCTTTGCGGTAAAGGTTAAAGGTGTCTGATCCCCTTATCCTTTATCGTTTTTTTGATAAAAGAAGAGGCCGCCTAGTGAGGGCGGCCAAAAGTCGGGTATCTATTTCGTAGCTAAGGAGCACTTGTTAGTTTTAGTTAGGGACCTGCCCCCCTTATACGTGAATAACTCCTTGTGCCACTTTGTGCAGGAAAGCCGCGTACCTGGTGTGCATCCCTAGCGCCCGACTCCAAAGAGTTTTTGCGTATCGGTCGTCGGTTGACGTCCCCACATTCCGACAGTCCGTAACAAACTCCCCCAAGTGGCTACCGACCATTCCCAAAAACAGAAGTGACGCGCCAACCTGGTCCCATGTGCGCACGGAACGTCCGTCCGCGTATGTATGAATGTGAACGAAGTCCTTTGCCATAGTGGTCCACTCAAGCACATGCTTAACTGTGGAAAGGCGAATGAACTCCGGCATGTCGCCTGACCACCTACCCAGTGCTTCTTCCAAGCCCTCTCTTATTTTCACGTCGGAAGAAACATCGTGGGGGTCTTGTGGAAGATGCAGAGTGTAACGAAAATTCAGATGCGTGGCTCCGGCTGCTGTGGGATCCTTTTCGGAAGAGTGTCGGGTCAGCCTTATGCCATATCTCACATGTAAAAGTGCCGGCACGCAGTCGCGCTTTTCGTTGGGGAATTGCGCGCACAATAGTTCGATAAGGCTTATGGGGTTCCCTTCGTCATTTAGACCTGTGGCGCTACGTATGACGACGTTTGTGCGCAAAGTACGCATCAAACGGTCTGCTAGATTATTGTTCATGTATCCTCCAATCGCCTAGCTCTCGGCATCGGCTATGGTTAACGGCGCACTTCCACGATCGGAACTGCCACGAACAGTATATACTCAGGAACGTGTTTGTCGACCCCGGCTCAAAAATTCATTCTCAAAACAAGTAGTCTTTATTGTACGGTAAGGATGGAGGTGCGAGCGGGAGCCTCCCAGATTAAATCTTTCTCGAGTCATAGGCCCAATGTAATAGTGCTTGTCTTTGACGAGGACGGCAAAAAATATCACCCGCCCGACAACTATTTTTAACTTGTGTTAAGTGTCTATGCATAGCTAACCATCTTTTAATTTGTCGTTCGTCATCGCTCGTTCTGCGCCCCATATAGTATCGGCAGTACCACTCGAACCATCCACGTGGGTCTTGTGGACGAATCCAGCCCTTGGCTTGCCACATTGCAAGTGATTGACTCGCGTTTACGCCAAAATAATTCAGCTCCTTGTGTCGTTTTCCATCTGGTGACAATTTGGCATTCCCCCACCAATCCTTTGGGAATTCTTTTGGCTTATCCGAAAAATATAATCCACCAAACACACCAAGCTCCAGCATTTCTTTTGGCGTTACATCTGGTTTAAAGCGCGGGTCAAAAGCTTTTTTCATAACATTTTTTCTAACTTACTTTACTTTTTTTCTTCAATTCTTGTAGACCTGTTTTTACAATTTTCTCCAAGATGTTTAGCTTTACATCTTCTAATTTCTTAATGTACAGGCAAGAACCACCACTTAGTTTATATTTCCCCAAATCTTTCAGGAGATCTTTTTGATATGCCAAACCACACATTATGTAAATAGTGATTGCGTTTTTACGCAAGGCAAACCCTGTGGCCATCCAGTCACCCTCCCTGCTTTTACCTTTATAGTGATACAGTCCAAAACCAAAAATCTTGCCCCACATGACACATTTTTTCTTGGTCACTTTTTCGAAAAGCTCAACGAGTACTTTGGCTGATTTCTTCTCTTCTGGAGAAAAGTTTTCTGATTCAAGGAAACTTTTTACAGAAACTTTTGTTGGTACTGTTTTGTTTTGATTCTTTGCTTCCATAGATTTTATAAACAATTACTTTTTGACGCCAAGGTAAAGCCACAGCGAGTTGTATGTAACTATGTGATTAGTTTAACATTTTAATTTAGATAAGTTGTGTTTGGCCCTATTTTCTTCGTGTCAGTATCTATACAAAATCAGAGTTTAGAAATCGAAGGTACCTGATCCTTTATATTGCTTTATTATAATTTAGACGCAATCCTTTTATAAAAATTATCAAATTGATTTTTCATTTCAACATTAACATGATGTTTAACTGCTTCAAGAGCCTGATTCTTATATGCCGATGCTTCGTCCTCGCTTTTTACAAGGTTTGAATCTTTGATTATCAAAGTTTGATAATTATCAATATCAAAAACTTTTGAAAGTTCGACGATGTCTTTAGGAGAAAGGTGTCTTTCAATTTTTGAGCAATCAAAATGTAAATCAGAGTATATTTTATAAATTCTATCAGAGTAATCTTGCAACCTACTTACACGCTCAGATAATTGATCGTGGAAAAATTTTTCTTCGGTAACTGAATGCAGTGCTTCATAGTAATTAGCAACCACTTCACACTCATAACGTACATAATATGCCATTCTGAGTAGATATAGATTTCTTTTTATATTTCCCTTGGATTCAAGAATTAATTTTTCTTTTTCTTCCTCTTTCTTTAGCAAATACTGAACTAGCAAGGTAATAAGTGTCCCTAGTATAGACCCCGCTCCAGTTAAAGTAATTATTTGTAAATAGTCCATGATTTATTAACTCTCGGTTGCCAGAACCTCTCATATGACTGTCGTAAAACCTGAACTCGAACCAGAGGCTACCGATTGAACTCGTAACTTTGACGAACAAGATTCATCACTGCATCGATTTGGGATTCATCTTCAAATTTCAACTCATAGCCTCCATTCCCCCAATGACCTATCTTTTAGGAACTTTGTCATTTTTATAGCAACCCCCTAATCAAGCTCTGGAGTTTTGGAACAACTTCCTTTTTAAACCAAGGGTTCTTTTTTAACCAAATATTGTTGCGTGGAGACGGATGTACCAAGGGAACAAATTTTGGTAAATATTCTTTGAACGCGCGAACAGTTTGGGTCAAGGTTGCTTTTCTCTTTGTCCCCAAATAGTACTCTTGAGAATATTGTCCAATCAGAATTACGAGCTTTATGTCCGGCATTTGCTTTAAAAGAGATGGATGCCATTTCTCAGCAAAACCCTTTCTTGGTGGTACGTCGCCTCGTTCAAGGCTACCAGGAAAATAGAAATCCATTGGAACTAGTGCCACCATTTTTTTATCATAAAATTGCTCTCTGGACATTCCTAGCCACTCACGCAAATTATCACCACTTTTATCATTCCATGGGATACCTGTTTCCTGTGCGATGCGCCCAGGGGCTTGTCCTATAATGAGAATCTTTGCTGACGTATCTACTGAGTAGATAGGATGCCATCCTTTCTTCAAAAAAAGAGCATTTTCTTTTGCATTGATTATCCTTTTTCGCAAGCTCGTTAGACTCATACACTCAAGTGTAGCTTTTATAAGGAGATAAGACTATTCAACAAACTTAGATCGGGAGTTCTGGGACACAAGCAAGATAAAATCGCTATCGATGTAGATGTGAGAAATTACACAAAGTATTTACTCAGAGAAGGGACACTGATTGAGAAGCGCGAACTGCTGGGATGCTTACAAAGCAAACTATTTTTGAAGGATAAAAAGGTAACGATAGAATAACAAAAAAGTCGCCTATTTCGGGGCGACTTTTTTGTCTTGAATACTGCTCTCAGCAGGTATGCCATTTTCGGAATAGATGCCTATGCGTGTCAGTCTCCTGACTTAGCATATGGTGGCTGCGGGACTAGGACTCGAACCTAGATACCATCCTCCAGAGGGACCTATTGTCTATTTTGTGACCACGGCTGCGGGACTAGGACTCGAACCTAGATACCATCCTCCAGAGGGATGTGTCCTACCATTAGACGATCCCGCAGCCCTACTCGCAAAATAACGACAATTTACTGCTTCGCGTAATCGGATGAAAAGCAAAGCAGTTTGCTTTTCATTCCTACCATTAGACGATCCCGCAATTCAATTTAGGTTATAGGTGATAGCTTTTAGGGGTTAAGGAGACCAAAAGCAGAGCCTATAAACCAAAATATTTTAAACCTATACCCTATCAGCTAAACCCTATACCCTCTCTTTATCCCCTTTTCTTGTGTCCTATCGCTGCTTTGAGAAATTCCGTAAATAACGGATGTGGTGTAAGTGGCCGTGCCTGAAGCTCAGGATGAAATTGTACCCCCAAGAAGAATGGGTGCTTATTTTGCGGCAATTCCGCAATTTCCATCAAGGTGCCATCTGGCGAGCAACCAGAGAATACCATACCATTTTCCTCCAATTTTTCAATGTATTCTGGGTTGACCTCATAGCGATGTCGATGTCGTTCTTCGACAATGTCTTTACCGTAAGCTTTGTGTGCAATCGTCCCTTTCTTGAGAACCGCAAGATATGCACCCAAACGCATCGTGCCACCATAGCGTCCTTCAGCGATTAATTTCTTCTGGTCGGGTATTACGTCAATAATCTTGTGGGTTGTATTTGGATTGATCTCAACCGTGTTTGCGTCTTTGAGTCCTAGGACGTGACGGGAATACTCGATAGTTGCAAGCTGCATTCCATAGCAAAGTCCGAAATATGGAATCTTGTGCTCACGTGCGTACTGAATGACTTTAATCTTGCCTTCAACACCGCTCTCTCCAAATCCTCCTGGAACAATAATGCCGTCATACTTCTTGAGGCCCAAAAGCATTTCTTTGGAATGACCGTTTTCAAAATCTTTGGAATTGATCCAACTGATTTTTGGTTTTCGATTGAGGTGGAATGCTGAAAACTTGACCGCTTCAATCACCGAAAGGTAGGCGTCCGATAAAACAAAATCCCCTGTGTCAAAGTACTTACCGACAATGGCAATGTTCACCTCCTCTTTGGCATTCTTTAATTTATTGACGAATGATTTCCAAGCGACCAGATCTGTCTTTGTTTGCGGTTTTAATTTGAGGAATCCGAGAATGATTTCTCCTAATTTATCTTTCTCAAAATTAAGGGGTACTTCGTAAATACTCTCAATGTCAGGTGCCGAAATAACATTCTCTGGTCTGACTGAACAAGAAATAGCAATTTTCTCTTTACGTTTCTTATCGAGCGGAATCTCCGAGCGAGCAATGATAATGTCTGGTTGGATACCAAATGAGTTGAGCTGGCGGACTGCGTTTTGGGTTGGCTTGGTTTTCATTTCACCAATCTTGTTTGGAATTGGTAAGTAGGAGACCATCACGAAGAGCACGTCATCAAAGTGACTCATCTTCATCACACGAGCGGCTTCGATAAAGAGTGCGTTCTGAAAATCACCAATGGTTCCACCAATCTCAACCACAGAGATCTGTGAACCATTGATGTCAGCTGATTTTTCGATACGACTGATAATCTCGTCACGGACATGTGGAATCGCCTCGACACACTTGCCTCGATAGCCAAGATTTCTCTCTCGTTCAATCACACTCTTGTAGACCATACCGGAGGTCATGTAATTCTCACTCTTGAGATCAAGACCCAAGAACCGCTCGTAGTTACCCATATCTTGATCAGTCTCAAGTCCTGAACGTAAAACAAAAACCTCACCGTGCTCAGTGGGGTTCATGGTTCCCGCATCAACATTTAAATACGGATCTACTTTGATTGGATTTACTTTGAAACCTTTGGCTTGGAGAATTCTTCCGATTGAGGAGGTGGCAACCCCTTTGCCGACGCCCGACATAACACCACCAAAAACAAAAATATATTTATGATTTTTTTTCTTCATCTAAAAATTAATTACTAGCGCATCCGCCAAACAGAGACTGTCGAACTTCAGACCATTATAAGAGGTATTGGGTTACTCGGCAAGCAACCCCCGCACGCGAAGCGTGCGGGGGTACCATCTATATTACTTCGACCCTTAGTTCTAGTTAAAACTGGTATAAGTGGATGCACCTCGACCCAGTACCAAGTAGGTCTTTTAACAAAGAGGTCTTTCTGCTGAAAGAGGAACAAGGAAGTTTATTTTTGTAGACGTACTAAACGTACGGCGAAAAAAATGAACAACGTAGTGACAAAAAAGTGCGCCGCTTATACCAGTTTTAAGCAGAGAGGTATTTGCGGACAGCAAGGAAACTCGAAATAGCACCAATGATGACTCCTGAACCTACGAGGATAACGAAGAGCTCGAGGAAATTATGAAGATAGTAGGTAAAGAGGTTGAGCCCTCCGAAGAACCCTGCACTATATGGACCAATCCAGTAGAGTAATGGGTAGAAAATGATGAGGACAAAAAGTGCCGAGAATAGTCCGTACATCGAACCCTCCACAATGAACGGCCCGCGAATGAACATATTGCTGGCACCGACAAGCCTCATAACAGCAATCTCATCTTTACTGCTGTAAATCGCCAAACGGATGGTGTTGAAGGCAATTAGAGTTGAGATAATGATAAGGATAATGGAGATTGCAGTACCGAGCGTTCGAGATGAATTGATAACCTTAGTGAGTGTTTCGATTGATGTTTTATTCTGGTTAAAGTTTGCTTTCTCGATGATTTGACCCTGGATTTCAGTGGCATTAGTTGGGCCGACAATGTATGGTTTTAGAAAATTATAAATCGCCTCGTACTGAGATGGGTCCTTAGCTCTCACGTTAAGCACCGCCTCAAGTGGATTGCCCCCTAATTCATCGAGTGCTTGGAGAACGAGCTGATCGTCTTGGTTACGTTTCTTGAAATTCTCCAGAGCCTCTTCTCTTGAACGATAGGTGGTGGATTCAACCTGTGGAAGCGCATCGATTGTTTCCTTAAGTGAGAGAATTCTTGATTCAGAAGCACTCGTAAGAAAGTAAATGTTGATGTCTACCTTTTCTTTTATCTGGAGAAGTGAGGAGTTGAGCACGGCCCCAAGAAACATAAGAGAACCCATCGTAAAGAGGGTTATGGTCATCACAAGCATTGCTGAAACAGAGACGAAGGCGTTTCGCCAAAAGTTAACGAATCCTGCTTTTAGTACTCTCTGCGCGCTCAATTTAAACATGGATAGTTTTGATTATATAAAAAATTAAATTTACAAGACGTATTTTCCTTCAGCATCGTCTCGTACGACCCTCCCTTTTTCTATCGTGATAACACGTTTGCCGAGAGAGTCGATAATGCCTTTGTTATGTGTTGTCAGGATAACTGTGGTTCCAAGGTCGTTAATCTTCCGCAAAATTTGAACCACGTCATAGGTATTAAACGGATCAAGATTCCCCGTTGGTTCATCTGCAATGAGTACATCTGGCTGATTAACGATTGCACGAGCAATAGCGACACGCTGTTTCTCACCTCCCGAGAGCTGATGAGGAAAATGCCAAATCTTGTCAGCGAGGTCAACCAACTCAAGAACGTGTGGCACATCAGACTGAATCTCTTCATCACTTCGTCCAGCTGCCTCCATTGCAAAGGCAATGTTCTCATAGGCCGTCTTGTTGGGGATCAATCTAAAGTCCTGAAATATCATCCCAACACGTCTACGATACCTGGGAATATCTGAGCGAGAAAGGTTGTGAACATCGGTCGATTCAAAAAACACCTTACCTGATGTTGGCTTTTCTTCAGCAATGAGCATCTTAAGGAGTGTTGTCTTGCCGGCGCCCGATGGACCAACAATTGAAACAAATTCTTTTGGCTCTATACCAAAACTGATTGAATCAAGAATAACGGAGTCATCCTTATAGATCTTTGACACATTGTCATAATAAATCATTCTTTATATTTTATAGCGTAACGTACATTAAAACAAGCTGATTTCTGTCTTACTTTATAAAGCTTTTTCTGCTTCGATGAATTCATCGATTTCTCCGTCAAACACTTTCTCTACGTTGTTCACCTCAACATTGGTTCGGTGATCTTTGACCATTTTGTACGGATGGGTTACATAGGAGCGTATCTGATTTCCCCACGCTGCGTCGGTTGTTTTACTGATATACATTCCTTTCTCTTTTGCAATTCGCTCGTCCTCTTGAAGTCGATATATTTTGGCACCGAGGATTTCAAGCGCTTTCTCTTTGTTCTGTGCCTGCGAGCGTTCTGATTCGACATGAACCGAGAGTTTGGTTGGCAAATGCACCATACGGACAGCAGTCTCGCGTTTATTAACATTTTGTCCTCCAGGACCACTCGAGCGTGCCATCGTTACCTCAATCTCATCTTCAGGAATAACGAACTCATCTACTTTTTCAAATTTTGGAATAACCTCGACCATCGAGAACGAAGTGTGTCGAAGCTTCTTAGCATTAAAGGGTGAGATGCGCACCAGACGATGCACTCCAGACTCGTGTTTGATTGTGCCGTAGACACCGCGACCGTGGATTTCAATAGTAATGTTGCGATACCCACCGTGGTCATTCTCGTTGCTATGGATTACCCGAACATCCCAATTCTTCTTGCGAAAGTATTTCTGATACATCTCAAGAAGGATGCGAGAAAAATCTTCGGAGTCATCCCCACCTGCGCCTGAGAAGATGGTGATAATAGCGTCGCCTCTGTCATACTTCCCACCTTCACCGCCAGTTAATTCGAGCTCTTTGAGTTCTTGGATTTCTCTAACTAGAGATTGCGCCAAGACTTTATCCTGCCAGAAATTCCCTTCCGACATCATCGCCTCGATTTCTGTAATTCGTTTTTGTATTTTTTCTTTTTCCATGAGCCAGAGGGCGGAATCGGACCGCCGACCTTTTCGTTACGAGTGAAATGCTCTGCCAACTGAGCTACTCTGGCTAACACCAACACACCTTATCAAAATTCTACCCCCAAAGGAAGCTGTGAGATTGATCTTTTTTTTCCACACCATAGGTTACTTGACACCAACGGACACTGAGAGTAAGTTATATATATGTTACATCAAGCGCAAATTTCATACGTCTTTGTATGGATTACCCGATACTTTAGTCGGGGTCTTGCGCGTTGGTAAACTTATAACTTAAATTTCACCACAAACCGCAAGACCCCACCAAAATGGGGTCTTGTTAGTTTCAGGTTCTGATATAAGGAAATAAACTCAAAATTAGTTTCCTTACACCAGCATCCGAACAATCTGTCGCACGAACCGGTCGTGGACAAATTGGACGAAGATGGGCTGGATAAGTTCTATGTGGAGAAAACGAACGATGGACCGTTTTGGTTTCGATGTCTGCGGGAAACAGCCAGGAGATTCTCTCAAAAAATCACCTGTCTCACCAAGTGGAATTGGAGTTGGCCCAAGTGGAGACGGGTCTGATGACCTGAGGGATTCTCTCGGAACAGGTGGCGAGAAGGTGGTACTGCTAGTTCCTCCCGAAACGGGCAGAACCGATCCATTGGATGAATATGACCAGGCTATGCGCGAACCACGCATACCATATCAACTTCCCGACGCCGATTGAGTTTACTTAGGAGCACGGTATCGTTTCAGGCGCGCGCTCTGCGCGCGCCGAAAACGAATCCGTGCTTTTCGTTTTTTCTATGTAATCTATTACTGAACAATAATCGAGCCCTGTGCAAACGGCTCACCTAGTCGCTCTAGAGTTTTGGTTGCAATTTCCCCTTTCAGTATTTCTGGTTGAGAAAAATCTCGAATCATAATCGGAAAAAATGAAATCTCTCTAACCCCTTGTTCGTTAAAAAATATTTTCGCAGATAAACCAAGCTTGGTTTCTTCCCACCTCTGATCAAAAACAAAATTGCCCAAACTGTACAAAATATATTTTCCATTATACTTCTCAACCGATTGGATAACGTGAGGGTGATGTCCGATAACCATTTCAGCCCCTGCATCGATTGCTTTGTGTGCAAAATTGGTTTGCGATGTATTTGGAATCTTTGTGTACTCTTTACCAGAGTGGATTGAGACGATAACAAAATCTGCTTTTTGTTTTGCCTCTTTTACCGATTCAATCATTTTCTCACTTCTCATAAAAGCCGTTCCCGCTCTTTTTTCAGTCGCTTCATATTCCTTTGGTACTACATCAGGATCGTTATATGCAAGAAATGCAAAGGTCTTGCCTTTGCGAGTAATGTACACCGGCGAGTTTGCCTCTTTGGAAGTTTTGCCTGCACCAGGGTGCAGAACACCAACCTGGTCTAAATAGCTAAAAGTATCAATCAATCCTTTTGCTCCAAAGTTTGGTGAATGGTTGTTGGCAAGCGAGAGTACGTCAAACCCAACGTCCCCAAGCACCTTTTCCATACCAGGATCGGCATGAAAAACCATTTCATGTACTTCAATGGCTCGACCTGCGGTTATGGGATTTTCAAGATTCCCAAAGGTGATGTCAGCATCTCTTAAATAATCTGTGGTGTTTAAAAAAGGATAGTAAGGATCTTTGTTGGTCTTTATCTTACTTGCAACAATTCTCGATAACATAATATCCCCAACCGCAATAAGTGAGATATCCCCTTCGTTTTGAGAAATTTTTTCTTTCTTTAGCTGAGGCTGTGTAATTTCTTTATTAGCTTGTCTATAGTTTATCAAGGTAGCTTCAAGACGATGTGCGTGTAAATAAGAAGCGCTGGTCAGAATTACCACCATTGAGACAAACGAAATCACTAACAGAATAAGTCTTGTTTGCATTTACTCTATTCTACTACAGAATCAAATTAAGTATGTTTTTGCGGAGCCAATGTCCGGGATTGAACCGGAGACCTCGTCCTTACCAAGGACGTGCTCTACCAACTGAGCTACATTGGCTAATTCGAGGATCAAAAATCATGATCCTCTGGTACTAGAACAAAGATCAAAAGCTGTTTGACGGTGTGTGGGTCGTGGTGGGGATCGGTCAAGGGAGAGATGAGTTCCGGTGACCGATACGGCCGCAAGGGTTTGTTGGCTCTAGCCACGACCCACACTCGGCACACGGCATCCTAGTTCAGCTCCAAGGATGTCGCCAAAAAACAATATCAGAAAAATGTATATTTTGCGAGTTCTCTTTACCCCCCTAAACCCATAAACCACAATGCCACCGTTCGCTTACGCGAACGGTGGCAGACCAATACCTACATTACAGACCCCAGCATTTCAATTCCATCAAACAGTAAAGTATCGTTTGGTGGAAATACAAAGACCCAACATCTTACAGACTTCTCTACTGAAGTGGCTAATTCGTATAATTCATTTCCTTCGATCATCCGAAACGACCGACCAGTATTACTCTCTATTGCAATGACTGGCGAGATGCGAATTGCCGTCATTAATTGGAATACAATTAAACGATGGAGCCTTTCACGTATCTGCACACATGCTTCCAATTTTTTACCTGCTTGCCAACAGATAATTTTTCTTCTCCAAAAACCTACTGCCAAAATTTTATCAAGTAGTTGGGCGTGACGGTTATTTTCTTCATTATACTTAACAACAAGTTGGCTAATAAGACTATGCGTATCGTAGAACCTGATCGTCTTCTGCAAATGAGCACCGTCTTCTAACCGGTTTACGGCTTGGCTAGAAAATTCCTTTAGCGACAAATTTGATGGATCAATAAAGAAAAATTCTACTTCTACAACATTTGACGCAAGTTCTTTTGGAGCAGACATTATGTATCCTCCTTGTTTTCCCCGAGTATCTGATACCTATCTGGCTGAAATATACAGTAATCGAAAGAAAAGTAAACTTAAACGTTTTACTCATTATTTCTTCAAGTAAAAAACTTGAGAGTGCCCCACACCTTTCTCAGCCACACAAAAACCGCCCAATGGCGGTTTTTATTTGCGCGGACTAGTGGATGACGTTAGAACTGGATTTGAGATAAGAAATAATACTAGTGTGTATATTAGACTAGCGCCTTCCAACCAAATCCTAACAATGAAAAAATGTAACTAAGCAGGTACCAAACAATGCTTAGTATTATAAATGCCAAAAAAACTTTTCCAGCATATCCAACTCCTTTTTTAGCCCAACATACGACTAAAACAATAATCCCTGCAACCAGCATCACATGAGAAGCAAAGAAAAGAACTACAGGAAATGAAATTATTCCAGCTGCCCAAGGTATCAATGCTAATAAAAAGTGGTTTCTTTCTAATCCTAGTTTTTGTAACATATATATACATATATTATACCAGTTCTCCGTCCCTAACTCCATAAGGGATTTCGTACCTTTAAATAACACTTAAAAACTATGCGCGGCCAACCGGATTTGAGGGTCAAGTTTCTAAATTCGCTTCGCTCATTAAGAACTTCCTCCCCGAGCTCGCCTGTCGCTAAAGCGACTTGGCTCCGCTTGTTCAAATCGGACGAAAGTGAAAAATTTCACTTTCTTTGGCCAAGCTCATAAACAAAAATATCATAGCATAAGCTATGATATTTTTGTTTGGCGCGGCTGATGGGTGCTGGTCACGAATATTTTCTCGCCGTCCGCTCGAAAATTTCGCTACCCCGACTCACTCGTTTTGGTTGGTACCAAAACATAGCTCCGTCCGTCAGCACCCAACGCGAGTAAAGCAGTTTACTCGCTTCAGCCGCGCAAAATTAAAACCCCTCATTCAGTAGAATGATCTACTGAGTTGAAGGGCTTAATTTTGCGCGGCTGATGGGTGCTGACCCCACGGCCTCTCCCGTGCACTTATCCACTATTTTCATAATGGCGTGGACTATATCTTCACCATAAGTACAGAATGTACAAGTAGGTGCTTCGGTATCTAGTCTCTACGGCGCCCCCTCCCTGTAAGGAGGGGTTCCCTCGGTATTCGCATGCCAGTTACCAGATTGGCGACTAGTTTAGCCTTCACCGATATCCCAAAGAGTTTCAATCTGCCCTTTCGACAGAAAGCTGCAATATCTACAGGGGAGTGCTCTACCGTTGAGCTACAGCCGCATACGTATATACTTCTCAAATACATCTTTTTTCCTTTTCAGGAATAATTTCGATGTATCTAGGCCATTATACATAAATTCGTATAATTTCAAAGAGTCACGAAGACCATACTGTAATCGATGGTAGTTTTCCTTAGGCCTCACCAAACTACCACCATGTACACCTATCTCTCTTAATCTAAGCTGTAAGGTACTTAAAAAATCTCCTGAACCTGAAGTGAAAGCTACATGGAGAGACAATGTTGGTACACCTCTTTCCTTGTGTAAATATCCAAGCCAAATATTTCCATCCCCATCAAAATATCCTCGAGTGAAGCTTCCCAGATATTCCCCTGGAACATTTGGAACCGCCAGACTCTTCGTTTTTCTCTCGGTAAAGCCTAACTTTCGTAAATCGTCACACATCTCAATACTGCCAATCTGTAGCCGATATATCGTGCTTTCGTTTCCCCCACGATTCCGCTCGCTAATTTTATGATCAGAACCGATATTTTTTTTAATTTGCATGAGAAGTGTTTTATCAACAATTTGTATGCACCAAAATTGTCCACCCCTTCTGTTCACTGTGATATATCCATCCGCAGCAAAAAAACCAAGTACGTATGCCATTTCCTGGCTCCACATTTTAAAAAACTTTTTATTTACTTTTTTATATACTGGCACAAATTTATTATATCTCGTGACAGGGTATTCACCTAACCAAAATGTGTATAAATCTTACTGCGCAGACACACTGCTCCACCACGCGCGCTTCAGTTCACGTCGCTGTTTCTCTATGCGAGAAACAGCGACGTGAATTTGAGCTTTTTTGTAAGGATCATTTCATTCACAAAAAACTCAAATTCATGTGTCGGTGGAAGGACTTGGTCACAACTCAGCTTCGCTGGTCGCGACCCCACCTCGCCGTCGCTGAAGCGACATGCTCCGGCCTGCAAGTCCTTGTGCAGTGTGTGCAGACACACTGCTCCACCCCACGCACTTCGTTTGTGTCGGTGGAAGGACTTGCACCTTCGACCTTGGCTTTATGAGTGCCATGCTCTAACTACCTGAGCTACACCGACAATACCGTGCACAATACCATAAGAAATGAATCCCTTCAATGACTAGAGTCCCGTATGGAAACAACATGGGTCGACCTCAGCAATAGCCTCGGTCGACCCTATTTTTGATCCAGCATCAAAGGATGCTTCCAATGAGCCTGTAAAACAAGAAAGGTACTCCGTACAATACCAGCGACATTTCAATCGCCCAAACGATACCTTTGGAGGGATCCAGATCATCACCCTCATGTGCAACAGGAGGATCTTCGAACATTCTCTTGACTCCACCCAAGCAAATAGGATTATTTGCTTATCTTAATGTTACAACATACATTCCAAATGAAAAGTTTTTAATCCTCTTACTCCCGCAACCACGAAAAACAAAAACCCCAATTGGGGTTTTTGTTTTTCAATCATAAAACCAGTTTACGTCTTGGTATCCCTTATCGGGACACCCGCGACGCAAATTTAAGCTTTTTTGTAACTTCTTGTCTTGTATCTCTGTCGAGATATCCGCGACATGAATTCATACTTTTTTGCATGGATCGCTACGCTTACAAAAAATATGAATTCAGCTTCGCTTGGAAAAAACTTCAATTTGGTTGCGGGAGTTGGATTTGCACCAACGACCTTCAGGTTATGAGCCTGACGAGCTACTGCTGCTCTATCCCGCGATATGAAAACAAGTGCGTACAATTTACAACAAAATCAATCGTAAAGCAAGAATCCTATATATACTTAAACTCTCGGAAAACATTCTCGTAGAGACCAACAACTCTGCGAGCTTCACGGAAATTTAACACATAGTCAGAGCCTTGGTGAGCAATCTGATTGCGAATCTTATGTGCCTCCCAAGCATCGTTGAGCGTGACGAAATCACTTGGTTCAATAGACTTCAAACGCTCCCCTAAAGAGTTTCCGTGGTATCCCATACTTAGGACCAATTCATCTAAAATAATGTCTGCCTCAAGAACGGCTACTTTCCAATCTGCGGGATTCTCTGAGTTGATATGTGCCACCACCTTTTTCCACCGTTCATTCTCTTCAACGTGTGGACTTGCCCCATGTTCGTCATGACCATGACCTGCGTAAAGAATCTCATGTTCTGCGTGACGGATCTTTTCTAGTTTTCTAATTGAGTAGACGGTACTTGCAATAAAGAGTGCGCAGAGAATCAAAAGTGGTACACGAAGATTTCCAGCAATACCAGCGAGTATCTGGAGAAATGGAATTTGAACTAACTCAGATTGGCCAGTCAAGATTAACACCAGCTGCCTAAAAAAATATTCAAGATTAATATAGTTAATCGGATCTTGCATAATATCATTCTACTACAAACAAGTTATTCTTTCCCCTATTTTCGTTCAAACAATTTTCCTAAAGCAAAAAGAATATCTTCTCGTCTATGTGGAGCAATCAACTGAATACTGAGTGGTAACTGTTTACCCTCTCGCTCTGTAAACCCAGAAGGAATAGAGATTGCAGGGACCCCAACCAGGTTAGCAGTTACCGTAAAGATATCAGCGAGATACATCGAAAGTGGGTCTTCTGATTTTTCACCGATTTTGAATGCAGGCATTGGAGAGACGGGCATCATAATTGCATCGACTTCTTTAAACGCGTCGGCGAAATCTTTACGTAAAATATTACGCACCTTATTTGCCTTCGTATAGTACGCATCATAGTAACCATGAGAGAGAATATAGGTACCGAGAACAATACGCCGTCTGACTTCTGCTCCAAAACCTGCACCTTTACTCTCAAGATAATCTCCCAAAAGATTCTCACCATCAACATGAAGTCCGTACCGCACTCCGTCAAACTTCGAGAGATTACTTGAAGCTTCAGCAGGGGCAATAATATAATAGGTCGATAATGAGTAATTTATATTTGGAAGCGTAATTTCTTTTATTGTTACTCCAAGTTCTTTTAAACGCTCAACGCTCTCGTTGAAATTTTTCAAAACCTCAACATCGATTCCTTCACCTAGAAAATGTCTCGGTATGCCAACAGTAAATATCTTTGGTACTTCTTTACTCTCTTCATCTGGAAGAGATGTACTGTCCATCGGATCGTGACCCTTCATTGCATTGAAAATAATTTCCGCGTCAGCAACTGTTTTGGTGAGTGGACCAATCTGGTCGAGAGACGATCCGTAAGCAATCAAACCATTTCTTGAAACTGCACCATAAGTAGGCTTCAATCCCACCAAACCACAAAAACTTGCTGGCTGTCTCACAGAACCTCCTGTGTCAGTCCCTAGTGCAGCAATCGCCCCCCTCATCGCAACGGCAGCAGATGAACCGCCGGATGAACCGCCGGGAACTCTGCTTGTGTCGTGTGGATTCTTCGTTATTTTGTATGCTGAATTTTCAGTTGAACTACCCATACCAAACTCGTCCATATTTGTCCTTCCCAAAAACACTACTCCTTCTTTTTTTAATTTTGCGATTACAGTTGCATCGTACGTCGCTTTATAATTTTCAAGAATCTTTGACCCAGCGCTGACCACCCTTCCTTCAATCAAGATAAGGTCTTTCACTGCAATTGGAATTCCAGTCAGCACTCCTCCTTTACCAGAAGCAATCATCTCATCTGCTCTTTTGGCTTGCTCCAGCACATCGTCGTACACTTCAAGGTAAGCTCCGATTTCTCCATCGCGGAGTTCAATTTGTTCAAGATACGCCCCTGCAAGTTCAACAGCGCTGATTTCTTTGGAAGCAAGTTTCTCACTTGCTTCCACGATAGTTAAGTCGATTAAAGGTTTTTCTGACATATTTATTTAAAGTATCTTTTTTACCACAATATACCCATTCTCAGTCTTGGGTGCTTCTCCAAGAATTGCGTCTGTGTATAATCCTGACTCATGTACAGTATCGTCCTCACGCATCACATTAACCAAGGTTCTAACCTCCAAAGTATCCTCTGGAACAGCGATTTTCTGTATCTCGCTAATGTAGCCCAAAATCCCCTGCACGTCAGTAAATAGCTTACCCTCTTCCCCTGGACTCACTTTAATACGAGCAAGGGTCAATAGGTTTTTTATATCTTTCTCTTCTATTCCATCTTTCATATGCCGATAGTACCATAAATTAAGAAAAATTCACTCATCAGTCTAATCCTTTAACATTTTCAGAAATTCTGCTTCGGTGAGCACTGGCACACCTAGTTTTTCTGCCTCCTTCAATTTCGAACCAGCACTCTCGCCTGCTACCACATAGTGGGTTTGGGTGGAAACGCTTCCAGATGAATTCCCTCCCGCTTTACGAATCAACTCTTTTGCTTCGTCGCGAGAAAGTGTTTGTAATGTGCCGGTAAGTACAATTGTTTTTCCAGAAAAAATATTGGATGTTTCTTTCTTTTCTATCATCTCCTCAATAGTAACAACCTTGAGTAATCCCTTGAGCATTTTTTTATGCTCAAGATCTTTAAACCAAAGAACAATAGACTGTGCCACGATGTCACCGACACCATTGATTGCTTGAAGTTCTTCAACTTTTGCTCTCTCTAGATTTTCTATCGTTGTGAAGTGTTCTGCCAAATCATATGCTGTTTCTTCGCCAACTTGTGGAATCGATAGTGAAATAATAAATCGTGCAAGCGACACCCTACGTGCCTTATTAATAGACTCGAGCAAATTATCAACAGACTTTTCAGCAAAGCGTGGTAGTGTCAATAAGTCTCCACGCTTCAAGGTGAAGAAGTCTTCAAATGAAGTAATCAATCCAGCATCAAGTAGTGCGTCAATAATCTTTGGTCCCATCCCATCAATATTGAATGCTTTCTTTGATGCAAAATGATAGAGCTTGCGTTTAAACTGCGCGAATGAATTTTTATTAACACAGCGCCACGCCACTTGCCCGGGAACACGTTCAATCAAGCCGTCTCCACCACAAGCCTCGATATGTGTCGGAAATACAAATGGCTTTTGTTTTGCAGTGCGTAGTTCCTTTACCACAGAGACAATGTCTGGAATTACGTCTCCTGCTTTCTGTAATATTACCGTGTCTCCAATGCGTACATCGAGTCGCTTAATCTCATCTTCATTGTGGAGCGTTGCTCGCGAGACAACTGAGCCATAGACCAACACTGGCTTTAAGTGTGCAACTGGTGTAATAACACCAGTGCGTCCAACCTGAAACACAATGTCTTCAATAATGGTTGTAACCTGCTCTGCTGGAAATTTAAAAGCAATTGCAAAACGCGGGGCCTTGCCGGTATAACCCAATGTTTCTTGTAAGTCCCTTTCATTTACCTTCACCACAATGCCATCAATTTGATAATCCTCTTTTGGTGCTTTGACTTGCCAATCTCTCCAATAGGTCAAAACGTCTTCGATGTTTTTAACTTGTTTAAAATGACGGTTAACTTGAAAGCCTAGTTTGTTTAATTCTTTCAGTTCATCTTCTTGAGAAGATGGAATTACCCTTGAACTCTCTGCAATATCGTAGACAAACATCTCAAGTTTTCGTGATGCACTAATTTTTGGATCAAGCTGACGAAGTGACCCTGCGGCAACATTTCTCGGATTTGCAAAGGGTTCTTCACCTCGAATTGCTCGCTCCTTATTTAAAGACTCTAGTGTGCTTTTTTTCATCCAGACTTCTCCTTCAGCAATAATATCAATTGGTTCTGTAAGTAAAAGTGGTACTGATGCAATTGTCCTAACATTGTGAGTTACATCCTCACCAATCACCCCATCACCTCTGGTTGCTGCCCTAAATAGTTTTCCTTCTTTATATTCAAGCACCACTTTGAGTCCATCAATTTTGAGCTCGCAGGTGTATGTTGGGTTTTTTAAAATACCCGCACCCTTAAGAAATCGTTTAACCCGAGCATCAAATTCAATAATCTCTTCGGCGGTAAATGCATCATTAAACGACCACTGCGCCACTTTATGCCCTACCTTTTTAAACTCTTTCAGTGGCGCTCCTCCCACACGATCACTTGGACTATCCCCACCTTTGAGTTCCGGATACTCTCGTTCGAGTGCTTCTAACTCATGGGCGAGTGAATCATACGCCTGATCAGATATTTCGGGCTGATCAAGGGTGTAATAGCGCTCTCGATGATGTTCAATTAACTCTTTGAGCTTTTCAAATCTAACCCTTATTTGCTTGGGTATTTCTTGCTTTTTGACCATAAATAATACGTTCATCCTACAAGAAAACCGCTTCAAAAGAAAGTTTGTTGTTTACTTAATACTGAGCCTGGAGCTGACGTTCCACACGAATTTGAGACGATGAGACAATGTTTGAAGGGATACAGCTGAGTGCTCCGCCAGCAGTTACTCCGTGGAGATTATATCCATACGAATTTACAATCGTTTTGATTTGTCCATTAGTAGGACTCCCGATAAATTCCTTATTGATAGTTACGTAGACACAAGGACCGTTAGCCTCTAGATTTTGTCGCTCCGGAGCAGTTCGAAATGACAACCAAAATCCAATAGTATTTGTCTGGCCACCGCTCGGAACATAGTCAATACTACTGTAACTAGCACTGTTTGGCTCTTCTGTGTTTACATCTTGAGAACAGTTAACGGTGTTGTTCAGATAAGCAATGTAGTCTTTTGTACTATCCACTAAAGGAAAAACTTGTGCGCCACTATTTTTAATATCCCAATAGAGAGCACACTCGATCCCCGCGTTGGCTGCATAGAGCGCCTTGATTGACTCGGTGGTATTACTGGTAAGTTGGAAACCACGAATAGCAAGGGAACTAACTCCAAGACCAACCGCAAGTAAAAAACTTGCAGTTAGAAGTGCTATGAAAAGCACAAACCCTGTGTTTTTTTCTCTTAATTTTGTAGTGTTGTTTTTCATATCAATTAATGCCAATCACGCAAACTCGTCTGGGTCGTTATTGATTTACTAAATCCTCCAACTGACCAAGAAATCGTAACAAGAATAAACTTGTCATCGCCAGGACTGTTAACCGAATCAACAATCTGTACTTTTCGGGTAAAAATTGTTGCGAGATTTACACTATTTGCAGGATCAAGGTTGTATGCGTAGGTAGAGATACTACGTTTTAGAGAAGGACAGGTACCTGCCGCGCAGGGAAGAAACGAACTTGCAGAAGCAATTACTTTTGTTGTATCAACAGCACAACCTTCGATGGTAAAACATTCTGCATCGATGTTTGTAAGCCAAGCATTTGCAGGTGTTGCTAGAGCATTTGTATCTTTAATGTTTCGAATATATTCAAAAGCATCTTGTGCCAAAAATCCCGCGATCATCCTCGTTGTTGCATAATTTGAAAGTTGGAGTGACCTAATAACAAGTGTCAGTGGAGCAGCTACAGAAACGAGAAGAATTGAAATTGCAACCAAAGATTCAACCAGAGTAAACCCAAGGTTACGTGTCATTCTTTTGTGTTTGAAATGATTACTCATGAGAATTATAAGTCTAGTTGGAATTGAGAAATACTCGTTTGAACACTAAACTCTGTTTGTGTTTTTGCTTGGGTGCCCGCAACTCCTTCTATCACAATACGCGCCTTAGATTGAATGTTATTACCCGCACTCAGTGGATTTGAGTTATCAACAAAAATCCTGAAATATTTTATATTGATCTCTGGGGCAGTGAGCGCTGAGTAGTCAGCGTCAGCACAGCTAGTTCCCTTTTTGCAACGCTCCAAAACCCCCTTACCTGAAGTATTGTTGAGTCGATAGACCCAATAGTTTGTCGTGACATTTGCCGCACCAAAAGGGAGAAAGGCGAAATAGAGACCACCGATCGGAGAACAATCCTGGTTCGATGAAAACGACACCATAGAAGAAAAGGATATTGGAGAACAGTAGTAGTGAGTCCCGACCCGCATATCCCTCGAGATACCCTCGAGTGCAACACCAAGGTTATCCATTGCAGTTTGAAATGACTGCGCTTTTCGATTTGCATCAAGAACAACGAGCATGGTTCCTGTACCTGCAAGCATAATCACCGTAAAGAGCGTGAGCGAAACTATCATTTCAATCAAGGTAAAGCCCTTCTGTAAGTTATTTTTTTTGTATTGAAATAAAGAGTGCATATTTGGTTTCTACTGTATCGAGATCTGACCAGTTTGAGTGACAACAACTGATTTTGTGACTGTACCAGATGAATTGGTAACCTCAATTCTAACTGGTTTAGTCTCTAGGTTATGAGTATTGGAAACAAGATTGTCATAAATCAAGGCATCTGGATTTGGGCGCTTGAAAGTTATCTCCAAAAATTTAGGATCAGCAGCTGTACTTGAGCACTTATCAACTCCACCAGCACCTCCTCCAACCACACAGATTTGTTTTATCTTCATACCATTAGTTATGGTATACACCTTAACACACTCGTCGGTAGCGTTAGGGATGCTGCCACTACAGGCAACTTTCCCCTGAGAAGTGCCGTTGTATTTCTGGAGATTAGCTCCACTGCTATTTACATCATAGAAAAGTAAGTAGTGTTTGTCAGTTCCTACAGTACTCATGTCACCAAAGAGTATTCCGTAATATTTGTTATTACCACCAAAACTTGATCCTCCTGCACTATCACGGGCAGCTAAACTGAAGTTTTGTGCTTCACGAATACTTTGTCCAATATCGTAAGCCAGGTTTGAAACCAAAACCCGGTCACCAAACGAGCGGTAGTTATACAAAACAATGGTACTAAGAATACTAATGATGGCGATGACCACAAGGAGCTCGATCAGCGTAAAACCTCTACTTGTTCCCCTATTCATTTTTTTAAAAAATCTCATAAATAAAAAATCGTAGTAATGAATGACTGTAACCCTCCAAGGGTAATGTCAAAGAAGAAAACCAAGAAAAAAGAAATAACTAGAAAGGGGGCAAACGGGACTTCGCTTTTAATTGTAATCCCTGCGGGTAAGGAATTCAATCGAAAAAACTTTTGGTGAAGTAGTAATTTTGGGAGAAAAATAATCCCGATACTAACAAGTGCTCCGATCCAAAAAGAAAGCATGAGACTTGCAACCCCAGCACTCCATCCAAGAAACCAACCAATACCAATTGCAAGTTTGGCATCACCTAGACCCATCCAAGTACCACCAGAAAAGAACCAGAAGACAAAAAAGAACAAAAAGAAAACAGGCCCAGAGGAAAGCTCTATGAGAAAAGGTGTTATTACTTGCCATGAAAAAATATTCAGACCACTTAGGTAAAAGAAAAGTAAGGGTGATTTTAAAATAAGAAAAACAAGCGACGTGCTGGCAAAGATAATGGATAGACTGTTTGGAATAATTTTATGTTTCAGATCGTATACCGCAATTACAATTAGTGTTGCAAGGGCTGTCGCACAAAGTACAAACCATAAACTAGCAAGGAGGGTGACCTCCTGAATTTCCGCCAACATAAATACCTGACTTCCTTTTTGGAAAAGCAGGACAAAGGTCATTCCGGTAATAAATTCAACGACTGGATATTGAAAAGAAATTTTTGCCCTGCAAACACCACATCGTCCACGCAAAAACAGAAAGCTTAAAATTGGAATCAGCTCATACCAACGCAACACCTTTCCACAAGAAAAACATTGCGACCTACCACCCATACCAAACCCGCTATTTAATCTATAAATAACAACATTAAGAAAACTACCAATGATGGTTCCTAGAATAAACAGTGGAAGATAAGAAATGTATTGCATAAAATTATATCAATAGTATACCATCAGTTTTCGGTTATTTTTTTATTGTTGTTGATTTTTTAGTATCAGTGGAATTGTCAGAAGTTTTTTGACCCTGTTTAACAACGATTACCATTCTTGTTGAAGTTGCTGTGTTTCCGGATGTATCAGTGGCAACATAAGTCACTATATGGCTTCCTGCGGTAGTAGTATCAATCTCGTAACCTAACGTAACCATTCTGACCATTTGTCCATTATCGTTAAAAATATCGGCTCCTAAATCAACGTACTTGCTACCGACATTAATAATTGTTGGATTAGCACCATGAATACTAATTGAAAGTGTTGTTGTACTAACTTCATATTCAGAAAGTAGCGAACGTTTTAAACGCTCAATTTCTTCAACATTGATTCGTATCTTTTCATCTTCACTCATGTTAACTTTTTTTGACCCATTTCCAACAGAAAGAACTGTTGCTAAAAGAGAAATCGCGTCATCAAAAACTTTGTTCACCATTTCAGGAAATCCAACTTCATGATTTGAAGCTTTGGTCAGATTATTATTTTCCAATCCGTGTGTGCTCCGAACAAAAGTTTGATTTGGAGAAAAGGTCATGAAGATAACATCTTTAAAAAACCATCCCGTAAGGAAGAAAAGGAGTATTGACGTAGGGACAGCGATTTTAGAAAATAAACTAAAATGAGTATTCGAAATTACTTTTTGATTTGGCAATCTCACGGAGAAAGATGTGTCCGCAAAACGATCCTCTTCATCAGAGGAAAGAGGTTCTCTCTCGTCATCAAAATTATTTGGAATATATGGGGGTTGGAAAATTTCACCACCAACCTGATCCTGAATAGGTTTCAACTCAGGAAATAAGGGGCCGTCTTCTTGAGAAGTAAGGAACTTCGAAAAAGTTCTGTCTCTCGTCTCTTTTGAAATCTCGTGTAAACTTGAGATTCTTGAGAGGCTATGTAATGTAGAGTCCCCTCTCTCTAAAGAGCCATTCCTATAAAGTTTTGTTGCAATCTCTGATTGAAGTGATCTACGAAGGCTCTTCTTCTGACTGGCTTCGTCTAAATATTTTTTTAAAGAATCTTCCTCAACATACCATGTTCTAGATACCAAATCCCCAGAGACCTTGCCTTCCCTGCAAAGCCTGGCGATATAGTCATTTGTATAGCCCCAAATATGGCTACATCGTTTAGACGATATATATTTTTTTCCATCAATTAAGAACTCGTCATTCATTATATATACAATAATACAACGAAGTTCCAAGAAACCTGAAGGAGGTGTAAGCTAAATGGGGATAACTTTGATCCTCAACTTCTGCTAACTTTTAGTAAATAACCCTTATTTTAAGGATAATTTTCAACAACCCCTATCTCCAATCAAGCACAATAAGACTATGAGGAAACAGCGAACCTTTTTGAAAAAAGGTGGTTCGCTACACAAACTCACATACCAACTGTAAAACCAAATCTGACGATATAGCCATGTTTTTAAAGGTATTTTGACAATAGAGGTAAAGACTTCTTCTACCACCGAGGCATCATATCACTCTTTATTGGAGGAGGAATGGACACAAAGCCTCTTTTATTTGATACAAAAACACCTCCCTACTTTCCTAAAGTCTTTCTAAGAAGCTGGCTTAGCACAGCAGGGTTTGCGCTACCTTTACTCCTCTTCATTGCTTGTCCGATCAAGAACTGGAGTGAGGATTCTTTTCCATTTTTGTACTCTTCAACCACACTTGGATTTTCCCCTATCACGTCAGTAATAATCAAGAGAAGTGCCCCCTCGTCACTTTGCTGAAGTAAACCTTTTTCTTTTGCAATATCTTCAGGCTTTCCACCTTTTTCATACATCTCTTTCAAAATATCTTTCGCCCCTCTCGATGATATTTTTTCTTTTGCAAACATTGACGTTAATACTGCAAAGTTAATTGGCAAGATTGGAAGTTGCTTATCAATCTCTCTATGAAGTCCAAGAAGATCCGATGCAATAAAATTAGCTGCGAGCTTTATCTCTTGTAAATCCGCCTTCAGTTCAAGAACCACATTTTCGTAAAATTCAGAAAGGGCACTATTCCCCACAAAAATATTGGCGAACTCTTCTGATAAGCCAAAGTCCTCGATGTATCTTTTACGTCGTTCCCACGGAAGCTCCGGTAATCCAGCTTTCAATATTTCGTTTGAGAATTCTGGAATAAGGGAGAGCTTGAGGGTAGGCAAATCTGGATCAGGAAAATATCGGTAATCATGAGACGACTCTTTAAGTCGCTGAGAAAACGTAGCTTGTCTTCCTTCGTCCCAACCTCTGGTTTCCTGAATTATCTTCTCCCCTTTTTCTAAAAGTTCAATATGTCTTTTTACTTCATAATCAATTGCCCGTTCAACTGCACGAAATGAGTTGATGTTTTTTACCTCAACTTTTGTACCAAATACTTCTGTCTTACTCACTGAAATATTTGCCTCAACTCGCATCTGCCCTTTTTCCATATTGGCATCACTGGCACCAAGTGTTTGTAGCAAGAGTCTTAATTCTCTCGCGAAATCCCCTGCCTGAGTTGCACTCGTAATTACTGGCTCAGTCACCAACTCCATAAGTGGCATCCCTGCGCGATTATAGTCAATCAAACTATACTCATCATTTTCATGACTTGAACGCGCAGTATCTTCTTCAAGATGAACGCGGGTTACCTGAACACCGTTAAGCGATCCACCGGAAACAAGCGGATATTTATACTGACTAATCTGATACCCTTTTGGAATATCAGGATAGAAATAATTCTTACGATCAAATTCGGTATAGTCTGCTAAGGTACTTCCAAGGGCAAGGCCAACTCTGAGCACTTGTTTGACAGCCTCTTTGTTAATGACGGGCAGTGTGCCGGGATGCGCCATACACACTGGACAAATATTTACATTTGGACGCTTCTCGTCGGGATCATTACGAGAACAACAAAACATCTTGGTATTAGTCTTGAGTTCAACGTGAATCTCAAGCCCAACCGTTAGCTTATAACCTTTTAGTGGATCTTCGTTTGTATCCATAATACTCACTACTATATAGAAAAAATACCGCCTGGCAAATCACACAACAAAACTAGACCTTAATCAGATCAGTAAGAATTTTTGAGAACGCTTTAATGGCAGGGTCGTCGTAGATTGAGATTGAAACCACCTCAAGTTTTTTCTTTTTCAATTGTTTAATCTTTTTTTCTAATTCCTCTGAAGAAACGGTATCTGTTTTGGTGAGGACGACAATCTCTCGTTTCTCTAACAATTCCTTATTGTATGCAGAAAGTTCTCCACGAATCGTTGTGTATGCCTTGAGCACATCCTCCTCTTCAGCAGAAATACAGTGAGCAATAACATTGGTGCGTTTTATATGACGAAGGAACTTATGTCCGAGCCCTCTCCCAACAGATGCTCCTTCAATCAGTCCTGGGATGTCGGCAAGAATAACCCCGTAGTGATCACCGACGTTTGGCTCAAGTGTAGTGAATTGATAGTTACCAACTTTGGCATTAGCGCGAGTGAGTACATTAAGAAGACTTGATTTACCAGCATTTGGAAAACCAATAAATCCAACGTCCACTACCATCTCAAGCTCGATATCAAACTCAGCTTCTTCACCTGGGCGTCCAGGAGTTGATTCTTCTGGCTTGATATTGGTTGAGGCTTTGAAGTGCTCATTGCCCAACCCTCCCACCCCTCCTTTGAGGACAAGGATTTGTTCTCCTTCTTTGAGAAGTGAGATTGTCTTTTCTGTTTTAAGATTTTTAACTACCGAGCCGAGTGGTAGGTCAATGATCAGATCTTCTCCGTTCCGTCCATACTTACTATTTTTGGCGCCATCAATCCCATTCTCCGCTTGAAATTCTTTATTGTGGGTATATCGAGAAAGTAGACCGATATCACGAACAGCCCTGAGGTAGACTGAGCCACCGTTTCCTCCATTGCCACCCGAAGGCCCCCCATGGTCGCGGTTCTTTTGGTGGAGCCAGCGGACGACACCGTCTCCTCCTTTTCCAGCTCTTATATTTATTTTTAATTCATCAATGAAAGCCACAAGTTTAGGTTTTAGGGATTAGGATATAGGGGTTAGGAAACCAAAAATGGACTTGGTTTATAACCAACTAACTCCTACAACCTACCACCTATCACCTATTTTTCCTAGGCTTTGCCAAACAATCGATCCAGAAGCCAGCTTGCAACCGTTACGATGAGTGAACCGAGAAGTGCTGGTAAAAACCCATCGATCGTAAAGCCTTTAACAATAGTGCTCGCCAAGTAGAACATTAGTCCATTGAGGACAAAGAAAAATAGACCTAGGGTAAGAATAGTAATGGGCAAGGTAAGCACAAAAAGTATTGGACGAACGAGAAGATTGAGAAGGGAAAGGACGAGGGCGACAATCAAGGCAGTATAGAAGCTGGCAACGGTAATTCCTGGCACAAACTTTGCCGTCGCAAAGATAACAAGCGCGACCAGTAAAAATTTAACGATGATTTTCATTGGAATAAGTATACCAAAGGCTAACTGAAGTTGAAAATTCTTACATGAAGAAATGTAGATATTCCTAACCCACCTTCTTGATTCTATTCTATTTGCAACAGATTATTAAGTGTTGTATAATATTTTTAATTAAATTGAAGTTTGGTATAAAATGGGAGTAGTAATGAATTGGCTCACAAGCAAGGCGTTTAGAAATGAAGCTATTATTGTAGCTGTTTTTGTTGTGCTCTATGTTCTGATTGGTAACGCGCGATCAATTCACGAGAACCCTTTTATTCCAGGGGCGGTAATTGCAGTCAATATGATTGTGATCGTACTTGCGGGAATTCTCTTTGGAAAGCGGACCGGTTTCCTTGTGGGTATCATCGGAACCGCACTCAACTACTTCTCCCCTGCTGGTTCTATCTTTGAACTCCTCTCGATCATTCCTCATGGTATCATGGGCCTCAGTGCTGGATTTTTGAAAGAAAGGTTCTCAACACCTCTTGCAGGATTGTCTTTGGTAGTTGGACATACCCTCAATACAATTGTTTACATTGGCTTTGACCTCGTTCCTAAAGACGCATTGAGTAACCCTCAATTCTGGAGTGGAATAGCTTACGAAGTATTTATTGGCGTCATCGCAATCACCTTGATTGCTTCGATTTACAAACTTGGAGCTGAAGAGCTCTAAATATCCATCATGCCTCTTTCAACCAATACCCAACTCTGGAAGATACTCCTTGTAATCTTCATCGCTCTTTCGGCTATATTTAGTCTTTGTTTCTATTTCAAAAATATTTTCATCACCTTAGTCATTGGTATAACCATCGCACTTATTACTGAAAAGTTTATCGAGGGGTATGCTCATGGTACGGCAAAATATCGAGGGGCAAAATGGCGCAAACGTTTCTACGGCTATGCAACCTCCTTCTTCTGGTTTGGGGCAATTATTTTCCTGGTATGGAACTCTATTTCTAACTTAAGTGACACGTTTGACAAATACTCTACCACAAAACAAACCATCTCTATCAGCGAATCATTATTAAAATTAAACCCCTACCTCCCTTCAATCGGAGGTACGAAGCTTATTTCAAAGGACACCGCTCTTGCAGCCCAGCACTATCTAAATACTCAGTTCAACACATTACTTTCAGATATTAGTTTTATTGCTTTTAACTCTCTCTTCGTTGTACCGATTGTGCTCTACATGTATTTCAGAAAAAAAGATAAGCTCTCAGAGGCACTGATGAGTAGTGTTCCGCACCGATTTGCTGAGGCAACTCGCAGAGCAGTTCGTGACATCGGCAAACAACTTGGGGATTTCTTTAGTGCAAAAATTATTCAGAGCGTGATTGTTGGAGCAATTGCATGTCTCGGTTTCTTTATTGCAGGAGTCCAAGGTTGGCTCGTTTTTGGGGTCATCGTTGGTATTTTAAATATCATTCCCTACGTTGGACCACTGGTGAGTATTCTTCCTCCGGTGTTCAGCTCTATCATCTTGGGCGATCCGTTGGCGGCTTACTACTCAATTATTGTTGTTTTAGTTGCAGCGATTATTGATAACGTTTATATCGTACCGTTTATGATTCCCTCAAAAGTAAGTGTTGATCCCTTACTTAGTATTATTCTGGTTTTAATTGGAGGAGAGCTCTTTGGACTAACTGGTATTCTCTTTGCAATCCCAATATACTTAATCTATAAAGTAGTACTCAAAGAATCTTACGAGGAGTTGGCTAAGTTATACGGCAAGTAATTTAATAATATGATTATAATCGGTATTACAGGAACAATTGGTGCTGGTAAGGGAACTGTGGTTGACTATCTCGTCAACATGAAGGGGTTCAGACACTACTCCGCACGCAAACTCATTTCAGATGAGGTCGCAAAACTCGGCTTACCGATGAATCGTGATAGCATGACTGCCGTGGCAAATCAGTTACGAAAAGAGTATGGCGCAGACTATATTGCAAAAGAACTTTACAAACAAGCAAGTATTCACAATGAGCATGCAATTATCGAATCCCTAAGAACTATTGGAGAAATTGAGGTACTAGAGAAAGAGGTTGGTTTTACACTCTTAGCCGTTGACGCCCCTATTGAGTTACGGTATCAACGCATTGTCAGCAGAGGAAGTACTACCGACCATATAGATTTTGAAAAATTCCAAGCAGAAGAGATAAGAGAGATGAGTTCCACTGATGAAACTAAACAAAACCTCTCAGCATGTATTGCTAGAGCAAAGTATGTGATCGAGAATAGTGGAGACTTAGCAGAGCTTAAGAAACAGGTTGATACCGTGCTTGGAGCTATTATAGTTTAAGAGACTTCTTTCTTCGAGAAAGTAACAGGTAAACAAAAAATACAAGGAGGGCTCCGTAGTTAAGTGCCATAAACCATGGTACTCCCCACGATACACCGCTAATTTTAAAATTTGAGAGTGAAAAAAGAAACGGGGTTGGATAAAAAAGTGAGGAGTGTGTTGGAATATCAATCAAAATATGGAGGAGCCAACCTGAGAGTTCCCAATAGGGAGCCTTACGGATAATCCAAATGAGTGCAAATACCAGGAGGAAAATTATTGCGCTATGACTAATGTTGTAGAGTGCAAAACTGAGGTAAGCGTAAGGAAAGTTCCCTTCTGGATGGTCCTCCACTCCGTGAAAGTCGGGCTGAGGAATTTCAGAGAAATGGAAGCTACCGGAGAGTATTCCAAGAAACATTAAAAGAAAGGCTGGTCCGAAAGCAAATAGATCAGGAGCAACACCGCAAAAAGCGCTCCAAATAATTGAGAATGGTTTTTTACCTTGCTTTTCTCTTTTGTTATTTACCGCCTTCGTGATTCCACCTGTCCAAAGTATATGCGCGAATACATCCATAATTGTTCTAACTCTTAAGTCCGTATCCCTTCTTAAAGAAATACAATGTCACCGCTCCAAATGCAATCACTGTAATACTGAGAATTGAAAGGGAGAACCATACCGATACATCAGAGACTCCGAGGAAACCATAACGGAAGCCGTCAACAATATAGAGAATTGGATTGAACCTCGAAACGACCTGCCAAACAGGAGGGAGCATATTTATTGAGTAGAATACGCCTCCGAGATAGGTTAATGGTGTTAGTACGAAAGTTGGAATAATTGAGACGTCATCCATTCCCTTAGCAAAGAGACCGTTGAGTAGTCCTGCTAGCGAAAAGAGTAAGGATGTCAGAACCATGAAGATAACGATAATGGCAAGGTTAAATACTGTAAGGTGTGTAAAGAACAGCGCCACCGCGAGGACCAAAACACCAACCAACAGACCACGGAATAAGCCTCCCAATAGATAACCTAAAACCACACTCCAGTATGGAAGTGGAGAAACTAAAATTTCTTCAATATTTTTTTGGAACTTTGAAAAAAAGAAGGTGCTAATCGTATTCTGGAAAGAGTTAGTAATAACTGCAAGCATTACAAGGCCTGGGACAATGAACTGAATGTAGCTAAAATCCCCAATCGGTGGAAGCTTTGAGCCAATAAACGTCCCAAAGATAAGAAAATAAAGTGTCGTCGTAATAACCGAAGGAAGAAGCGTTTGCATCCAGATCCGAAAAATACGAATGACCTCCTTGCGGAGAAACGTAAAGAGTGCGATGAGGATTTTTTTTGGTGACATGGTATTTAAAAAATTAAGAAAGTGCTGTGATATCTGAGTTACCTGATGTTAAGGAAACAAAAAGCTCTTCGAGACGATTTGTCTTGTTTCTCATACTCCGAACCTCGATACCAAGGCTGGAGAGGTCACTCATCACTTCGTTGAGGGTTTGCGTACTCCCAACGCGGAGCTCAAGAGTAATTGAATCAATCTTGAGTGGGTGATACTTACCAAGTGCCGCAAAACTTTTATCTGGCAATACTGCTTTTAAATCAAAAACAAATGACTCTGAAGCAAGTGTATTTAAGAGCACCTCCTTCATCGGACCTGAAGCTACAATCTCTCCTTTGTTGATGATGGCCAGATTTCGGCAGAGCTGTTCTGCTTCTTCAAGATAATGAGTCGTCAAAATAATCGTTACCCCCTCTTCGTTGAGTGTCGTTAAAAATTCCCACATACCACGGCGAAGTTCAATATCGACACCTGCTGTCGGTTCATCGAGAATAAGAAGCTTTGGGTGGTGAATAAGTGCACGGACAATCATCAATCTTCGCTTCATACCACCTGAAAGCATCCTCGCCTGATCATTGCGTTTCTCCCAAAGACCAAGCGCCTTTAAATATTTTTCCGCATCCTTTCTTGCCACGCCAAGTGGAATTCCATAATATCCTGCTTGGGTGGTAATAATATCAATCACTTTATCGAAAACGCCAAAATTAAATTCCTGAGGAACCAGACCAATATACGTTTTAGCCTTATCGGTTTCTGTATCAATACTATGCCCAAAGACCTCTACCCCGCCCTCTGTTTTATTGACCAGTCCGGCAGTAATACCAATGATACTCGTTTTACCGGCACCATTGGGGCCAAGAAGGGCAAAGAAATCACCCTCTTTGATCTCAAGGTCAACACCTTTCAGTGCTTGAACGCCATTTGAGTAAGTTTTTTTTAAGTTTTTTATCGTAAGAGCAGAAGGCACAAAAGTTTTAGGTTATGAGGGGTTAGGAGAGTGCTAGAGACAGAGTATAAAATGGGGGCCATCCCCCAACAAATTCTCCTTCGTTAGTCTAAATCAAAATTTTAAGAGGAACTCTTGGAAAGAAAGTTCAAATAGTTTTTCGTATTTGGCTTAAAAGTTTCAAGGTGTGTGATCAAAAATCCCGCCTGTACAAGCAAGGCTTCGACCTCCTCTTTTTCATAATAGGCGAAAAATCTAGGGAGACTGACACCTGAACTTTCTTTAAAACCCTCAAAATCTCCTTCAATTAATCCCAGAGCAAAAATACCTTGCGGTTTGAGCACTCGCTTTATTTCGGCAAGTGCCTTTGGCATACTGGCTTTTGGGATATGGAGGAGTGAGGTGTACGCCCAAACCCCATCAAATGATTCATTTTCAAACGGTAAATCAAGTAAGTCCCCCACTATTGATTCAAGTCCCCTTGCCCTACTTAGGGCAATCATCGACTCTGAAGCATCGAGACAAGTGACAGTAAGTCCCGCTTCTTTGAGTAGTAATCCGTCTCTACCTGGGCCGCTGCCAACATCTAGCACCTTGCTATCCCCCTCAACGTTTTTTGCAAACTCATCCAAAAAGGTTCTCGGAAATTTTTCCCAAAAATCAATTGTTTCATCATCGTAGACTTGCGCTGATTTGTTATAGGTCTCTATCGTCTTGTCATCCATATTAAAATAGTAATGTATAAAACAATGCTAGTCCTGAGAGTGCCATAATAGAAAAAGTAAGCCAAACAAACGTTTTTGAGAGTCTACCTCCAACATACTCACCGAGTATATCTTTTCGTCCATTGATTCGAGCGATAATAAAAAGAAGTGGTATTGCTGAAATTCCATTAAAGACCGCAGTAAAAATAAGGGCCTTAATTGGGTCGACTCCAATGAAGTTAAGCAGTAGTCCAACGAGTGTCGCCACAATAATAACTCCGTAAAATGCTTTGGCCTGACCAAACTTCTTGTACAATCCTTCACGCCAACCAAAAGCTTCAGAGAGTGCGTATGCGGCTGATCCTGCCAGAACAGGAATCGCAAGTAACCCAAGACCTACCACACCAATAGCAAAGATAATTTTGGCAATTTGCCCTGCATTTGAAAAACCTGCAACGAGGGGCTCGAGAGCACGTGCCGCATCAGCAGCACTGTCGATATTAGTGATTCCATTTGCGAAAAGCATCGTAGCTGTAGTAATAATAATAAACCACTGAACAATCTCAGCAATAATCATTCCAACTGTCGTATCAATACGGAGATTGGAAACAAACTGTTTGGTCAAACTAGGCTTACCTCCTTCCTCAAGAATTTTTCCTTCAATTTCCTCCTCAACCTCTTGAGACGCTTGCCAGAAAAACATGTACGGTGTGATAGTTGTACCAAATACACCAACGACAATAAAAATATAAGCAAAACTAAATTCAAATCTCGGAAAAAGTGTTGCGTGGATAATCTCTCCCCATGGCTCTTTGATAATGAGTGCTGTTATCGGATAAGCCAGCATCGAGAGGGCGAGCCATTTTAAAATCTTGGCATAATTTCTATATGCCACAAACACCTCAAGGAGAACAACAACCAGAGCTGTCGCTATGGCAAAAAACACAAATGGGAGATTGATTACGAGTTGAAGGGACGAAGCTACTGCACCAATATCTGCTCCAATATTTATTGTGTTAGCGACCACTACCAGGAGAACGACACTAACAAGAACTTTCTTATTGTAATGTTCTTTGACCACCGCAGAGAGACCCTTGCCCGTGACCGCACCGATACGCGCACACGCCTCTTGAATAGCAATCAGAAACGGAATCTGATAGAGGGCACTCCAGAGCTGTCCATAGCCAAACTGCGCACCCGCCTGAGAATATGTAGCGATTCCAGAAGGATCATTATCAGCAGCACCAGTTACCAGTCCGGGACCAAAAATTCTAGTAAACTTGCCGAAGCGAGGTTTCTTAACTTCAGAACTATTTATACTCTCTGGGTTCATTGATAAAAATTATTTTTCGAGAATGATGAGAGAGACTTTCTTACCAGAGCGCAGAAGTGCCATACCTTCAGGAAAATCAGAAAGTGATGCGAGTATACTAACATCTTCAATGAGCTTATCATTTAACCGAACGGCTTTCCCTTCAATGGAACGCTTTGCTTCACCTTTTGATGTCGCCAAGTTACTGGAAACCAAAATATCAGCAAGTGAGAGTCCTCCTTCAATGTCTTTAGCGGAAATTATTATATTTGGAATTTCTTTCTTGATCTCTTTACGCTCTGCTTCAGACAACTTAGATAAAATGGAAACAGGGTCACTACCATAGAGAATTAAACTAGTTTTCTCAGCACTTTCCGCGGTATCTTTACCATGGACAATCATTGTCACTTCATAGGCGAGTTTTCGCTGAGCGACCCTCTTAGAGAGGTCTTTATTGTGCTCCTCAAGAATTGATGAGATTTCAGTGAGTTTTAGAAACGTCAGCGGTTTCAAGTAGTCAGCCACATTCTCATCGGAAACATTCAACCAGAATTGATAAAATGCAAAAGGTGTTGTTTTCTCAGGGTCGAGCCAAACGGCATTCCCTTCTGATTTTCCAAACTTCTTGCCAGTTTTTTTATCAATAAGGAGTGGCAGGGTGATTGCATAAGCATTCTTTTGTTCACGTCTGCGAATCAAATCAATACCAGAGATAATATTGGCCCATTGATCAGAACCACCAATCTGAAGATCGATGTCGTGTTCTTTATTTAAATACCAATAATCGTAACCTTGAAGGAGTGCGTATGAAAATTCGGTAAAAGAAATAGAGTCATTCTCATCGTCCAAACGCTTTTTAATAATTTCCCGTTTAATGAGCTGATTAACCGTAAAGTGCTTTGCAGTGTCACGAAGAAATTCAATCAAACTAAGCTTTCCGAGCCAGTCGGCATTATTGAACATCGTGTACTTCTGGTCTCCGAGGATTCTCTGGAGCTGAGCTTTCACTGCTTTACTGTTAGCCTCAATGGTTTCTTCGTCGAGCAGTACACGCTCGCCACTAGCTCTTGGATCTCCAATCATCCCCGTTCCACCACCAATGAGAAAATTAACCTCATGTCCCGCGTCAGCAAGGTGCTTCATAAGAAATACAGGTCCCAGATGTCCTACCGTAAGGGAATCCGCCGTTGGATCAATACCGAGATAGACTTTTCGTGTTTGGGCCAAAATCTCCGCCAACTCCCCTCCCCCTGTCTGCTCAATCAATCCTCGCTCCTTTAATTCCTCTGCTAGTTTTTTAACTTCTTCAGTGTTTGACATGGGTGCATTATAGAAGATTCTCCTCACTCCAGCAAACGCAAAATTGAGAAACCTAGATGAAGAGAGTAAGTGGTTATACAATTTTATGATTCTTAAAGTGACCCATTCTTCAAGAGTTCTTTGAAGTAACTGTCCAGGTTTTCTAAATTCAAAAGCTCCTCTCTACTAAACCACTGATAACTGTCGTGTTCTACTCCATCGAGAGTTATTTCTCCTTCTGCTTTACCAACATAGGTCAACCGGACGATGTGACGCTCTGGATTTGGAATAATATCTTGTGCTGCGATTAATTTTGGAGTACCTGTAAGCACAAGACCTGTCTCTTCTTTGATTTCTCTGGCCAAATTCTCAGTCAGTCCGGTACCTGGGTCAATCCTCCCACCGACAATATCCCAACAACCATTCATCTCAGGATACTTCACGAGAGAGCGCTTTAATAATAAATACTTTCCTTCGTCGTTTTGAATGAGTATCTTGACCCCAACTTGTAAAGTGACCTTGATTTCCATTATTTTTTCTGTGACATTAATCGATTATGTTCTTCCGTATTTAATTCACCACACTTCTTATACTTTTTACCAGAACCACAGGGGCATGTATCGTTTCGTCCAACTTTCTCACCTCCTTCGTTAGTTATATGAGCAGTTACAACTACGCCTCCGGTATCACTACCTCCCACCGTGTCTGACCCTCCGATAAGTTGTGCTTCTCTGGCCACCTTACGCATCTCTGCTTCTTCGTCGTGGAAAGCGTTAACTACAATTGCTGGAATTGACTCACTAATCTGATTATTAATTGCTATCTGCATATCCTTAAAGAGTTGCAATCCTTCACGCTTGTATTCAACGAGTGGGTCACGTTGACCGTAGGCACGCAAGTTGACCGTGTCTCGCATATAATCCATTTGCTCAAGGTGTTCAACCCAGAACATATCGATACTCTGTAAGAAAAGACGTCTAATAACATTGTAAAACTCATTTGCGCCAAGAGAAGTCTTCTTTGTTTCAGTAATCTCGCGTAGCCCTGTATCATCTCCAATTACTTCATCGAGCAATTCAGTTACCACCTCAGTACTTCCAAGTAGGATTTTTCGACGGCGTTCATACACAATTTTGCGTTGATGATTGAGTACATCATCGTACTCAAGCACATGTTTACGAGAATCAAAGTTGAATCCTTCAATCTTGGTTTGTGCTGTTTCAAGCGAGCGGGAGATGAGTGAATTCTCGATGGGTTGATCTTCTGGAATACCGAATCGTCCCATCAAAGATTTAATCGCATCGGATGCAAAGACACGCATCAAATTATCTTCAAGGGAAACAAAAAACTGTGTCTCGCCTGGATCTCCTTGACGGCCAGAGCGTCCACGGAGCTGATTATCAATACGCCGTGCTTCATGTCGCTCAGTACCGAGAACAAAGAGTCCGCCGAGTCCTTTGACGGCCTCTGCCTCTTCCTTGGAAGCCTGACTACCACCTAATTTAATATCAACTCCGCGGCCAGCAAGGTTGGTTGCAACCGTTACCCGACCTACCTTACCAGCTTCTGAAATAATCTCACCTTCTCGTTCGTGGTTCTTGGCATTCAAGACTTCGTGCTTCACTCCAGCCTGTAAGAAAAAGGTTGAGAGGACCTCATTCTTCTCAATGGAAGCGGTTCCGATAAGTACCGGTTGTCCTTTGGTCTGCAACTCCTTAACCTTTGCGGTTACTGCTTTGAACTTTCCGATTTCACTTTGATAAATTAAGTCGTTGTGATCAATTCGTGAGATTGGCTTATTAGTTGGAACAATGATTGTTTGCAATTTATACACTTTGAAAAACTCTTCGGCAGAAGTAACCGCCGTTCCGGTCATACCAGCGAGTTTGTCATACATTCTGAAATAGTTTTGAAAGGTGATTGATGCGTAGGTACGAGATTCTTTCTGAACCCTTACCCCCTCCTTTGCTTCAATCGCCTGATGGAGTCCTTCTGACCAGCGACGTCCGGGCTGGAGACGTCCTGTAAATTCATCAACGATAATTACTTCATCATCACGAACGATGTAATCCTTATCTCGCTCAAAGATTGCCTTAGCACGAATTGCTGTTTCAAGATGATGAACATACTTAACTCCTTTTTCGGTATAAATGTTATCAACACCGAGAGATTTCTCCGCTTTGTTGATTCCTTCTTCAGTAATCGTAATCTGTTTTCGTTTCTCATCAACTTCAAAATCAGTATCTCGCTTTAGTTCACGGGCCAAGCGGGCAAAAGTTTGATAGTAGTCTTCAGAATCACCTATTGCTGCAGAAATAATCAGTGGCGTTCTCGCTTCATCAATTAAAATTGAATCGATCTCGTCAACAATTGCAAAATTATAGCTATGCTGACGAATTGAATTTTGATCATACTCAATGTTGTCACGAAGATAATCAAATCCATATTCATTATTTGTACCGTAGGTTATATCCGCACGATACGCCTCTTTCCGAGTACATGGCTGTAAGAATTCATGAATTACTTTGAAAGAAGCGACTTGGTCACGCATTGTATCTAGGTCACGATGATTTGGATCATAGAGAAATGATTCATCATGATTGAGAATTCCAACAGAAAGACCCAAGAGTGAGTAAACTTGCCCCATCCAAATTGCATCACGACGAGAAAGATAGTCGTTGACCGTTACGACATGTACCCCCTTACCTGAGAGCGCGTTGAGATATGCTGGAAGTGTTGCGACAAGTGTCTTTCCTTCACCAGTTTTCATCTCAGCAATCTTACCTTGATGGAGAGCAATACCACCCATAAGTTGAACATCAAAGTGTCGTTGTCCTAGTGTACGACGAGCTGCCTCCCTAACGGTAGCAAAGGCCTCTGGCAAAAGATCGTCCAGAGACTCCTCCTTAGTCAAACGAGCCTTAAATTCAAGCGTTTTTGCCCCTAATTCAGCGTCCGAGAGAGTCTTTAAGGAATCCTCAAAACCGTTGATTTTAGCAACAATTGGGGTAAATTCTGCTACCGCCCGATCAGTGTCCGAACCAAATAATTTAGTTAAAAATGACATGCCTCATATACTACCACAAGACGGGTAAATTTAGATGCAATTTGAGCCATCAGATAGTGTCTCTAGGAAAAACAAAATCCCCAACAATCTTTCGATTGCTGGGAGTCTTGTGTAAGATGAGAAACTAATCTTGTGAGATTATCGTTTCTTCTTAGCTGCTTTCTTTTTCTTTGCTGCCATAATATTTTTTGTCTTGATATCCCCCTTTCGAAGAACTAAAGACTTAAATTAAATGTAAAGATTTGTGACATTGTTCGACCAAATTTTTTCGAGCCAAGTAAACTTAAGTTCGAATATTTTTTTGATTTGTTCGTCACAAAAACTTAATGTAATTATCGTACAAAGAAAAATTATTTACAATATTTTTTTGAAGAAAAATGTGGATAACTTTTTT